>JBEEMF010000072.1:0-10047 GCA_041192805.1 Bacteroidota bacterium | reverse complement strand
TACGATGAAGCCAAGCGTTTTCAAGAGGCTATCACCATGGCGTATCATACTTTTCACGGATTAGAGACCCGCATCGTGCGCATTTTTAATACCTACGGACCGCGAATGCGTCTAAACGACGGTCGTGTGTTGCCAGCATTTATGGGACAAGCCCTACGCGGTGAAGACCTTACTGTATTTGGCGATGGCAGTCAGACTCGTAGCTTCTGTTATGTAGATGATTTGGTGGAAGGAATTTACCGTTTGCTATTAAGCGATTGTTCTGATCCAGTGAACGTTGGGAATCCCCATGAAATCACTATCGGTCAGTTTGCGGAGGAGATTATCAAATTAACTGGCACCGACCAGAAGGTGATTTATAAGCCTTTGCCTACGGATGATCCAAAGCAACGTCAGCCCGACATTACAAAAGCCAAGGCGATTTTGAATTGGGGTCCAAAGGTGGATCGTGCGGAAGGTTTGAGAATTACTTGGGAGTATTTTAGATCTTTGCCTACGGAGCGCTTGTACGAAGAATCACATCACCGTGATTTCGTGAAGAACGTTTAACTCATTGGATTTTTAAGAGAGTCCCGGACTTGTAGATAAGAACGGCGACTTCATAATGCCCCCTGCCGATGATGTAGGGTGTAAAACTTACGCGAGTTGATTGGCAAGCTGACCGCAAGCGGCATCGATGTCTTTACCCCGGCTGCGTCTTACGTGTACGATTAACTTTTGCTTTTCTAGGGCTGCGGCAAATGCGTCTAACCTTTCTGTAGGTTGATAATCGGCCAGGGAAATAGGATTGTATTCGATCAGATTGATTTTTGAAGGGAATTTTCGGGCAAAAATGACGAGTTCCTTTTCTTCTTCTGGGCCATCGTTTACGCCTTCTATGACAGTGTATTCGAGGGTTGGGCGGATGCCAGTTTTATCGTACCAGTAATTGAGGGCATCAGCGAGCATCTCCAAATTGTTGCTATCATTGATAGGCATGATAGCCGATCTTTTCTCGTTGTTGGCGGAGTGTAGACTCAGTGCCAGATTGGTTTTAATGCCATCGTCGGCCAATTTTTGAATCATCTTGGCGATGCCGGCGGTAGAGATGGTTAAACGTTGTGGACTCATTCCTAACCCTTCGGGCGATGTTATTAGTTGAACACTGCGAAGTACATTCACGTAGTTCAACAGCGGCTCGCCCATCCCCATATAAACGATGTTATCTAGGCGTTTTCCGTGGTGCTCTTCGGCCAATTCGTTGATGATCCATACTTGATCAAAGATCTCAGCAGCTGAGAGATTCCTCATGCGTTTGAGGTAGCCCGTGGCGCAGAATTTACAGTCTAAGGAGCAACCCACTTGAGAACTCACGCATGCTGTGGTTCTGCTGCTGGTTGGAATTAATACGCCTTCGATTTTATTGCCATCGTGGAGTTCAAAGGCCACTTTGATGGTTCCGTCTTTTGAATGTTGGGCTGTGTGAATTTTGGCGACATGAAACGTAAAAGCTTCGGCCAGTTTTTCTCTCAACGGCTTGGAGAGATTGGTCATTTCTTCGAAGCTACGCGCTCCTTTTTGCCAAAGCCATTGATAGATTTGTTTGGCACGAAAACTTGGTTCTCCCATGGCTTTTAAGGCCTCGGTGATTTGCAACACATCTAGGTCGCGAATGTCCGTGGTTTTGCTCATGGGAGATAAAAATTATTTCTTACGGTAGAACAAACTGATTGGGACGCCCGTTAATGGGAACTTCTCGCGCATTTTATTTTCCAGGAATCGGGTATAGCTCTCAGCCACGTATTGCGGCAGGTTGCAGAACAAGGCAAAAGCAACACGCTTGCTCGGTAACTGAGTCACATATTTGATTTTAACAAATTTGCCCTTTTTACTTGGTGGGGGAGTGGCTTCCATAATTGGAAGTATGTAATCGTTAAGTGCGCGGGTTGGGATTTTTATACTGAGGTTTTCATAAACCTGCAATACGGTTTCCATACCTTGGAATACGCGTTGTTTGGTAAGGGCTGAAACGTACATAACGGGTACGTCTGTAAATGGTGCGATTTCCTTTCGGATATTCTCGGTATATTCTAAGTGGGTATTCGATTCTTTTTCTACCAAATCCCATTTATTTACTAAAATAACAACCCCTTTTCCTTGTCGGTGAGCCATCCAAAACAATGTCAGATCTTGGCTTTCCATACCTAGTGTTGCATCCAGGACTAAGACAACGATATCGGCATTTTCAAGGGCACGTAAACTGCGCATCACCGAGTAAAATTCGATATTCTCGCTTACTTTGCTCTTACGTCTGATACCTGCGGTATCCACAAGTACAAATTCTTTTCCGTAAGCTTTATAGCGGGTATCAATGGAGTCACGGGTGGTTCCAGCGATGCTTGTAACGATGTTTCTATCTTCACCGATCAGTGCGTTGATCAAACTTGATTTTCCTACGTTAGGACGTCCAACGATGGCGATGCGGGGCAATCCTTCAATATTCTGTTGGTCGGGTTCTTCGTCCTTTAAGAACAAAGCAACTTCATCGAGCAATTCACCAGTTCCTGATCCGTTGGCGGAAGAAACTTCATGAAAGTGGTCGAATCCTAGTTTATAGAACGACGATGTTTCCATGCGAAGGCGGTCGTTATCAACCTTGTTTACGCAAAGGACTACGGGTTTTTTGCTTTTGCGAAGAATATGGGCGAAGTCTTCATCGAGTGGGTTGACATCGGTCTGCACATCAACAACAAATATGAGGACAGCGGCTTCCTGAATTGCAATATGCACTTGGTCGCGGATGGCGGCTTCAAAGGTATCGGAGCTTTCAGGTACAAATCCACCGGTATCAATTACGGTGAAATCTATGCCATTCCAATCGGAAAATCCGTAATGTCTATCGCGGGTAACGCCACTGTAATCATCTACTATGGCTTTGAATTCGCCGGTTAATCGGTTAAAAAGGGTACTCTTGCCTACGTTGGGACGACCTACTATGGCTACAATTCTGCTCATGAACCCGCAAAGATACAACCACGCGCTGTGGATTGTATATTTGTGATATGCTTATTTCTATGATTGCTGCGGTTGGCGAGAACCTAGAATTGGGAGCTGGCAACGCATTGTTGTGGCATTTACCCGATGATTTTTCCTGGTTTATCAAACATACGAAAGGAAAGGCGTTGATTATGGGCAGAAAAACGATGGAAAGTTTGGGTAAACCATTGAAGAATAGGACCAACATCGTACTAACATCAGGGGCTGAGGTATTGCCAGGTTTTGAATTGGCGAGCCATTGGGAGCAGGCTTTGAAAATGGCCGAAAAGGCGTTGGATTTGAAATGGGCTAACGCAATAGAGATGGGTGAATCGCTGCCTGAGGAAAAGGAAATCATGATCATTGGTGGAGGAGAGATTTATAAGCAGGCACTTTCATTTGCGGATCGGATTTACGTTACGCGGGTTCAGGCGAAATTCGATAATGCGGATACGTTTTTCCCTTCATTGGACGATGCGGTTTGGAATGAGACATTTACGGAGACACATGAGGTAGACGAACGACATCAATTTGCCTTTGATTTTAAAATTTTGGAAAAAATGCAAAACCAGAAGTGATAATTGGGTGGGTCTTCAAGGCCTGATTTCAGCACCCCATTGTATATTTGTATTGAATAACATGAAAATAGCAGTTTACGCCAAGTCGGTTAGAGACCCAAAACACCAAGCAGGCTTTGGGGAATTGTTAATGGCCTTATCACAAAGGGGACATGAAATTTGGTTACCACCTTCATTAGAAGATCACGTACACATGAACATTGCGTCTAGCATGCCGGTTAGGGTCTTTGATCATTTTTCTGTGGGCGGTGAAAATGCTGATGTTTTGATTTGTGTGGGGGGTGATGGTACAATTTTGGACACTTTGAGCATCGTTAGGGACTCTGGTGTGCCCGTTTTAGCGTTGAATACAGGTCGTTTGGGATTTTTGGCTGATGTGCAGTTGGAGAACTTGGGCGTTGCCTTAGACGATATCGAAAAGGGAAATTATACAATCGAAACGCGGTCTTTGTTACATCTTGAATCATCGCATCCGTTATTTGATTACACGTTTGCACTCAATGATTTTGTAATACATAAGAAGGAAACCTCAAGCATGATAGTGGTTCACACTTATTTGAATGGCGAGTTTTTGAATAGCTATTGGAGCGATGGTCTGATTATTTCAACACCCACCGGAAGTACAGGTTATTCGTTGAGTTGTGGCGGACCGATTATTTTCCCCAAGAGCGACAGTTTTGTCATTACGCCCATTGCGCCGCACAACTTAAACGTGAGGCCGGTGGTTGTGAGTGATGATGTGGTTATTAGTTTCGAGATTGAAGGCCGCGCAAGTAGTTATTTGGCCAGTTTAGATTCGCGAAGTCAGAGTATTTCTGGAGAAGTAAACATGGCAATCCGCAAGGCCGATCACGGTTTAAATTTAATGCGACTCTCGAATATCCATTTCCTGGATACACTAAGAAGCAAGCTTCATTGGGGCTTTGACAAACGGAATTGATGCGGAGTGAGAACTGTGGATTATTGAGAAGGTTGATTGTTGCGATTCTTATTGCTGTGAGTTCTTTCACAGCGGGTTTTTCCCAAGTACCTAAAATTGGCTCGGATTCCACATTGGATGTTGCAACCTGGAATATTGAATGGTTTGGTGATAGTATAAATGGCCCCAACAATGAGGTTACCCAGTTGAAAAATGTAACGGAAGTGATTACCTCAATGGATATGGACATCATGGCCTTGTGCGAGGTATCTAACACTGGGTATTGGCAAAAATTACAGAACAATCTAACGGAATACGGTGCGGTAATTACGACCTACAATCAGACTCAAAAGACCGCTTTACTATATCGAAAATCGATGTTTAAGTTGTTATATAGCAAGTCGATTCTGCTTGCGTATGATTACGAATTTGCCAGCGGTCGTTTCCCCCTCGAAGTTGCTCTGGAAACACAATTGGGAGCAAAGAAAGATACCGTGTATTGTTGGGTGATTCACTTGAAAGCCAATACGGGAAGTACTTCGGAAAAGTTGGCATCGTACGACCGCAGGGCTAAGGCAGCGGAGGAATTAAAAAAATATTTGGATTCCAAAAAACGTTTGAAAGGCTGGGTTCTCGGTGATTGGAACGATGATTTGGATGTTTCAATTGTCAGTGGAAAAGCAAGTCCATTTTTGGCGTGGCGCAACGATACCAACTATGTTTTTCCAAGTTATAGACTCACACTAGCTAAGCAAAAGAGCACGGCGAATTACTCGGAGATGATTGATCATATGTCGTGTTTGCCCGCTATGAAACCCAATTGGCTCTTGAACCAAAGTGGCGTGATGGTTGGCGATGCCTACATTGGTAGTTATCGATTGAATACTTCGGATCATTATCCCGTGTGGGCTAAGTTTTCGATGGATTTTAAAGCACTGGATTTCCTTGGCACTGATGCGCCAATGATGGCTAGGCCTTTTGTTTATTGGAACGGCGCGAAATGGGAAATCGCCAGAGATTATGCTGCATCGCCAATATCTGCAGGTGATACAAAGATTTACGACGTATCGGGCAAGCTCATTTTTGCTGGTCGTATCGAGGATTTTGTTCCGCAATCAGAGGGAGTGAATTATTTGCAAATAGTGCGCAGCAACGGCGAAATATTCCGGCAAATTTTGGTGCGTTTGGGCGCTTAGACAACAGTTTTAGGGTTTTCCTTCGCAAACGCCAAAGGATTTGAGTATATTTATAATTGAGGCGGTTTATGCTAACGTAACGACAGTTATCTCCGGGTAAATACCCATTCTACCGGGGTATCCGAGGTATCCGAAACCGCGGTTCACATACAAATGTTGGTCGTTTTCGGTGTAAAGATCCAACCATTCCTTGTACACGTATTTCACTGGACTCCAGCGATAAAATTTGGTGTCGATGCCAAACTGCATGCCGTGTGTATGGCCTGCGAATGTTAGAGCGATATCAGTTTGTTTGCCAGCCACTTGCTCCCGCCAATGTGATGGGTCATGACTCAAAAGCAATTTTACGGAATCCGCAGGCGCATTTGCCAATGCCTTTTCAAGGTTTCCGTATTTCGGGAAGCGCGCTTTTGAGCTCCAGTTTTGAACGCCCACGATGCAAAGTTGTTCGCCGTCCTTTTCAATCACGCGATGTTCGTCCATAAGGATGTCCCATCCCATCGATTTATGATGATCGATGAGGTCGGCTAGATTTTTTTCTTTGGCTTGGGGGGTTGGCCACGGGACATAATCTCCGTAGTCGTGGTTTCCAAGGGTTGAGAAGACGCCTAGCGGTGCAGTGATTTGCCCAAAAAGATCCATCCAAGGGACAATTTCATCGGAGCGGTCGTTAACCAAATCTCCGGTGAAGAAAACCATATCGGCGTTTTGCTCATTCACCAATTTGATTCCCGCGGCAACGGCCTCGCGGTCCCAAAAACTGCCTGAGTGGATATCGGACAGTTGAACAATCTTCAGCCCTTGAAAAGCTTTGGGAAGACCGGCAATTTTAATCGTTTTTCTATGAATGGTATAGTTGTGAGCCCCTTTGAAGATACCCCAAATGGCAGTGCCAATGAACGCCGCGCCGATACCCAAACCGGTGTATTGTAGGAACTTTAAACGATTGATGCCACTGGGTTGATCTGGTGCCGAAGGGATGTCGGTAAAAAAGTACTGATATATCCAACGAAACAAACGAATTAGGTCATCGATAATCAAAAAGAAGACCCAAAAAATCTTGGCAATGACGATGGCAAAAACGACGGCCGAAATAAGTTTGGTGGCCGAGGGTGACAACATAACAAATTGGAATCGAATGAGTACAAAAAAGATAAATACCGCGGATCCATAGCCCCAGTAGCTCCATTTTAGGACGCTTTTGGCCTTGTTGCTCCAATGGGGAGTAATCGTTTTGATGCCTTGCCAAACGTAGGTATCGATTGCTAAGAAAAACAGGGTAAAAAATAGGAATCCGATGATTTGTTGTTTGAACATTTTTGCTTTTTGGCGAATTAGAACGCAAAGATAGATTGAATAACAAAAGATATGGATTAATGTTCGACAAACTAGACTTTGATGCCGTTGAATTGGGCGGAAAATCAGGAGTTTTTTTGTAGGTTTGAAACATGCGTATTTTTGGATTTCAAGTCTTGTCCGCTGTGTCTATGGGCAAAATGGTTAACGGATTGATATGTCTGTCAGTGTGTTGCACTTCTGTGCTATTAAATGCCCAAAAGAAAGGGGCGGCTACGGATCCAATTCCGATGGTGCCTCAGGGCTTAACAGCGGTGATGGACTTTATTCCCCAACGCAATTTGGGTCCCGGTGCAATGAGTGGTCGTGTTACCGCTTTGGCGATGCCTAGAACAGGGGCTTTGGAGTCGGTGAATCGCAATGTGATCTACGCAGGAACTGCCAGTGGTGGCGTTTGGAAAAGCGTGAATGGAGGGATCGCTTGGTCGCCCATTTTTGATGAAATGGATGTGCAGAGCATCGGTGCAGTGGCGGTTGATCCTCAAAATCCGAGTGTGGTTTATGTGGGAACAGGCGAAGGCAATCCAAGGAATAGTCATAATAGCGGCAAAGGAATTTATAAGAGTTTGGATGGAGGAAAAACATGGAAATGTATCGGGTTGGAGGCCACAAAAACGATTTATCGTATCGTAATTAACCCTAAGAATCCAGCTCAATTATGGGTTGCGGCGATGGGTTCTGTTTGGGGTGGAAATAAGGAGCGTGGCGTTTATAAAAGTGACGATGGCGGTAGCACTTGGAAGCAGGTGTTGTATGTCAATTTGACCACCGGATGTGCTGAGTTAGTAATCGACCCGATGAATCCTTTGAAGTTGTACGCGTCGATGTGGGATTATGAGCGCAAGCCTTGGACATTCCGCAGTGGTGGAAAGGGAAGTGGTTTGTATATCAGTTTGGATGGAGGAAATACTTGGCAGCGGTCTACAGAGAAATCGGGGTTGCCAAAGGGGGAATTGGGTAGAATCGGATTGGCAGTGGCGGCTTCAAAACCGGATCGTGTATATGCATTGGTTGAATCGGCGGAGACAGGCGTTTATCGCAGCGATGATGGCGGACTGCATTGGAGCAAAGTGAGTACGGAGGCGAATGCGGGGAACCGACCGTTCTACTATTCAGAGATTTATGTTGATCCGTCTAATGAGAATCGCGTTTACAGCGTTTGGAGTCAGATCACACGCAGCGAAGACGGCGGAAAACACTGGGATGTATTGGCCGATTGGGGGCATATTCACCCGGATCACCATGCCTTTTTTGTGCATCCAGACGACCCAAAATATATTATTAATGGCAACGATGGGGGTTTAAATATCTCTTACGATGGTGGCGAAACGTGGCGTTATGCGGAGAACATTCCTGTGGGACAGTTTTATCACGTGGACGTCGACAACCAAGAGCCTTACAACGTTTACGGCGGTTTGCAGGACAATGGCAGCTGGGTAGGTCCGGCGTATCATTGGATTGATGGCGGGATAAAGAATAGCGAGTGGCAAGAGGTTTTGTTTGGCGATGGTTTTGATGTGGCTCCGATCCCTGGAAAACCGGGTGAGGGCTATGCGATGTACCAAGGGGGCAATGTATATCATTACGATTTGAATAAGCATCGCAACACATTTATCAAGCCGCAGCATCCTGAGGGTTTGCATTTGCGATACAATTGGAATGCGGCGATTGCGATAGATCCTTTTGATGCCAATGCATTGTATTTTGGAAGTCAGTTTGTGCATTACAGCGCAGACCAGGGAATTTCGTGGCGCATCATTTCGCCCGATTTAACAAGTAACGACCCCAAGAAGATGGAGCAAGCGAAGAGCGGTGGACTTACAGTGGATGCTACGGGAGCCGAAGCTCATTGCACGATTTTGGCGATTTCACCTTCTGCTTCAGATCGAAATGTAATTTACGTTACTACGGACGATGGCCGTGTCCATGTGACCAAAGATGGAGGAAAGTCTTGGTTGATGGTGGGTGCAGGAATCACAGGGATAGGTGTTAGTTCTTCTACATTGGCTTCTTCGGGTGCTTGGGTACCTTATATATGGACAAATCCCAAGAATTCGGCTGAGGCATGGGTGGTGGTGAACAATTATCGTCAGAATGATTGGTTGCCATATGTTTATACGACGAAGGATTTTGGGTCAACTTGGACACGAAAAGTGATGGCGGATGGATTTGGAAATAGCCAGGGCAAGGGGGATAAGATTACGGGGTATGTGCTGAGTGTTTTGCCGGATTTTGAGGCCGAAGGCTTGGTATTTTTGGGTACTGATCATGGGTTATATGTGAGTGTTGATGGGGGTTCGGTATGGAATAAATGGAAGGGTTTTCCGAGTGTGCCAGTGGCGGATTTAAAGATTCAGGCGCGGGAGAGAGATTTGGTTTTGGGCACATTTGGTCGGGGTATTTGGGTATTTGATGACATAGCGGTTTTGAGAAAGTTTGTCAAGGGAGAGATTCAGGGCGCTGCTGCTATTAACATTGATATTTTACATGCCGGCGATGGGGTTTTAGCAAGGTATAAGCAACCGAGCGGAGCGAGGTTTTCTGCCGATGAGGCTTGGAGCGTAGCGAACAAGCCTTATGGTGCGATGTTGGATTTGAAAGTGGTTGCAGAGAAGGATGTCAAATCTGGAGATTGGAAAAAATTGGATTGCGTGGGTAAGGTTTATAATGAAGCCGGAAAGTTGATTCGTACCCATAAGTTTTCTTTTGATAGTTCAGGATATTATCGGGTACCTTACAGAATGGTTGCGGATGGTTTCCGTTGGCCATCGCATTATACACCCAAGCCAGATGATGGAATTCCTTCGGGTAGAAATGTGGCACCAGGCAAATATAAATTGGTTATTTCATCGGGAAAGGTATCTGACTCGGTTTGGCTGACGGTAAGAATGCCGTTGGGTGAGGCGTTTGATGCAGCGGGAAATACTAGGCAGGCTGAGCTGATGGACACGTTGCGGATTTCTGTGGAACGCGCTCGATTGGC
>JBEEMF010000071.1:0-8845 GCA_041192805.1 Bacteroidota bacterium | reverse complement strand
GATACACATCAACGCCACAAAAAGCAACTGTTGGTGCATTTCTTACCGATTCTACGTTTCAATTTGCAAGTGCTGCATCCAGTTTGATTTACTTAGAGGATTTGAGTTTGGACATGAATTCTGCAAGATTGAATCCAGTTCAGTCCAATGTGGGACTAGCCCTTTTCCCAAATCCTACCGACGGAGATTTCACGATTCGTGCCACCCAATCAATCAAAAGAGTCTCAATGATAAATACTCTTGGGCAGGTTATTTATCAGACCGAAGTTGATGGATTAAACGAAGTACGTTGTTCGATTCCTGCAGGTGAGAGCAAATTGCTCTGGGTAGTGATCGAAGGCGAAGGATATGTTATTACCAAAGGATTATCGGTTAAATAAGGCGGAATACTCCTCTTATCTGTGGTTCCAAGACCAAACGGCGTTTATTTACTCGATAGTTGATTCAGTGTTTCTCGCAAAGCCGCCAATCGCTTAGAGAAATATTCAATATCGGCTCTTTCCTGCTTGCTAAACTTGGGACTTTCCAAATCTTCTTTATAACAGCTCAAAAACAGAGAGGATTTCATCAGGTCTTCGCCAGATACTTTGCCTTTTACCCAAAGCAATATCATCGACAAGTGAATTCCGCCAAAAATGCTTTGTAGGAGTTCAACAACATAGATTTGATATTGATTGAAGTCGGCCGTGAATTCCTTCCAAAACCCAAGAATATTATGAGGCACAAATTCTATATCTGCCTGTTGCATTTCTTCAACCGTAGACGAAGGATTGATGGGGAGCGACACGTAGTTGTCCTTTAGCCTTTTCGTGATCCCTGCGATGCTCTGATGTTGTAAATTAGCAATCTCATCATCGTCTGACAATCTGTAGGCGGCATCCCACTGCAAATCGGTATCTAAGTACAATTGGAAGTTGGGCGATTCTTCGATGCTAAACGTGCTCAACAAACAAAAAACCAGGCTTTCGGTGAGTTCTGCATTGATAGGAAGTTCATTAATATCTTCAACCAATTGATGAACCACTTTGGTGGGCATTGGGATGAAGGCTGTTTTAAGATGCGTTTTTAATGGATTGCCATTTAAATCAATTACGACTGAGTGGTCGCTTCGCAGCGAACTCACTTTCAATCCATAGGGTGCACCAATATTTCTCATGATAGACTCATGGCAATGATAAAGCAGAAAATTGCTAAATCAAACAACGAAATTAAGCGCCGATTTGCTTCAAGTAAAGCAAGTGGGATTGAATCGCACTCAGCATGGTAGGAAATTCAGTATACATCACATTAAACTCCGCGCAGGTCTCTCTCACAATTTTATTGATTTTTGGATAATGGATATGAGAAATTTTAGGGAACAAATGGTGTTCTACTTGAAAATTCAAACCACCCAATAACCAAGCCAACGACTTGCTCTTGGTACCAAAATTCGCAGTTGTTAGAATTTGATGCGTAGCCCAGTCTGACTCTACGTTTGTAACAGGCGGAGTCTTTCCAACAAATGTTAAATCCTCTACTACGTGAGCCAACTGAAATACTACCGCAATAGCAAAACCGGTTGTTAATGCCATGATAGAATATCCGATCAAGGTACTACCCAATCCAACGTAATACATTGGAAATCCGATGAAGATAGCAATATATCCCAATTTCGTTACCCAGAAAACAATATGATCTGTAACGGTCAAAGGCGTACTAATATCTCTATCCGCCACTTTTCCGGTGAAATACTTCACGAAATCTTGATAAAAGATCCACATGATATAAGATAGAGAATAGAGCAACAAACCATAGATATGTTGGAATTTATGAAACCAATATTTGGGTTGATATTCACTCACTCTCATGTAAGGACTCACATCAATATCCTCATCAGCGCCCTCAATATTGGTAAATGAGTGGTGAGATACGTTGTGTTTTTGGTTCCAAAAAAAAGAATTCCCACCCAACATATTTAAACTCAAAGCCATCACTTTATTTACCCATGGCTTGCGAGAATAACTACCGTGAGAACCATCATGCATAACATTGAATCCTATAGCAGCAAAGTTCACACCCAAGAACATACAAAGCAATACTGAAATCAACGCCGATGGCGTAAAAAATACTAGTAGAATATACGAAGCAACCAATGTCGACATTAAAATCAACGTCTTGCTATACAATTTCCAATTGCCAGATTGCTTGATATTATTTTCTGTGAAATATCCGTCAATCCTACTGCGCAAAGTCGAAAAAAACTGTGCATTTCTGCCTTCAAATCTGATTTGATTCATAGTTCTACAAAGATAGTCACGCAATCCAAAGGGCAAAGAAAAAAAAGTTCGACAAACCCCCGATTGTAAATCCATGGTATTTCCGTACTAATTATCTGTTGCCACCTGAATCTGAATCGTTTTTAGGCAATTCCCAGCCTCAATTCTAATGTAATAAACGCCCGTTTTGAGTTGCGATACATCCAAATCCCATTGCTTTTCATTCAATGTATGGGAATTTGAACTACCGATGGTCAGCTCTTTTAATGGAACATTTACCTTTCTCCCCAGAACATCGAGCACCAACATTTCTATATTCTGCGCGGGTGATTTCATTTTCAATTGTATAGTAATATTGTTAGAACTCGGATTTGGAAACGCCTTCACCCCTATCGTTTGGTTCTTCTCTAAATAATCAGCCCCAAGGATATCGCCTTTTTTGACAATTTTGGCCGAGAAAATACCATTGCCATGCGTTGCCAAGCCGATAGTTCCGTCGCTCACTCTAACATCAAACATATCACAGACCATATTCCCAATTTCACCACTGGCTTGTTGCACCCATTTGGTATTCAAACCCATCAACGTATCGCTTGCGAAAAACCCTGCACTTGTTGCGGCCAAATAAACCGTTCCATCGCTCACCGGCAAAATGGAAAGCCAACGCACCGAAGGACCATCGCCCAACCCTGTTGCAAATTGCTCTAAATTCCCGGCCGCCTTATTGAATGTCTTGCCCCCGTCCACAGAATTAAAAATGCTGTACACATTGTAATTGCTAAAGGAGACCATCAAACGATCTGCATTTCTAGGATCCACAGCAACACAGCTCACATAAGCCGAAGGAAACGCCAACGCCGTAATATCTTTGGGCTTCAAGGTGGTGCTCAAATCGGCACTATCTACGCGATACAATTTTTTCATTGTCGACCCATAATAAACACGGTGAGCGGGATTCGAACTAATCCCAATGGCCGAAATAAACTCATTTCTTAAGGGAATTGAATCTGTGCCTTTTGTCCATCCAAAGGTGATACTGTCGTTATTGCCAGCCAAAGGAATTGTTCTCAATTTGTTATTGCGCCACAAATACTTGCCACCCGCCAAATACATCGTATTGTTATCGGTTGGATCGAGTAAGTAAGGATTGATAAACAAGTATTTCGCACCCCCTACTGGGTCAATTCTGGCATAGGATGTACGATTTCCGCCGGCGTCTACCGTTGCTTTAATCATCTTACCTAGCTGCTTAGAAAAGTAATGGAGTTTTGCGCCATCTTCCATCGCACAATAAGAACCGTCGCCAAAATACACCGTAGTCCATGGGGCTTTTGAATCCATAGAAACCGTCATCAACTGATTGTTATCCTGCGCTCCTGCCACCAAAAGCGGACTCTCGGGCGTACCGTGATCCAAGGCAACCGTATAAAACTGCGTCGTTAAGTATCCATTATTCAACGATTCCCACTCAAATGGAGCTACGGCCAAATTCACCGACCTAAAAACGCCCCCATCATTGGCACTGAGCAACTTACTACCATCGTTTGGATAGAACAATAAATTGTGCTGATCTGGGTGATGGTTGGGCCAAACACCAACATCAGGGAACTTTGCATTCATTTTATAGCCACCAATTTTCTCGACGTGCGTGGAGTCTGAGAACCCTGTAAATGAGCGATATACATTTGTTCCGCCGATATAAACTTCATTGGAATTCCCTGGCCTCACGCATACCAACATATCATAGGAACCTTGCACATTCCAACGATCAAAAGCACTTCCACTAGGTAAATTCATCGATAAGTCTTCCCATTTGCCACTGTCGCCACTGCCATCACCCGCTATATAAGTATATCGATACAGACCATTCCACTCAATGTCCCCTCTATAGTTCGCACTTTTTCGTCCAAACCCATCGGTATTCAATAAAAAGTAAACTACATTTTCATTGTTCGGATCAATGCCAATCACAATTCGCTTGTAGGTTGTGCCCAAGAATGATGGATTGATATTCACGAGTTTTCCATCATTGTCCGCACGAAACATTCCCTTTTTCGCCCCATCAGAACTCGAAGTTGCATACACAACACCTTTACTGCTTACAGCCACATCGGTAAAATACCCGCCAGACAATTGACTAACCCATGTTTTACCCCCATTTGAACTACGCTGAATTTGATCATAAATGGCCGCATAAATCTCATTCGCCGTATCATGAGCCGATTGGTCTACCACCACATTCCAAACCAATTGCCAGCCCGTTGTAAACGTCAATGGATTCCCACCCGATGTAGATGCGATGGCCTGCCACGACTTGCCTGAATCATCGGAAGAAAACAAGCCATCGCCCAAATAATAGGCTCCTCTGGCACCGGCGCTCTGACCGTAAGCTTCCCCGGTTCCCATATACCATCTTTGCTGATGATTGGGTCGGATATCTTGAGCGATGCACGTTGCACTTCTAAACTCGTTTGTTGCTTGTGTCGGACGCCAAGTTTTCCCATCATCCGCACTCAACCACATTCCTCCAGAAACCGAACCGGCAAGAATTCTTTTGGTGTTGGCGATGTCTATTCCAAGAGCGCGAGTCCTACCCCCAATAAAATAGGGGCCTCGATGTATCCAACCGGTGCTTTGTCCCATTGCCAAGGGGTTGACATCGGTATTTTTTGGCAGTGTAGATACATACATGAGTTCTCTCTGACGCATATTCAAGGGGATATTGCCAGTTTCAGGATCCGCCAATCGCTTCAATTCCCATTGCCAACGAGCAGATGCTCCGTGTTCCATGGCTGATACCTGGCCGATGGCCGAACCACTCAACGACAGTAAACATCCAATTAAAGTTAATTTTACCAATTGCAAAAAGCGAGTCATAGTTTACAAATTTACTAGAGACGATGGGAATTGTTGTTACTTTGCCTACATGAATCACCGCGCAGTGATAGTTTTTTCGATTTTTACAATTTCAGTTTCGTATTTGATTGCGACCAAACTCCCAAAAGCGGGGTCTACGGACGTATCTCACTCATCTTCTCAAGTCAGCGTAACCGCCAAAGACACATCGATTACCGAGGCCTTTGTGATGGGGCGATTTCTTCCCCAAACGCATGTCCGATTTCAACTGGTCCCTGCGCATCTCTGCAGCAAGTCGATGTATCTTCAGAAAGAAGTCATTATCGCTTTTCAGCAACTGAAATTGGCCGCTGCTAGCGAGGGGGTATCGTTAAGAATCATCAGTGGAACACGAAATTTTTGGGAGCAAAAAGCCATTTGGGAACGAAAATGGAATGCCAATCTTCCACAATTTGGCGCTTCGGCAAACAATGCGCGGGAAATATTAAAATATAGCAGTATGCCGAGCAGCAGTAGACATCATTGGGGCACCGACATTGATATTAACAATTTGAGTCCTACGTATTTCACAACTGGCAAAGGACTGAAGGAAGTACTTTGGTTACGCAAGAATGCAAACAAATTTGGCTTCATCGAAGTGTACTCCCCACGCGCGAGTGGTCGACTCACTGGCTATGAACCCGAAGCCTGGCATTGGTCGTACAGCCCACTTTCATCCCAATATTTAGAATTCTACAATCAGAACATCCAATATGATGATATTAAAGGATTTACCGGCTGCGAATGGGCCAAGGAATTAAGAATTATTGAAGATTTTGTAAGCGGGGTTTCGAAAAAATAAATAAAAATACGAATTATCATTGAATTGCACTCAACGTTCAATCCAAACTGCGATTTTTCAAGTATTGAGTCGCTGCGAAATTAGCAACGAACAAACCCGAGACATCAGCGAAAAAGTCGCCCCATTCAGCACTTCTATAATTGGTTACATACAATTGTAATAATTCAATGCCACCACCAATCAATACTCCAATTATTAAAAACAAAGTCATCGAATTTCTAAAATTGGAATTCTCATAACTCCATGCAAAGCAAAGCATAAAATATAGTCCGAAATGCACCCATTTATCTATTCCCAACCACCCAAACAACTCTAATCCTGAAACATGGGGCATGGTGGTCAAACATAAATATAAAATCAGTACAAGCAACCCTAAAGTATACTTGTACTGAAAGATATATTTCATTAAATCAAATATTAAATTACCCAACCATCGCAACGTAATCGGCATGACTCATCAA
This sequence comes from Bacteroidota bacterium, assembly GCA_041192805.1. Classification (GTDB taxonomy): domain Bacteria; phylum Bacteroidota; class Bacteroidia; order NS11-12g; family UBA955; genus UBA955. Next base: position 2,432 of record JBEEMF010000071.1, on the reverse strand, counting down.
ACCATCTACTTCCGATGGGTTGCTCATTTTCACTTTCACCATCCAACCATCACCATAGGGATCGCTGTTTACTGACTCAGGTGATGCATCCATGTTGGCATTCACTTCAATGACTTCACCGCTTACGGGCATGTACAAATCGCTCACAGTTTTCACTGCTTCTACTGTACCAAAAACCTCATGCGCAGCAAGTGTATCGCCCTGAGAAGAAATGTCAACGAATACGATATCACCCAATTCACTTTGAGCGAAATCAGTTACGCCAATTGTGGCTACATCGCCATCAACCAAAACCCATTCATGGTCTTTGGTGTACTTCAAATTATCTGGAAAGTTCATAGTTAGTTATTTTATGCTGTTTTTTTGGTCCAAATCATGCGCAACAAATTCGAAACCTTTGATTTCAAATCGTTACGATCTACTATAAAATCTAAAAATCCGTGTTCAACCAAGAATTCAGAGCTCTGAAATCCTTTTGGCAAATCACGACCGATGGTTTCACGAATCACCCGAGGACCGGCAAAGCCAATCAATGCTTCGGGTTCCGCGATATTTACATCACCTAACATCGCAAAGGATGCGGTAACTCCACCCGTTGTTGGGTTTGTAAGCAATGAGATATAAGGGATACCTGCGCGATCGAGCAAAGCCAATTTAGCACTGGTTTTTGCCATTTGCATCAGCGAGAATGCCGCTTCCATCATACGAGCGCCACCCGATTTTGAAATCATCATAAATGGTGTGCGTGTTGCCAACGAGTAATCAATGGCGCGGGCAATTTTCTCACCCACAACACTACCCATAGAACCACCGATGAAGTTAAAATCCATACAAGCAATACAAAGGGGCTGACCGTCGATGTTACCGTGCGCTGTTCTTACCGCATCTTTCAATCCGGTTTTGCGTTGCGCAACAACAATACGATCGGTATAGGGTGCTGAATCAGTAAATTTCAGTGGGTCTCCGCTGCTCAAATCCGCGTTGATTTCAGTGAAATGATTTTCATCAAAAAGAATATCGAAATACTCCATTGAGCCAATGCGCTCATGATAGGAGCACGACGGGCAAACATAGTTCTTTAATATCCATTCTTTGGTAGGCGCCACCTCTTTACAGCGCTTACACTTTTCCCACAACCCATCGGGCGTAGGCTTTTTGTCCTTGGTTTTAGTTAAAATCCCATTCCAGGTTCGTTGGTACCATTTTGGTCCATCGCCTGCAAGGTCTTCGTCGTCTTCGAAATCAAGATTCATGACCGACAAATTACGCCAAATCGATGCTGCTATCCAAATAAACGCTTTGAACAGAGTTCAGCAACTCAACACCCTCATTCATAGGCTTTTGGAACGCTTTACGACCCAAAATCAAACCAGAACCACCGGCACGTTTGTTAACAACAGCTGTAAAAATCGCTTCTTCGATATCTCCTTGACCTTTAGATTCACCACCAGAGTTGATTAGACCGGCTCTTCCCATGTAGCAATTTGCCAATTGGTAGCGCGTTAAATCGATGGGGTGATCTGTAGATAATTCAGAATATACTTTTGGATGTGTTTTACCGTGTTTGGTAGCCAAGTAACCACCATTATTTACTGGCAATTTTTGTTTGATGATATCGGCTTGAATGGTTACTCCCAAGTGGTTTGCTTGACCTGTTAAATCCGCACTTGCGTGATAATCAACACCATCTGCCTTAAAGCCATTATTTCTAATGTAGCACCAAAGGATGGTAGCCATACCCAATTCGTGAGCGCGCTCAAAAGCTTTTGCCACTTCAACAATCTGACGTGCGCTTTCTGGGCTTCCGAAATAAATGGTAGCTCCTACTGCGGTAGCACCCAAGTTCCATGCAGCATCAACTGAACCAAACATGATTTGGTCAAACTTATTGGGGTACGACAAAAATTCGTTGTGGTTTAACTTAACGATAAATGGGATTTTGTGAGCGTATTTGCGAGCATGCATCGCCAAAACACCATAGGTTGAAGCAACGGCATTACAACCGCCTTCGATAGCCAACTTGATGATGTTTTCAGAATCAAAATAAATAGGATTTGGAGCAAAAGAAGCGCCTGCACTGTGCTCAATTCCTTGATCTACAGGAAGAATACTCAAATAACCAGTATTAGCCAAACGACCGTGACCGTACAATTGTTGCAAACTCTTCAATACTTGAGGGCTGCGGTTTGTTTGCGAAAAAATGCGGTCTACAAAATCAGGCCCTGGAGCGTGAATCATAGATTTATCGATGGTTTTACAGTTGTGATCCAACAAGAATTCTGCTTGTGAACCGAGCAAAGATTGAATTTGAGATTGAGCCATTGCGTTATAATTTGTATTAAGTTTGATGCAAATTTAACCATTTTTCTCATGATACATGTCAAACCGATCTCAAACCCCACCGATTTAGCCCAAGCTTTTGATATACGTCG
>JBEEMF010000070.1:0-6651 GCA_041192805.1 Bacteroidota bacterium | reverse complement strand
GCGTCATTAACCATGGCGAAGTGCCCGATGCCGAAGATTTTATGCAACAGCATGGCATCATGATTGTCCCCATACAAGCAGGATCCGGTATCCGAATCAAAACCCTGGAAGCCATGGCACTAGGTGTCCCCGTGGTATCTACCACCGTGGGTGCGCAAGGGTTGGACGTAACCCATACCCAAGAACTCATGCTGGCCGATCAGCCCGCCGAGTTTGCGCAAGCCATCGCCCAATTATTGAGCAACCCTGCGCTAGCGCAACAGACCGCCACCCAAGCCCGTATTTATGTTGAACAGCATCATAACCTCAAACGAAATACTGCCGAATTGCTTGGTTTTTTGCGTGGCTTGAATCACCTTTGAAGCATGTTGAAATTGAAGGGAAGACTTTGTGGGGCGCTCTTGTTGCTGGTCGGTGCAATGAATGCACAAAATTTGCCCTTCGGACCGCTCCGCTGCCAAGGTCCCGTTCCGCCGGCTTTTCTCCAATCGAGCTCTGCCAAAGCGATGCAGAATGTCCAAGCAATCGATAAGCAGACGAAAAATCGAAAAGAGATTACGGAAGAGGAAGAATTTGCACTTGCCACAACCTTTGTAATCGATGAAATTCTCAAAAGTGGCAAGGTTCTCTACGGCGATACCATTACCCAATATATCCAAAAAGTAGCCGATGGGTTGCTCTCTCAACAGCCTAATATCAGAACACAGCTCAACTTTTTTACCCTGAAGTCGAATTTGGTGAATGCCATTAGCACCCACCAAGGCTATATTTTTGTCACTACCGGCTTGCTCTCGCACCTGCACAATGAAGCCGAACTTGCTTTTGTACTGGCCCACGAAATTGCCCACTTTACCCAAAAACACAGTTTGGCATCGGCCAAGCTGAAGAATCGCTTATTCGATGAAAAGAATGAGTCGAATGGACTTGAAGAGCGCGTTAAAACCGTCTACCAATATTCGCGCGAAAACGAAATGGAAGCCGATCGCCTTGGTATGGATCTTTTTTTATCCGCCGGTTATGGCTTCGATTTTGGACTGGATGCGCTCGCCCTACTGGAACATGCCGATGAGCATTTTGTGAATGTACAAGCGAACCCCTCATGGTTTGAATCGGGTTATTGGAAAATTCAACGCACCGATGTGCCATCAAGCAACAATTTGTCGGTCCCCGGAAAAATGAATCCGAATGCCGAATTTACCTGGCCCAAATCCTTTCCCGAGATTGCGCTGCGCGAGGCTGGGGATGTGGCATTCAAAACCCACCCCGATGTGATAGACCGCCTGCGACGGGTAGAAGAGCAGTTTAAAACGGAATTCGACAAACCCATTCAAAAAGACCCCTACAAATTCACCAATGCCCTGTACTTTCAACATATACAGCAACGGGCTTGGGTGGAAGATGTTATCTCCCACTTGAGGCAGGCAAACTTTGTGGATGCGATGTATTTGGGGTTCGCCCTGGATTCGCTGATGCCCAATCAGTCGTTTTCGTCGGATGTGAAAGCCATGGCTTGGTATGGGTTGTTGCACCACAAAGCAAACGGCGAAGATTTAAATGCATTCGGTCTACAAGATGATTTGCGCGACCTAAATGCACCCCAAGTGCGCGACTTGAACGAAGTATTGAAGGGCCTATCTAAAGAACAATTGTCTGTGATGGCCGTGAGAAACATCGCGCTAGATATTCGTAAAAAAGGCAGTTCTCCGTTTCGACGAAATCTGCTCGACTCTTGCATCAAACTGATGTTGTCTAACCCCATCTTTGAAATGTATAACTACTCTATCAAGGTGGAGGATGCAGTGAAAGATGGCAGCGCCAAATGGCGGTCGGCATTTGCTGAGTTGGGTTTGGCGGACATCAGCGGATACCTCCATTTTAAGCGATTGCGCTCAAAAGATTCATTGGTATTGCAAGAGGAGCGAAACAAAGAAAATCAAAAGAAAAAACTCTTGGGTAAGGTACTTGTCGATAACCAAACCCACCTAAACACCCAGCAATTGGGGATTGATAGTTTGTGGATGTTTACCCCCAATTACGACCAATTGGAAATGACAGGCAGTGGGAAAGTCTCACGCGATTACATCCGCGATGAAGCCATTGCCCAAACCTTTGAAAACGATTACCAACAAGCCGCCGAGGCAGCGAAAATAGACCTAACCATCTTGAAAAACATGGGCAGTGATAACCTCACCACCGAGGATGTGAATCGCTATGCGCTCATGCAGGATTGGATGGAAGAGCGATTGAACAACGGACTAACGCAGATGATGTTGTTTGAATCAGGTATTTTGCAGTCGGCTCTGAGTCACGAACGAATTGGACATCTTGCTTGGGCCGGTGCAGTGAATACCATCGAAGCGAGAAAATTCAATGCGTTGTACCTGGCCGTTGCCATTGTCTATGCACCCGCGCTGCCTTACTATATCTACTGGCAGTCTACCAAATCCAAAAAGTTTCAATTCATGGTCTTGGTGTTTGACCCAAAAACGGGGGAAATCGATGGGGTTTTCTTGCAAAAATATGCGGCAGAGTGGTCTCGGGATTTTTTGCGAAGTCACTTGTACGATATCATGCTGCAAATCAAATCCAAACCGAAAACAGTAAAAGGAAAGGGAGGCAAAGCGTGAAGAACTTTAAGTGTAACATTCATGGGGTTCACAAACAAATAACGATTGTGCTGTTGATGCTCGTGGGATTTGTGGATGGAAAATTACAGGCCCAAAGGGTGGGAAATCCAGGATACATGGGAAAAACAATCACCTTTGGTTTGGGGTCTCAGGTTTCGGGGGGATGGTATGGCGGATTCAAAACCCAAGCCGTTCTAACGGCTGTCGCGGAAAAATCAATCAATCGACAGCATGCCATTACGCTTAGAGCCACGGTGGGGATGTTGAATGTGCCTTTTCAAGAAATGGGTTTGTCGGTGGATGGACCTGGTTCAGGTGCTACAGTCAACTATTATGGCAGATTGAATTTTGGCAATCCACCCGCGTTGGTATCACGGAGTTGGGGTGGGCAATGGAAGCGTTATGTGCTCAATCGGGGCGCGATTGCACCTTATGGAATGTATGTGACCGTGGGAGGGGAACGCAGAACGATATCGGCCACAGATTCCTTTTCACAACTGGTGTTTATTGAGGATAATTACAACGATCCCTTCGCCTCGCTGCGTTATGAATTACCCGCCGTGATGCCGAGGACAGCCAAAGCTTTCAATGTGTTGGTGGGTGTAGGCAATAAACGGTTTTTCAACGAATCGTTCTTTTTGGATTATCAATTCGGGATGACTTGGATGTTTTGGTCGAATACAAATATGTATGTGACTTCGCTCGACAATGGGACAGTGGGACCCAATTATAATGCCCAAAATGCGTTAGAGTTGCAAATGCGACAGATGGATACGCGCCGACAATTATTCACCCTGAATCTAACCGCTGGTATGGTCTTTTAATTTGGAAATGATGGCAAAATTTCGTATATTCTTTTTGGTGGTAATTTTCTGGAGGGTCATCACTTTGATGGTCGCTTGTCAGAAGATGGAGCCGTATTCTGAGACCAAGGTATCGCTCAGACAAGCGCAGAACGCGCCACAATTTTATAAGCCCTATATATTCAAAAATTGCGGATTGGCCGAGGGATACACCGCTTCAGCTAATCAGTTTTTGAGGGATTCATGGAGTTATTCAGACAAGATTTTGGGGATTTCGGAAGCGCTGAATTTTGTGAGTAATGATGGTAAAAAGACCTTGAAATTTTCATTTCCATTGATCTTCAAGGAGAACTCGGCCTATTTTACTTATTCCCATTGGAACCTAGAAGACAATTCATGGAATCAGCTCGAAGATGCGGGGGGTGTTCAAATTACGGGAACCATTCAGTTGGCGGGGAAATCGTATCCGATTTTTGTCACTGCGAATGAGATCTATGTGCGTCACGATGGAGAAAAACACTACATCGAACTATGTGGTGGCAATTGTATGTACCGTTTGAATGGAATAGATGTGAACAGTGATTTTTCAATGAATTTACGATGGGAGGAAAAGCGATGAACAAGGGATGTTTTTATTTAGTTTGTGCGATGGCATTCGCCTGTTTGGCCAATGCCCAGCCGGTAAAACCCACCATTTATTCACCCACCAATAACGCGGTGAATGTTGCAATTCAGCCCGATTTCTCCATCAATTTATCGACTGGATTGGCTGATTCATTTTTGGTGGAACTAGATAGTCTGGCCACCTTTAATTCGGTGGGAAAAAAGAGTTATAAATCATACTACAACACCTGTGCGAATTGCGCAAAATTGCCCAAGATCCAATTGAAAATGTCGCAGACATGGTATGTTCGGGCGAGGGCATGGCGCGCGGGCCTACAAGGTGCTTGGTGTACCACCACAAAGTTTACCACAGCATCCAAAGCACTACCTCAACAAAATGCTTCAGCCCACATAGATTTTAATGCAGTGATGCCCGAGTTTATGTACGGTTTTTCAGCCACAAACCTACAGTACGAATTGAGTGAATCTGCGGATTTTGCATCGCCATTGACCAAAGGACAAATGTACCCGCATGACTCATTTGAGGGTGATAAATATAATACCATGTATATCAGATTGCGGGGACTGCCGCAAAATAAAACCCTGTACATGCGTTCACGATATTTCTTGAGAAAAGACACAGCGGCTTGGGGTCCCACACATACATTTGCTCTGAAATATTTGCCATCAATGAGCGCGGGAGGCACTGTGAATACCCTCATTGTGTCGCCCTCCGTAAGTTTGGCCATTTACGTCTACAGCAATTATACCGATACATCGGTGTTTTATGAGTTTGAGCGCTCGTCTGATTCGTTGTTTACCAATCCCTCTGGGTTTAAAACATTTGAATATTTCAATACACTGTTGCTGAAGCCTGGGGTCAATTTTGTTCGTTATCGCGTTATTCACCGCGGTCTTATTACAGCCTGGTCAAATGTGGTTAAATATACCACCATAACAGTATTGCCAGCACCCATTTTGTCGAGCCAAGGTACTGCCTTTAGAACGGCCCAAGCCAATTTGGGTCCCAACCTGACCGTAATCCAATGGCAAGCAGATACCACCACAAAGTTTAATTCATCGAGGATGATTCAGTGGGATAACACCTTTACACCCGTCAACGCCAATCGTTATATGCCCTTTACGAGCGATGATTTTGCGAAATTTAGAAATTGTTACTTGCGTTATCGCACGGGCAATGGCACAGACTGGATGTCATGGAGTGCACCCTCCGCTACGATTTTTTGGCAATTGCAAAGCAGTACGCTGAATCAGAATTTTTCGTTGCACCAGCGGTTTGATTTGTTTAATCTTAACGATTTGTTGGGTTACTACATCCTCTCCGATGTGGACTCAAGCTTTAATACACCCAGTCGTTTTGAGGTGAGCACTTCGGAAAACTCCATGAGTGTGAATGTCGATGATATTTATTTGGATAAACCCACTTTGTATTACAAGGTTTATGCGCGTTCAACCACAGGGTTGAGCACCCCCAAAGTGTTTAAAATAACCAATACCATTGTGCCCACCATTTGGGGCCCCGGCAATGGACAGTCATTCGCAGAAACCGTGCCCTACAACATAGCTGGGAAAACAGGTACTGCTGACATGGAATTTCAAGTGGCCAAGGATGCCGCTTTTACGAAAATCGATGGGTCGTTTATCACAGCCAACGGAGGCAATGCGGGAAATTTGCCGGTATCAGCTCCCGGTGACTACTTCTTTCGTGTTCGCTACCGCAACAGTCGATCTGTTGGTGTCTGGTCCGCTGTGATTTCGTTCAAAATTACCACCGTTTCTGAAATGGCGCCCCCCATTTTGCGAAGCCCGGCCAATGGCGCTTCGAATGTGGATTCGAAAATTTCAAAATTCACATGGAATACGGTGCCAGGTGCCACCCAATATCTCATTTCGGTATACGCAAATAGCTCGGGGAATCTGCTTTATCAGAATTTCACAGATTCAAACTGGACAATGGTTTCAGGATTGCCAGCCAATGTGCTATGCCGTTGGTCTGTCCTGGCGATGGGTGATAAGGCCTCCAAAAAGTATAGTGAAACTTGGAAGTTTACCACCAATGCCATGGTGTCGTCGCAGTTTCCGATCACACGAGTTTCCACCACCGACATCGAAGTATTTCCGAATCCCAGCAGAGACTTTATGGTGGTTTCCATGCCCGTTATCTCGGGTCACCCCAATCTTATTGAGGTGTATAGCGGAAATGGACAGTGTTTGGGGTGGTTTAAAATTCCTGGTTCGATGGCCGTGACTGAAGAATTTCTGCAGGGCGGGAAGATTCGTTGTGTAGGCGGTGAAATAGGGGAGGAAATGTCGACGTGGAAATTCGACATCTCTGGTTTATCAAGCGGGGTTTATTACATACAATCAACGGCGGGAACAGCAACGTTTATCGTTACTGATTAACAGGTTGGTAGGTCATTTTGAAATGGGGAATACCCGCCTCAAAAAATCGCTCCCCGAGGGCTTTGAAGCCGTATTTTTCATAAAATCCCATGGCGTGTTCTTGGGCATGGAGGTATAGTATATGCCCCGATTCCCCCAATTCTTTCAAACAATTCTGCAACAAAGCGGCGCCAATCCCTGCGGTGCGGTGCTCT
>JBEEMF010000069.1:0-129906 GCA_041192805.1 Bacteroidota bacterium | reverse complement strand
TGATAATGGGCGATATTTAGGTCTTGTAAACCGGTGCCGCTGGCATAGTTGCGAAAAACGCAAAAAGTTTCTGGCCTAGCACTTCGTTTGATGTCCCAAACAGGGGTTTCAAAGACAATTTTATAAGGAATGGGGTGGGTAAATTTGTACTCAAAGGCCGGCATCGAATCGCTCAAAAGGGGCGAGGCAAAGAGGCAATAACAGGTGAAAAACAAGCACATCGCAATGGGGTATTTGATCCATCCGATATCGCTTGAAGCCCTTGTCATTCCAGTTGTTCCTTGAGTTTAAGTAGTTTTTCTTTAAAGTTTCTCAGTTGAGAAATTAGCTCGGCTTGGGGTGTGATTCCGGTATCGTCTCGCTTCACTTTTTTGGAAACTTGTGACAGCCTTACGCCTTTGCTATGTGAAAGATAATAAATCTCTTTGAGTACCTCCATGTCCTTGGCGTTATAGAAACGGTCGCCTTTTTTGTTTTTCATGGGCTTGATTTGAGGGAATTGCTTCTCCCAAAATCGCAAAGTGCTTGCCGGAACGCCAATGATTTTAGACGCTTCGCCAATTTTTAAATAGGTTTTGGTTTGCAAGGTGCTTTGCATCGACGTGCCTTCAGCGTTTGAGGCGTCGCTGTTCAAAGGGTTGGATTGATTCACGGTTTCCATGGGCTGTTTTGCTGTGGCTAAATTAGTATCAAATCGAAGAAAATCGTTCTGCTATTTGGGTTAATCGAAACGGGTGGCTTCGCGCTGAGAAAGTTCTATCATTCGCTGATACTCCTCATCGGTTAGGTCGTTGCGATAGAAGAAGGCGGGATTGAGCGGATTGTTGAATTTGCGGACCTCATAGTGGAGGTGGCTGCCGGTGGAACGACCTGTATTGCCTACATAACCAATGAGTTGTCCGCGTTTTATTTTTTGGCCGGGCCTTACGATAGATCGACTCAAATGTCCGTACAAAGTGGTGTAACCGTTGCCGTGATTGATGACGATGTGGTTTCCGTAGCCCCAGGGTTCGGTTTTTATCAACGAAACAGTTCCGTTTGCGGTTGCGTAAATTTCGGTGCCCACTGCGGCGGTGAAGTCCATTCCGGGGTGGAAGGAGGGGGTGTGATAGAAGGGGTCTCTGCGATAGCCAAATCCGCTGGCGAGCTGACGTAGGTCTTTGTTTGCAACGGGCATAATTGCGGGGATCGCGTCGATGGCGGTTATTCTATTTTTTGAGAGTTTTTGCAATTTTACGAAGCTGGCTTCTTGGGCTTCGGCGAGCGCTTGCAGTTGGTCGGCTTTTTCTTTGATGCGCTGCAGCAGTTTTCCGTTGGGCAGTTTAGATAGTTCTGCGTAGTCTTTTCCGCGGAAATCGGTGGGTTTGGGCGGTGCGACGTTAAAAATCGACCGGTAGATATTGATGTCTTTGTCTTCGAGGTCTTGCAGGCGTTTTTCGAATTCATCAATTTGTCGGTTCGTTGTTTCGAGTTCCTGAAGCACGGCAAAATTGTTTTGCTGACCCGGGAGCATGTTGAATCGAACGTAAAAGTGGCTGATGATAAAGCTGAGGCCAACCACAAGGACCACGAAAAGGGAGGTTGCGCCAAATCTTCGCCAAAGCACATAGCTTCGATGGTCTGAGACCTTCTCAAAGCTGAGCGATTTGGGGTTGTAGAAGTATTTGGTGCGGCGTGCCATGGGTTTTGGTTGTTGGTGCTTAAATATCAAATATCATTCCGAATTGGTTTGGGTAAAGTGCAGTTTATACGCTTTTGCGCGCAGCACGTATTCATCTACGTTATTTTGGATTTGTTCTTCCACTTCGGGGCCGAGCGATTTTACGATTTTCGCGGGGGTGCCGAGAACGAGTGAATATGGCGGGATGATCATGCCTTGGGGGACCATGGCGTTGGCGCCGATGATGCTATATTCTCCAATTTGGGCGTGGTTTAGGACGGTGGCGTGCATGCCGATTAGGACGTGGTGGGAGAGGGTGGCTCCATGGACGATTGCGGTGTGACCGATAACGCAGTCGGAGCCAATGGTACAGGGCGCTCCGGGGTCGGCATGAATCACTGCATTGTCTTGGATATTGGTTCTTTCACCGATGCGAATGGTATCGGTATCGCCTCTGAGAACTGCCCCGAACCAGAGCGATGCATCTGCTTCTACTATCACATCACCGATGGCTGTTGCGTTGGGGGCGACGAAGGCGGTTGGGTGAATATTTGGCGGTATTTGCAATTTTTGCAACAATTTCTCGGGCGTCATCCTTTCAAAATTGCGTTATTTGTAAGTGATGCGCAAATTATTTCATGGTATTTCTCGGATGTGGGGTGTGGCGGCTACAAATGGCGTTTACAGTTGTGGGTCGGAAATGGCTCAGGTAGAGGATTTTTCTGATGCTTGGATGGCGGTTGATGGCGGACGGATTGTGGCTTTGGGCGGCGATGAAGGGAGTTATGGCGATGCGGGGATAGGTTCTCGGTTTTCTGGGTTAAAGGCATCGGACCGAAATTCGATTTTGGTTTCATTGGCTGCGGAGTGGAGCGCGGAATTGGTCGATTTGGGCGGGGTTGAGGTGTTGCCGGGTTTGGTAGATTCGCATACGCACATTGTTTTTGCGGCGCCGAGGCATGAGGAGTTTGAGATGCGCATCAAAGGGGAGAGTTACGAGGCGATTGCGGCTGCGGGGGGTGGGATTTTGAATTCGGCGAGGAAGTTGCAGGCGATGGATGAGGATTTGTTGTATGAACAGGCTGCGCAGCGTTTGCGGGTGATGATTTTGCACGGGACAACGGCGGTGGAGATCAAGAGTGGATATGGGCTTACGGTGGATGCGGAGTTAAAGATGTTGCGGGTGATTAAACGGTTAAAATCGACGTTTGATATTTTGATAAAAGCGACTTTTTTGGGTGCGCATGGCATTCCGATGGAGTATAAATCGAATCCGGATTCCTATGTGGATTTGGTGGTGTATGAGATGTTGCCGAAGGTTATGGCAGAGGGGTTGGCGGATCATATTGATGTGTTTTGCGATCGGGGATTTTTTACGGTGGAGCAGACTGATCGGATATTGAAGGCGGCATCGGCGGTTGGATTGCCATCAAAGATTCACGCGAATGAACTAGGGTTAACGGGGGGTGTTCAGGTGGCAGTAGCGAATGGAAGTTGGAGCGCGGATCATTTGGAGCATTGCAGTGGGGTTGAGATAGATTTATTAAAGGGTTCGATGGACGAGACATATGGTGGAACGGTGCCGGTTGGATTGCCGGGTACGAGTTATTTTTTGGGGATACCCTACGCTCCGGGTAGGGCGCTGATTGATGGGGGTTTGCCGTTTGCGATGGCTACGGATTTCAATCCGGGTAGCAGTCCGATTGCCAGTTTGCAGATCGTTTGGGCATTGGGATGCACGCAGATGAAGTTGTTGCCGGCGGAGGCATTTTGTGCAATTAGTCGGAACGCAGCGCGCGCGCTGCGTTCCGAAAATGAAGTTGGCGCGCTGGCCGCAGGCCCGCGCGCCAACTTCATCACCACCAAAACCCCAAACGCCATCCAAGCCATCCCCTATTTCATGGGCCAAAATCATTGTCATCAAGTGTTTGTGAATGGGTCGCTTTTTGAGTAATTACTTATTTCAATCCAATTTTATCCTAGACGTAAATATTTCTAACCCAAGGGGCATCCTAGCATTTTTGTCGTCTACCCTCTACCAAAAATCCCTTGCTCGATTTAGAAGCTACATACAAACAGTTTGGCGAACGCGTTTTTAACATCGCTCTGCAATATCTGCGGAATGTGGAGGATGCAGAAGAGGTGACGCAGGATGTGTTTTTAACCGTTTACAATAAGCAGAGTCAGTTTGAGGGGAAGGCGCAGTTGGGAACTTGGATTCATCGAATTGCAGTGAACAAATCTTTGGATTTTATTAAGGCGCGGAACCGACAAAAACGGGGCGGGGGATTACTGTCGTATCTCACCGTGACCGCCGAGAATGTGGCGCAGCCCAACAACGACCTAAATCACCCTGGTGTGGCACTAGAGCATCGAGAATTGGTGTCGACATGGTTTCATCGCATCGATCAGTTAGCAGAAAATCAGAGAACGGCCATCGTGTTGGTTAGAATTGAAGAGTTTAGTCCTGCTGAGGCCGCGGCAATTATGAATTTGTCGGTAAAAGCGGTGGATTCGTTGTTGCAAAGGGCAAAGAAGAATTTGATAAAAATAGAGTTGAAAAGCGAGGGAAAATGAAAAAACCGACGTCTATTGGGCCAATCGACACTAATTTTGGAAGTGTCAATGATACAAAAAGTATGAACGAAAGAGATCCTTTAACCCCGGGTGTAAACATTGCAAGGGTAAGTCCGAGTCCGTTTTTGTTTACGCGAATTCAGGCGAAGGTTGATTCGATGAAGGATGTGCCGCAGCAGATGGGATGGGTTTCTTGGACTTCGATTGCGGTGGGTGTGGTTTTGATATTTTTCATTGAGGTGAATGCGGTTCGAAGTGGTTTTTCGTCGGCAAAAGTGGATATAACCAAGAATTTTTCTAGTCCAACAGAACAATTGTATTGATATGAAAACAGGATTTCAGCGTTTGGTGATTGTCTTATTGGTGTTAAATCTGATCGCGGTATCGGCGTTTTGGTTTTTGAATGGCCGCAATCATCCGGACAAAGGGGGTCGTGAAGATCGCGGCGGCCAAGGCCAGGGTGCAGGCCCTCGAAATGAAATCATTGATCGATTGCATTTTGATAAGGGTCAGGTCGCTCAATACGATTCGTTGATCGTTAAACATCGTCAAGCTGTGGGTGAGAAAGAAAAGCAAATTCAAGAATTAAGGACTTCTTTGTTTATGGGTGTATCGGCGGGGATGGATTCTGTGGTGAAGGATTCATTGATTGTTCATGTTGGTTCGTTGAATGCTGAAATTCAGCGGATTCACTACGGCCACTTTTTGAATATTCAGAAAATTTGCAAACCCGACCAGCAGGCTTATTTTGAGGGTTTGGTCAAGGATTTGTCGAAGATGTTTCGCGGCAGGGGCCCAAAAGGCAAGCCGGATGGTGGTTCCAAAGGAAATGCGGATGGCGGTCAAAAAAGTAAGTCGTATAGTGGCGCCAAATCAGAGGCACCGTAATTTTGCACTTGGATATGAGAGTTGTTTTGTCGCGATCGGCATGGTTTCTACTTTTTCTATGGAGTTTGATTTCTGGGGTTGCGGAAGGGCAGTCCGCTGTGGTTGTTCATCATCAAGTGAAATTGGGAGAGGTGCAGGTACTGTTGGGGGAGTGGCAGAAATCGGACAGTAATGTTAGTGTTCGTATCGATAAGTTGCGATGGTATGTGAGTTTGCCTCCGGCGGGGAAAAAAGGTTCAAAGGCTTGGCTGTTGGATTTGGCGGATTCGGCGAGTTTGGATCAACAGATGTCTCGGCCTGTAAATAATAGAATATCATTGCTATTTGGCATTGACAGCGCAATACAAGTGGCTGGCGTTGGAACGGGGGCGTTGGATCCTTTGCGGGGGATGTATTGGACGTGGCAAACGGGTTATGTGCAGTGGAAGATGGAGGGTGCGATTCGGGTTGATGGTTTAGAAAGTCCGCTGGAATTACATTTGGGTGGGTTTGATGGCGCAACAAAATCTCAGTCAATGCTTTCGGATTATTTGATCTATCCGACAACAAATTCGGTGATCGCTCAGTGGAATATTTCGCCATTTCTCGTGGAAGTTGTGCGTCGAAAAAAATTCGGTGTTATGTCGCCTAGCCCCATTGCCCGCGATTATTGTCGTATTATTGCCAACGGTGTCAGTTTTCACAAATAGTCGATTTTTAGGACTCATCACGGGGGTTGTATTTTCATCAATCACCGGTTGTATGATTTTTCAAGGCGATGCGAAGGGGCCCATTTTTGGATTTTCTGGCAGTGGGTTGGATGCTAAGTTCCAGCGGACGCTCATTGCGGAGGGCTGGCCGCGGCCGAAATACGATTTTACGCAGAATCCCATAGATCCAGAGATGGTGGCTTTGGGGCGGAAGTTGTTTTACGATGTGCGCTTGTCGTCTGACGGTCGGGTTAGTTGCGGTGGCTGTCATTCCAGTTACACGGCCTTTGCCCATGTAGATCATCCACGGAGTCATGGTGTTTTGGATAGGGAGGGCCGGCGCAACGCGCCGGCCCTCATGAACCTCGCCTGGCAATCAGAATTCATGTGGGACGGTGCCATCAAACATTTGGATCTGCAATCACTGTCGCCGCTAACGCATCGAACAGAAATGAATTTGTCGATCGATTCGATTTTGGTATTCCTAAAAAACGATCCGGGGTATCAACGGGCATTTGGCCAGCGGGAAATCAGCATCCCCAATATGCTAAAGGCTTTTGCGCAGTTCGAGTTGATATTAATCAGTCGGGGTTCACGTTATGATTCCATGAAACGAAAGCAGGTTGTTTTCAACGACCAAGAACATCGCGGTTATCAATTGTTCCAAAAAAATTGCGGGGTTTGTCATTCCGAGCCCCTGTTTTCAAAACCCGGAACCTTTGCCTCCAACGGTTTGCAGATGGATTCGCTTTTGCATGATAAAGGTCGTGCCGAAATTTCGGGCAAGCTCGAGGATGAATTTTTATTCAAAGTTCCATCGCTGCGAAATGTGGAGGCGACATACCCGTATATGCACGACGGGCGGATGAAAACGCTGACCGAGGTGGTGAAATATTATTCGGATCGAACGTTGTTGTTACCGAAGGCTTTGGGTGGCGGGCAGCATACCATCGCATTGAATTCGAAGGAAAGGGTTGATATGGTTGCGTTCTTGATGACATTAACGGATCCGGGGTTTTTGCAAAATCCATCGTTTCAGGAACCGCGTTGAGATTCGCCGTAAGCGGGGTCAGATTTAGGGTAGTTGCTCGCTGGAGGCATCGACCAATTCCTCATCAATCAAAAAATCGAAATAAATTGCATCGAATAGCGAAGGAAATTTGCATTTTTGTCGTCTTAAGACCCGTATGAAAAAATTACTTTTTATCGCTTTCGCTGCTTTATTTATTTCAGAGTCTACGGCACAGACGGATCCTGGCATCATCAATTGGATTCAGAACACCACTAATATCAAGGGACGACATTATGTGAAGGGGAATTCAACCCCGGTGAATGACGCGGTTTTGGCGAATGTTCAGAAAGTTCAATATTCTACGGATTGGGTTTATGTTTCCACCAATGGGATTCCGTCGTATATCACTGGACCTTTTATGGACGGCAATCCGAGTTTGGCATCGTCGCAAAATGCGATTTTTAAGATATCGTTGAAGCCAGTTAAAAATACTGGAACCCCCACGAATACTACGGGTGGGAATATTGGAATTTTCATGAATGGTGTGGCTTTGTTTGATTATCGCGATGGTGTAAGTTGGAGTAATGCGTTGCAGGCGTTGAAGGGCGGACCTTTGATGGGCATGGGCGATAACGCTTGGAACCGCGATGCGGTGGTGGGTGAAAGATTGGGTTTCGACTGCGCAAAAGGTCATCCAGCCATGGGAAATTACCACCATCACCAGAATCCTTCGGCGTTTAACTTGGATCGCAAGGTGATTTCTACGGTTTGTGATTTGTATGCGGCCGATGGATTATATATTTTGGACAGCACCAAGCACTCTCCATTGTTGGGTTATACTTACGATGGATTCCCGATTTACGGCGCCTACGGATACAAAAATGCCGATGGTACCGGTGGGATTACTCGTATGAAGTCGAGCTACGTCTTGCGCAATATCACGGATCGTACGGTGTACGCCAATGGTTCAGATGTGATTGACGGCCCGGCGGTGAGCACGACGTATCCACTGGGTTATTTCCGCGAGGATTATGGCTATATCGTACCTACTTCTTCTCAGCCTGATTATTTGGATGAGCACAACGGTCGTTTCTGCGTGACCCCTGAATATCCAAATGGGATTTATTGCTATTTTGCTACGGTGGATGCGAATTGGAATTCGGCTTATCCTTATATCGTAGGTCCTACTTTTTATGGGGTTCGGACTGCAGCCAAGGTGACATCAATCACAGAAACGGTTAGTACTTACACCCCTAGCACTTCATTGGTGATGGGAAAAGAAATGCCTAAGATTTCTATCATGCCAAATCCAGCGTCTGAGGTATTGGCCGTTCAGATTTCAAATGGTCAGCAACAAGCTGTGAAGGTGGAATTGATCGATTTGCAAGGCAGAATTATTGCGGTTCAATCCATATTTCCAGGCAGTACGATGGCACATTTTGATGTCAGAAAGTTGTATGCCGGCGACTATTTGGTACGTGTTTTCACACCTCAGGGGTCGTTTGTGGAGCGTGTTGTGATTCTGAAGGACTAAGGATTTTCCTTGGTGATGATTTGGCTGGAGACCATAGTGTTTTCAGAGCTGTAGAGGGTAAATACATACTGCCCGGTAGGTAGGTTTTTTACCCCTTCATCGTTCAAAATGATTTCGTCTAATCCTTTGAATGCGGTTTCTGATTTATAGGTTCTAACCACGGATTGGGCTTGTCCAAAATGGGGCAAGAGGGCTATAACGGCGAAGACGGAGAGGGGGTGATATTTCATTTTATGGAAGTAAAAATTTTAACGTCAGGGTGTTGCCATCGCTCAATTTGGTTTTGAAGAAATAGGCTCCTGGGGCCCAGTTTGCTGCGTTGATGACTGCCGGGTTACCAGATTCTGCTCGATTGAGGGTGCTCGATTGATACACTTTGGCTCCGTTGATATTATAGACTGCGGATTCAGTTATGGAGACGGGGTTTGATCTGGAAATGGATTGCAGGGTGATTTGTTTGTCTTGCGAAATGACGATGCGATAGGGGCTGTTGGCCGCGCTGATATTTTTATTCCCAACGGTGAGTTTACAGAGTGCTTGTCCTTTGTAGTTGCTGGTGGTGGTTCCCGCGGGGGTGATGAATTTGAAGGTATAATCTCCGCTGGCTGTCCAACTATAATCCACGGTATCTTTTTCGGTGCCGAGGGTATAGGTGAGTTTGAAACCCATGCCATTGGGGTAGGGATGATTGTGTGTGATGGTAGCTCCTTTTAACGGGGTTAGAGCAGGCCGCACGGCGTTGGAGGAAGCCTGCGGAATGATTTGCAAGGTCGCATCTTCGGTAACCTCGCCCACCATATTTCCAATCATATACGGCGCTGTAATGCTGCTATGGTAGTGGTAAATGCCATCGCTGCCGTAGTGTCCGTGGTTGGCATCCAAAGTTTTCATCGCAGATCCATCGGGTTCTTTGCTTCCGTAAATCGCGAAGCCATCCAGCGCAAATGCCACCGGGGAAGTTAGAGGCATTTTGTTGTAAAGGACATTTGGCGCAATGTGATAATGGTAATCGTCGGCCCTACCGCAATGCCCACCGTATTGGTCGAGCTGACCATCCAAAAACGCATCAACACCGGTGTTTGTATATGGGTTGAAAATGGCAATTCCGTTCACCGCAACAGCGATTGCGCCACGTAGGAAGTGGTTCTGGTTTACAGGAACTGGGGTGGCGGCAACAATAGGATTCAATGGGATCGACCAAGCATTGCTGCCCACATAGCATTGAGGGATTGGAACCTGCTGCTGCCATCCCGTAATACCGAGCATCGTTTCGTGGTCGGGCAAACCCAATGATTCCACATAATAGTATTTGCTGTCGCTGCGAGTGCTCACTGCAGGTTTGTAATATGAAAATGCCGAGTCCATAAAACTGACTCTGGTGCTGCCCATCCATCGTTTTGCTTTGGTGGCAGTGAAGCTTGTTAGGGTAATCAAAATGGCAGAAACCACGATCGGAAAAGCAAATTTAAGGGGCTTCAGCGCTGCAATTTTCTTAAGGGAGACAGCGAGAAAAAGCATAATTCCAATCAATATGAGATAGTTTTTGTTCGACGTTCTTTCAAGCGTTTCGTTAGAAGTTAAACCAGTTGAAATTGTCTTTTCCCTATATTCATTGGCTAGTTTAATTGCCATTAAACTATTGGTTTCTAATCGATTGCTTGAAATATTCTGCATCGCATTGATTTTCTTGATCCAATCTAGTTTCTTTACAACTAATTGTTGGTCAGACTCGCATAAATTAGATAGAACGATGGTTTTTACGCCCCCTTTATCTGTTTCGATCATCACTTTTTCGCCTTTGGCCAAATAGAAGCTCCCTCTAAAAGTAGTGCCATTTTTCAATGTCCACTGGTGAGGTGCTGTGATTTCATAATGGGCATCGTGTCCCAAAACTGTTTGGGCGAATAGGGCGGCGATTGACAGGAGTAATATTTTTACGGTTTTCATGATGAAGATTTGGTTTTGATAATGAAAATGCTTTTAAATGACAGCTTCGTTTTGGTGGTGTGATTCCATGTCAAAGGTCGGGCGTTTGGGTCTTTGAGAAAAATCCAATTTGTAAATTATAATTTTGATTGGTTGAGGGAACGAGATAGTAAGTATAATCGTTTCGTAATCGGAGTAAGGGGCGACAAAGTTAAACTCAGAAGTGTATTTGACTTTAGTTATGCTGTGATTACAGAACGCGTGGTTGTATTGAGACATTGATTTTTTATGACAATTTTATGACAATTAGACCTTCTTGTTGCGTTGGTTTTTGTTGAAACCCGTGCTTTTTGGGGCTACGAGGGTCTTTTTGTGGAAATTATCATATAATTAAATCAAACATCACTCATACATTGTCAAAAAGTTATTGTTGAAAATACTATAACTAGATAATTCGTTTATATATTCGAACTGATTAAAACTAAAAAAATGATGAAAAAAATTACTACAATTGCCTTGGTTGGTTTTCTTTTTGGAACCAGTTTGGCACAAATCGCTGGCACATGGACGTTGTCGCCAGTTGAGACCTCTCTTGCTGTAGGGCCTGCGAAGGGCGACTACGGTTGGTGGAAAGTTCCAGCGGCTGAAATTACTGGTGTGCGTGCTTGTCAGTTCGATGATGAGTTCGTGTTCAATGCAGACGGAACATTCAAAACAAATTTCCAAAATTCTACCTTCTTGGAAGGATGGCAGGGTGGAAGCAACGCTTGTGGAACTCCCGCAGCGCCGCACGATGGTTCAGCGAGTGCAAAATGGAAGTACAATGCAACCAGTAAAACCATCACTGTGTATGGTAAGGGTGCTTACCTTGGGTTGGCTAAAGTATTTAATGGTGGTGAGTTGGCTAAGTCTGCTGATGCAAAAGATTCTATCACTTATGAAGTAACTGTAACAGGAAACAAAATGTCTTTGGATATTTCGATTGGCGGTGGTTACTGGCACTTTGAAATGAGTAAGAAAATGCCTGCATTGAACCCCACTGGATTGTGGAAATTACGTCCGGTATCAACGTCATTGGCCGTGGGACCAGCGAAAGGTGATTATGCTTGGTGGAAAGTTCCAGCGGCTGAAATTACTGGTGTACGCGCTTGCCAGTTCGATGATATTTACAGTTTTAGCGCAGACGGAACCTTTAAAAATCAACTTCAAGGTTCTACATTCCTAGAGGGATGGCAGGGTGGTTCAAATGCATGTGGCACTCCAGTTGCGCCTCATGACGGTGTGAATGCAGGTAAGTGGTCTGCAAATAAAGACAAAGGTACCATCACGTTGGTAGGAAAAGGTTCTTATTTGGGATTGACAAAAGTATACAACGGTGGTGAGTTGTCTACGCCTACAGCGGCCAAAGATACCATCATCTACGAAGTAGCGATTGTTGCTGATACTATGATGGTTGACATCGGAATTGGAAACGGTGCTTACTGGCACTATGAGTTGGTGAAAACCACTGCTCCAACAAGTGGTGTTGTAAACAATGCTGTTAACGGTCTGGTAATTTACCCCAACCCAACTTTTGGCGATTTCAACGTTTCTTTGACCAATGGTTCTATGATCAATGTGGTTCGTGTGATGAATTTCAACGGACAAGTTGTTTTGGAAGAAATGGTTAAAAAATCAGCGGTTCGCATTTCAACTGAAGGTTTAACAACCGGTAATTATTTGATTTCTGTTGAAACCAATGAGGGTACTCTAGTTCAACGCTTCATCAAGCACTAATTTATTCTTAATTTATATTTCTAGGGGGGGTGTTTGCATCCCCCTTTTTTTACTCACTAAATTTATACCAATTACCAATATATGCGATTGTTTTTAAGATGTGTAGTTGCCTGTTTCGTTGTAAACGGACCCTCCGTTTTGATGGGTCAGGTCGATACTTCAGACACTTCCGGTAGGATGGAAGATGTGTTAATTATCGGTTACGGAAAGTCCACAAAAAAGGAATTTACGGGTGCCAATTCTTCTTTGAAGGGACAGTCTTTGGAGAAGTTGAACATCCCTCGGATGGACCAAGCACTTCAGGGTCAGATCCCAGGAGTAGTTGTGAGTACCAATTCGGGTTCTCCGGGTGGTACGTCGAGCATTCGCATCCGTGGTTTGAGTACGTTTGGCGACAATGATCCATTGATTTTGGTGGATGGTGTGGTGTATGATAGTGAGGGTTTGAATGCGTTGAATCCCAATGACATTGCATCGATTAACGTGCTGAAAGATGCTACAGCGGGTATTTATGGTGTTCGTGCTGCCAATGGTGTGATCATCGTTGAGACCAAAAAGGGTCAACTAAAATCAGCACCTCGTTGGGAGTTTTCGGGCTTTCAGGGTATGCAGCAAACCGCCAAGAAATTGGATTTGTTGAATGCCAAAGAGTATGCGATTTTGAAGAACGAGATGTTTGCGGCGGGTGGTGAAGCGATGCCATTCAAGAACACATCTTTGGGCGAAGGAACCAACTGGCAAGATTCTATTTTCAAATTGGCGCCGGTGTATCAGTACAACGTATCGGTGAGTGGCGGTAATGATAAGTCAACGTATTCTGTGGGCGGCAGTGTTTATGACCAACAGGGTATAGTGGGTTTGGAAAAGGCCAACTTCAAGCGAATCAATGGCCGTGTGAATTTCGATACTCGTATGTCGGACAAATGGCGTTACAGCAGTGTTTTCTTGTACACCAATGAAAAGCGTTCAGGTTTACCTGAAAACGGCATTGGTAGTGTACTATACAATACGATCAATGCCTTTCCCACGGATCCGATCAAAGGATCGAACGGAAAGTACACCTACTTGGAAGAAGTAGCAGATATTATCAATCCTTTTGCGCAGATGGCGAATACCTACAACTGGGCATGGGTTAACAAGTTTGTGGGCAAGCAGGAGCTAACCGCAGATTTGAGTGAAAATTTGACATTTACCAATCGATTCAATTACAATTTTGCATTGGTAGACAATAAGGCATTTTCTCCTTTGGTTTGGTTTGGAACAGGCAAAGCGCAGAACACGGCATTGAACGAGAATTTGGATCCAACGATGGTGGAAATCGCACCGGGAACCAAAATTGAGCGTGGCGCATCTGTTTCTGAAGGCAAAGCCACATATGGAGATTTAAATTTTGAATCATTTATAAATCACAAACACGAATGGCGTGGGGGTAGGAAGTTGAAAACAACCGCAGGATTTTCTGTGTTTCAACGCAGAGGCAATTATTTGGGCGGTACAGCTTACAATATTCCCAACAATTCATTGGATTTTGCAGATATTTCGGCCAACTTGGCTGCGGGAGGATACTTGAACAACGTATACTCTTGGGAGTTTACTGAAAGGCTTTTATCGGCCTTCGTTCGCAGCGAATACAATATTAGAAACAAGTATTTCTTTTCGGGCATTTTACGTCGCGACGGATCAAGCAAGTTCGGACCCAATTCCCGTTGGGGATGGTTCCCCACTTTGTCTGGTGCATGGTTGATTTCAGACGAAGATTTTTACAACGTGAAATGGATGCGCAGTGCCAAATTGCGTATGAGTTACGGTGTGAGTGGTAACGATCAAATTGAGAATTTTGCTTACCGTGGTTTGCTCAACGGTGAGGGTGATTATATATTCAATGATATCATTGTAAAAGGAGTGGCCATTGGTCGTGCGAGTAACCCTGATTTGAAGTGGGAATCTACTACACAGTTCAATTTGGGTACGGATTTGTCATTGGGTAGGTATTTCACCACCACGGTGAATTATTTCGTGAAACAAACCAAGGATTTGTTGTTTCAACCCGATGTATCTGGGGTTTTAGGAACTGCGGGACCTGGAAGTTACCCTCCGATTATCAATGCGGGAGATGTTTCTAACAGTGGTGTGGAATTGGATGTTCAGTATCAAGGTTCTATGAAAAAGCGTTGGAATTTGAGCATGGGCTTTAATGTAGCTTATTTGAAGAACGTGGTTGTGAGTACACCCAAAGGGGTTAATTACATTCCTGGAGCTGCTTTTGGTGTAGGTGGCGGTGTAGCTTCTCGTTTCCAGAAGGATTACCCCATTGGTTTCTTCATGGGTTATCAAACCGATGGCATTTTCCAATCACAGGCAGAAATCGACAATTCACCCGTGAAGCAGGCCGGTGCCAAGCCTGGCGATTTCAAGTTCAAAGATTTGAACGGCGACGGTGTAATCAACTTCTCTGATGACAGTGATAAAAAGAGTTTGGGTTCTCCTTTGCCCAAGTTTACGGCGGGTTATAATTTGAGTTTGTCTCGCGGTGGTTGGGATTTGTCGATGCAGTTGTATGCGGCGGTTGGACAGAAAATCGTGCGCAACTATGAGCGTCAACAGCCTTATGCGAACCAATTGTCGTATACCATCAATCGATGGACTGGACCGAACAGCACGAATGAAAATCCCCGTTTAACCACATCGCTCAACAGGAACAACGTATTTTCTGATTACTATGTGGAAGATGGTTCATTCTTGAGGTTGCGGAACTTGCAGGTGGGTTACACTTTGCGCGGCAAGCAATTGCAAAAATTGAAAATGACTGGTTTACGGATTTATCTGTCGGCCAATAATATTTACACCCTAACCAAATACATGGGCTACGATCCTGATTTGGGTTCGGTGGGTGGTGCATTGGGTGCGGGTATCGACAACGGTTTTTACCCCCAGGCCAGAACCATTATGTTGGGCTTCTCAATTCGCTTTTAATGATGAAAAAGACAATTTTAATTACGTTTGTTTGTGGGCTTCTGTCGTTGCCAACTTACAGCTGCAAGAAGTTTTTGGATGTTGATCCAGCGTATACTCAGGATGCAGACAATTTTTTCAATACGCCAGTTGATTATCAGCGTGCTTTAACGGGTGCTTATGATCTGATGCAGGGTTCTTTTATGTCGGTTTGGATCGGTGAAATCGCCTCAGACAACACTATAGCAGGCGGGGAGAGTGTGACGGATACCAAGGGTTTACATGAATTGGACGATATGAGTCATGGCGCAGTGAATCAGGAGTTGAGGAATGTGTTTCGTTGGAATTATGCGGGCATTACCCGTGTGAATTTCATAATGGAGAACAAAAACAAGATTGATTTTCCGGGCAAGGAGGGTATTTTGGCGCAGGCTTCGTTCTTGCGTGCTTTTTACTACTTTGAGTTGGTGAAGTTTTTTGGCGATGTGCCATTGGTGGTAAACAAGCGTTTGGGTGCTGATGAGGTGACCACGGTGGATCGCGCGCCCAAGTCAGATGTATACAAGCAGATTGAATTGGACCTCAACTATGCCATTTCCAAGTTGGATTGGACGGTGGCTGAGAAGGGCAGGATCAGCAAAGGTGCGGCGTTGGCGATGTTGGGCAAGGTGCAGTTGTATCAAGACAAATTCGACGAAGCGGCTGTGACTTTTCAAACGCTGATAGATCAGAACATGTACAGCTTGATTCCAAACTACAATCAGTTGTTTACGGTTGCCAATGAAGGCCACAAGGAAACCATTTTTGACGTTGAGTATACCGGTGCAGAGGGTGGTGGATACGGTTGTTTGATTTGTTTGGAAGGCAATGCGGGTCCAGGTTTCCAGGGTATCCGTCAGTACAAAGGCCCCATTTACGGCGATGGCAACAGTTACAATTTGCCCACCAAGAATTTGTACGATGCATTTGGTGCGGGTGACATTCGCAGGGATGCGACCATTTTGGACATCGATGCGTTTATCGCCAAGCAAGCCAAGCCGCAGGACATTACTTATGCAAGGGGTGCTGGCGGACATACGGGTTACTACAACAACAAGTACATCAAAAAAGAGGCGGAGATTGGGTTGCCAGACAATGATTTAACGAGCCCAGTGAATTACAAGGTGATTCGTTATGCAGATGTTTTGTTGATGGCAGCGGAGGCCAACGCGCGGAAATCATCGCCCGATGATAGCAAGGCGAAGACCTATTTGAATTTGGTGAGAAAGCGAGTAAATTTGAGTGACATTACTACGTCGGGCCAAACTTTGGTGTCTGACATTTGGAACGAACGCAGATTGGAATTGGCTTGTGAAGGTCATAGATATTTTGATTTGGTTCGCACCAAGCAGGCGGCAACCACTTTGATTGGGTTTGTGACTGGCAAGCATGAATTGTTTCCTCTTCCACAGGTGGAGATCGATTTGGCGGGTGGCAATTGGAATCAAAATAGTGGATATTAACTTTTTAAATAAATAGGAATATGAAATCAATAAAAATGTTTTTTCTCAGTGTAATTACTGTATTTGCACTGGCTGGATGTGAAGATGAACCATCCTTGGGCGATGCGCCAACTGCTGCAGACGCTGAATTCACTTATGCGGCAACGGCTAACAATCCAAACGTGATTGAGTTCAATGCGAAGAACAAGAACTTGATCGCCAAGTGGGATTTTGGCAACGGAACCAAGGACGAAGGTCCAACCGCTTTGGGCACATTCCCTTTGAAGGGTACTTACACGGTAACATTGACTGTGTTTAATTCGGGTGGAAGTGCTTCTTCTGCGCAAACGATCACCATCGCACAGGATGATGCGTCTTTGTTGAACAACGCTTTGTACACGATTATGACTGGCGGAAGTGCTGGCAAGGGTTACAAAACTTGGCTGATTGATTCTTCGCGGGATGCACATTTTGGTGTGGGTCCCAATCCAATTGGGGCGGCGGGCAATTATCCCGAGTATTGGGCTGCCAAGAAGAACGATAAATCAAACACGGGTTTGTACAACGATGCGTTTGTATTTCACTTGAAGGGGTTTGCGTTTGACCAGATGACCAAAGGTGATGTTTACATCAATTCGGCGCAAGCTGCCAATTTCCCAGGTGCAACTATATCGCCCAAGACCGATTACACTGCGCCGTTTGCGGATCAGATGAACCAGAATTGGACCTTGAAGATGGGCGCTGATACCACCTTAACTGTGAGTGGGAAATCGTTCATTGGTTATTATACTGGTGTGAATACTTACAAGGTAATTCGCATGAGTGAGAACGAAATTTTCTTAAGGTACATCGATGCGGCAAATCCCGCTTTGGCTTGGTATGTGCGTTTGGTGCCTGATACTTATCCCATTGATAACGGTGGAAGTACAGATCCAACCTATACGTTGCCAATTGATTTTGAGAGTGTAGAACCAAAGTTTACTACGTTTGGTGGAAGCACGTATGCGATCATCAACAATCCAAAATCGGGTGGTATCAATACCAGTGCGAAGGTGCTGGAAACGGTTCATGGTAATGAAGTTTGGGCTGGTATTTTCGTGAATATGACCAACAAATTCAATTTTTCTACAAACAAGAAAATCACGGTAAAAGTGTATGCACCTGCTACTGGAAAGATGAGAATTAAGTTGGAAAATGCCGACAATACCACGGAATTTATTGAAAAAGACGTGGACGTGACGGTGGCCAATCAGTGGGTTGAGGTTTCGATTGATTTTAGCGATGCGGATCCAACGAAATTCAATCGTTTGGTATTGTTCCCAGGTTGGGATGTGGCCAATGCTGGCACTTATTACATAGACGATATCAGGCAAAACTAAGATGCGTGGGATATTGAGATTGGGTGTGTTGGGTTTGTTTCTTGGCATCGGTTCAATGTTTTTGGCCGCTTGTGAAGACAAACCCGTGGATCCAGTTGTTTTGCCTGAGAATTTCACGTGGACAGTAGATTATTCGCCGAGCGTAAAGGGCAAGGTGATTATCAATATGAAGGCCAATAAAGCCAACTATTTCACTGCCATTTTCAAGGACAAGCAGGGTGATGTAACGGTTGAATCGCCTACGGGTGTGGCCAGCTATACCTTTGCTGCTGAGGGGACCTATCTTGTGGTGTTGCAAGCTCACGCGAGTGCTGCTCATTACATTGAGCGGGTTGATACTATAAAAATTGAAGCGGTTACGTTGGGAGATGGTTATTCCACGCCCACATCTTATTCGGGCTATAATTTGGCTTGGGCCGATGAATTTTCAGGCGATGCTTTGGATTTGGCGAGTTGGGGCTATGACATTGGCAACGGTTCTGGCGGATGGGGTAACAACGAGTCTCAGTATTATACTTCAAACAATACGAATTGTTCGGTGGGTAATGGCAAGTTGACGATCACGGCGAAGAAGGAATCCCAGGGAGGTTATAATTACACGTCGGCGAGGATTTTGACCAAAGGGAAGCGAGAGTTTCAGTTTGGTAGGGTCGACATTCGTGCGCGTTTGCCAAAGGGTCAAGGTATCTGGCCGGCTTTGTGGATGTTGGGTGCGAATTTTGGAACTGTGGGATGGCCCAAATGTGGGGAGTTGGATATCATGGAGTTGGTAGGTCATCAGCCCAATCGGGTGCATGGTACTGCACATTTTGGCAACAATCCTCCATCTACGCAGAGAACGGCTACTTATGGGTTATCATCGGGTACTTTTGCCGATGCATTTCATGTATTTACGATGAAGTGGGAGAATAATTTGGTTGAGTGGTACGTGGATGATATGAAGTTTCACACCTTAACACCATCGAATACAGGGGGGATTTATCCTTTCAATGAGAAGTTTTTCTTTATTTTCAACTTGGCTGTGGGCGGCAATTGGCCGGGATATCCCGATGGTACAACGGTGTTTCCGCAGCAGATGGATGTAGATTATGTGCGTGTGTTTCAGAAAATTTGATTGATCACGATGCGTTTATATAAAAGGGGCCCCGCGCAGCGGGGCCCCTTTTATATTGAAGATAGATTGGGGATTGATTGTGAATCTATCAGAATAAATTTGGGTTCGTTACTTAATTTAATCCGTTACTTAATCTGAACCGTGGCTGTTTGGTCTTTGAGAATGAAAGTGATATCGCCAGGTTCGGTCACACGCTGTAAACCTTTGTTGATGAAACTCAAATCGTGGTAGCTAACATACATGCTAATGGTTTCGCTTTCGCCGGGTTGTAATAATCTGGTTTTGCGGTACGCGCAAAGCTTTTTAACCGATGGGGTGATACTGGCAAATTCATCGCGGTAGTACAATTGACATACTTCCTTGCCGGGTTTGCTGCCTTTATTTGTTATCGTTAATTCAATGTTAAATCCCGTACTTCTCATTTGGTTTAGGCGGTACTGTTCTTGTTTTTGTAGCTTTTTAACTGTGGATATATCAGGAATAATGGATTCCGTTGGAAGGGTCATGATACTTTCCATTTCCACTTTCATTTTGCTGTACTCAAATTGGGTATAACTCAAACCATGTCCGAAATCGAACAGCGGCTGATACGCGTTGGTGCCGAAAAGTTTGTCGTTCTTTTCCGTGGATTTGTGATCGTAATGCACCACATCGCCGGCCAATCGTGGATATGTGTAAGGCAGTTTGCCCGAAGGATTGGTTTTGCCTATCAAGATGTTGGCGATGGCTGTTCCCCCTTCATTCCCGGGGAGGTATGCCTGCAAAACGGCAGTAGATTTATTGGCGTATTCGGTGATGATGCGCGGACGTCCGGTAGCCATTACCAGTACCACAGGTACCTGATTTTGCACGAAAAAATCGAAGAGCTGTTTGTCGCCCGCATTGATCTCGGCAGCCAAATCATCAATATTCCCTGGGATTTCCGTTCCAGGCGTTTCACCAATACAGAATATTGCAGCTGCATTGGGGGCAAGTAATTTTTTGAGTATTTTTAATTGTTTTGCCGTGCGGGTATTGTTCGAAAGCGCATTGGCATAGTATTGTACACCTTTCTCAGCACCCGGTTCAATTTTCACTGCGGCTCGATATTTCAACAAAGCCTCCCAAATGGTGGGGTATAGCGGGTTGTGGCGATACTGACTGTCGCTCCCTTGCCAAGTGTTGGTCCAGGCGCCATTTAGCAAATTCAAATCATCGGCGGCACTGCCAAACACGAATAGGGGTTGGTTTCCCAGCGGGAGGAGCGGTGTGCCATTGGCGGTGGTGGTGTTCTTGAGCAAGGTGATGCTTTCCTCCGCGGTTTGTAATGCCGCCTCTCGGTGTTTTGCACTGCCCAAATCCGCGGGGTTCAGGGCTTCTCTCAAGCTTCCTGCCGAACTCAAAACATCGTAGACACCCAATTTGTGTTTCACGTATAAAATGCGGTGAACGGCTTCGTTAATGCGTTCCATGGGAACTTCGCCAGATTTGACCAAATCAATCAGTAACTCATTGAACTGGAAATCGTTGGGGGTCATGGACATGTCGATCCCGGCATTGATGGCCAGTTTCACGGCCTCGCGCAGCGAGGCCGCCACTTTGTGCGTGGTGTGCAGCTTATAAATATCTTCCCAGTCGGTCACCGCCAAGCCCTTAAAGCCCAGCTCATCGCGCAACAATTTTGTGAGAATGTCGTGATTTACATGTACCGGCGTGCCATTCAATTCGCCAGAATTGATCATCACCGTCAAAGCCCCTTCCTCTATTGCGGTTTGAAACGTAGGCAAATAGTATTCGCGCAATTCCCTCTCCGGAATCCATGCCGGTGTGCGATCCTTGCCACTCAACGGGTAGCTGTAACCCAAGAAATGTTTCATGCAGGCCGCCACGTGCCGATCGTCTATGCCCAATTCAGGGTGCTTTCCCTGATACCCGCGAATGCTGGCGGTGGTCATCGTTTTGGCCAAATAAACGTCCTCGCCGTACGTCTCAAAAAACCTCGACCACAGGGGCTGTCGGCCCAAATCCAAAACCGGCGAAAAGTTCCAAGGAATTCCGGAGATCCTACATTCCAGTGCGGTGATTTCGGCGCCTTTTAAGACCAAATCTGGGTTCCATGTAGCGGCCTGACCAATTTGCTGAGGGAACAATGTGCCACCCACCGTATAGTTAACGCCGTGTATCGCATCGATCCCAAACAATATGGGAATCTGCGTACTTGAATATTGAACGGAGGCTGTTGAAATGCCCTTATGTATTTCTTGCCAACGATCCAAACCAATGGTGCCCGACCCACAGCCCACGTTCAAAATTGAGCCAATGTGGTATTTTTCGATGGCGATGCGCAACTTTTCTTGATCCAGGGTTTGAGGTTGTTGCAATCCGCACGGACTTCCCACGGCGATGACACCCAAATCAATTTGGGTCATCTGTCCCACTTTTTGTTCCAGGGTGAGGGAATTCACACGGTCGCTAATCGCCTTGTCTATTGGAGTAAGGACGCTTACTCCAGAGGTTTGGACAGCCTGAGACGGTTGAGTTTTTTGTGCAAAAACTTGAAGGGGTTGGATTGGGCCAAGGATGGCCAAACACAATGTGGCGGCTTGAACGGCGCGCAGTTTCAGTGGTTTCATGGTTGCGGTAAAACTTGGAATGGGATGTTGGCGTATGCCACGGTTTGGTTGTGTTGAATGCGGACGAACAATCTGTAGGCTCCGGGTTGTGCGGGCGCTCGGAATGTGATTTTAGCACTTTGGGAGACAGGAATTAGCCCATTGAGTTGTTCGGCTTCCTTTTCTGTGTCGCCCCCCGATTTTTTATCGGTGCTTTCCTTGAGGATTTTCCACTCGTATTGGAGTTTTATTTTCTCAAAACCGCTGGGGTGCATCGAAAGGGTAGATTGATATTGAATGAGTTGCCCCAAGGCAATCGCTTCGTTCTTTGAATTGGCTTTGAGCGAAATGTTGTCGTTGGCTTTTTGCTTGTTGATACTCAGCGCTTGGATGGAAGGCGTGGCCCATGGGAGAGAATCCTTTTTCCATACCCAGTTCAGGGCGTCAATGGCTTGCGTTTTGTGCCCGTCTTTGGTGAAAAGTCCGTACCACGTTTCTGTGTATTCTTGCTTTTGACCCCACAAGAAAACGTAAGATCCCACGCAGTGACTTTGATTGGGTTCGATATACTTTTGATATCGCTCTGTATAAACGGAGGCTTTTTCCCAACTGCTTTGTTCGATGGCCGCACCCCATTGAGTGGTTGGCGATTCCCAATGTCCGTTGGGGCCCCATTCGGTAATCATATAGGGTCCGGTCCAACCAAAATTTCCGATGTTCTTGGGTACCTCCGCGATGTCGCCATAAGTGTTTACGCTAAATATGTCGATGTCGGGCGCCCTTTGTTTTACGTATTCCACTTCGGCGCGATTTAAGCCGGCAGTCACGGTGGTAGTGGGGTGATTGGGGTCTGATTGGTGGGCGTACTTGGCGATGTCTTGGATGGCATTCCAAACTTTAGGGTTGGTGTAGCTCAGGTTGACCTCGTTGCCGATGCCCCACATTAAGAGGGCTGGGTGATTTTTGAATTGGTCGATGGTGACTTTGAATGATGCAAGTTGTTTGGCCACAGCGAGGGTATCATTGTAATCAAATCCATGTCGTTCGTGTTGCACCCAAAGTCCAAGCAGAACGGTTAATCCTCGTTTATGTGCCTCGTCGAGAACGGTTTGGGCATTTTCTGAGCCCCAGGTTCGGATGGAGTTGCCGCCAATGTCAACCAGTTCGTTGAGGTGGGTCTCACCGCCGGCGCCAATGATATAATAGGGATTGCCGTTCCGAAGTAACTGCCATTGGCTCATTTCTTCAAATTCGATATCAATCAAAACCTTCCTGCCTTGAATTTCAACCACAGAAACGGGGTTTACCTGAGCCGTTGCGGAGCCCACGAAAAGTGTGATGGCTGAGCAGAGCCAAAGGCAGGGTGTGAGAATGAATTTCATCTCTGGGAAAGCTTACAAATCAAAGGCAAAGCCAGTGTTGATGAGGTTGTTGTATTTCTTCGCGTTGTACTTGAACAACTTGGCGGGGCGATGGGTGACTCTGGTTTGCTTGAGGCCGGTATCGGTAATGAAATCCATAGATAGGATTTTTTTGCGAAAATTTCTCACATCAAATTTTGTTTCCAAGATGGATTCGTAGAGGGTTTGGAGTTCGGTGAGGGTGAAGTATTTGGGCAGCATTTCAAAACCAATGGGCTGGCGGCGAATTTTGGTTTTGAGCTGGTCTTTGGCAAACGCCAATATTTCGTTGTGGTCGAAGGGCAAATCGGGGATTTCGCCAATGGGGAACCACGCTGCTTCTTCGGCCCAAGAGGATGGGTGGATATTGTAATCCTCGATTTTAATTAATGCAAAGTAGGCAATGGTAAAAACGCGTCCAAATGGATGTCGGTCTACATTCCCAAATGTATGAATTTGCTCCATGTAAATCTTATCCAACCCTGTTAGGTCTTGCAGTACTTTTTCGGCGGAGGAGGATAAATCTGTATCGAGGCTAATTAAATCACCGGGGAGTGCCCAACAATTTCTGTATGGATCTGCGCCGCGATAAATCAATAGCACTTTTAAGCCCGTGTGATCGAAACCAAATACCACATTGTCAACAGAAACAGCGGCTTTAAATAAGGGAATTAGGTTTGGATCCATGGGATATTTCGCGATGCGAAATGCGAATATATTGTAAAATATACAATAATGCCAAACGGTAACGCCAAATGACGGTTGTTTCCCTATTTATCGGTCAAAGTTCAATTGATTTCGGTGGAACTTTGGCCGATAAAAACACTTGGTTCTTGTAAACATCGACACCAGTTAATTGGCGGAAAGCATGATGATACTTTTGTTCCCGTTGCTTACTTGGGGTAATTGACCCACTTACCTCTGAGCGTTTGTATTTTGGCTTGTGGGTTTAGGGTGTTTTTGGCTTCAACGACAAAGGAATAGGTTCCGGGGGGTAGATGTTGTGCTGGGACCCCTGAATTTTCTTTGGTTTGGAAGACCATTTGTCCGCTCATGTTATAGACGGTAAGTTGATGAAATGCGTATTGAGAAGAAATGAACCGCAGCTGATTTGTCCATCCGAAGTGTAACGGATTGATATCGTTTGTACCGGAAAATTCCACCACTTTTACCTTTTTGGTAGTAACGCCGTAGCAGCCATTGGGGTGGAAAGATTGGGCTATGATTAGGTAGTTGGCGGGGGCATTGGCAAACGACCAGTTGATGGGGTTGAGGTTGGCGGTATCATCGGGGTTGCCGGTGCCAAAGTTCCAATGAATGCGTGTTGCTTGGGTATTGGCGGTGAAGTTGAAAGAGGTTTTGGGCAACATGATAGCGGTATCGGGATTGGATGAGATGGTAATGGACAACGTGTCTTGTACTTTTATTGCGATGCTAGATTCTTGATAGCAGGGTTTTGATGTTTTGTAGGAAATGAGCCAGCGGCCGGAGGCCGCGGCGGGCTGGAACTTGTTATTTATAACCCCTTTGCTGAATCCATTTTGTGTACGACTTGTATCGCCGTTGAGACTCATTACTTTCCAACTGTAAATGGTGTCTGCCGATTGCCCGGTTGCCAGTTTTAGGCCCTTATTAAGGTCCATGGGAGCATTGTGCGGACAGGCCAAAGTATCGCCTTGATAGTTCGCCAAATAAAGCTGCACCGATGTTACAATGGTGGTATCGCAGTAACGACAGCCCAAAGCAGAGTCGTTGGCACAGGCGCTGATTTTGTATTTTCCCACCGCAATTGAATCAGGATAGCTCAGTAGAATGGCTTTCCTCGGCGTGGTGGTTGTGTAGCCAATTTGGGCATTCGACTTGGTTGGGCTCGATAATAATGTCCAATCGAAAGGCGATGCTTTTTTTGGCGATTGCGCTATGATTTTTTCCATCAATAAACCTGGAGTGGTGGTGCATACTTCAGCATTACTTGTCAACGAAAATTGTGGTCGGTATATGAAGTCAATTGTATTTGTATCTCGACTCAAGCAACCCAACGTATCGTAGGTAGCCACAAACGTCAGTTTGATAAAATCGGGTATTTTGGGTTTTGCCGGCGCCTTGATTTTATAATTGTTAGGGCCGATGCTATCGAGGTAATTCCCGTCCAAGCATCGAATTCCAGTTTGTTCGCCACCATAAATCATGTCCTTGTTCATTGGATCAAGCAGTGAAATACTCTTCCCATTACCACAAGCCGGGGCAAGTGGTTTTGACTTCCATTTGAGGTCGCGCGTGATGATCTGTGTAATCCGCAATTCTCGGATTACGTTGCAGCCTTTTGAATCGGTAATCGACAACAGTACAATTGAATCTTTTTGGAGCGATAATGACTGCGACGATGTGGTTCCTAGTTTTGGGAGCTTACTCAGGTTGATGTTTCGGGGGTCTCCATAAGTATAGGCAGAATTATAATCTATGCCATACCATTGGTAGCTCATCTTCCCTGAGGGGTAAGTTAGGTTGTAGGGTTTGGCGATGAATGTGGCAGACGGACAGTTGAATGTATCGGCGATGGGCTTGTAATTTCCCAATGAAAAATCCACTACGGTGTCGGTTAGCGTTAAAGTAGTATCGTAAAAATTGAAACAGGATCCTACGTTCGACATCAGTGCTTTGATGCTGTATTTGCCGATGCCATCCAAATAAATTGTATCAATGTCTTTGTAAGATTTGGCTACAAAGCTGCTGCCTGTTTTGCTGATTTGCCATTGACATTTGGCGCCAGGTCCTCCGCGTAAATTTTTTGTTTTGATTTCGATTTTATTGCAGCCGAGGTATCGAACCGTATTGGTAGCTTGGGGGATGGGGTAGACACGCACTTGAATCGTATAGCTCATTTCCAGTGGAGGAGAGCAATGCTGGTCGACCACTTTTATTGGGATTAGGTAAGGCACGTAACTGGTGTCGGCGTTGGTTGGAGTCCAGCAGATTTCAAATGCTCGTGTATAATTATTTGGAGCGTAGACATTGAATGGGCTACCGTGGACATTTTTTAGCGTGTAGGTAAGCAGCGAATCAGATTTCGTTTGTTTCGGCGCCGCCATGATGTCGTTCATTTGAATTACTTTGTTGCAGTATTTGTTCCCAACGCAGATGTTAATGGGTTGTCCTACGAGGGTGTTTATGGAGGGGTTATTGTTATCGGCTGGCGCATCGATCGCGTAAAGAGGCACTTCCCTGAAGTATCGACAAATCAGAGCCCATTTACCGGTGGTATCTCTGCGATATTCATTGATGTGATAGCTAAGAACGCCGTAGTCGCCACTGTTAATTGGAGAGAAAGTGAAGTCGCCGCTTAACGTATCGAAATTAACGCCTCGAACTGGGTTCGTAGAGCCATTGTAGCTGCAACTGGTGGAAGTGCTCGGCACACAATTGGGATCTAAGGGCCGTAGGTAGTTTTTACTCTTGGAATAGGAGCAGGTTGTATTTGCGTATGGAGTAATGGCATAGCTTGGCATTTGGACGAAGTGCAACCAATCGAATTCGCTGGTGTCTACGATGCCTTGCGCGATGACCGCTGTTCTGTAAACGGGGAGGTTGTGGATTGGATCGAATACGGAAACTGGAGCGATGTTGGTTTTTGATTTGCATCGATTGAGATTGCCAACATAGAGGGTTGCTGCGGTTAGGAACACGTCGGAGCAAACGCCGGATGCTAAAGTGTAGAAGGCGTGATAAAAAGAGTTGTGATAAAATGTAATTTCTTTACAAGTGCCGCTGCTCAGGGGCTTGGTGAAGGTGGTTGAATTTAGATCAACGGTGCATTGGTAGGTGTATTCTATAAATGTATTGACGCCGCAACCGGTGCTTGTTGAACATTTGGTATTGGTTGCACGGCTGCTTGTTTGCGACATCGACAGTGTTGTTGTGCCGCACGCGCCTTGAAAGCCGAATTCGACATTTAAGGTTGTGGTTGTTGGGAAGGACATTATTGATGCGCAGGGTTTATTTGCGATCAGGGTAACCAAATATTTGTTGTTGCCGATGTGTGAAATCTTCATTTCTCCTCCCGCGGCATAGGCTGCTTTGGCAATTTGAAGGGTGTTAATGACAAGAAATAGGATTAAGAGTAAACGTTTGGACATGCGTGTGTTATAAGTGAATACTTAGACACAAATATCGAGAGTTTCGTATCTTTGTACAAATAAAAAATCCACATATGCCTTATCCAGAAATGCTAGTAGCGCCGATGCGTGCCGAATTGACAAACCAAGGGTTTACCGAGTTAAAATCTGCCGATGAGGTAGTTGCGTTCATGGAGGGTAACAATGATACTACTTTGGTAATGGTGAATTCAGTGTGTGGTTGTGCGGCGGGCTCCGCCCGCCCAGGTGTTTTAAAGTCGTTAACAGGCGCCAATAAACCCGCCAAAATCGCTACCGTTTTTGCAGGTCAAGACGTGGATGCAGTGGCTAAAATTCGTGAATATTTGGCTCCGTTCCCGCCATCTTCTCCCGCTGTGGCTCTATTTAAAAATGGAGAAGTCGTTCACATGGTAGAACGCCACATGATTGAAGGCCGCACCGCCGATATGGTAGCAGACAATTTGATGTTTGCTTACGATCAGCATTGCTAATATGACCTCCAGTTTGTTGTTGCTGCAATTGCAAAACTACCTCGTTGAGGTGGAAGCCCTCTGTAAAGAAGTCGGCGCATTCCAAATGCAACATTGGCAAACGGTGAAGTCGGTTGATATTGCCGACAAAGGACTTAACCAATTGGTGAGTTTTGTTGACAAGGAATCAGAACAGAAACTAATGGACGGGTTATCGGCGATTTTGCCCGGTTCCTGTTTCATTGGGGAAGAGTACAATCCTGATTCGGTTTTGGGTGACGAGCCCACTTGGATCATTGATCCGTTGGATGGGACAACCAATTTTTTGCATGGACTGCCCGTCTTTGCCGTGAGCGTGGCCCTGTGGGATGCTGGTTCTGCTCAATTGGGTGTGGTTCATGCTCCCGCGATGCACGAAACTTTCACTGCGGTTCGCGGTGGTGGTGCCTATTTGAACGGCAAGGTGTTGCAACTCAATGGGGAGTTGAATTTGTCGCAATCGCTCATTGCCACCGGTTTTCCATACTACGATTTTGAAAAAATGACACCCTATTTGGAGTTGTTGTCCGATTTGATGCGGAGCACTCATGGATTGCGGAGAATGGGTTCGGCCGCCATTGATTTGGCTTATATGGCCGCGGGACGTTTTGATGCCTTTTACGAAATGGGCTTGGCACCATGGGATGTGGCGGCCGGCGTTTTGTTGGTTGAAGAAGCAGGCGGATTTGTATCGAACTTTACCGGAGGACCTTCGGTTTTGTTTAAGCGGGAGATCATTGCAGCCCATCCGGCCTTGGCGAAAGAGTTTTTGCAGCGGGTGTCTGATAAATTGGCCTAGGGTAAACTCGGTTTGGTATCGCCCAAGATCGGGCCTAAATTGCAAGCAGCGAATTGGAATTATTATTATCGATAGGGAAAGGAATTTGGTATGGCTTTTTGATAGGCATATTGAGTTTTGGGCCTTCTTTTTTTACGCTGATACATACGGGTATTCAAGGTGGGAAACGACAAGGGATGCATGTTGCACTGGGGATCTTCCTGAGTGAAATGTTTGTCGCCCTGCTATGCTTCTTTGGTTTGTCGCACTATTTTACGGCACCCATGTTTAAATTGGTTTTTACCGGGTTGGCCGCCGTAGCGATTTTATATCTGGGTCTAACGGCTATTTTTAGTAAAAATCACAAAATTCCTGAAATTACGGTCAAAGGAAGTAGTTCGGTGTATCGGGGCTTTTTTATGAATATTATCAACCCCTTTGTGATGCTGCTTTGGGTGAGTGTGATCGCCACATTGAGTGTGGGTTACGAAGGGGAATCTCTCCATGATCGCTTGCCAATTTTGGTGGAATTGATCACCATTTTATGTACGTTGCTGTGTTTGGATTTGGGCAAAGTGTATTTAAGTCATTACATCGGACGGAAGCTTAGCGAAAGTGTTTACGCATTGGTGAATCGTTATTTTGGTCTGATATTGTCGGGTATCGGTTTGTATTTTGCATATCATTTCGTACTCTTGTTAACGACTTGGATTCAGGCGGTTAGGCCACTATGATTTTGTGGATAGGGCGCAGGATTTCTTGATTCATTTTGGGCTATGATAACTTCGATGATCGACATCAATTTTCTCCTCAACATTGTTTTGGCCTTGATTATGTTTGGGTTGGGATTGTCGTTGAAGAGAGAGGATTTTCAGCAACTTTTTGATCAGCCTAAGAGTTTAGCGATCGGTTTGTTCGCGCAGATGGTAATTTTACCTTTTGTTGCCGCTTTCATAGTGATGCAGAGTCCTTTGCCACCCGAAATGAAGGTGGGAATGATGATTCTGAGTTTGTGTCCAGGCGGTATTACGTCCAATTTAGTTAGTTATTTTGTGAAGGGAAATGTGGCGTTGGCGGTTTCGCTAACTGTCAGTAATGCTCTGCTATCGCTGATTTCTATACCTCTGGTTGTGAATTTGTGTCTGCGATATTTCATGAAAGACGGGGGAGGTGAGGTTGTGTATTTGCCGTTTTGGAATACGCTGTTTGAGATTTTTCTGGTCACGATTATTCCTGCGTTGTTGGGAATGTCGGCCAAACGTAAGTTTGGCCGACATGTTACCCGAATCAGCAAATGGGTAAATATCATTTTGCCCTTACTGTTATTCTGCGTGTTCGGATTCAA
Source organism: Bacteroidota bacterium (assembly GCA_041192805.1). Lineage (GTDB taxonomy): Bacteria > Bacteroidota > Bacteroidia > NS11-12g > UBA955 > UBA955. The sequence goes on along the minus strand of JBEEMF010000069.1, from coordinate 100,162 downwards.
ATTTCTGGCAGGAAGTCAGCATGGAGGAACGGATATGTCCGCCGCGGATATTTGGCTACTAACCCCTTATGTCGTTTCGCTCAATATTTTATCGATGCTAGTGGGATTTATCGTGGGTATACCCTTGAACTTGAGTTACCGAAATCGTATCACCATTGCCATTGAGGTGGGATTGCATAATACGGCGCTGGCACTGATAATAGCGGGCGAGAAATTGCATAACTCGAGCATGGAAAAACCGGCGCTGGTGTATGCGTTGTATTCGTTTTTTGTGACATTTACTGTGGCGTACTTACTCGTTTTGATTCGCGAGAAAGTGCTGAAAAAAAGTCTCGACCTCACCAATGACTGATTGAGGGACTAGATGGTCGATCGGTTTCTGATTTGCTAACAGGTCTCTAATTTCCGTGGCCGAAATATGGAGTAGCGGCGCATCATACCATGTGGCTCCAAAAGGGATCGGTTCCTGGGGTTTTGCATAGCCGGGCCGAGCATAAACATGAAGCGGACAAATTTTTGCAAGTTCTTCCGCGTGATTCCAGGAATGAAAACTTTGCAAGTTATCGGCACCCATGATTAATGAAAATTGATGCTGTCGGAACTCTTGGTAAAGGTGTGTTACTGTGCGATGCGTAAAACTTGGCGTTCCCAAATGAAACTCCACATCACTGCATTCCAATCCTTTTTCTCCTTCAATGGCTTTTTGTACCCAACTCAGTCGTAGGTTGGCAGGCACTAAGGTTTCTTCCGATTTGTGAGGATTTAGCGGTGATGGAATCATCCAAATGGCATCAAACTTTCCCAGCATATGAAAGTAATGGGCCACTTGTAGGTGACCAAAATGGATGGGGTTGAACGAGCCAAAATAGAGTCCAATGCGCATACTATCGCTCTTTATTTTTGAATGAAATCACTGACCAATTTTTCGCAGGTTGCGAAAGTTTCTTCTAAGACATCGTTTACCACTACCGTATCGTACTGAGATTCAAAACTGAGTTCATAGTTAGCTTTTGCTATACGTTCCTGGAGTTGGTGCTCTACTTCGGTGCTGCGCTTGGTTAGGCGTTCCATGAGGACATCTACGCTCGGGGGTCTTAGGAAAACGGCGAGTGCTTGATCGCCAAATTTGCGTTTTAGGTTGAGGCCGCCTTTTACATCGACATCAAAAACGACGGCTTTTCCATCGGCCCAGATCTTTTTTACTTCAGACCAGAGGGTGCCATAAAGGATACCGGCATAAACTTCCTCGTATTCTAGAAATTGATTATCGGCGACGTTTTGATTGAAGTCTTCAATGGAAAGAAAATGATATTCCTTAGCGTCCGTTTCGCCGGGTCTTGGGCTACGGGTTGTGGCGCTTACGGAAAACGCCAGTTGATTGCTCATAACTTCCAGCAGATGTTTTACCACTGTGGTTTTCCCTGAGCCAGAGGGGGCAGAAAAGATGATGAGTTTTTCCAATTGATTAGAGAAATATCTTCCGGCTGTAAAGGTCGGCATTTTGTTTGGCATTCTCCAAACGGGATAAGCCTTGATCGGGTTGAAATTGCAATAATTGCAACACAGGGATTTCTTTTTGCGAAAATCAAGAAAAATTCAATAGTCCTTGGGGGTAGACACAACTTTTTGGGTTTTACACAAATGTGTCATTTTTTTTTGTGTTCAAGCCAACAAATAAGCGAATTTTGTCGTCTACAAACTATTAAAAACACATACAGGTGAATCGCATGCGAATTATTATTAAAACAGCACTAATTATTTTAGTGGGATTTGGGTCGTTTGCGGGGTTAAAATCACAAGGAATTTGCTATCCGTTTATTAAGCGGCAGTATTTTACGAATACAGATAGGGTTGGATTGTCTACCATGTCAACCACTTCCGTTTCTGGCGACGCAAAAGGTTTTTGGCTCGCGGGCTATGGACGGGTTTCAGGGTCAAATCACCAAGATGGATTTCTGATGCGCTTTAACGATACTGGGAAATTTGTGTCAAGTATCCGATACGGAGTAAAGGGATCTGCCACAGCAAATGAGGTTATCAATGATGTGGTTGTGACACCTTCTGGTGGAGCGGTTGTTGTGGGTTCGTCTGCGGTATCGACAATAAATACATCGTTGGGTGTTGTTTCCTATTTTTCAGCCAATGGAAAGTTGAAGTGGACAAAACAAACGCCAAGTTTTTCTAGGAGTGGTCAGTCTGATATTTTAATGCGGGCCTTGGTTTATGATGCCAATACAATACTTGTGGTGGGTGAAGGCAGGCAGCAAACGGGTAAATCCAATATCATTGCGGCGCTTTTGGATTCTACGGGTGTTAATAAATGGAGCATTAACCTTGATTTAAATAATAACGAACATCACGCTTATGGAATTGCTCGCGTGGGCAATGAATGGGTAATTACGGGGTGGAGTAGAACTTTGCAAACGTATCCTTTTGCAGTTTTCGTGAACAACGACGGAACAATTAGAAAAGTGTGGAAGGGGACTAGCAACGGGATCAATCAATTTGGACATGTTTTGGTGGCACCCGGCGGCACGATCTATGCAATTGGTACTACCGGTGCTGGGTTAACGGCCAATACGGTGGTATGTGCTTTTACGGCCAATGGTACTAGGAAATGGTCGCGAAACATCGGTACAAATAATGTTGCTGAGGGCGGCCAACAAGCATATTTTGAAGGTTCGTCGTTATGGGTTAGTTCAACTTATCAAACATTTACGAATACCCGAGTGCTGTTATTTCAAATTGATACAGCTACGGGGGCGACCATCCAAAATCAAAAGATTTTAAGCAACGGGAATGTCAACTTCTCAACAACCGCAGCCTTTTCGTCTAGAAATTTCTTCCCGCGATCAAAAGGTGGCGTTTTGGCTATCGGTGTCGATAATGCTGCTGGAGTGCACAACAATTTCATGATCAATAGTCCTTGCAATAGCACTTGCGGAACGAGCAATTCTAATGCTACAAATTCTGCACTGACATGGACGTGGGACTCAACCAAGTATACATTGAGGTCGTTTGGTGATATGGCTACTTTGGCGTTTGATACCGCGAGTTATGCGATTACGCAAGCGATAAATTGCACGCAAGCTTGTCCTTTGCCAATAAAAACGATTACATCGCCATTGGTTCTTTGTCCGAGCATTAGCAGTGTTTCTACCGATGGGACGCAGGCTTTGGCAGAATCTTATGCTTGGAAGGATGGGAGCACATCGCCACAGAGAAGTTTTACTGCATCGGGAACATTTTATCTGACATCGAAAAATGCTTGCGGAAGTCGTGAAGATACCTTGATCGTTGGTAGTGCTACAGCGCCAACCAAACCGAATTTGAAGGATACCTTGTTTTGCAAGAGTCCATTCAGTTACACGGTTGACGTGACGCAACCATTTGCCAAATACGTATGGGACAACGGGAGTACCTTGAATAAGCGCACTTTTACCAAGCCTGGCGTGTATTGGCTTGATACGCGGAACGCCTGCGGCAGTCGGGTGGATTCTGTACGATTTAAAATTTTATTGCCTCCGGTAAGTCCTAAAGTGTTGGACACGGTATTTTGTATTGGCAAATCGGTGGTTGTGAATTTCCCGAAGGTTTCTCAGAGTCTGTATACTTGGCCTGATGGCGATACGATGGTTCCAAAATCATTCAATGGGACGGCGAATGTTGTTTTGAAGGTTTCCAATTTCTGTGGGGTCGCGTATGATACTTTTGATGTGAAGGTGAAGTTACCACCCACCAAATCTCGGGTGAAGGATACTACTTTTTGCAATTCCCTATTTGGATGGGATTTGGATATGACACAACCGAATGTGGCCGCTTATTTGTGGGATGATTTAACCGTGGGTCCCAAGCGTTTAATTACAGGTAGCGGGAAGTTTTATCTGACGCTTACCAATGCTTGTGGTGTGCGGACGGATACATTTAAAATTATGATTGATACCTTTCCCGAGCGGAGACTGGTGAGTGAAGAATACTTCTGCGGGGGAACACCTTATATCTTGAAGGGGCGTCAGTTTTCCGGATACAGTAAATATCAGTGGAACACGGGTGCAAAAACGGGGGATTTGAGTGTTTCGCAATCTGGGACGTACATTTTACACACGGAGAATGCTTGTGGAATGCGGGACGATACAGTTAAGGTATATGCGCTGCGATGTGATTGTAAGATGTGGATGCCAACGGCGCTTACACCTTTTGGGAGTCAGGGTTTGAACGATGAGGTCCGTCCGATGTTTGTGGACGATTGGGGCAAACCTTGTGCCGTAAAAACAGGGTATTGGAGTGTTTATAACAGATGGGGTGAGTGCATCTTCGATAAGCGTCCGATCGCTGAGAGTTGGAATGGAATTTATATGGATCAGCCGGTTCAATCGGGGATTTATGTGTATATTGTTCACGTGATATTTGATGAAACGGTTTCGGGTTTTAGAAATATGGATAAGCAGGGGACATTTTTAGTAATAGAAGGAAATAAATAGAAAAACACAATTATGAAAAAAATAATTACTTATGTAATCGCGGGATGCTTGGCGATATCAGGCAGCGACTTATTTGGACAAACGACTACGGGAGAGGGATTTGAGAGCGCAACAGCTTTCCCACCAACGGGTTGGCAAACAGTTGGTGGAGGCTTTGGAGGCCCCACTTGGTCCAGAAGAACTACTGCAAATGCGGGTACAACACCGGTGGCTAAGCCATTTGGCGGATCTGGAATGGCGAGATTTTCATCGAACAATGCAACTGCGGGAGGAACCCAAACTTTGGGATCGCCAGTAATTGATTTGAGTAAAAGAGGAACGGCCAATTCATACATTTCATTGTATATGTATCGCGATTCTATTTACAAGGGGGATGATTCGGTATCGGTTTGGTTTAATACATCGCGCAGTTTAACAGGGGCTAAACGCTTGGGTGGAATTGCTCGTTACTGTAGAAAGACTATGCCTGATTCGGTATCTAACGGTTGGTATAAATATTCTTTTGCGATTCCTTCATCTTACACAGGAACTGCAAATTACTTTTTGATCCAGGCAACAGCTCGCGGTGGTGCTCAGGGCGGTCATATTTTTATTGACAGTGTGACGTGGGATGCATATCCTACGTTTTGTGACGGCACACCCAATTCGGGTACTTTGAGTGCATCTACTTACTATATATGTGGTGCGGTGGGTCCTGCTACGATTACTTTGGCGGGGAATACGGCTTCAACTGGAATTTCTATCAAGTATCAGACATCAACAGATTCTGCGACCTTTACTACAAATGCTTGGACAACCAATGTGAACACTGCCAATTTTAGTGCGGCTATTGGTAAATACAGATACATTCGTGCGATTGTTACTTGTGCTAAAAGCGGATTGGTGGATACTTCTAATTGTATTCGTATTTGGATCGACAATACGGCTACGGCGCCTACAATTACTGTGACTCCAGCAAATGCTACGCTTTGTGCGGGCGCTACGGTGGCGGCGAAATTGGTTGCTAGTGGTGCGTTGACGTATACTTGGACGCCAACCACGGGTTTGAGCTCTAACACTGGCGATACGATGTATGCTTTGCCTTCTACTTCTACTTTTTACACGGTTGCAGGTATCGACGATAAGGGATGTACAGGTCAGCGAAACGTTTTCGTTCAGATTCAGAATGGACCTACGGTTACATTAACGGCTACTGATTCTTTGGCATGCGATGGGGATTCAGTGCAATTAACAGCAACTGTGGCACCGATTGGAGGACCTCCACCGACTTATACTTATGCATGGTCTACTGGATCAACTAAGAATACAACATTTGCAAAGGCCAATGGTGCGAGTTCTAGTTATCAAGTGAGTGTGAAGAATGCTGCGGGTTGCGAAACGAAAGTTTCTAAAACAATTTTTGGTGTGTTGAAGCCTGTGAATACCTATAAGTATACTGTGATAGGCGGCAGGAAGGTACAATTTGATTTTACGGGTAGCAATGCGAAGTCGGTATATTGGAATTTTAGTGACGGAAATGAAAGTTTTCAAAAAGCAACAACGTATACTTTCAGTGCAGATGGTACTTTTAAGGTGATGTTGGTTGCGTTGAATCCTCCATGTAAATCAGATACGGTGTATTTTGATGTGAAGGTGACTACGGTTCCAAGTGCGATCAACAATGTGGTTTTGGCGGATTTGAATATGCGTCCAAACCCAAGTAATGATTTGGCGTATATTACATTCAATGGTATGGAATCAAATGTTGCGGTGATAGTATTGGATGCGATGGGAAGAGTGGTATACCGCAATAACTACGATGTAGTTGATGGTTATAAAGGAATTTGGATTCCTACTCAGAATTTGAGCAATGGATTATATCAAGTGAGAATTGGTTGTGGCAAGGGTGTTAGCACCTTGGGCTTGCAAGTGGCTCACTAATAGAGGCATTGAAATTTTTTATGAAGGGAGGGGGGGCCGCAGGCCCCCCTCCCTTTTTTAATGGATTAGGGATTACGAAGATTTCTTCGCGATAGACATTTTATACAATTATGATTTGGGAATCACCAATTTTTGTCCGGGCCTGATGGCCGTGGGATTTTTAAGGTGGTTCCGTTTGGCGATGGCCTCATGACTCACATGGTAAATCTGTCCAATGCGGTATAGGTTTTCACCGTTTTTTACGACGTGAATTTTTTCATTACCCAGGCTTGGTGTCCTTGCTGGCGGATTTGAACGGCGGTTCGTTCCGGTTGCTGGAACTCTGTTGATACTGTCGTTGCGATTACCGACAGTTGAGGTTGATGGGAGCCTTGCGGTATAATTCGCATCTACAGTAGAATCGAATCGCAAAGAATCGCCCATCGTTTGGGCATTGAAATCCCTTACAAGCGCCTTCATACTGGTATGTACGGTGTTGCTTAGTGCAGTAATATCAAGGGTATCGCGAAAATTGACCTTGTTGTAGGCCTGCATCAACGAAAGGGTGAAAAGTTGACCTTGTAAGGCATATCCGGCTGCGTTAAAATGCAATTTATCGGAGATTGTGAGTTGGTTTTTGTACCAAGTGTGGAGCGATCCCCATCCGCCCATGGCCGCATTTAGATCATAGACTGTGAGTTTTTCGCGTGCCGCTATGGTTTTGAGTTGATTGTTAATCGGCCGTTGCATTGGTGGGATACGGTTGCGACTTCGGGTATCGGGAGCGGTGGTTAAGATGATTACGGTTTGGGGACAGGCGATGCTCAGTTTATGAAGAAAAGCTTGTACTTGCTGCGTGTAGGCTAGGGTATCGATTTTACCGTTATAGGCCTCGTTGGTGCCAAAAGAGAAGATAATGATATCCGGTTTTAGGTGCTGAAGTTGTTCAATTGTCCAAGGCGCCTTGTCGATTAGATGCGTGAATTGAGCCCCCACAACGCCAAAATGATGATAGACAACGCCACGTCTTCTGTTAGGTACGAGTTCAAATCCATAGAATCCGAAGTGATTTTGATTCGCGCTAATTTTAGCGAGGGTAAGTTGAAACTGATTGGTGGGTGCTGTGGCTTGATAAGAGCTTGTGCCCCATCCGGAGGGGTAAAACTGACTGCCTGTCCATTGGAATGGGTTGGCAAGGGTAGGCGAATAGGATTGGGAATCGGCGGAATGCCAGATATTGATTTTTTGAAATTGGGGTTCGCTAAATTTATCGTTAAATTCTATGCTAAGGCTGCTTGCGGCGCTTAGGGTGGTTGCCCCGTAGCCGATGGCTCCTAGTGGCGCTTTGAGTCCGCCTGTCATTGTTTTGATGCCCGTCCAAACGCCAACGGGTTTTGCAACGGTTCCTCTGGGCCCATAGCTTTTGGCAAGGGTATAGGGGAAGAGGATTCCTTGTCCTGCGTTGCCATAGAATCCTTGGAGTTGTTTGCGGATTTCGCCACTGAAATAATCGCCTTGGATGTGGCTATCTCCGATTTGAATGATGGTAAAAAGGGTGTCGGTTGATGCTGTGCCGGTAGGATTTTGACGGCCGTTACCGCCCGGAGCGGAGCGAACGGGTGGGTATTTGGATTTTGGGGGCTCTAAATTTATGAGTGAGGGGTTGTTTAGCCAAACATTATGCAATTTTTGCAAAGCAATTTTTAGCTTTGGCGATTCTTGCAACGCATTGCAGGGTAGACAAATAACCGAACTATCTTGCGGACCGATTTTTACATGGGTGGTATCGGTGCCACTATGAGATTGAGAAAGGAGGGGATGAATCCAAAAAATGGAGCAATAAAAAATAATCGATGCAATTCTCATGGTTAGAATTGGAAGTAAATGAAGGGTTGTACTACGTCGTCTTTGAACTGAATGATGATCTGCAGGGCAATTGTCATCCAGAGTATCCATGTAAACGTGGGTAGTATTTGAATTTCTTGAAATAGCTTTTCTTTGATTTTGGGCGGGAAGAATGCAATGATTGTGGCAATGAATAGGAGTATGCCCATTTCTCTGCGTGAATCCCAAAATCCAGTGAAATCTTGCCATTTGGTGTGAAATACAATTTGTTCGATACTTGCAAATGCTGAGCCAAAGGAAGTGGCTCTGAAAAATATCCAACAAAAAGCAACAAAGTGGAAGGTGATGGCGGTGCTTGCGATTCTTGTCCAGTGGCTGTTATTTTCTTTGGGGAACAATTGTCTCCAGGCTTTATGGAATGCCAGTGCCAAGCCATGGGCTAGTCCCCAGAAGACAAATCTCCAATCGGCGCCGTGCCAAAATCCGCCTACCAACATTGTAATTAGCAGGAATAGGTAAGTGTTGAATTCGCCTTTTCTGTTTCCGCCCAGTGGAATATAGATGTAGTCTTTGAGCCAACTGCTGAGAGAGATATGCCATTTGCGCCAAAACACAGTGACATTGGTTGATGTATAAGGGTTCTCGAAATTCTCTTTGAGTCGGTATCCCAACATCAGAGCGATCCCTATGGCAATGTCGGAATATCCCGAAAAATCAAAGTAAATCTGGAAGCTATAGCCATACATGGCAAGCAGGTTTTCGGCACCAGAAAAGTTTTGTGGGAGTTCGTGTACGATATCTACATATTTGCCAATGTAATCGGCGATAAAGAGTTTCTTGAGCAAACCACTCATGATTCGCAGCAGGCTTTCTTTATAAAGCGCAGCATTGATGGGTTGTGGATTTACAATCTGGGGCAAGAAGTCTTTCGCTCTAACAATGGGTCCAGCCACCAAGTGGGGGAAGAATGTCATATAGAATGCGTAATCACTCACGTTTTTAGACGCGGGGATTTCGTTGCGATACACATCCATCAGATAGCTAATCGACTGGAAAGTATAGAAGGATATTCCTATGGGTAGGAAAAGATTATGGTCGGTGAATTGGGTGCCAAAAAGCTCATTGCAATTGTGAATGAAGAAATTTGCGTATTTGAAATAGAGCAGAAAGGAGAGGCTGTAGGATAGTGATAGCCAAAGTAGCAGTTTTCTGGTAGTTCCGGATTTCTTTTGGATGAGTAGCGCAAAGAGGTAGTCACTGATGATCATCAAGGCAAAAAGACCCAAGAATGGGCCGCTTGATTTGTAATAGAAAAACAGGGAAAATGCAATGATATATACCTTTCTCCAAACGTTACGTTGGATAACGGCTGCGTAAAAAACCAAGAAAATGCCAAAAACCGCGAGGAAGGAAAATTCGGTAAAGAACCAAGGCTCTTTGGTAGAATAGCTAAAAATACGATTCAACAATTGTGGATCGTGCAGCGGCGCAAATATATTATTGATCCAATTAGTATCCACGGTATTTTGCTGCATTAAGGGTGATGATTAATGAACGGAACGGCCGGCCGCGCTTGCGCGGCGGCTTCATAGCCATCTTGTATTTAGCCGATGTCTGCAACCAATTGGCTACACTGTCCATCCAAATCCGGTAGCCTTGAACATCTGGGTGACGCCCATCGCCGGCGCGGGTAAGGGTTAGATTTTTGGTTAAAAAGAATGTCCCGGAATCGGCTGAGCTTTTAAATACGCGGTTGATTCCAAAATCTTCATCCCAATTCGCTGGTCCAATCCAAGCATAAGGGATGTTGCGCAACTTTTTCGCAAGCTGATTGGCTGCAATTTTTCTCGCCTTTAAATCGCGGGCATACAATTCATTGAGGCCAAAAACTAAGAAAATGTAGGTGGGTTTAAATCGCGCGATGATCTTGTCTATTGTGTCGGACCTACCAAAATTAAAAACGGTAGCGGAATACCATTCCATTGATAAAACCAATTTGTGGCCATTGGCAAGGCAGTAGTCATTTAGCGGATAGCGTAAACCGCCACTTTCTGAATCGCCGATAAGTAGAATTCGATGTTTTGTAGTATCGGCAAAAACGGGCAATTCATAAGCGGGCAAAGTGAAAACGCCACTGCCTTGTGTTAAAAATGGCAAGGTGGAATCTTTTGCAAGACCTGAATTAGTGGTATCCGTAATTGGGGCTGCGGTAGCAGTATTTGTTGGTGTTTCAGGTTCGTCCAAGGTTGCGAGCATCGCATCAATGTCTTGGTTTCCTAAAATCTGCTTGAGTTCAACCCCTGTAAAGGAAAACGCCTCGGGTTTGCAACTGTAGATATAAAGCAGAAGAATGGGGAGGGTTATACTAAGCCCAGCCCAGACGATGAGCCACGGGGAGGAGGGGTTTGACGTTTGTACTGTCTCAGAATGTTCGGAACTCACCGCAACGGACTTTTTTGTAGAATTGTCTATTGGGTTGTTCGATGTGTTCTGGTCAGGAGTCAAAGTCTCGCAAAAATACTCGAATCGGGTCGACTTTTAATAGGGCTAAAATTGGAAGTATGAACAACTTTTGCGCAGTGGCTCGGCCGGTGATTTTAGGTAAAACCATTTCGAACGAAATTTTCGTGGCGGCATTAGTAATTTCGGCCGGCTTATTTGGTTAGGATGTAGCCGTGGCTATGCCCAACTCCCGGTGGTAGGTCGATTCTTTGCATCGATTCTCCTGTTCCCAAATGGATGGTTATCTCTTGGTTTTCCAGGATTAGCGCAATCATTATGAAGAAATTTTCAATTTACGCAAATGGTATTCAACCAAATTAATTACCGGTTCTCTGGTAATTACACCCACATTGATGCGGTGGATTTTACACGCTTCTTTCAACAGATCGCTGAAGTGATAAGCCACGGAACCTACGAAGTGAACGGGCACTTCTTTGTGGTTTTCGTACTTCCAAATATGAATGTTGATGAATTTACTGAAGCCATTGTAAATGAAATCGCGCACCCATTTTTCGTCGCGGTTATCGCTTAGAAAACGCATGAATGACGCCAAATAAACGTTTGGATTGGGTTTGTTATAAATTGCTTCAAAAATACCTTCCTTGGTGAGGTTAAATCGTTCAATAAGGCCATTGTGGATTTTCTCGGGCAACTCTTTGTATAAGAACATCCGGAGTAAATCCTTGCCGTAAAACGTTCCACCCGCTTCGTCGCCAAGTACATATCCCAAAGCGGGAACAACTTCATGGATTACACTGCCATCATAATAGCAACTATTACTTCCCGTTCCGAGAATACAAGAAATACCTGGTTCATCTCCACAAGTAGAATACACTGCGCCAAGTAAATCGTGGTCAACCACAACATTTGCTTTGGTAAAAATGGCTTTCAAGGCGTTCTCAATGATGATATTTCTCGAGGCAATACTTGCTCCGGCACCATAGAAAAATACATGGTCAACCATCGGGGCAACCGCAGCGAGTTCTGTATTTTTGCGAATTTCGCTTTCGATCAATTCGGTGGTGTGAAAAAATGGGTTGAAACCCATGGTATGAAACGATAAACGCTGAGATTCTCCGTCGGTAAATACCCAATCGCACTTTGTGCTTCCGCTGTCTGCTACTAAGATCATAATAAAATCGACGCAAGTTAAAGAAAAAAGGCTTAGTGTCAAACGAACACTTGAAAAACAATTTTTTGCATAGCATTGTTATTTTGGGTTAATTTGTGTGCTAGAGCAAAGATTGTTCATGTCGATAAGCCCATCTTTAAACCCCCACGTTTCCGTTGATTGCGTCATTTTTGGCTTCAGCAAAGAGACTTTACGTTTGTTATTGATTAAGCGTACGGTACCTAACGCGCTAACGGAGTTGGATGATAGCTATTATGCTTTACCAGGGGATTTGGTGCGCGACAATGAGAATTTGGATGAGGCGGCGGTTCGTGTGTTGAAAGAATTGACAGGCCTAACGGGGATTTTCTTACAGCAGTTTCAGGCATTTGGTGATCCATTGCGTATCACAAAAGCGAAAGACAGGGCATGGTTGCAGGGTGTGAGGCAGGATCCAGATGCTCGTGTAATTACGGTTGCTTACATGGCTTTGATTGAAAGTAGCAAGGTGGAAATTCAGCCCGGTTCGTTTAGTAAAGGGGCGGTTTGGTTGCCCATTGGCGAGATTCCTGAGTTGGCGTTCGATCACAATGAGATTTCCGAAGGGGCGTTGATGGCGTTGCGTGAAAAGGTTCAGATTCAGCCGATTGCATTTGAATTGTTGCCGGATAAATTTACGATGAGCGATTTGCAGACCTTGTACGAGACTATTTTGCAGCGGGATTTAGACAAGCGTAATTTTAGGCGTAAGATGTTGAATTCTGGGGTGATTGCGGCCTTGCCAGAAAAGCAACATGGCGTAAGTAATAAGCCCGCTAGATATTATGTTTTCAATAGAAATCTGTTCGAAAACAGCCCAATGGGCTTTGTGAACCTCAAAATGGAGGGATCTTTAACATTGTTTAGTTAAGATTACCATCGATTTCCATGGATAACCCGTAACTTTGCGGCTCATTTTTCGTATATAATGCTTTCAGTTTCAAATCTTTCTTTGCGTTTTGGTAAGCGCGTTTTGTTTGAGGAGGTCAACCTCAAGTTCACCAATGGCAACTGCTATGGAATTATCGGTGCCAATGGTGCGGGTAAATCCACATTTTTAAAGATTTTATCGGGAGAAATTGAACCCAATACGGGCTCGGTGGATATCGAACCGGGCAAGCGGATGGCGGTGTTAAGTCAGAACCACTTTGCGTTTGACGATTATCCTGTTTTGCAAACCGTAATCCGTGGTCATCATAAGTTGTGGTCGATTATGGAGGAAAAGGAAGTGTTGTATGCCAAGGAGGATTTTTCTGAGGACGATGGCATGCGTGCGAGTGAGTTGGAAGGTGAGTTTGCGGAGATGGATGGCTGGAATGCTGAGAGTGATGCAGCGCAGTTGTTGAGTAGCTTGGGCATCGAAGAGCAGTTTCACGAGTATTTGGTGAAGGATTTGAACGGTAATCAAAAGGTTCGTGTTCTGTTGGCTCAGGCGTTGTTTGGCAATCCAGATGTGTTGTTGATGGATGAACCTACCAACGATTTGGACGTTGATACGATTCGTTGGCTGGAAGAATTTTTGGCAATTTTCGAAAATACGGTGTTGGTTGTAAGTCATGACCGTCACTTTTTGGACAATGTTTGTACGCACGTGTGCGATATTGATTTTGGTAAGATTCAGATTTTCAGCGGTAACTATACATTCTGGTATCAAAGTTCTCAGTTGGCGTTACGTCAGAGATCGGATCAGAATAAGAAGTCGGAGGACAAGAAGAAGGAATTGCAGGAGTTCATCGCGCGATTCAGTGCCAACGTTGCTAAGAGTAAGCAGGCCACGGCACGTAAGAAGATGTTGGAGAAATTGAACATCGAAGAGATTCAGCCGAGCACAAGAAAGTATCCTGGTATTATTGTAAAACAGGGTAGAGAAGTGGGTGATCAGATATTAACGATTGAGAATTTGAGTGCCAAAGCAGAGTCGGGCGAGGTATTGTTTAGCAATATCAACTTCACGGTGAGCAAGGGCGATAAGATTGCATTTATTAGTCGTAACACATTGGCTTTGAATCAGTTTTTCAAAACGTTGTGGGGAGAAGTAAAGCCAGCAAAAGGAGAGTTTAACTGGGGAGTGACGGTTACTATGAGTAATTTGCCTAACGAAAATGCACAATTTTTCACCGAGAAAATCAACTTGGTTGATTGGTTGAGGCAGTATTCGGTGGAGAAGGACGAGACCTATGTACGCGGATTTTTGGGTCGGATGTTATTTAGTGGCGAGGAAACCCAGAAGATGTGTACGGTATTGAGTGGGGGAGAAAAGGTGAGATGTATGCTGAGCAAGTTGATGCTAGAGAATCCCAATGTATTATTGTTGGATGAACCCACAAACCACTTGGATTTGGAGAGTATTCAGGCGTTGAACAACGGTTTGGTGGATTATGCAGGGGTGGTATTGTTCCATTCGCATGACCAAGAATTTATCAATTCGATTGCCAATCGTATCATTGAGATTACGCCGAACGGCATCATCGACAAGTATATGAGTTATGAAGAATTTGCGGAGGATGCGCAGATTAAGGAGAGAAAAGCAGAACTTTACAAACTATAAATAAATAATTTGACATGATAAAGCAATTATTAATCATTCCGGTATTGGCCTTGGGTCTATTGGCCGGTTGCGGTGAAAAAATCGACACCAGTAAAAATTTGAAAACGTCTGAGGATTCTTTCAGTTATGTTTATGGCTATGAAACTGCAAAGCGGATGAAGCAGCAGGGCATTGATGCGTTGGACTATGGAAGTTTCTTGCGTGGAATCAAAGAGGGTTTCTCAAAGGACAGTGGTTTGGCGATTAAAGAGGATGTGATGGGCAAAGTGTATCAGGGTTATGTGCAAGGGGTTCAGGACAAGAAGATCAAGGTTTTGCAAAAGGAAACCAACGATAAGTTGGCTAAGTTGAGCAAAGAGCAGGGTGTGAGTCCATTGGCTGCCAAAGGGTATTACAAAGAATTGAAAAAGGGAAGCGGAAGCATTCCTGGTGTTTACGATAGCGTATTGTGTTATTTCATCATCAAGAGCGGCAAGGGTAAGGTGTTTCAGGACAATCGCAAGGACAAGAAGCCATTTATGGGAACCATCGAGAGTTTGAAGTTGCCACCATTGGAAGAGTCGTTTGGTAAAACTGCCAAGGGCGGATCATTTGAGATGTATATTTCGAACGTGGAATATCCTTCATTGGCTCGTATGGCGGGAACTTTTGATGATATGTATGGCATTACGGTGATTGAGGTGGAGTTGTTGGATGTTAGACCGGGGCAGAAGCCAACGGCGATGCCATCAACGGAAGGATTGGATTACATTCCACCGCCAGCAGGTAAATAATCCTGAACTATTCCACTCGGCGCAATTGATTGATGCCGATTAATGTCCAACCGACAATCATGAGGACGCCTCCCACAGGGGTGATGGCTCCGAGTTTTCGCAAGGCAGGGGAAAGGACTTCATTCAGCGCGAGAATCCAAAGTGATACGCTGAATATGAAAGCACCTAGAATTATTAGTTTGATGTATAATCCTTTTATTGTGGGGGCGATGTTTGCAATGGCGAGTAAACCCAATCCATTCAGCGCGAAATACAGCGATGCGGTTTTCCAAACCTCGAGGTAGCGCGGGGAAATCGAACCTTCCAGTGTGTGTGCACCCATGGCTCCTAGGGCAACGGTGGTGGCAATCATCAAGCAGCCGAGGCCAATAAGTTGGTTAGTTTTCATGTGATTTTATTTTGAAATGATGACTGCTTCTCGGGTGCGGGTCGACGCCGGAGGCGGTGTTACTGTAATGCCAAACGTGATCCACATCGGCATCAAAGGCACACTGGCAATTTCTTTGTATTGGGTGTTGAGCAAATTCTGAGCATTTACCCAAATGGAATACTGGTATGGCCATTTTATTGGTGCTGGAGTTTCACCAGGTAGGTATGTCATGGGCGCCATATGGACTTTTCGTTTGATCTCGTAAGCCAGTCGCATGTCTAGCATGGAATACCCGCTGCCGGCATCAAAACCCGCGGCACTGCGTTGCATAAAACGATATTGGGCGGTCAATTGCACGCCATATTTGGTTTGCAGATTCAGCGATGCCATGTATTGCTTGGGCAAGAAATTGACGGCATACTGTGAATATCCCTTCATTAGCACATCGTTGCTCAACTGCCGCAACTGCGTTGCGCCAAGGGTCCATCGAATCGAAAGTAATCCGAGTTTTTCAAAGGGCGAAGCATAATTGATGTTTTTGTTGCCCACCACTCTGCATTCAAAGCCTTCAATCAAGAAATTATCGCCCATCAAATTGACAGGTTGCCAAGGAGCGGTTATTGAATCTTTAATACGATCGATCATCTGCTGCTGTGTTCTGCGAAAAACACCCGCTTGGACATAGATTTTTTGTCCCGTTTTGCGCAGGCCCATTTCGATTGTGCGGGCCGATTCGGGCAACAATCCCGGGTTGCCAATATTAGACGGGCCGCTATAAAATAAATCAGTGAATGTAGGTAGTCGCTGTCCGGTACCCCAAGAAGCAAAAAAGTTCAGTTTGGGTCGGCCCATGTGTTTCTGATGGAGCAAAGCGACCAGCAGATCCGCACCCGGATAAAGTCTCTGCCCCGTTTCCTTGCTGTATAATCGATACACGCCGAAGTTTACTTTAACTCCGGGAAGGGGGTTGGTCGCGATATCGACATAGTTGCCATAAAAGGTGCGATCGTGGTTGCCTAAATTGCTGCTTTCCATCCACTCCTTGCGCGCTTCAACGCCGAGCGCCATTTGCCAAAATTCGCCAGAAACGTTGTACGTAATCTCGGGCATGAAGGTGGTGCTATTGTGGAAATTCTGGTATAAAGCGGGGTTGGTGCGCACAAAAACATAGTGATCGTTGTTGTATCGGGCATTGATTTTGGCTTCTAGCTGACCGGTTTTCAACTTTTTTATCGCCCCGAATGAGCCCAGTTGCGTATTCACCGTTTCAAAGGAGTTTTTGTCTGCTGGCGCTGCGTAGAATCCATTGGCGCCAAAGGCGTTGTGGATGATTCCGCCCAAGAAATACAGTTGGATATCGGATTCTTTTGAGGGGATTGAGCTGAGTTTTACACTGCTGCGGAAGGTGCGAAAATCGGTGTTATGTCGGTAGCCGTTGCCTTGGTCATATCCGGCGCTCACCCACCCTTGTACGTTGTTGCCCTGCAATCCTGCCATAAGCCTTACGCCTTTGTTGTTGTAGGTGTTTTGGGTTGTGGTGTCTTTGTCGAATCCGCTGCCCACGTAGGTTGTGGCATAGATGCCGGGATTGGCGGATTTTATGGTGACGATATTCACCACACCACTAAGTGCATTGATTCCATATCTGCGGGCTGATGCGCCTTTGATGACTTCTATTCGTTCGATGGCTTCCGGCGGTACTATCAAATTGAGCATATGATGTCCGGTTTGGGGGTCGGTAAGACGTACGCCATCAATCAGTACCAATACTTGGTCGAATGTGCCTCCTTGAATTTGGATATCGGCTTGTACGCCGTTCGGACCTCTTTGCCTAAGATCTACGCCTTCGATGTAACCGAGCAATTCAGCGGTCGTTTGCACGGGAATATTGGCAATGTCTTTGCGTGTTAGGATGGTGATATTGCTGCCGAGAGCACTCGCTGCGATGTTGAGTTTTCCGGCTTTGATTTCAATACCCATCATAGTTTCACCGGATTGTGCGAAGGTTGTGCTTGCGTAAAAAAGGGCGCATAATAATGCGCCCTTTTTGATATAATCTAATCTCACAGTTAATTAAGTTAGTTGTTTTGTGCCTTTTCGATGCCTTTCAATAGTAAAGAGCGGTGTGCTTTGATTTCGGCAGTGCCAGGATTTGCTTTCAACATTTCTTGGATGCGAGTGATTTCGCCATACATCGCCGCTTTGGAAATTGCATCGTAAGGATTTTTATCTGCCTGAAGCGCCCCTGCGAGCAACGTTTTGACATACATTTCTTGCAAAATCATGCGGTGGCTGTTGACCATACTTTTTAAATCTTCCATGAAAATGGCATTGGTTAATGCACCCATCATGTCGGTCAATACGTAGCGGTTGCCATATTCTTTGGTGTCCGAAATACGCAACAATGTTTTTGGGTTCAGCAAATGAGCCAAGACATCGGCTTGCATTCTTGAAACGCGATTCATCATTTTTGGGTCCTCTTCTTTTGCGAAAAATCCAAATCCACGTCGCTGTTGTTGTAAGAAAGGAATCAAATCAGAAGGCACCTCCATTGCGTTTGGCGCAAATGCATATTTCGCCAAGGCTTCCATCGCACGTTTTTGTTGGAAATGGGGGATTGGTTCGTAAGGTTGGGGCGCATTGGGTTGGTTCGGGAATGGACGGTTGACGTATACGCCGCCGATGTAGCGACTCATGATGCCCACCATAGAAGAGTAGGCGCCGCTCAAAGATGCGTAAGCACCCAACATCGCTTGGTAGCTGATTTCGCCATCGGTATGGGTTGCGCGTAAATTTTTCATCAATTCTTGGGTCATTTCGATGCGCTCAATGCCGTAACCTACTGCATCGCTCGACAAATCGTTGATCATTACACGGGGGTCGATCCCCTTGCCCGGAGAACGCATATCATCGGCATCATTTCCAAAAGTTAGTTTCGGCTCGATGCATTTTTCTAAGATCGCTTTAAGTCTTGCTGATTCGGCAGCTTCATCATCCAAACCTTGACTGTAACCGTATTCGATTGCCCACAAATCGTAAGGTCCTGGTTCGGTCTGACAGTATTGAACATTGGTTTTCTTCTTATTTAAGTTGATTGCGGGGTAGTCCATCACCGAGCCAATTAAACCTGTTTTGTAGGTAAGATTTGGGTCGGCCAATTCCTCTGGTGTATGCAATTGAGAGGCCTTCATGTTGTGCATCAAGCCCATGGTGTGACCCATTTCGTGCAAAACGAGGTAGTGAATTGATTCGTTGATCAAGCGAGTTTTATCCACGTCGGTGGCGCCTTGAGCTGCAAGCATCGCATTCGCAAACATGTGTTCGTTGTGTAAGCAATCGGCGGCATAGCATCCTTTGAATGGATTATGGTCGGCCTGACTATTTTGAAGTTCTTTTTCCGTTTCTTGAATAATTTCCGCAGGGGTTAGCGCCTGGCCACCATCGGTTTTAAACAACTTTTGCGCGCGATAACGATTGGTCAAGAAGACATATTCAAACATGATATCGGCACCCAAAATTTCTCCTGAGCGAGGATTGGTAAAGCTTGGGCCATAACCACCAAACGGAGGATTGGGAGATGATGTCCATCGCAATACGTTGTAGCGAATATCGCCCGCATCCCATGTTGCAGTATCGGGTTGCTCAAAAACCTGCACGGCATTCAAAAATCCAATCGGTTCAAAGGCTTTATTCCACTGCAAAGCGGCTTTTTTGATGGTTTCGCGATATTCTTTTGGTGTGGTGTTTTCGATCCACCAAACGATAGGTTTTATTGGCTCCGACAATAGAGCTGTAGGATCTTTCTTTTGCAAATCCCAACGGTGAATCACATCGCGGTAATTGGTTGCATTGGGGGATGTCATATCGTTGACTTGGTCGGCAAAATATCCAATACGCGGATCATCTTGTCTAGATTTGAAATTGTTTTTTGGTGCGGCAAGGATGCTGTGCTGCAATTCAATAGATACAGAGCGGGGGTCGGCGATGTCTTCTCCTCCGCCAGTAGGTGCTGGGTTGTCGTATACATAACGAACCACCAAGTCCGTGTTTTCTGGGTAATTCTTTATTTTGATGTACTGCGTTTTTCCTTTGGCCAGGTTACCCAATTTGAAGCCTTCTGCGCCGGGGCGACCGCCTTCTTTGATTTGATGCAATTTCTCAGACAGAAAAAGTTCGTCGGCATCTATTAGATAGTCGCCCGTTTTCTTGTTTTCTGCGAGGATTTTTTCAAAGGCAAGGGGTGCATCGGAAACGTTGGCTTCTTGACTTTTGGCAAGCGGGCTGCTAGGGTTGAAATAGTAGTTGGTATTGATTTGGCTGAATTCTAGGTTGCCATAGAATTTGGTGATTTTGAAGATGCGGGAATCGCGATATTGACCTCGGTGAAGTCCGGCGGCGATGACCCCATTTTCTGTGTAGGCAAAGTGAATGAATTCTGTATTGAGTTGTTTGGCGTTCACCAAAAGGTATAATTTGCCATCGGTGCTATCTTGATAAAGAGGGAATAGCCCGTCTGTTTTGACACAATTTTTGGTTTTGCTTTCGATGGTAGCCGCTTTGTCTTTGGGTTTATCGGTTCCGGGTGCGGCAGATTCTGCAGCGGGAGCGGGGGTTGCGCCTTTTTGTTTTTTTGGCGGTTTGTTACTGAGGACAGGGGCGATGGCACAGGCAATAGCCACTACAACGACGATAGATTTTTTCATAAACAGTGTCGCAATTTAACACAAATTGTGTGTTATTTGATGGGTTTTTGGGTTCAGATTTGAATGGAAATTTCCATAAGTCATTTGAAATTGCAACAAAATTTGCTATATTTGCACCCCTTTCCGGGGTTGTTACCAACCCTTGCACCCTTGGAAAGTAATGCATGCTTAGCTCAATTGGATAGAGCATCTCACTACGGATGAGAAGGTTTGGGGTTCGAATCCCTAAGCGTGCACCAGAAGCCATCTAGTAGGTGGCTTTTTTGTTTGGGATTTATGCCATTTGGCTGTTGATTTCCAATCTTTATTGTATTTTTGAGTTTATGGTACAATCGGTTACTAGCAGATTCTTATTGTTCTTTGTGTTGTTGGTTGCGGGGGGATTAAAGGCGCAGGTGTTGATGAATGGGTCAATACCGCACAAGGTTTTGGCAAATTCTCAGATGGTTGTTTTCAAGGAAAGTGAGCGGCCCAGCGCCGAACAATGGCCATTGGTGGTGTCAAAATTGGGCAAATACACATCGCAGAGTGAATGGAGAAAGTACCAAGAAATTTCCGATGATTTGGGTCAGACCCACTATCGTATACGTCAATATTACTTAGGGGTTCCCGCTTTTTTATCGATGGGTATCGTTCATACAAAACAAGGGAAAATCTTGTCGGTAAATGGCGATTTTGTCTCTGAATCTCAGTTTTCAGGCAAAAAAGTATTGGAAGAAGCCGCGGCGTTGAAATTGGCTTTGACTTATTTGCCGGCGAGTAAATATTATTGGGAGGATGCAGGTCAGAACGAGGCGCTTCAAATGGCGACAGGAAATGCGGATACCAACTATTTCCCTAAGGGCAAGTTTATTTATGTGGCTCAAGGGTTGAGTTTGGGTGGCACGCATCGACTTTGTTATCAGTTTGATGTGATGGCGAGTGAACCGTTGGCAGGGAAGTCGATTTTTGTGGATGCGGAGACCGGCGAGATTGTCGCATCGAACGATTTGATTTTGCATGGCGATAGCAAGGGGACGGCGGTAACGAAATACAGTGGGTCGCAGAAAATCATTACGGATAGCACGTCTACAACCAATTTTCGACTTCGGGAAATGGGCAGAGGTACCGGCATCGAAACGTATAATTTAAAGAAGGGGACTACCTATTCAGGTGGGGTTGATTTTACGGATGCCGACAATACTTGGAATAATGTGAATGTCAATAAAGATGAGGTGGCAACGGATGCGCATTGGGGTGCGGAGATGACGTATGATTACTTTATGAATGTGCATTCAAGGAATAGTTACGATGGAAATGGTGCGAAGATCTTGAGTTATGTCCATTACAATTCGAATTACAACAATGCATTTTGGGACGGTACTCGAATGACATATGGCGATGGTGATGGGACTACATTTACGCCACTTACTTCTTTGGATGTATGCGGGCATGAAATCGCCCACGCGGTGACAACGAATACTGCAAATTTGGTTTATAGTTATGAGAGCGGTGCTTTGAATGAGAGTTTTAGCGACGTTTTTGGTCAGACCGTTGAAATATGGGCAAGGCCAACGAAGTTCAATTGGAGAATTGGGGAAGATATTACGCCATCGGGCAATGGAATTCGGAGTATGGTTAATCCCAATTTATTTAGTCATCCCAAATATTATAAAGGTGTGAGTTGGTATACCGGTGCAGGTGATAATGGGGGTGTCCACATAAATAGCGGCGTACAGAATTACTGGTATTATTTGATTGCAAAAGGAGTTACAGGAACCAACGAGAAGGGAAATGCGTTTAAGATTGATTCGTTGGGGATAGGTAAGGCGGCGAAGATTGCGTATCGAAATTTGAGTGTTTACTTGACGAGTAGTTCCACTTACGCTGATGCGAGGACATTTAGTATTTTATCGGCGGCGGATTTATATGGTCAGTGCAGCAATGAAGTGATTCAGGTTACCAATGCCTGGTGGGTTTGCGGCGTGGGTAATAAATATGATTCGGCCTATGTGAAAGCCAATTTTGCGGGGGATACGGTAGCATGCACGACGGGTAAAACGATGAATTTTTTGAATTATTCGGAGAATTACAAGGCGAGTAAATGGTATTTTGGCGATGGTGGGACGGCAACGACTACAAATACATCACATGCCTATACGAGTTATGGAAATTTCACGGTGAAGTTGGTGGTGGATGGATGTTTTAAGGGCAAGAAGGATTCGATATCGAAGGTTCAGTACGTGAAGGTGGATAGCACTTTTGATATTTGTAAGGCATTTTTATTGCCTAAGACGGGAACGGATAGTGCGGTGGGTTGTAGGGGATTTGTTTATGACGAGGGCGGTGAGGGCAATTACATTGCCAATCAGATTGTAAGGTTTAAATTGAAATTACCTGGAGCGGATAGTATTCGATATCGTTTCAAGGTCTTGGACTATGAGGTGGGTTTTGATTCGTTGGTGATGTACAAGAATTCGGTTGCGGGTTCGAACCGATTGGGTCAGTTTTCGGGTAGTACATTGCCATTGGCGGGTGCTTGGAAGACGATTTCGGGGAATGCTTTGTGGTTTATTCAGTATAGTGATCCGTTTGTTACGGGCAAGGGATTTAAGGTTGAATATGAGGGTGTGTTTAAGCCGTTGGATGTCAGATTGCGCAAGGATACGGTTGTGTGCAACGGAAGGCCGGTGTTGTTGTCGGCGGCCGCCGCAGGCGGCCGCAGCACCCCCTATACCTATTCATGGTATGGCACAGGGGTTTCCGGGGGAGGTAAAACACAGGTTGTATTCCCCGCGGCTACGCAGCAATTTTCAGTGGTGCTTTGGGATGGCTGCGCATTGAAATCTGATACCGCCATCCAAACGATTTATGTCAAACCGCCCCTAACCGTGAAAATCATGCAAACCGATACAGCCGTATGTATCAGCGATACCATGTTCTTGGCCGCAAAAGCTTCGGGCGGCGACACCGCAGGCTATAAATACCAATGGTCGAATGGTTTGGGGACTTCACCATTAACATCCATCATCCTAACAGATACCATTAAAGTATACCTTACATTAACCGACGGGTGCACGGTGGTTTCGGCGACCGACAGTGCTCGTTTGGATACCTATTTGCCACTGATCATGTCGGTGTCAAACGATACGCTGATTTGTCAAGGCCGGACTGCTGATTTAGCGTCGACGATCAAAGGTGGGAACCGACTTCATGGTGGAGGAGCGTATTCACTAGTATGGAGCAATGGGGTAAAGGCTTCGGTGATTACGGTGGGGCCTTCGGTAACGACAACCTATTATGTCACGGGGAGTGAAGGTTGTTCGCCAGATGTTTACGACTCGGTGAAAGTTACGATGCGAAACCCATTGTATTTGAGTTCTGTGAAGGACTCCATTTTATGTCATGGCGAGAAAATGTCGGTTAGCCTTTTGGATTCCGGCGGACTTGCATCGAACAGAAAAATTGTTTGGGACAGCATTGGTTTGGTTGGTAATTCTGTGGTTGTAAATCCTCTGGCCGTTGGGAAAACTGTATATCGCGTTCACGTGGAAGATGGTTGTACGGTATTGAATGACACGTCGGTTTTTACGGTTGATAGACTTTCGGCAATTACGGGAAGCATCGCATTGAGTGATTCTATATTGTGTTATGGCGATTTTACGATTGTTCAAATTACGGCTGGTGGCGGAAGGTCAATGACGAGGAAATGGTTTTTGGATGGCGTGCAAATTTCCGCAATGGGGGTTTTGGATACGCCGTTACTGAGTAAAACATACCGATTGGTTGTGAGTGATGGCTGTTCGATTCCTTATAATGATTCGGTGAAGGTAATTGTTGCGCCATCGAAGATCAATTTGAGTTTGGGTGCGCATGATTCTTCGATTTGCGCGGGCAGTTCAGTGGGCTATTTATCGGTGAATGGCACGGGCGGTTTTACACCATTAACGTATCAATGGGACGATCCGATGAAGCAAACCACGTCGAAAGCCACGGGATTGGGAAAGGGGATTTATATTTTGAGGGTGAGGGACGCCCAGGGTTGTTTGGATTCTTTGGGATTGTTTATCAATGAGTTCCTTTTGCGCATGAATCCGTTGAGGGATACTGTGATAGCTCGGGGTACTTTGGCGAAATTGTATGGGTACAACGGTTCCAATTGGCGTTGGTCGCCCAAGAAGTTTATGGTATCAACAGATACTTTGGAGACCGTTTTTGTAAGGCCTACGGATAGTATGGTTTATACGTTACTGGCTTTGGATAGCAACGGTTGCTTGTTCCGCGACACGGTTTGGGTTAGGGTTGTAGATCCTGAGTTGGTTAGGATTCCGAATTTGATTACGCCGAATGGGGATATCGACAATGAGTATTGGGATTTGACGGAGTTATTTGAATACAATAAGCGTTTGGTAAACATTTACAATAGGGCTGGTGAGTTGGTTTATCATTCTGATGCGTATCAAAACGATTGGAACGGGAAGGACGCGAGCGGTGCTGAGTTGCCGGTGGGAATTTATTTCTACCACATGAAGCACAATAAGACGGGGGAGGAGCATCGCGGTTTCATTCAGATTATGCGTTAAGGAATTCCTGGAAATTGAGATGGGGTTAACGGAGGCGTTTTATGAGTTTTTTATTGGTTTATCGGCCAACAATCAGAAGTCGTGGTTTGATGAAAATCGGGGCAGGTACGAGCGTGACGTGAAGGCGTTGTTTTTGGAATTCGTTACTTCAGTTTTAGCTAAAATGTCGGCGATTGACCCTCGTTTTGAAGGATTGGAGGCCAAGCAATGTATTTTTCGGATCAACAAGGACGTTCGATTTTCGAAGGATAAGTCGCCCTATAAATTACATTGTGCGGCGGCCATACAGATTGGCGGGAGGAAGGAAATGGGTGCGGGCGGACTGTATATCCAGGTGGGTCCGGAGGAGTGCGGGATATACAGCGGTGTTTATATGCCGGAGAAGGAGGAGTTGATGCGGATTCGGGGTTTAATTGCAGGTGATTTGGAGGGTTTTGCACGGGTGATAAAAGAGACTTCGTTTGTGCAGTATTTTGGCGAGGTAAGAGGTGAAAAGAACAAAAGGATTGATACGGTGTGGGGTGCTGCGGCTGCGGAGCAACCGCTAATTTTTAACAAACAATTTTACATTCAACACTCCGTGGAAGCGGAGGATACTTTGCGCTCTGATTTTGATGATTATGTGGTGGAGATATGGAAAGCGAGCCGGGGGTTTAATGTCTTCATCGGTTCTTAGTAAATTTCGGGACGGGATAATGAGATAAATCGCCTGGCTTTTTTATGCCAACTTTTACAAACCGAATCCTTTGCCTAACTTTGCTAGGCAAATCAGCAGAAATATCAATGTCAATCGAAATAAAAGTACCGGCACCAGGCGAATCTGTGAGTGAAGTGACAATCGCCAATTGGTTGGTGAAAGAAGGCGAGTGGGTAGAAATGGATGCCCCGTTGGCAGAGTTTGAAAGCGACAAAGCAACATTTGAAGTAAATGCAGAAAAAGCAGGTGTAATCGAAAAACTGATTGGAAACATCGGTGATACCATTGCTATTAATACCGTAATCGCCGTTATCAATACCGATGCTGTGCGTCCAGCAAGTGCAGAAGTAGCCCCGGCAGCGAAAATCGAATCGCCTAGTTCCTCTATCGCAGCCGTGCCAACAGGTTCAAATACAAACAAATCAGAATTAACCACTGCTACTGCGGATGCCAAAGGCAATAGCGTTGCAGATGCAAATAATCATAGTGCAGCAGATTCAGACTGGTCACTGGTGTCGCCGGTAGCTGCCCAATTGTTGCAACAATATAATATCACCCCGAGTCAGGTAAAAGGTACTGGTGCTGGCGGACGTGTGACGAAAGTAGACGCTTTAGAAGCCATCGTAGCGATGGGTGGCGTTATGTCCCCAACGGGTGGCGCGCGCAGTGAACGTCGTGAGAAGATGTCTAACCTGCGTAAAACCTTGAGCCGTCGACTTGTAGCCGTGAAAAATGAAACCGCCATGCTTACCACCTTCAATGAGGTGAACATGAAGCCAATCATGGATTTGCGTGCCCAATATAAAAAGAAATTTGAAGAAACCCACGGCGTAGGACTCGGATTTATGAGCTTCTTTACCCGCGCTTGTTGTATATCGTTGATGGAATGGAAAGCCGTGAATGCTAGCATCGAAGGAGAAGAGATTGTTTATCATGATTATTGCGATGTATCAATTGCAGTGAGTGCTCCCAAAGGATTGGTGGTGCCTGTGATTCGTAGCGCCGAGAAATTGTCGTTGGATGAAATCGAAAAGGAAGTGAAGCGTTTGGCTACCAAAGCCCGTGATAATAAATTGAGTTTGGATGAGATGACCGGTGGAACATTTACAATCACCAACGGTGGTGTTTTTGGTTCAATGATGAGCACCCCCATTATCAATGCCCCTCAAAGTGGAATATTGGGAATGCATAACATCGTTGAGCGTCCCGTGGTTGAAAACGGACAGATTGTAATTCGCCCCATGATGTACTTGGCATTGAGTTATGATCACAGAATCATCGATGGTCGTGAAAGCGTCAGTTTCCTAGTTCGCGTGAAGCAATTGCTTGAAAATCCTGAAATGATGTTCGATGGCAAAAAGCCCGAAGAACGCGTATTGGGATTGTAATTTAAACCAGACTCGTTTCTAGTATGCAGTGGTGGACATTTTCACCCTCAATTTCGTGCCGTACACGATCTTTAATGGCCTCTTGTTCTGAGGCAGTCAATGTGTCATCCATCATAAGATGTGCTGTCATTGCATTCCTTGTAGTACTCAACGCCCAAATATGCAGGTGTTCGATGCTCTTTACCCCTGGAATTTGAAGTATTCGCTTTTCTACAACGGTTATGTCGATGCCCTCAGGAACCCCATCCAAACTCAGCCGGAAACTCTGCCTAAAAATATTTATTGTCCCAACCAATATTACCAAGCAAACGAGAACACCCAGTATTGGGTCGATCATTTCGATGCCCGTATAGGTGATCAATAATCCGCCAATCAATACAGCCAAACTGACACCGGCATCGGCGGCCATGTGTAAGAAGGCGGATCGGGAATTGAGTTCGCTATTGCTAATGAACAGGAGTGCTGTTAACGTGTTGATCACAACACCTACACCAGCCACCCAACTCACCGTGCTTCCTATTGTGGGCTCGGGGTGGGAGAATCGGACATAGGCTTCGTGTCCCATCGAACTAATCGCGATAAAAAGTAAAATACAGTTCGCTAACGAAGCAAGAATTGTGGCCTTGGAAAAACCGTATGTATAAATATTTGTGGGTTGTTTGGCTGCCATGGTGAAAGCAACCAGACTAATCACTAAACCTGCCACGTCGCCCAGGTTATGCCAAGCATCGGCGAGCAGTGATAAGCTATTGATTTTTAATCCGTAGCCAAATTCAACAGCAACGAAAGTGAGGTTTAACGCAATTCCCCAAAGGTATTTGGGGCCCATATTTTCTTGTGGTGCGCTGTGACTGTGATTGTGCATCGTTTGAATATGTGAAATTAGCGATTTAAGACCGGTTTACACTGCATCAGCCCGGGGACCAAGTAGATTTTGCCCGTCTTTAATTCCTGACAGCGGAAGCGGGTACGCATTTTTTCTAGTTTCATGAATCGCCTGCCGTCCTGCGTTTCAAAAATTTCATTCGATGGGATTTCCTCCACGAGCATATGTTCTTGGGATGCGTCGTACTTTTTTAAAGTGCGAACCAAATTGGCATCGGTACAACTGCTCGCTTTGGGATTTTTCAGGTAACGATTTAGCGCGGAATGTACGTCGTTTGGTAGCAGATTTTGCTGAATGATGGGTGTGCTCACCACCTGAAATTCTCTTTTCCATTCGATGCCGTGAGGCGGTACGCGGGGTCCAGATTTCTCAAAGTTGACCAAGTGCGCAACCTCGTGCATGAAAGTGATTAGAAATGAAAAGGGGTTTAAATCGCGATTAATGGAAATTCGATGACTACTTTCATTGGTAGGCGGACGGTAATCGCCGAGTTTGGTTAATCGGGGGTTTTTGATGCGCAATTGGATTTTGTGGTGCGACATCAAATCGGCGGCATAGTGTTCACTACCGCTGGGTAAATATTTCTGTAGAACGGGTATGAGTTGTTCCTTGTTCAATTGTTGTGTCGATGTATCTATATCAAGATAAAACTAGCCTAGCTTCCTCATGCATTAATTCGATTTC
The DNA here is from genome assembly GCA_041192805.1 of Bacteroidota bacterium. GTDB lineage: Bacteria > Bacteroidota > Bacteroidia > NS11-12g > UBA955 > UBA955. The sequence goes on along the minus strand of JBEEMF010000069.1, from coordinate 71,674 downwards.
GCATCAATTCAGTTTCCGTCAATTCAATTTTTTCATTGCTCGTTCAGCGACCTCCAAACCAATAGATAATGAGCTCGTTGCGGCTGGACTTGGTGCGTTGAGCACGTGAATGAATGAGGTGGATTCTTGAATGTAGAAATCATCGATTAGGCCACCATCTTTATCGCAAGCCTGCGCCCTAACTCCAGCACCCGCCGGAATTAAATCGTCCTCTGTGATGGATGGAACCAATTGTTGCAGTGCTTTTACAAAGGCGGGTTTGAAATAAGAACGATGGTATTCGCCAAGTCCAGTTTTCCAGTATTTGCTCGCCACTTTTCTAAAGCCAGCGAAAGAAATCGCATCCCAGAATTCACTCCACTTGAAATCCGTTTTCTTATAACCCTCTCTTTTGAATGCAAATACAGCATTTGGACCTGCCTCGATTTCACCACTGATTCTACGAGTAAAATGAACTCCCAAGAATGGGAAATTTGGATCAGGTACGGGATATATTAAGTTCTTTACTAAATGTGCTTTTTCGGGTTTGATGGCGTAATACTCCCCGCGGAATGGGATGATTTTCATGTTGAGGTTTTCCCCTGCCATGGCCGCTACTTTATCGCAATAAAGCCCCGCGCAATTGATAACCAATCGGGCCTCATATCTCTCAGTGTCGGTGTGAACCACGGCCCCATGTTCGTTGCCAACAATCGCTTGGATTTTTGAATTTAAAATAATGTTTCCGTTGGGATTTAGGTTGATATTTTCAGCCAACTTTACGGCAATCTGCTTGTAGTCAACAATACCCGTTTGGGGTACAAAAACACCTTTTATGCCTACGCAATTGGGTTCGTATTGTTTGATTTCGTCTTTTGATAAAAATCGCAATCCGGATAAGCCATTTTGAATTCCTCTTTGATATAAAGCCTCTAGTCCTGCAATTTCTTCGGGTTTGATGGCGACAATGATTTTACCGCATAGGTCGTATTCGATATTTTGCGCTTTGCAAAAATCAATCAACATATCATAACCGCGAAGACAATTTTGGGCCTTTAGGCTGCCCGGTTTATAATAAATTCCAGAGTGAATTACGCCACTGTTGTTCCCTGTTTGATGTTTGGCAACTGCGTTTTCCTTCTCTAAAATGGTTACGGTTAAATCGGGGTTGAGTTGTAAAAGTTGGTAGGCCGTGGACAATCCCACAATGCCTCCGCCAATGATTATGATATCGGTTTTCATTGCTAGTTCAACAAAGTTACGATTCCTGTTTCATGAATGGAACATTGATTATCGCATCGCCAATTAAACATTGTGCACATTTTAAGGGCTTACAATACAATTGATGTTGTGCAATCAGGGATTGACTCCATTCTGAGTTGGATTTGGGTGGCTTGCAACGGTGAAAGGCCGACATTTTTGTTGTCGTTGTGTTGGTTTCCGATGGGATCGCGGATCGTAATTGCTCGGCCGCTATTTGGAATTCGGGTTTGTGGGTTTCCTTTGCCAGGGTGTTCCAGAGCGGGATTAGCCCATTTAGGATCACCTTTTTTGCATGCTCCTGGCCATTGTTAGGGTTGTGCTTCTCGGATGGTTTGCCAAATTCGTAGTGTTTGTCCCAATACTCACTTAGATTGGATTGAAATCCCTTTTTGGTAATTGAATCAATGTTTTCTTGGTTCGGGATGTTGAAAAATTGCGATAATTCTCCTTTGATCTGAAAGAGCCAACTGCCAAATTGAGCCAGCCGAATTGGGGCGAACGATGGGGGTCTGACTTGCCGGTTGTTCCATTGCAAATAATCAAGCGCATTGACATCGAACTTTAGGACTTGGTATTGAAAAGTTTTTTTCAGCGATTCAGTGTATGTGTCGTGTTTAGTTATCGACAATAGGCCACTGGTTCCGAGCAGATAGGCAATGATTTCGTTTTCTGATTTTGCTCGTAGAATGAGCGATTTTTTTACCGATTTACAAATATCGATGCAGTTGTGTTGGTTTGCTTTGCCTATCCAGGCCGACATGAATGCATACAGTGCGGTGAGCCACCAGTCTTGATTGAGTTGATTGTGCGCATGGATCAGCCGTTCCATTTTCCCTTGGGTTCTTTGGGTCAATGCCAATTGCAACTGTTGCGTTAAGAGGCTTTCCGATATCGCAGTAATTTGTTGGGCGCAGGGCAGCGATGGTAAGGAATTGAAATTGGATAAGTTGAGTTTTGATACCCTTGATTTTATGGAAATACAGGGGATGGGGTCTTTGCTTTGGGTGAAACAAGGTCGATCGTTTTGCCAAACAACATGTAGGATTACACCATTGTATCTGGGGTCTGTATGGTGGTTGTGAACATACCAATCGCTGGCGTTGACATGGATTTCAATTGCGCCAAAACAATGGATTCCGTTGATGACGACTTCGGCGTTGAGGAAGTCGGGCCCATTTTGATTATTCCATTCCCCTTGATTTATGATTTGTAATGGCTGACCATTATCGGTGGCTAAATACTGCGGCTGAAAAGCCAATTTTTCCCAAATGCGTTGTAATCCAAACTCTTTCACGGCTCAAAGATGTTAAGGCATATTGTGAAATAAAAATGAGTTTGCTTTCTTTGGTGATCTTTGCAAAACGTCAATTTTGTGTTGGAAATAATGCAACGACCTCAGTATTTTACAACATCTTGCCTTAATTTTGTTTTTTAGGTCATGAGCATCAAAAAACTATCTATTGTAATTCCAGCTTATAATGAAGCGAAGACGATTCATCGTATATTAAATAAGGTTGGAGAGGTAACGCTTATTGATGGGATTGAGAAAGAAATCATTATTGTGAACGATTGCAGTACCGACGAAACGGAGGTTGTGTTGGCGCAATATGCAACGGATCATCCACAATTAGGATTGCAGATTTTTCATCACGAAATCAACAAAGGCAAGGGCGCAGCGCTGCATACAGGAATTGCCAAAGCCACCGGCGATGTCTTGATTATTCAAGATGCCGATTTGGAGTACGATCCCAATGAATTCAATATTTTGTTGAAGCCAATCGTTGATGGTTTTGCAGATGTTGTTTACGGAAGTCGTTTTATTGGTGGAAAGCCGCATCGAATTCTGTTCTTTTGGCATTCTTTGGGTAATAAGATGCTGACGTTTATGAGCAATGTGACAACAAACTTGAATTTAACCGATATGGAAACGTGTTATAAAATGTTCCGGACGGAGATGATTCAGGGGTTGACATTACAGGAGAGGAGATTTGGTTTTGAGCCAGAGGTGACGGCTAAGATTGCTAGAGTTGAGGGGGCGAGAATTTACGAAGTGGGAATCAGTTATTACGGTCGGACCTTTGCCGAGGGCAAGAAAATTGGTTGGAAAGATGGATTTAGGGCCATTTATTGTATTGTGAAATACGGGTTATTTAAATAGAAAATGGGGAATCAAGATAATTTTAAGGAGTTTGATTTTGAGGGTGAAGAGAACCTGAGGGCGATCGCAGAGGCAGATAAATTCAATGAGTGGATGTATCAACAGGTTGTTCCACATTGTAAAGGGAAGATTTTAGAGATTGGCAGTGGAATTGGGAATATATCCTACTTTTTTGATCGCGATGGGATGGATATTGATTTAAGCGATATCCGTGAACAGTATAGGTCGTACTTGAAAAAGTCTTTCGAAAAACGCGCCGTTTTAGATATGGATATTGTTGCTGATGGATTTGTTGAAATGCATGGTGATAAGCTGGGGACCTACGACGCTGTTTTTGCGTTAAATGTGGTAGAGCATATCAAAGATGATAAGTTGGCGATTGAGAATATGATTAAACTATTGAAGCCGGGGGGTAAGATCATTATTTTGGTGCCCGCGTACCAATGGCTATACAATGGATTTGATGTCGCTTTGGAGCATTTTAAACGTTACACGAAGAGCCGTTTGTTGGGTATTTTTCCAACCACGGGCGCAAAGTTGATTCGTTCATGGTACTTCAATTTTGCGGGAATCTTTGGATGGTTTTTAGTAGGTTCTGTAATGAAGAAGAAATTGATTCCAGAATCCAATATGAAATTATACAACGTGCTTACTCCCATTTTTAAAATTGCCGACAAAGTAGTTTTGAATAAAATGGGACTGAGTGTGATTGCGGTGTATCAAAAGGATTAATCTATCGAAATGGCTGGAAACATCAAAACGCAATGGTTGGTTTTTGGCATTTTTCTTATCGCGTTGATTGGCGGTTGGTTGTGTATAGATCCCGGTCATGAATGGGGCGATGATTTCATTTTGTATTTGCATCAAGCGCGTTGTTGGGTTAGAGGTGGCATGCAGGAATTGGCAATTTCCAATCAGGTTTGCATGGATCAGTCGGATGGTGTCATTGGTCCGTATTTGTATCCCCAAGGATTTCCAGTTTTGATGAGTTTGCCTATGCGGGGCATCGATATTTGGGGTTTTGTGGGATTGAAGTTTTTTCATTATTCGATTTTTATTCTCTGCATGGTGGCAGTGTATCGCTGGTTCCGTTTGTTGTTTGAGGATAGGATGGTTCCGGTTATGCTATCATTAGTTTTGGTGATTTGGCATCCAAAAATTTGGGAGGCGGCGAACCGTCTGACATCGGACCTTTGGTTTGCGGGATTGGCGGGTGTGTTTATGTTTTTGCTCTATTCGCAATGGAGGAATAGTTTGGCAAAGAATTTAACCCTGGGACTTTTGGTGTTCATGGCAACATCAACGAGAACAAATGGGGTGTTTCTTCTTGTGCCTTGGGTCTTGTTGGTATGGCAGGAGAATCCCAAATTCTATGGTGGATTGAGAGCCAATGGGAATCTGATTTTGGTGTTTGTGTTGGGTGGATTGTGTGGGTTGCTGGCTTTGAAAAACGATCTAGGACATGGTCCCGTTTATATGAATATGCTTAAATCCGTGACACCGGCACAGGTGTTTTCCAATATGGGTTTGTATTTTAAAATGATTGGGACGTATCCACTTTGGCATTTTTCGACCATTATCGAAGCAACATTAGGCGCTTGGGCAACTAGCTTACTAGCGCTTTGTGTTTGGGCAATCATTTTATTGGCGATTGTGAAGAGAGGTTGGCAGCTGCTGCCAATTGTGGCTTTTGTGGGTGTGAATTTGACTTTGTTTTGCGCTTGGCCTAGCCTTCAAGGTGTTCGTTTGTTGTTTGTAATTTTTCCAATGTTGGCAGTTTTGGTCGTGGTTGGTTTGATGGAATTGTGGCAGTTGGTAAGACCTTTTGTCAATGTCCGAATTGGGGTTTCAGCTTTGAGAAAATCATCAAATTGGGCCATCGCGCTTTCTGTTATAGTATTGATTCAGGGTTTAGCTACCGCAGTACATTATATTGCCACAGACACCAATCAGGCGTTTTCCAAGGAAATCACAGAGGTTTATTCATTTGTTGAGTCATCGGTGAAGGCCAATGAGCGGATATCATTTCATAAACCTCGTTTAATGCGCTATGTGACAGGGGCGGAGGTATTCAAAGTGGCTACGGATATTCCAGTGAATCCAACGGATGAAGTGATGGATATCAAGCCTTTTGATTTGGGGGTCGCAAAAAAACGTCTTGTATCAAAGCGTATCAATTATTGGATTTTGCCAAAGTCGCGCGGAATGCTAATGGGAGGGGAAGTTGACTTTCCTGTGGCTTTTGAGAATGCGAAGTTTGTGGTTTACAAAGTGAAATAAAGGGTTTGAGTACTGTTTTTCGATTATTTAATGCGCATCGACAATAAATCGGAGATTGGAATTCGCTGAAACTTGCCCGAATTGCCAACCATCCAGAGGTGTTTTGAACTAAAGGCGCAGGCGTTAAACGACCCTTCAAAGTACAGGCCGCTCGTCAGGGTTTGTTTCGGGATAGAATACCAAGTCCCCCCGTTGTCTGAGGAGATATCGCTTCCATTGGTTCCTGTGCAAAAGGTGATTCTGTTTCCGCTTTTAATGAGAGAATTCATAGTTGTGTCGTTTGGTTTGTGAATGCCCGTTTGAACTCTCGCCGGCGTTGGATGTGACTGTAATTGCTCACTAAAGATTGGTCGGCTAATACAAACTCCACTTCGATATCCTCCGGTATGTCCTTGAAAACCTATTCCGCCCGACCATTTTAGGCCAAAATTGGTAGCAGTGGAATGCGCTGAAGCCCCATTGAAGCTATCGGGTAAAGTGTAATTGCCGCCTACGGCTATCATGCGGCCATCATCGGATAAGCACATGCCGTAAACACCCGAGCCAGGTCCGCCAGCAATTGGCATTGGAATAATTAAATTGGATACGACGCGGGGTTGGGAGATCGATAAATTGAAACGTTTATTTTGCTTCTTGGTATGGCGTGTCTGCTGTTTGAATTTTACAATATGATAACTGGGATTGATTCCGCCACCAGCAAATCCAACGGTAAGATTCTTGGTTCGAGCCAAACAATTCACACAGGAATCGGCGGCTTTAACCTTGCTTTCAATGATAACAAGTGAAGTGCCACTGGCAGCAAAGAACGACTCCAGCGTATCGAGGGGTAGATTCCAGTCGCCAATTGGGAGATTATTCCAGCTACTTCCAAAGTCGGTGGTATACAAAGCCGCAAAGTGCTTTTGGGTATTAATTGGATCACCGAGTACCATGCCAATCCCGGTCTTTGAATCTATTTCCAAGGCATCAAAAAAGATGTCTTTTCTAAAATCGGTATAAACGATCGTCCAGTTTTTTCCGCCATCCATCGTCTTGAGAATTAAGGCAGAATCACCAGCGCTCATGATCACGGCTTCTTTCTCGTTTTTTGCCCAAATGTCGCGGTAGTCCTTTCGCCATAAGGAAATTGGAGCATCGGAAACCTGATTGTAATTTTCAACGCTTTGTTTGCCATAGGGAAGGAAATCGGTGAATCGGGTGTTGGTGGGTCGCGGAGAAATCGTATCGAAATGTTTGCCTCCATCGGTGGTGCGGATAACGGTGCCTTTGCTGCCGGAAAACCAGGCGCATGAATCGTTTAAAACGCATAGACCCCGATAATGTGGCGGTTTGATGGGTTTCGACGGGTCGTTGTTGGCGAATAGGGTGAAGGGAGTGCCAAAGAGCAATGTCAGAGTACTGTAAAAAAAGCCTTTCAATGAAATATTTATTATTTTTAGATAAAAAACTTGTAAATAACTTATAATCACTTGTTTTTGTGGATTTTCTAGTAGAAATTCGGTGTAAAATTAATATCTGCCTATGGAAGAAACTACTACAAAAATTTTATTTACATCAGACAGTACCCAAAATCAACAAACAATATGCGATGCTATTTTTTCGGTGGCGCGCAGGTTCAAAGGCGAATTGATTTGGTTGCAGAATGCTGCCAACGCCGGAATTACGCAAGCCCTTGTGGATGATCTCAAGAAGCGTGCGTACCGAGATTTGACGATCTTCGAAAAATCAGGAGAATTTTGGTCAACCAGTGTCAAAACAGCCAACAATATCGATGCAGAAATGACATTTGTATTTGCTGAGCCGAAGGTGCCGGGCTTGATAGGTGGCGGAATGGCGGCCTGTGTAAGCAAGTTTAAGAATCCGATGATATTTTTCAACCATCAAACGAAGTGGGTGGAGCCAAGGAATATTTTGATGCTATTGGATTCTAATTCTGAATCTCGACAGAAATTCTATCGGGTATCGGTTTTGGCGAAGATGTTCGGTGCCAAGGTTAATATTTTTTCGTTGTCGTCTAGCAAGGACAATGAAACGGTAAAATACCTTTACGCTTATTCTGGTCAGGCCTTTGACTACATGGTAAAGAAGGGTATTCCTGTCGCGGAATTGGATCCTAAAGAGGGCGCTGACATGGTATCAACGGTTTTGGAAGAGCTTGGTAAAATCCGAGATTGTTGGGTTTCGTCGATGAATGAGACCGATGGCGGAGGATTTATGAAGGCCGGGCCGTTTCAGCAATATTGTGTGCAGTTTCAGGTTCCTTTTATGGCGTGTGCTGTTCAGGAAATTGTTGGAAGTGGTGGTTCTGGTTATTGATGTAAATAATTGATCGAGCTAAAGGAGGGCGGCCGCAGGCCGCCCTCCTTTTTTTATTTTTAATCTGCTCCAATGTTTAATCCATTTTTCAAATCAATACATTCTTTTTTGATGTGGAATACTTGCGTTGACCATTTCCTTTCAATGGCCGAAATTGCATCATTATGTCGATGTCGGTAAAAACGATCCAAGAGTATGTTTCCGCTGGTGAAACCCCCGAGATTTTATTCTGGGTGGGTTGCGCTGGGAGTTACGATGAAAGAGCCCAGCGAGTGAGTCGGGCCTTCGCAAATATTTTAACCCAAGCCGGTGTCAAGTTCGCCATATTGGGCGCTGAAGAAGGTTGCACTGGCGATCCAGCAAAGCGTGCCGGAAATGAGTTTTTATTTCAAATGCAAGCGATGCAAAATATCGAAGTTCTCAATGGATACGCGGTGAAACGCATCGTAACAGCATGTCCTCATTGTTTTAATACCTTGAAAAATGAATACCCCAATTTGGGTGGGAATTATGAAGTGATACATCACACGCAACTGATCAACGAATTGTTGACTGACGGTAGAATCGCGATTGAGGGTGGGGCTTATCAGGGCAAAAAAATCACTTACCACGACAGTTGTTATTTGGGTCGGGCCAACGGGATTTACGAGGCACCGCGAATGGTGATGGATCGCTTGGATGTTGATTTAGTTGAGATGAAACGATGCAAAACCAATGGTTTTTGTTGTGGAGCCGGTGGAGCACAAATGTTTAAAGAAGCTGAAAAAGGGAATCAAGAGGTGAATGTGAATCGCACGGAGGAAGCGTTGGCAACCGGTGCGGAAATCATTGCTGTTAATTGTCCTTTCTGTAATACGATGATGCGCGATGGTACCAAGCATTTTGAAAAAGAGGATCAGGTGCAGGTATTGGATATCGCGGAAATCGTGAATGGGTCCTTAAAATCCTGATTTTGACGCCAGAGCGAAATCCCATCGAAAATATTTTACTTCCCGGATCTTCTCGGGTGTGGTTGTTTGGCGCTCAACGGACTCTAACCGATGCAGAAGCGGTTTCAATCCAAGGTCAGATGGTTGATTTTGTGTCGGGTTGGCAAGCGCACGGGAAGGGTTTGACGGCTGATTTTTGTTTACTGCACCGCTGTATTTTGATTGTTGCTGTTGATGAGTCTAAAGAGGCGCCTAGTGGCTGCAGCATCGATAAGGTTTTTCATTTGCTACAATCGCAAAAGGGAAAGTTTGATTTGGATTTTTTTCAACGGACCTTGGTTTGGATCTTGAAGGGCGATGATATTTGCATTTTAAATAAATCAGAAATTCAGGTGGGGTTGGATAGTGGTGAGATTGATAGTAATACGTCAAGTATCAATATGCTTGCGAGTAACTTGGGGGATTTGAAAAAGGGTGGTTTGGCATTGCCGTTGGCTGATTCTTGGATTGCCCCAAAATTGAAATTCACACATGAAGGATAAGCGAATATTAATTCTGTTTTTAACCATTTTCATTGACCTTCTGGGCTTTGGAGTGGTAATACCCATTTTGCCAAATTTGGCAAAGAGTTTGGCCACTGGTTCCACGTTGCCGTTCAATCCGGATGTCGCTGTGGGTGTTGTGGTTGGATCGTTTTCAATCATTCAATTTTTATTTGCACCCATTTTTGGATCACTGTCGGATCGTATCGGCCGCAGGCCGATACTGCTAGTGAGTATCCTCTTCAACATTGTTGGTTATATATTGTTCGGACTCAGTTCTAGCTTCGTATTTCTGTTGTTGGCGAGGGTTGTTTCGGGTTTTGGAAGTGCGAACATTGCGGCGGCACAGGCTTACATAGCCGACATTACGCCGCCTGAGGATCGTGCCAAGCGAATGGGGATTATTGGCGCCGCCTTTGGTTTAGGCTTCGTCTTTGGTCCGCCTATCGGGGGTTGGCTTTACCACGCTGGCGGTGAATATGGTTTACGTTGGGTGGGTTTCTTTACTGCGGCCTTGTGCGCATTAAACTTTGTGTTGGCTTGGTTTATGTTGCCTGAGAGTTTGGAGTCAAAATCAGCACACAAGCGCAAGGTTTCCGATACATTCAAAGGCTTGGTTACTGTTTGGAGATTGGATGTGATTGGTGAGTTGTTCGTGATCAATTTCATTTATATCGCTGCCTTTAGTATGATGTACGGAAGTTCAAGTGTTTTATGGAAGGAAAAGTATCTATTGACACCGGCGGGGATCGGAAATATCTTTGGTTTTATTGGAATCTGTGGCGCTATTGTTCAAGGGGGACTTATTGGCGTGTTCACCAAACGAGTGGGTGTGCGCAGGATGCTTTTATGGGGTTGTCCTGCCATTGCGATGGGACTAATGATTATTCCATTGCCTGAAGCGGGAAATGCATTTTATGTGGTCCAGGCTATTTCGATTGTATTGCTTTCATTGGGTAACGGGTTGATGATGCCTGCGATCAATTCTTTGGTAAGTCGAAACACGCCGCCCGAATCTCAAGGTAGAATGTTGGGTTTGTTGCAAAGTACAAGTTCTTTGGCTCGCGCGTTCGGACCATTTATTGCCATGGTATTATATCATCAATTTTCCACTTTGCCCTATTTGGTGGGTGGTGGCTTGATGGTGGTTGCCTTCTTTTTATCGTTAATCCTCAGTAAGACATTGCGCGTAAGCGATCTAGATCCTGTTGCTAAGCCAAGTAAAGGATAAGGGTATATTAATTTACTTTAACTTGCATTGATATGACATCCCAACCACTGCGAATATTGCATCTCAATGCGTCTTCTTCGGGTGGGGCGTTTGTTGCTGCGCAGCGACTCAGTGATGCGCTCAATGGACTCGAGGGAGTTTCTAGCGAGCACTGGGTTTTTGATGGTGGGGAGGGGGATTTTCATTTGTGGGCCAATACTTGGTTAAAGAAAAAATGGGCCTTTGGATTGCATGCCTTGGAGAAATTGGATTTCCTGAGATTCGAGGCAAACAGATCCATTCGATTTGCCTTTAGTCATGGCAAAACGGGCGTAAATGTTGCCAATTGGAAGGCGGTACAAGATGCTGATATCATTCATCTTCATTGGGTCAACAAAGGCTTTGTGAGCTTGAGTGGATTGGAAGATCTCTTGGGTTTAGGTAAGAAAATCGTGTGGACTTGTCATGATATGTGGCCTTTTACAGGCGGTTGTTACCATCCCAGAGGGTGTGATAATTTTACCCGTGATTGTGGTAATTGTCAGTATTTAAAGCAGCCGGGACAATCGGATTTGTCGAACCAAGTTTTCAAGGCAAAAAAGAGAATTTTTTCGAATGCAGGCGGTCGACTTCAATTTGTTACGCCGAGTGCTTGGTTAAAAAGACAGGCTGATAATAGTGGCATAGTAAATGAATTAATCGGTATTGGAGGTGCGCTTGCAATGCCCGAAATTAAGGTCGTTCCCAATCCCATAGATACGGATTATTTTAAGCCGCGTGGTTCGAATTCAATGAAGAGTCCAATGAATTATCCTTTTGTTTTGATGTTTGCGGCGGCTAACCTAGGCAATCCTGCCAAAGGATTCGCCGAGTTCAGGTCTGTCTGTAATGGGTTGGTAGAGTTAGGATTTAATGATATTATGGCTTTGGTAGTAGGTGAGAATCGACTTGCCAATGGTGGTTTGGGATTGAAGTGCGCGGTAAAGGAACTTGGATTTATTTCTGATGCAAAGCAGATGCGCGATGCCTATTGGCAGGCCGATGTTTACGTGACCACATCGCATGAAGAGAACTTGCCAACCACAATCATGGAGAGTTTGAGTTGCGGGGTCCCCGTGGCAGCATTTGCGGTGGGTGGTATACCTGAAATGATTTCGCCAAGCGGTGTTCATCAATCTGGATGGCTAGCCGAGAAGATGGATGTGAAGTCCCTTATCCAAGGCATCGCATCGTACATGAGAATGGAGCCATCCAAGAGAATCAAAATGCAAGAGGCGAGCAGAAATGCGGCGGTGGCTAATTACGGTTCATTGTCGATCGCTCAGCAATACTTAAGTCTTTACTCCAATTTCCCGAGCCACATTTAATTGAAAACAAAAAAGCCACACCGTAAGGCATGGCTCATTTGCTGTTGGATTATTTTGGCTATCAATCCACGTTATCGTGCAAGTGGCGATTCGGTTTTACCGTTAAATCGCGTGCATTCATTGGGTCTTCCTCGCCAATGGTGATTTTACTCACCAGTTGAGATTGGCTGTGAGGGGCTGCTTCGAGATTGACTCCCCGACGCATGTAGGCTGGGACATCAATATCACTGTCTAATAAAGTTTCTCTATGGCTTCTTCCATTTTCCAGGTGTGTGTCGCGAAAAACTTGGGCTGATGGATCTTCAAATGGATCTTCGGCGGTGAAGGGTTTCGGAGTGACATCAATCGGATTCATTGGGTCCTCGTCGCTATCGCTATTTCCAAAACTGCTAGGAACGTGGTTAATTACGCTCGGGTTCTGCGGGATGCTAAAAAGATTGGCTTGATTGTTCTCGCTGTTTGATATGGGATTGCCTAATGGCGGTTGATTCCTCGCGTTGTCATTAGGCAAGTCGCTGTTGCCTGCCAATCCAGAACCTATTGGTTTTGAAAGATTGGGGTTTCCGCTCTGAAATCCACCGGTATTGAATGCAGGTCGCTCTGATAAATTCGGATTACCACCATTAAAGCCATAAGGATTTTGAACCACTGTAGCAGGGGCAACCGGAGCCGCAATCACTACCTCTTGTTGCTGGCTAAACAAATTCGCATTGACATGGTCGCGGGATTCAAATCCTGTTGCGATTACTGTAATTGCAATATCGTCTCCGAGGCTATCATCTTTGGTAATGCCCATTTTCAAGTGGGCCGTATTGCCCGCCTCTTCTTGTAGGTATTTTTTCACTTTGGAGATCTCACTCATCACCGGTTCTTTATGTCCGTAAGTGAAATTTACCAACAAATGCTGCGCACCTTGAATTCTTGTATTGTCGAGCAGTGGGCTGTCCAAAGCCATCCTTACTGCATTCTCAGCGCGATTCTCACCCGCTGCAATCCCGGTTCCCATAATGGCTCTACCACTATCCCTCATGGCGGTTTGTACATCCATGAAATCTACGTTGATCTGACCGGGTTTGGTGATAATTTCGGCGATTCCACGTGCTGCAGTGCACAGGATATCATCTGCTTTTGAGAAAGCTTGTGTAATTGTTAAGTCGCCGTACATGTCTACGATGCGATCGTTGCAAATGGTAAGCAAGGCATCAACATGCGGACGTAATTTTTCTAATCCTTCGCGGGCTTGGTCAATTCTTTGTGGACCTTCGTCTTCAAAAGGTAGGGTCACAATTCCCACGGTAAGGATACTCAATTCTTTTGCGATTTTCGCAATCACCGGCGCGGCACCGGTTCCAGTTCCACCACCCATTCCTGCGGTGATAAAAACCATTTTGGTATTGTCCTCCATGATCTGGCGAATCTGGGCCATATTTTCCATGGCGGCCTTTTCACCCATATCAGGCATTGATCCGGCACCTAAACCTTCGGTAAGCTGGGCACCCAATTGCAAACGATTAGGGATGGGGCTGCTGTGGAGGGACTGTAAATCGGTATTGCATATATAAAAGTCAACGCCTTCAATCCCATGGCGGAACATGTGGTTAACGGCATTGCTTCCACCACCGCCCACACCAATGACCTTGATGAGGTTGCCTCGTACTTTATTTACTGCGGGTTCAAATCCTGTCATAATCATACCATTAAATATATATGTCTTGATTATTCTTGGAAGTCCTCGCCATCTTGCATCCAATTCTTGATGTCTTTGATGATGCCTTTGTTGCTATTGAACCAGCCACCGCCGAAAATCCCAAAGCCATTTTTTCCGTGTGCTTCTGGTGTGTTTCCGAAATCTAATTGACCTGTTTGTGCTATTTCTGCTTCAACATCGTCAAGAAAACCATCGCTGTTAGAAACAGGTACTTCTTGCTTTACGATAAACTCGTTATTGAGCTGGATTGCTTCGCTCTTTGCTGCCAATTCAAACCCTTTCAACACCAAACCAATACTGGTGGCATACATAGGGTTTCGAACCTCATCGATCATGGCCTTGCCTAAACGATGTCCGGGCGAACCAATATGCACTTCCAATCCAATGAAATAGTTGAACAATTGGGTGATGTCTTTCATCGATGATCCACCGCCAGTTAAAACGATACCGCCAGCCAATTTGTGACGAATTCCAGAGACAACAATCTCGAAATCAACCTTTTGGATGATGTCTTCCACACGGGCGCGAATCACCTGAGAAATGGCATACAACGAAATTTCTTTGGGCGCTCTGCCGGGAAGTCCGGGGACTACAACGACTTCGTTTTTCATCGCTTCGGTTGGGAAGCAGCTGCCGTAATTTACTTTCACGAATTCAGCTTGGTCCTTAAGAATCCCGAAGGCTTCCTGTAAATCTTTGGTAATGCGATCACCACCGATTGGGATGATGGCGGTATGACGGATCGCTCCATCGTCGAAAATACAAATGTCGGTTGTACCACCACCAATGTCGATCAATGCAACACCGGCTTCCATTTCAGGCTCGCTCAATACAGCGGCAGCGGAGGCTACGGGTTCTACGATCAAATCGGCGATTTCAAGGCCTGCTCTACGAACGGCCATGAAGATGGTTTTTGCGGCAGAAGTTTCGCCTGTGATGATGTGGTAATTGCATTCTACGCGAACACCTACACGACCTACGGGGTCTTTGATACCTTCTTCGCCATCGATGCGATACTCTTGGGGAAGTACGTGTAGAATTTCCAATCCTGGTGATAATGCCAAGTTTTCCATTTCCACTTCCAATTTGTACAGTTCGTCCTCGGTGATTTCCACGTCCCACTGCTTACGGCTCAAGGTTCCGCGGTGCTGTAGGCTTTTTATGTGGTGTCCTGCGATACCTACAAATACGGTTTTCACCTGTACTTGACTTTGTTTGATGGCATCTTCTACGGCAGATTGTATTGCGGTCACTGCTTTTGCAACGTTGGCAACCATGCCTCGAGATACTCCACCTTGACTTGGGGCTTTTCCCATGCCGAGGATGTTCAATTTGCCGTTTTCGGCCATTTGGCCGACAATTGCACACACCTTGGTTGTGCCGATGTCGAGTCCTACGATGATATTGTTATTGATAGCCATATGTATTGATTAGGGGTGTTCTATTAATTGGACTTTTTTGGTTCTTTGTGTATGTTTTCTTGGCCGGTGCGCTGACCTACTACCTGATTGAGGTTCGAAATGTCTACACTTTTATAATGATCCCAGCCTGCACTCTTGAGGCCTTGATCGTAGAAAAGACGGAGGTTTTCGAACTTTTTGGGCAGGTTTGCGCCATTGCCTACAACAATGCTATGTCTTCCTACACGGGGAATCAAAATCACGTCGTTGTAATTATCTACATACAATTGTTGAAACTGCGCGTTCCACACACTGTCGGCCGATACAAACTTGGCCACTTGCATCACATTGCGGGTGATTTCGCCGCTCACAATCTTGCCACCTTCCATGATTACGGGGATATTTCCATTGGCCACGAGCACATCGCAAAATTTCGTGGTTGGGGTGTTGGGAATCACTACGCCGTTGGTATCGACATAAAATTGTTGCCCTTTGTTGTTTTGGACGAATAGGATGGGTGTGCGTTCTTCAACTTTGATTTTTAACAGACCGTCGAGTCCCAAATACACCTCCGCTTTTTTCACGGCGGGGATTTTGTTAAGCTGACCTTCCAGTTTTCTGATGTTGACCTCGTTGGCATTCTTTCCTATGGGGTTTCCGATAAAGGCTTGCACCGAATCGGCGATGATGGTTTTATTCAAGAAAATTGCCTTTCCCTCTGGAAGAATTGTGATTTCCATGGATTGGACGAGGCGGTTTTTGGCGGTATTGGCGATGGACGACCAGAAAATGGCCACTGCGACAAGCAGGACCAAAAGGGCGGCGACCAACCATTGACGTTTATTGAGTGAGGGCATCTATCTTGAGGTATAAGTTGGCAATGGGTTGAACAATTCGATCGATATCACCTGCTCCCAAAATGAGCAAGATTTGCGGTTTTTCCATTTGGATTTTTTCCAAAACAGTTTGCGGGCTGACCAGCGTTTTTTGGGGATTGGAAATCATATTTAGTAACCATGTGCTTGTTACTCCTGGTATCGGTTTTTCGCGGGCCGGATAAATGTCCATCAGCCAAACTTGGTCTAATTGAGATAAGCTATCGGCAAATCCTTGGGCGAAATCTTGGGTGCGAGAAAATAAGTGGGGTTGGAAAATGCCAGTGATTTGTTGGTCGGGGTATAGTGTTCTAACCGATCCAATAATGGCATTTAGCTCTTCTGGGTGATGCGCGTAATCGTCGATGACCACATAGTTCTCTGTTTTGTGAACATATTCGAATCTGCGTTTGGCCCCTTTGTAACTGGCGATGCCTTTTTGCAAGGATTCAACGTCGAGTCCTATAAATCCTTGACAGACGCCAAGCGCGGCGACAGCGTTTTGGACGTTGTGATGGCCAGGAAGTCCGCATCGAAAAGGAGCAATTTCGGTTTGATTGTGTGCTAATGTAAAGCAAAAATCACCCTGATTGATGTGCACGCCTTGGGCTTGAAAATTGGCCGTATTGGTTGTGCCGTAGGTATGAGATTTTACGTTTTCCGCAATTGCGATTTTTAAGTTCTCTTGAATCATCAAACCGCCATTGGGTTGAACGAGGTGGGTGAAATCAACAAATGCTTGTTCAAACGCTTCCGGGGTTCCGTAAATGTCTAAATGATCGGGGTCGATGGCGGTAATTACTGCTAAATCTGGGTTGAGTCGGTGAAAGCTGCGATCGAATTCATCGGCTTCAAGGACAATGATTTCCTTGGCTTCACTATTTCCGCCGGGCTGATAATTTACGCCATCGGTTTTGCGCAGGTAGTTGGTGTTATAGTTGGCGCTAATACCACCCAGGAATGCAGTAAAATTGATGTTACATTCATGCAATAGGTGGGCAATGAGCGTGGAAGTTGTTGTTTTGCCATGGGTTCCAGCTACCGCGATGCAATAGCCACCGCGTGCGATCTGACCTAACACTTCGCTTCGTTTAAAAATGGTCGCTTTCTGGTCGATCAGCCATAGCCACTGCGCATGGTTTTTTGGGATGGCAGGGGTAAGGATTATGAGGGTATTTTCGAGGTCTTGTTGAACCAGCATCGGTAGCGCTTCCAATTGGTCATCGTAGTTGATGATGGCCCCTTCGTTTTCCAAGGCAGTTGTAAGTGGTGTTGGCGTTTTATCGTATCCCATAACCGGCAATCCGATCTGCAAAAAATACCGGGCAATGGCACTCATTCCGATGCCACCAATTCCCAAGAAATAGGCCTGATTATAATCGCGGATCAGTTTTGTTGGGTTCATGGATTTGCTTTTTCAATTAAACTCGCGATGCGATTTGCGATGGTCTCGGTAGCCTGAGGCTTGGCGATTTGCTTCAGTTTTTCTTGCATTTCCGACATTTTTTTCGTATCTTTTATCAGTTCGATGCAAGTGTTTATTAGGGTTTGCGGTGCGTCTTTGTCGGTGATCAGCATCGCGGCATTCAATTCGCTCAGCACCTGCGCATTCTTCGTTTGATGATCGTCGGTCACATTGGGCGAGGGTACTAAAATCGATGGCTTTCCTACCA
Organism: Bacteroidota bacterium; assembly: GCA_041192805.1. Lineage (GTDB taxonomy): Bacteria > Bacteroidota > Bacteroidia > NS11-12g > UBA955 > UBA955. Next base: position 53,974 of record JBEEMF010000069.1, on the reverse strand, counting down.
CTGCGATTTCTGAGATGCTGATGGCTCCGGCGCGCGAAACGACCAAATCTGCTGCCTGATACGCATCGTCCATATCGTAAATGAAAGGCGCATGGAAAATTCTTGGAGCGTTGGGCGCTAAGAATAACGCGGGGTTGCTTTCTATGATTTGATGGATTTTATCGGCATGGGATTTAGCGAAAGGCAGGCCCATTTGCCAGACGATCTGAATATTGGCTTCGGCCAGTTGGACGAGGTTGTTGAATATCGTTTGGTTGATGGTCCGCGCACCAAGACTTCCGCCGGTAATGAATAGCACGGGAAGGTTGGGTTGGAGTCCGAATTTTTGTCGACATGCAGCATTTTCGGAATCCAATTCATGCGTAGAATTTAATTCACCCGCGGAATCCAATTTATTGACAGAGTTAAGTTTCTTGCCAAGGTTGATGATATTCTGTCGAACAGGATTTCCTGTAAACTCCCAATTTCCGGCGGGGAAGAACTTCTCCATGCTTGGAAATCCGGTGCAAATGAGGGCGGCTCTACTTGCGACTAGTCGGTTCGTTAGCCCCGCAAACCCATTTTGTTCCTGTAAAATAGTGGTATAGCCCATTCTTGATGCCATGAAACAAACGGGAAGACTTGCGTATCCTCCAGTGCCAATGACGGCTGTGGGTTGGAAGTTGCGCAAGATTTTCCGTGCTTTCCAGAAGCTCTGAATGGTTTTAAGTAATACGATGATATTTCTTGGAGATGCGGAGCGCTTGAGTCCTTCGATGGGCAGCCCCAAGATTTCGAAGCCTTCTTTTGGGACTTTCTCCATTTCCATTTTGCCGATGGCACCCACGAATAGGAATTGGGCTCCGGGGAATTTTACTTTTAGTGCATTGGCGATGGCAACCGCGGGAAAAATATGTCCGCCTGTTCCTCCACCGCTCAAAATGAATTTTAGCGGGGTTTGTGACGGGGTTGTATTTTTTGGTGTGGTCGACATGGCTGCTGAGATGTTATACGCCTGCGGTGAGGGCTTCTTCTTGCTGTTGTTTTTCTTCTTGCACGTATTTGGAAATTCCAAGGATGATTCCAAAGCCGATGCTATTCATGAATAAACTGGTACCACCCATACTTACTAGGGGAATGGTGAGTCCGGTTACGGGGAGCATGCCCACGGCAACGCCCATATTGACGAAGGCTTGAAGGCTCATGGAGAGTCCCAATCCCATGGCCACGAGCGCGCCGAAGGCGCGCGGACTTTCGACGACAATTTTGAGACATCGAAAGACCAGTATCAAAAAGCATCCTGCTACAATCAGTCCGCCAACTAGGCCATATTCTTCAATGATGATCGCGAAAATGAAATCTGAATAGGGGTGAGGCAGGTAGTTTCTTTGTGTGCTGTTGCCAGGTCCTTTGCCAAAAACACCGCCGGTAGCCACCGCGATTTTCGACTGCAATTGCTGGTAATTCCCTGTGCCATCGTCTTTTCCGGTAAAGGCTTCAATCCGCTTTTTCCATGTCGGAATACGGTTGCTCTCCATGCCGTCGGTGTTGATGTTTAAAAGCACCACCACCAAACATCCAATCGTAACAACACCACTAATGAACAATATCATTAGGTATTTGAAATTTACACGGCCAATAAACATGAGGAGTCCGCAGGTGACAAAAACCACCAAAGAGGTACTCAAGTTCTCTGGGGCAATCAATATAACTACGGCTAAAATGTACGCTAACGTTGTCCAAAAGACCTTTGGCGAATCAATCTCTTCCTGGTTTTTACTTAAATATCTCGATATGTACATAACCAGTGAGAGCTTGGCCAAATCCGATGGCTGAAACGTAATGCCCAATAAAGGGATAGGAATAACCCGTGTTGCATTGTTGATTTCTGAACCAATGAACAGCGTTAAAATCAATAGCCCGATCGATATGAGTAGCAAAATCTGTGAGATCCGCGAATAGTATTGGAAAGGGATGTGATGGGTGAGGTATAGCAATGCCAATCCTATCAACAAGAAACCGGTATGACGCAAGAAATAGAACTCGGTATTTCCTCCTCTTTTTGAATAGGCCAACGTGCCGGTTGCGCTGTATACGGCCAAAATGCCTAGCAACGACAGTATGATGACGACAAACCAAATCCATCGGTCGCCCTTAAATCGTGAGGTGAAATTTGCCTGCATTTTGCTTCTTTGTTAGAGGTTTTTGTTGTTGAGGAATCGCATTCTTGAGGTGAGAAATTATAAGTTTCTTACGGCCTCTTTGAACTGTCTGCCACGATCTTCGTAGCTATCGAACAAATCAAAACTGGCACAAGCGGGCGACAATAAAACGGCATCACCACCTTCTGCCATGCGCGATGCCACGTGAACCGCTTCTTTTGCACTGCTGGTGTTGATGATGAGGTCTACATCGCTTTGGAATGCTTGGTGTAACTTGATATTGTCCAATCCCAAGCAGATGATCATTTTGACTTTGCCTTTCACCAATGCCTTAAGATCTGCGTAGTTATTTCCTTTATCGATCCCACCTGCAATCCAAATCACAGGACGGTCCATGCTTTCGAGGGCATACCAAGCCGAGTTGACGTTGGTTGCTTTGCTATCGTTGATGTAATCCACCCCGCCTACTTTTTGGACAAATTCTAGGCGATGTTCTGCGTTTTGGAAGTTTCCAAAGCTTTCGCGGATGCTGTCTTTGCGGACGTCCATAAGGCTTGCGGCGATGCCGGCGGCCATGCTGTTGTAGGTGTTGTGTTGCCCACGTAGTGTAAAATCTTGCATATCGAGTGTGTAGTTTTCTTTTGAATAAATATGAATGATGGAACCTTCGGCATAAGCGCCACAGTCAAATAATTGGCTGCCTTCGGTAAATTTTTCTGTTAAACTGAATGGAATCGCATGCCCGTCAAACGGGTTTCTTGCCATCGCCTCCAAAGTGAGGTCGCTGTCGGCGCAGTAGATAAAGTGCTGTCCGGCGCTCTGATTCCTTGCGATGCGCATTTTACTATCGGCATAGTCTTCTAAGCGATAGTTGTATCGATCCAAATGGTCGGGTGTGATGTTGCATAAAATGGCAATTTCACAAGTGAATGTGTCGAGGTAGTCGAGCTGAAAGCTGCTAATTTCAACCACGTAGATATCAAATGATTGCTGTGCAACCTGTCGAGCCAAGGATCTACCAATATTCCCCGCCAATCCCACGTTAAGTCCGGCTTGCTGAAGCAAATGGTAGGTGAGTAGGGTGGTTGTCGTTTTGCCATTGGTTCCGGTGATGCCAATCATTTTGGCGTTTGTGTAGCGGTAGGCCAATTCTAATTCATCAATGATTTCGATGCCTTTTGCCTTTGCTGCTTGTACGATGGGCGCCTTGTCTGGAATCCCCGGGCTTTTTACGATGCAGTTGGCGTTGAGGATTTTTTCCGCCGTATGTTGTTCTTGTTCCCAAGCGATGTTGTGTAGGTTGAGTTCGTCTTGGTATTTAGTTGCAATTTTTCCGAAATCGGAGACGAATACGTCCCAGTTTTGGGCGCAGCCCAAAACTGCGGCCCCCGTACCGCTTTCGCCTGCTCCCAATATGACCAACCTCTTTCTCAACGCAGTTTGATCAATGCGATAGTTGCCAATACTAAAATGATCGTCACCAACCAGAATCTGATTGTGATTTTACTCTCCGGAATGTTCTTCTTTTGGAAATGGTGGTGGAGGGGCGACATCAAAAAGATGCGTTTGCCCTCGCCAAAGCGTTTTTTGGTGTATTTGAAATAACCCACCTGCAGGATCACTGAGCCACTTTCGGCCAAGAAAACCCCACAAAGAATTGGCAACAGCAATTCCATTTTGATAATGATAGACACCGCGGCTATTGCGCCACCCAAAGCCATCGAACCTGTATCGCCCATAAAGACCTGAGCTGGGTAGCCGTTGTACCACAAGAAGCCAAGGCAGGCGCCGATCACAGCCGACATAAATATTACGACTTCCCCAGAATTGGGTACGTAAATGATGTTCAAATATTCAGCCACCTTGATGTTACCCGATGCGTAAGCCAAAATCCCCAATCCAACACCCACAATGGCTGTAGTACCTGCCGCCAATCCATCAATCCCATCGGTTAGGTTCACCGCATTCGTAACCGCCATCGAAATAAAAATGATCACTGGAACGTAAATAATCCAAGCGTTGTGCGCGCCAGGAATCAACTCGGAATAACTCAAATAATGCTTAGTAATAGGAAGGTTTGTGGTGAGTTCTAGGTGGTTGATGCTATGCGTATAATCAATGGTTATGGCAATAATGACCCCTAACATCAGCTGACCAATCAACTTGGTTTTGGCCTTCATGCCCTCTTTGTCCTTTTTGAAAACCTTGATGTAGTCGTCGATTAGGCCAATCGCACCCATCCATATTGTGCTGACAATCATAACGATAACATAAGGATTGTTCAATTTGGCAAATAGGAAAGTGGGGATTAGGATACTCAGAATGATGATAATTCCGCCCATGGTTGGCGTTCCTTTTTTCTGCATTTGGCCTTCCAAACCGAGGTCGCGGATGCTTTCCCCAATCTGTTGTTTTTGTAACCATTCGATGATCCGTTTTCCGGCGATCAACGCAATCAGTAAGCTGCTGATGCCAGCTAACGCTGCGCGAAATGTGATGTACTTGAAAACACCTGCCCCAGCATAGCCAAGTTTGTCGAGGTGTTCAAAGAGGTAGTATAACATGGTTTAGTTGATTAGCTTGAATGATTCGGATACAACGACTTTGTCGTCAAAGGGATGCTTCACCCCCTGAATGTCTTGATAGGTTTCATGGCCTTTGCCCGCTACCAAAATGATATCACCGGGACTGGCAAGCATGCAAGCCGTTTTGATGGCTTCTTTGCGGTCGCTGATTTTTAATATTTTCTTGTAATGCTGAGGCGGTACACCGGCTTCCATCTGGTTTAAAATTTCCAACGGGTCTTCCATCCTGGGATTATCGCTTGTCATGATGATCCGATTGCTCATCTCAGCTGCAATTCTGGCCATTTCTGGGCGTTTGCTGGTGTCTCTGTTGCCGCCACATCCCACCACAGTAATTAAGTTCGCGCTGTTTTTGCGTATGTCGTTGATGGTCTGAAGGACGTTCTTAAGTGCGTCCGGCGTATGCGCATAATCCACAATTGCGGTGATTCTTTGTGGTCCGCGGAGTACTTCGAATCGACCATTGACTTTGCCTAAGGCGCTCATTTGAATCGGCAATTCATCGTCGCCATCCGTAAGTAAAAAGGCCGTGGCATAAACTGCACAAAGGTTATAGGCGTTGAATCCGCCGATGAGGGGCGACCAAAATTCGGTGTCGTTCAGATGTAGTTGCATGCCCGTGAAATCATGCTCGCTCACTTTTACGGTGAAATCAGCCATCTGCTTCATGGCGTAGGTGTATCGCATCGCTTTGGTATTTTGCAACATCACCATGCCATTTTTATCGTCTTTGTTGGTCACGGCAATCGCAGTGCTTGGCAAGCCATCAAAAAACTGTTTCTTAGCCTTGATATAGTTGTCGAACGTCTTGTGGTAATCCAAATGGTCGTGAGTAATATTCGTAAATACCCCGGCCTCAAATGGAACCCCTGCAATGCGTTGTTGATCAACGGCATGCGAACTCACTTCCATGAAACAATGACTGCAATCGGCATCGGCCATTTGAGCCAATAATTCGTGCAAAGCGACAATGTTTGGTGTGGTATGCGTACTTGGGATGATGGTCTGTTCGATGCGATTCTCAACGGTAGATATCAGACCGCAACGATTGCCGCGAAGCGTGAACAGATCGAATAGTAACGTACTTACCGATGTTTTGCCATTCGTTCCCGTGGTTCCAACAATACAGAGGCTTTCGGCTTTACGATCGTGGAAGTTGAGGCACATTTCGCCCAAAGTGTTGGCCACGTTTTCCACCAAAATATAGCAGACGTCGGGGTTGAGTTGCTTTGGTAGTGTAGAGCACAGAATTGCTGTTGCCCCTTTTTCGATGCAACTTTCGATAAACTGATGACCGTCTACCGTGGTTCCTGGCATCGCAGCGTATAGCTGATCTGCGGTAATGTTGCGACTATCGATTTGTAGCCCAAGGATTTCGGTATCTGCATTCCCGTGGATGGCAAGGGTTGATGTTTTTCCTAAAAGTTGACTTATCGTTTTCATTCGATGGGCTTTAAGGTTAGGGAAACAGGAGTGGTATTTTCGCCGATTTTGGTATTTGGCGCCGGTGACTGCTCGGTGATTCTGCCGTAGCCCACATAATTCACTTTCAGACCTAGCTCACTTAAGATTTTTAACGCATCGCGAAGTCCCATGCCTTTGAGGTCCGGCATGAATCCGGTTGTTACCATAACTGGTTTCAGTTTTAATGAATGGGCTTCCTTGGTAGATTCGACGTATACCACTTTGGTGATTACGCCAGAGTCAGATGGAAGTACCTTGGAGCTAATGCCCAATGCGTTTAAGACCAGTTTTGTTTTTTGTAAATCGCCTTTCAAAATGCCGGGTACCTGTGGAAGACTTGCCACGTGTAAGGCGGGCTGCACTTTGATATGGGTGCTGTAAATGCGATCGCTGATATTTTTGAAAATCGGCGCGGCGATTTGAGCCCCAGAATATTTGCCACTTTTGGGGTTGTTTACAACAACTACGATGGTGTATTCTGGATTGTTGGCAGGAAAAAAGCCAGCAAAAGAGGCTTGGAACTGTTTGTTATTTTCTTCGTTGTAACCTCCAATTCCTTTGTTTAACCAAGAGGTTCCCGTTTTGCCTGCAATTTTGTAATTCTCCGATTTGATTTCTTTTGCCGTTCCATGATCTACCACTTGGATGAGCATGTTTGTTACTGCAGCGGCGGTAGCGGCGCTAAATGCCTTTTCTTTGAGAACGATTGGCTCAATCTTAGAAAGTGTTTGGCCTTCCAAGCGAATTTCCTTCACCATATAGGGTTGCATCATCTTGCCCTTGTTTGCAATTGTATTGTAAAGCATCAATACTTGTAAAGGCGATAGGTTGCTAGAATATCCAATGCTCAAAGAAGGTAAACTTGTTCCGCTCCAACTCGCATCGTCCGGCGTAGGCACAGTAGGGTTGCTGCTGCTAGGGATGTCGAACTTTGGCTTGAGGTGAAGTCCCAAATCCAAAATGTGATTGGTGAATTTTTTGGGATTCTTTTTGTAATGCTGCATCACAAATTTGCTCGTTCCGATGTTTGAAGAGTATTGAAGGCATTCGCTGAGTGTATAGAACCTCTTTGGTGGTTTTTTTGAGTCCGACCAAGGTTTATCATACCATGTCCATTTTCCCCAATTGTTGTCGATGCTGTCCGTGGGTTTCACATACCCATCTTCTAGAAGTGCAATCGCAGAAACGACCTTAAACGTAGAGCCCGGCTCGGTAAATTCGCTCACCGCATAGTTCTGGGTTTCGTAATATTTGTTGTCTTCGCCGCGCGTTAAGTTGGCGATGGCTTTGATTGCGCCGGTCTTTGTTTCCATAACAATCACACAACCGTGGTCCGCAGATTCTGCTTCCAATCCTTTTTGTAAACTGTATTGTGCGATGTCTTGAATGCGGACATCAAGTGTGGTAACAATGTCTTTTCCATTCACTGGGAGTTGGTTGTTGCCAATTTGAATGGGTCTCCAGATTTGACCGCTCATGCGTTGTTGCATAATGCGACCGTTCTTTCCTCTCAGTAGCGTATCAAAAGCACCTTCCAATCCTACACTGGTTTTGTCTTTGATGTATCCGATGGTTCTCTTAGCGAGATCACCCATGAAATACATGCGTTTCCCTTTTTCCTCATACCAAACACCCCCTTTGAACTTTCCGTCGCGTGCGATAGGCCAATTTTTGATCGCTTTGATTTGTTCGTAGCCTAAGTCTTTGGCAATCTTGAGGTAACGGGTTCTGCGCTCTCGGTGTTTGATGAGGTATTCTTTCCATGACGATGCATTGCGCTCCGGGAATATATTGGCGCACAATTGAGAGAAGCTATCGATCTTGGCTAAGAAAATTTTAGTGGTTAGTCCGTCGGCGCGCAAATCAAAAATCACATCGTATTTGGGGACGCTAGTAGCTAGAAGGCTGCCATCGTCGGCGTAGATATTGCCTCGCAACGCCTCAACTTCCTTGATACGGGTATTTTTTTCACTCATCTGCTCGGCGAAAACTTTGTCGGTCCCCATCTGTAATTTGATGGCAGCGGCGAAAATGGCAACAACAAACACGATGAGCAGGGAAAGCACCAAATAGGCACGCACCAAAATGATTTTCCGTGAATTGACTTTAGTCTTGTTCATGGGGTTTTACGAGTTTGATGGGTGGGGTGGTGATTTCTTTTAGGCCGCTTCCTTCGAGTCTTTTGCTGAGTTCGCTTTGCTTACTGGCGTTGGTGATTTGACTCTCTAAGCTGATGCGTTCGCTATGGAGCTCTTTGAGTTCTTTGGTGAGCTCTTCTTTTTTGCGAATGGCTTTATTTGCGTGGTGCGAATTGTAGATGTAGAACACCATCAATGCAAATCCTACCATGGCAAATTTGATCCAACTCCAAAGGGGTATGGCAGTTTCGTTGGCAGTTTGCTGCTCTCGGGCAACGGGTTCTCCCATTACCGTTTGCGGATCAATGTCGGCGTTCAAGAATGGGTTCTCTTCCATGTGTTGCGTACTCCTATTCTCATTTTTGCGCTTCTGGCGCGTTTGTTACTTTCAATTTCAGCATCATCAGGGGTGATGGCTGCGTTAGGTATGTTATCAAAGGGTTTGCTGATATGTCCATACAGGTCTGTATGACGATTTCCTTCCAAATTCCCTGTTTGAAACAAGTGTTTTACGAGTCGATCTTCCAGAGAGTGGTATGAAATCACGACCAGTTTTCCGCCGGGCTTGATGAGGGATTCGGCATCGTTCAAAAGGGCTTCCAAGACTTCCATTTCTTTGTTTACGGCTATACGCAGGGCTTGGAATACTTGACTCAAATATTTGGCGGGTGTTTTGCCGGGGGTGCAGGTGGCGATGGCGGCCTTAAATCCTTCGATGGTGGAGAGGTCTTTGCTGCCGCGGCTGCGGATGATGATGTCGGAAAGTCGACGTGCATTTGGAATTTCACCGTACTGTTTAAATATGTAATTAAGTTCCTTTTCGGAGGAGTTTTGTACGATTTGTGCGGCGGAGATGGGGGTTGAGGCCGACATTCGCATATCGAGCGGGCCATTGAGACGATGCGCGAATCCGCGTTCCCCAACATCAATTTGGTGTGAGGAGATGCCAAGATCGGCCAGGATGCCATCCACGGGCGAGGCTTTTAAAAATTCTAGGTATTGTTTGGTGAATTGAAAATTGTGGTTCACCAAGGTAAATCGTGGGTCTTTGGGCACGCGGGCTAGGGTGTCCTCGTCTTGATCAAACGAGATGAGCTTGCCTTTGCTAGAAAGTTTGTTGAGTATGGCTTGGCTGTGCCCGCCGCCACCGAAGGTGACGTCTACATAGGTGCCATCTGGGTTGGTTACCAGGGCGTCCACGCTAGGGTGGAGTAGGACGGGGTTGTGATAGTCGTACATAGCAAACAGGTTGCCAACGGCCCGATGCGCTACTTACCCTTGGTTGCGTTGCTGATGAAACAGCTGTGCCAACTGAGACATTTCCGCGGAGTCCACTTTGAGTTCAGATTCGTAGGTGGCTTGATCCCACATCTCAATTTTGTTTCCGTTGGCTACCAGGATGACTTCGCCGAGGAGTTCGGCGTATTCCAATAGTTTTTTGGGAATCAAGATGCGTTGTGCGCCATCGATCTGAACCAAGTTGGCTCCGTTGGTGAAGATTCGTTTGAACCGACGGATGTCGGGACTCATGAAATCATCCACGGTGTTCAGTTTGGCGGTTTCATCCAGCCAATCTTCCTTGGTGTAGAGCACCAGACACTTCTCGAATCCGCGGTTCACGACGAGTGTATTGCCAACGGCTTCGGGGAATTGTGCCCGAAGTTTCGACGGGATGGAAAGTCTTCCTTTCTCGTCTAGTTTGCAATTGAACTCTCCAATGAATGCGGTCATTCTGTGTTGGTTTTTTCTGTCTGCTAAATAAATATCCAAACTCCCACAATTTCCCACAATTTCCCCTTTTTAACCACTTCTTTTCCACAATGCGCCACAACTTGGGCTTTTGGGTGGGCTTTTGTGCAAATGGATACGTATTTGACCCTTCAAAAATAGAATAAAAGTATTGAAAAGCAAGGGTTTTACTGTGTGTGGGAGAAAGTGGAGTGATTTTTTACATTAAAACGCATTTTTGGGTTTGGGTGGGGATAGTTATCTTTGATTCATGGGTTTAAGTTTGTTGGCAGCTAGTTTTCTTGTCGGATTGGTGGGGTTATCCACATCGCCGGCAGGGGCACAGCCCCTTGCCGGCGACCCATCCTCGCAAAACATGATCGGAATGGGTGTGAATGTTCGACATTTTGGCTATGACATTTCGCTTTGGCGAGAGCACGCCATCACCAAGATCGGACAGCAGAAAAAATCTCCACTACTTAACACTTTGTCGTTGAGTGGTAGGCCCGGGAAATTCCGCAATTTCCAATCTATATCCCTAGGAATTATTAAAGATCCGCGAGAGATTAAGGTCATGAACGAACGACTTCCAGGCAGCAAGCCATTTGTGATCGAGAAAATCAATCACAGTGTCTGTGCACATGTCGCCGTGGGAAAAGTATATGTAATCAGTGAACGTCAAAGTCGTTCCGACCTCGGTCTGCACATAACCCTCGCCGGTCAAATCCCGCTCAATTATTCTTGGCCTCTATATATATGGCTTTATCAACCCGCGCCACTCACCGATGGGTACGTCCCTGTGGCCTATGATCCAAAAGTTCATAATGTGGCTCTGGTAGGTGGCAATGCGAGATATTCTGCGGGTTTTGCAGATGGATATATCACTCCTGGGATCGGTGCTTCTATGTCGTTTTCGGCCGAATGGGGGAGTTATCGAAATGCTTCAAATCGACTTTCCGTAGGGCTATCGGCGGATAAATTTGTAAAAAATCTGCCCATTTGGCATCGTTCGGAAATGAATCGAAACTTCTTCCCCGCACTATTTGTTACATTTGCTGCCGGATTTGAATCGAAGTTGAAATCAACCCAACGACCTTGATTTTTATCGTCTCCTAAAAAAATAAGCTGTGATTGAGTTACCCATCGTATCGAAAGAGAAAAGAACGCCCAAGCCCTCTTGGTTAAAGATTGATTTGCCAACCGGTGAGAATTATACGCGAGTAAAACGCATCGTTAAGGAGCATAAACTGCACACGATTTGCGAAGACGGTCGCTGTCCAAATATGGGCGAATGTTGGGGTGAGGGCACGGCCACTTTTATGATTTTGGGGAACGTTTGTACGCGCAGTTGTAGTTTTTGTGCGGTGGCAACGGGTAGACCGGGAGAATATGATTTGAACGAGCCGATGCGTGTGGCGGAAGCTGTTCAATTGATGGGGGTTAAGCATTGTGTGATTACTTCGGTGAACCGCGATGAATTAAAGGATAAAGGCGCTACGGTGTGGGCGGAAACGGTTAAGGCGGTGAAGTTGTTGAACCCCGATACCACCATTGAAACGTTGATCCCCGATTTTAAGTCGCAGTGGGACATGTTATATATGGTGTTGGATGCCGGTGCGGAAGTAACATCGCACAATATGGAAACTGTGGAGCGTTTGTATCGTATGGTGAGGCCGCAGGCAAAATATGCCAGAAGTTTGGAGCAAACGAAGCGCACGAGCGAATATGGACGACGCACAAAATCGGGTGCGATGCTCGGTTTGGGTGAGACGGACGATGAGGTGAAGCAGCTGATGGAAGACTTGCGAGAGAATGGCTGCGATGTGCTTACACTTGGCCAATATTTGCAACCTACAAAAATGCATTTGGATGTCAAGGAGTATGTTCACCCAGATAAATTCAAGCATTGGGAAGAGTTGGGATTGAGCATGGGTTTTCGTTTTGTGGAAAGCGGACCGATGGTGAGGAGCTCTTATCATGCCGAAAAGCATGTGCTCTAATTTGTAAAGGTTTCGGATTTGCGATTTTTGTTTAAAATCTGCTACTTTCTTTTAGGGATTTCGCCCATTTTAATTGGAAAAGTAACCCCACTATGTTTAATTTGTAAAGTACCTTAATATTAATAAACTGATCACATGAGCATAAAATCTTTTTTCACCCTTTCAGCTTCAGCTACATTGGTAGCGGGAATGTCGTTGTTTGTTGCAACTATCCCCACTGAAATGCCCCAATCTCTAAAGGTTGGCAAAGTAGAAAACGAAGGAGAACACGAGCATCGTTCCATTGAAGGTGCGATTCGTTCTGTTTACAGCATGCGTTTGAACGAAGTTACGGGCACTATCGAACCTGAGTGGGTTGAAGAAGCCATTGTTCAAGCTGATGCGATTCGTTTGACACGTCGTGCTAACAAGCCATTGAAGTGGGAAGAGATGGGTCCCGACAACGTAGGGGGTCGTATTCGCGCATTTTTGATTCACCGCGATTCTGGCAATATTTGGTTTGCCGGTGGTGTGAGTGGTGGATTGTTTCGTTCTGTATCTTCTGGTAATAGCTGGAGTCCAATAAATGATCGTCAAGAAAACTTGAACGTTACATGTATTGCACAAACCGTGAGCGGTACCATTTTTTACGGTACGGGTGAAGGTGGATTTGTAAACTTATCGGGAACTAGAAATGGGTCTCCTGCATTCTTGGGTGCGGGTCTATATAAGAGTACTGACGGTCGTGGTGTATCGTTTACTAAAATGACAAATACTAGTGCGGCTAGTTTTATGCAGTGTAATTCAATGGTAGCGCATCCAAAGGAAGATAAATTTTACCTAGGAACTGAGGATGGTATCTACGAGTTCACCAACAATGGTGGAACACAAAAGAAAATTAGTGTCGGTTCTATCAAAGAATTGAAAATAGATAAAAATGGCGTTTTGTGGGCATCTACCGGTTCAGGTTCTATTTTGAAAATGGATGGTGCTGGTGCGATGAAGCAAATGAATGCGAGTGTAAATACTGGCGGACGTACTTCGCTTGCGATTTCACCTGAAGATCCAAATTATGTGTATTTGATGGGTGCAAGTGGTACGGGTGCATTTAGTGGATTGTTGCGTACAACGGATGGCGGCGCGACTTGGACAAAGTTGGTTTCTTACTCTAGTATCACAGACATCTTTGGTTCCAACAGACAAGGTTGGTACGATAACGTAGTGAGTGTTGATCCTACAAACAAGAACTTGGTTTATATGGGTGGTGTTGACTTGGCAACATGGGATAATGTGAATGGTTACAGAGAAACAGCCAATACATTTGATGCAGCCTGGAATACTGGATATGTACATGCCGACAAACACTTGATTACTTGGGATATGAATACAACGCCTCCTTCAATCATTGTCGGTTGTGATGGTGGATTGTTTCGTAGCAAAGACCGCAAGAGTTGGACACCCATCTCTCGTGGATTTAACACAGTGCAGTTCTATAATGTGGCAGCCAATGAATTGGGTCATGTTGTGGGTGGATCACAGGACAACGGTACACATTTGATCAATTTTACTGGAAATTCTTTCGGCGGAGTTCCTTCTAAAAATTCCGTTGAAATTTATGGCGGTGATGGTTTTGATGTTGAGTTTTCTCGCTTCAGCCCCAAAACAGTATTTGCATGTACCTATTACGGAACTGTAGTTCGCAGTGGAAACAGCGGTCAGTCAACCTCTACATTCTTCGATGACCGTCAAGATGGAAAATCACAAACTGATTTTAACACTACTTATTGCTTGTGGGAGTCTGGTCCAAAAAAATCTCGTTTGTATTTGGCTAAGAACTCTGAAGTATGGGTGGCGAATAACCCTACCGATTTTGCTGAAAACGTAAGCTGGTATTTGGTTGCTAACGCATTGGGCAACGATAGAATTATTGAAATGGACTATACTCCTGAAGGAGACAATTTGTTTATTTGTAAAAGCGGCCGTTTGGTTCGTGTGGACAGCTTGAATGCTGCGACATTTACTTTGGCTGCAAATCCAACGGTGATGCAGATTCCAGCGCCTATCGTTCAAAAGAATATCACTCCATCAGGTTTGTCAGGTCGTACCATTACTTCAGTAAATGTGGATCAAATGGATAAAAATCACGTAGTTATCACTTTGGGTGGATACGGAAATACAAGTTATGTATACGAATCATTCAATGCTTGTGGAGCTGCGGTAACGTGGAAGAACATTACGGGCAATTTGCCTTCATTCCCTGTGTATGATGCGGTAATAGACGTTGACAATAGCAAGCGCATCGTGTTGGCAACAGATTTGGGTGTTTGGTATACTGAGGATGGTGGAACTACATGGGTTGAAGGAAACGACGGTATGGCTCGTGTGCCTGTTTTTGAAATTCGTGGTTATGAGTGGAGACCTTGGGAAGGTATGACAATGTATGTGGGAACTCACGGTCGTGGATTCTTCCGTAGCAGAACCTTGATGACAGGTACTAAGAATTTGAAGGACAATACATCATTGAAGGTGGTTGTTTATCCAAACCCAACTTCGGATAAGGCTACATTGAGTTTAACGGGTAAGGTTTCAGAAACTGCGATGTTGACGGTTATTAATTTGCAGGGTAAAGTTGTTTTGTCGCGCACCGTGAGTGTGGTTGCGGGTGAGAACAATTTTGCGATTGATTTGACAGGAATGGCGAAGGGATATTATTTCGCTTCTGTGAAGGGTGCAAACACGCAGGGAACTGCAAAGGTTTGCGTTCAATAATTTTGTTTCAATAACTACTAAGTGAGGAGGCCGCGCAAGCGGCCTCTTTTTTATTTATAAAATTCCGGAAAATACCAATCTAGCGGGGCCTTGGAGCTGGATGTTGCAGAAGCCCTTCGGGCTTCTGCTGAAGGCGACCGATAGGTCGCCGCCCCTCGTTGATACGTGGATGAGGCCGCCGCCCAAGGATTTCATTGTTGCAAGGCTTAATGCGGCGGCCGTTACTCCCGTACCGCAACTCAAGGTTTCGCCCTCAACACCCCTTTCGTAGGTGCGCATCGCAATGTGAGTGTCGTCTAAGATGTTCACTGCATTTACATTAATCCCCGCCTCTGTATATGGTGCATTGTATCGGATGCCTTGTGCCCAAGCTATCAGGTCGATCTGATGAATATCTTCTGATTTTATTGATACAAAATGGGGCGATCCGGTATTCAATTCGTAAGAATGATTGTTGAGTTCGTGAATCGCATCGACATCGTTCATCGACAATGAGATCCATTCTGTCATTGGTAGTTGCGAGGTCTGCGTTGGTGTAGGTAAATGTGTCGCCGTATGCGCGCCATCCGGCGCCCAAAAATTCAGAAGGTTCTCCAATTTTCCGATGCCTAGAGAAAAAGCCCAAGCCGCAATACATCTGCCACCATTGCCACACATGCTGCTCTTGCCACCGTCGCTGTTGAAATACACCATCTCAAAGTCGTAGCCTTCCTTGTCCTGCAATAGCATCAAGCCATCGGCGCCAATGCCAAATTTGGGATGACATAATCTGGCGATCAGTGATTTTTCAGATTCCGTGGATGCAATAGACGCGGCAACGTAATCCTGCCAAACGTCTCCGCGATTATCGATTAAAATAAAATCGTTTCCCGCACCTTCGTATTTTACAAATGCCAAACTCATTGTTTCAATTTTTCCAAAATGGCCCGATCAGCAACTGGTTTTAAATTTGTTGTCGAACCCGGTATCAAAGGTAGGTAGTAAAAATCATTGCCCAATTGTAGGTAGTATTCATCGCCCAAATGGAAAATGAGGATGTCGGATGTGCCCGCATTCCAGAGGGTAAGGTTGATTTTGCCATTGGCCTGTCCACCCATAAAGACTCGCGGTTTGGTAATCCCCGATTGCTCGCTTAAAGTGATTAGAAATTGCTTGGTGCCCACGATACTATCGCTGTTGATAGATGTTTCGGTCTTTCTTTTTGCGTTCGGTTTTGAGATCTCTACTTTGCCCTCGGCGACACTCACTTTAGAACGAGGATTGCTATTTAATTCAATGGCTGATACAATAAATGGTGCAACATTTACAGATCTTATTTCCTTGTTTTTATCCAATCCATCCATTTGACGGCCCATATCTGACCGCTTATCGTCTTTCAACGGTGACGCATAAACGTCTTCATTCATTGGCGCTTCTACCATCGCATCACTAGATTCTTCGTTGTCCGCGATGATTTCAGGCATTAGGAAAGTATCCGCCGCCGATTTAGATTTCGATTCATCGGATTCATTGAGCTGAGGCTCAAGTTTTTGCAAAGCCGATTTTTCTGACCCTTGATTCACATCGTTTTTAGCCACCACACTTTTTGCTTCACCATCGAGCCACTGGAATTTATACGTAACGCCCAAACCCACCGCCAAGATGATCAGCGTAGCGGCTACCGACCACCAAATGTTTCTGCTGGTGAAATCGTCTTCTACCTCCTCTGTGATCCGATTGGCGATAAAATCCTTAAGCTCCGCAGCGCCCTCCTCGCAAATCCCCTGAATCATGAATTGCTGAAACTGAATATGATTCCACACTTCAGGGTTTTCCTTTGCCTCCCGCTCAAAATTCTGCGCATCAACCTCGCTCATTTCTTGGTTGAGATAACTTTCGATGCGTGGGTCGTTGAGGTTCATGGTAGGCATTGATTTTAAGATTCAGTATTCAAGTAAAAATCGCTTGCGCTATAATTCTGTTTGATGATTCCTTCAAGCCCTTTGAGACATTGGTATTTTTTTGCTTTGGCAACCGAGGCACTGGCCAAGCCGTTCGCCGCGGCAATGGTCTTCATGTCGAAGCCGTCAAAGTAAAACATAATCAATATGTTACGACATTTATCTTGTAAAGATTCCATCGCTTTTCGTACGATGTTATAATCCATTTGCTGACCCACATTGGGAGAGTCGGCAATTTCTTTTCCGGTGATGTAGTTTTCGCCTTTCAATCGTTTTCTCTTGTCCAATTGTTTGAGCCAGGTGTTTTTGGCGATGGCGAAAAGGTAGGTCGACAGCTGAACTGTCAGTTCGAAATGGGGTTTTCTGACATTTTGCCACAGCGCAACCAAGGTGTCTTGCAAAACATCTTTGGCATCGTCTTCATTTCCTGAGTTTTGAAATACGTGATTAGAAATCATGGCCTCGTATTGCTTGTACAAATCAATCAGCACCTCGCGGTCTCCTTCATGGATGCGCGCAACAATTTCGGTGTCTTTTCGGGTTTGATTTGGCATTGCACAGGGGCTTAATACGCTTTCATCGATAAAGGTAAATCCTTCGTAGTACAAAGTAAACGAACTACACCTAAACTGCGTTAATATTCGGTACAAAATTTGATTCAAGAACGCACATGAAACAGTTATTAGACAAACACAAAATTTTAACCCTTGTTTTGGCTGGTGTGGCCGGTGGCGTTGCCAGTTTGGGTGGTTACATGGTTGTTGCCTCTAATCAAGCTACAACCATCGAAGAAAAACAAAACGCTTCTGGTCAGTTGGCTAGATATGCAAGTTTAAACGCAGTTCCAGCATTTGATTTTACGGGTGTATCTGAGATTGCAAATCCCGCCGTAGTGCATATTAAATCTACGATTTCTGGGGGCAATGCGATGGGTGAGGGGAATCGACAGCAGCAAATGCCGGTGGATCCTTTTGAGTTTTTTCGCGGGGGTCCAGGGATGGAGTTTCAGCAGCAAGGTCCACGTCAGGCCAGCGGCTCAGGGGTGATTTTGAGCGATGATGGTTTTGTGGTGACAAATAACCACGTGATCGACGGCGCATCGAAAATCGAAGTGGTTTTGAACGACAAAAGAACTTACGTGGCGGAGTTGGTTGGGACGGATCCAAATACGGACATCGCTTTGTTGCGTATCGGAGAAAAGGGGTTGCCGTTTTTGAAATTGGGTAATTCGGATGAGGTGAAAGTGGGTCAGTGGGTGGTTGCTGTTGGAAATCCATTTAACTTAAATAGCACGGTGACATTGGGAATTGTGAGTGCGATGGGTAGAAATATTGATTTGTTGAGGAGCAAGGGCAACAAATATGCGATTGAGAATTTCATTCAGACCGATGCAGCGATCAATCCAGGTAATTCTGGCGGGGCTTTGGTTAATACGGCGGGTGAATTGGTGGGGATAAATACGGCAATTGCCTCTGAAACAGGTAGTTATGCCGGATATGGTTTTGCAGTGCCGGTGAATTTGGTGAAGAAGGTGGTGAACGATATCATGAAGTATGGCAAGGTGCAAAGGGCGCTGTTGGGCGTATCGATTCAAGAAATTTCTCAAGAACTTGCAGATGCGCAGGGGTTGAAGGACTTGAAAGGGGTTTATGTGGCCGAAGTAGTTGAAAACGGTGCGGGTGAGAAGGCGGGCATCAAGAAGGGCGATGTGATTTTGAAAGTGGCTGGCATCGAAGTGAATACCTCGTCGAGATTGCAAGAGGAGGTTGGGAAATATCGTCCTGGGGATAAGGTTGTGATTACGGTACGACGTAAGAGTGGGGTAATGGATATCGAGGCTACGTTGTTAAATGCGGATGGAAAGGCCAAGTTGGAGGTAGCGGAAGCAGAAGTGAGCGATGCTTATTTAGGTATGAAGATGGACAATGTAACGAGGGAGGAAAAGCTCGCGTTGGGCGTGAAGTCGGGCGTGAAGGTAACGGCCTTAGACAAAGGATTATTCAAGGATGCGGGAATTCCAGCCGGATTTGTGATTACGCACATCAACAATGAGCCGGTTTATTCTGCAAAAGGAGCCAGCACTTTGTTGAAGTCTTTGTCGGGCGCGATCACCATTGAGGGATTTGCTGCCGATAAAAAAGAGCGCGTTTTTGCGGTGAAGTTGCCACGAAAGGATTGATTTGAAAAGATTTTTAAATAACAGAAAGGGCCGACGATCGTCGGCCCTTTCTGTTTAATGAATAAAGTTCGTTAAAAATCCTCAGTGATATTGGGTGTAAAGCCTGAATTCCAGCCATTGTCTTCCGTGAAAGGCGATCCTGCATTCATCTTACTCTGGACTGTAACACTCTGAGGTTGATAGAAGTTGAAATCCCCCCCCTTATTGTCTAGCATCATTCGGTCTTGCGGATCCAAATCTACAAATTTTGAATACTGTCCGATGAACTTGGCAAAAGCAGATCCCGTTTCGCCATGTCGGTTTTTTCCAATGATAATCTCGGTTAATCCTGCAATTGCACTACCTGGGCTTTCGCTTGGTGCTGATTGTGCGCCGGGCTCGTTCATGCCCATTTTTTGGTAATATTCATCGCGGTATAAGAACATAACCATATCCGCATCTTGTTCAATGGAGCCTGATTCACGCAAATCTGAAAGTTGAGGCCGTTTGTTGCCGCGTTTTTCCACTTCACGACTTAACTGTGCCAGTGCGATGACAGGGATTTTCAACTCTTTGGCTAAGCCTTTAAGTGCCCGTGAAATGAATGCAATTTCTTGTTCACGATTGCCTTGTCCTTTGGTTTCATGGCGCAATAACTGCAAATAGTCCACAACAACTAGGTCCAATCCGCCTTGGGAGTGTATCCGTCTACATTTTGCCGTTAAATCAAAAATGCTCAACTGCGGCGTATCGTCGATGAAAATACTTGAAGAACTTAGAAGTGCAGTTTTATCGTGCAAACGCTGCCATTCCTGATCAGTTAGGTTGCTCTTTTTGATTTTGTCTGATTCGATTTCGGCCTCGCCGCTCATTAAACGATTGACCAGCTGAACATCGGCCATCTCCAAAGAGAAGATTATGACTTTTTTGCCAAAGTCAACCGCGGCATTACGTATCAAACTCAAGGCGAAGGCTGTTTTACCCATCGCCGGACGGGCGGCAAGGATGATCAAATCGGAGGATTGCCATCCGCTGGTAATTCTATCTAGATCACTAAAGCCGGTGGCAACGCCTGTGATTCCTGAATTATCGGTGGCCTGTCTGGCTTCCAAATCTTTCATCGCCCGCTGCAATAACTGATCGATTCCTTGATAACTGCGCTTTAAACCCGCATTTTTGATTTCATACAACTTACGTTCGCAATCATCAAGCATTTCAAATGAATCCAAGGCGTCGTCGTAAGCGTCCAAAGAAATTTCTCCAGCCACCCGAATGAGTTCGCGTTGCACATATTTCTGTGTCAGAATTCTGGAGTGGTAATCGAGATTAGCCGCCGAGGATACTTTACTGGTTAGGGTGGCTAAATAATATGCACCGCCAATGATATCTAATTCGTTGTTATTGCGAAGTTCGTTGGCAACGGTAAGTAAATCCACCGCACCGCCTTCGTTGTATAATTTATAAATAGCCTTAAAGATTTTTCCATTTTCTGGTGCATAAAAGTGACCGTCTGTTAGGATTTCTATAGCGGTGTGAATTTTTTCGCGCTCCAACATCATCGCTCCAAGCACGGCCTCTTCCAATTCTCGCGCATTTGGAGGCATGCGACCACTGGCATCGGGACCGATGATTTTAGGTACATTAACTCTTTTACGTGTGTTTCGGAGGCTTGTGTTCTCGTCCATAGGACCTACAAAGTAAAATGAAAGTGCAAAGTTTTTCTCATGTTTCGACAACAAAACTTTTAAACATTTTTGATGACGCGAGTTAGGGTTATTTCCGACACTTTGACAGATAACACGGGGTAGATCATCTTGGTATAATTCGTGCTATATCCAACAAAACATACATTGTTAGGGCTTGTTTGTTAAAGGTGATTAAAATGCCATTTGGAGCCCATACATTTGTACATAAGCAGAGCCAAAACATGGAAGCAAAATTTTCACAAAGAGTAAAGGAAGTGATTCAATACAGCCGGGAAGAAGCCATCCGGTTGGGGCATGATTATATTGGCTGCGAGCATCTGCTTTTGGGGATTATCCGCGAAGGCGAGGGCAAAGCGATACAAACAATAAAAATGTTAGATATCGATGCCTTGCGCTTGAAAAAGAGCATCGAAGATGTAATTCGTACCACCGCCTCCAAAACGGCAAATTTGGGAAATATTCCCCTAACAAAACAAGCGGAAAAGGCGTTGAAGATCACTTATTTGGAAGCAAAGATTTTCAAGACGGATCTCATAGGAACCGAACATTTGTTGCTCTCCATTTTACGCGATGAGGACAATGTGGCATCGAAGATTTTGAATCAATATGGTGTGAATTACGATGTGTTTAAATCGGCCCTAGAAGAAGGGGTGGATACATCAAGTTTACGCAATGAGAGTTCGGAATCTGGTGGTGATGAAAATGATAGCCCTGAAGATTTTTATCGTGAAGAACAAAAGGCAATCGAGGCCAGAAAAGGCAAGGCAAAAACCAAGACGCCTGTTTTAGATAATTTTGGACGTGATCTTACCAAGGCCGCAGAAGAAGGGAAGTTGGATCCTATCGTGGGTCGTGAAAAAGAAATTGAGCGTGTGAGTCAGGTTTTGAGTCGACGTAAAAAGAACAACCCAGTCTTAATCGGAGAACCTGGTGTGGGTAAAACCGCCATCGCGGAAGGCTTGGCGCTTCGCATCATCCAAAGAAAAGTAAGTCGCGTGTTATTCAACAAACGCGTGGTGAGTTTAGATATCGCCTCCATGGTTGCCGGTACCAAGTATCGCGGTCAGTTCGAGGAGAGGATGAAGGCGTTGATGATGGAGTTGGAAAAGGCAGACGATGTGATTTTGTTTATCGATGAGATTCATACCATTGTGGGTGCCGGTGGTGCCAGCGGTTCTTTGGATGCATCGAACATGTTTAAGCCTGCTTTGGCTAGGGGCGAAATTCAGTGCATCGGAGCTACAACCTTGGATGAATACCGACAGTACATCGAGAAGGATGGTGCTTTGGAGCGCAGGTTTCAAATGGTATTGATCGAACCCGCATCGCCAGAAGATACGGTTGAGATTTTACATAATATTTGCGATAAATACGAGGATCACCATGGGGTGAAATATACTCCAGAGGCTTTAAAGGCTTGTGTGGATTTGAGTGTTCGATACATGAGTGGTCGACATTTACCAGACAAAGCAATCGATATTTTGGATGAGGCAGGGGCTAGGGTTCACATCAGTAACATCAACGTGCCTTCGGAAATTGTGGATTTTGAAACCCAAATCGAAGCCATTAAGTTGGAGAAAAACAAGGTGGTGAAGAGTCAGAATTTTGAGGAAGCCGCCAAGTTGAGAGATACAGAAAAGCGTTTATTGGAAGAACTCGAAACTGCCAAGGCTCGTTGGGAAGCGCAAACGTCTACCGAAAAGTTTTTCGTTACTGAGGACGATATCGCTGCGGTAATTTCGATGATTACAGGGATCCCCGTAAAGCGCATGGCAGAGGATGAAAGTCGCAGATTGCTTACCATGGCCGATACCCTTCGCAAGCGTGTGATTGGTCAGGACAAAGCCGTTGAAAAACTCACAAAAACGATTCAAAGGACGCGTGCGGGTTTCAAAGAGCCCAATCATCCTATCGGGTCATTCATATTCCTTGGACCTACGGGTGTTGGAAAAACCGAATTGGCAAAAGCGTTGAGCGAATTCTTGTTTGATGCGGACGACGCGATGATTCGCATCGATATGTCTGAGTTTATGGAGAAATTCGCCGTAAGTCGTTTGGTTGGTGCCCCTCCAGGCTACGTGGGTTACGAAGAAGGCGGTATGCTAACGGAGAAAGTTCGACGCAAACCCTACTCGGTTATCTTGTTTGATGAGGTAGAAAAGGCCCACCCTGATGTATTCAATTTGTTGTTGCAGGTGTTGGATGAGGGCCAGATGACGGATTCCATGGGTCGGAAAATCGACTTTAGGAATACGGTGATCATTATGACATCGAACATCGGATCAAGGCAGTTGAAGGAGTTTGGAACGGGCGTAGGATTTGGCACGGGTACCAAGGAAGTCAATAAGGAGAGGGATTCTAAGCAGGTGATTGAGACGCAGTTGAAGAAGTTCTTTTCACCGGAGTTTTTGAATCGCATCGACGATGTGATTGTATTTAACTCTTTGGACAAGGATGAAATCATCAAGATTTTGGATGTGCGCATGGTAAAAATGCTCAAACGCATTCAGGAGATTGGTTATAAAGTCACTTTGACCGATGCTGCTAAGGTTTTCTTGGCGGATAAAGGTTTCGATGCTGATTTTGGCGCACGTCCATTGCAACGGGCTTTGCAGAAGTTTTTGGAAGAGCCATTGGCCGAGCAGGTTTTGCAGGGCAATTTGAAGGAGGGCGATGAGTTAAGGGTGGATTGTGCGGAAGGTGCTGAGGAATTGAATTTCACTCCTGTAAAGGCTGAGCTTTTACTTGCTGAAGGCGACAAAGCCATCGAAGCGCCAAAGAAACCGCGTGCTTCCAAGGCAAAGGCCGACAAGAAATCGGAGGAGTAATTCTTGCGAGATTAGAAAAATCTGCGGATATCCATAAATCGCAACTTGTAATAAGGGGCGCTTAAGACATCGTATCTTATACCACCACTGCTTGCGGAGTGGATGAAATAGACTTCATTGGGGGTGACTTCGGTGATGATGCCTACGTGGCCCATGACTCTTCGGCTGTTGCTATGCCCTTTGAAACAGATAACATCTCCGGGTCTGGCATTGGCGATACTGATATGCATTCCGGCGTTGTGAAATAGAGAAGAGCTGGCTGGGGTTCGGATGCCCAAAGTGGTATTATAACAGTATCCAACAAATCCGCTGCAATCAAAACCAGCAGGTGTTTTTCCTCCTCCGCGATAACCGGTTCCCAAATGCGATCCAGCCTCTCTCAGTAGGGTGTTTATGGCAACCAAATCGGCCTGATTATTACCTACCAACGAGTCGGTTTGTGCCGATAAAAAATTGACAATCAAACAGATGTTAAGTATAAGGATTTTTTTGATCATTGGTTAGAGTCCCTAATTGATTAGGGTGGTTTTGGGGTTATTTAGGCAGGTAATTGAGCATTCTTTTGTATCTGTCGGTGAAGGTCTGACCTTGTTTTGAGCCTTTGTCCGACCATCGTTTTTTCATGTTTTCCACGCGATGACCTGGATCGGGGTGGGTGCTCAGAAATTCTGGGATATTGATTTTGTTTTTCTCTTTTTGGATTTTCTCAAAGAACCCTGCTGCACCGATGGGGTTGTAGGCAGTTTGATAAAGCCAATCCACCGAACAATTATCGGCCTCGGTTTCTGCATCGCGACCAAATTCTAGTTGTGCTAAGCCGGTAGCAATTTGTAGGAGTTGTGCTTTGTTCTGTCCAAAAATCAATTCCAATAAAAGGTTCGCACCAAATTCACGGGTCATTGCATCGGTAGAATGTCGTTTTTCTGCATGCGCCATTTCATGGCCCATCACGCCGGCCAATTGGTCTTCGCTTTCAAGGTATTTCATCAAGCCGGTATAGACATAAATGTAACCACCGGGGGTACAGAAGGCATTTTGTATTGTATCGTTTTGGATGATACGGATTCTCCAGGCGAAATCGTTTTTATGGATCAATAAATTCGTTTTTAGGATACTGTCTCGAATCCCATAGATATAGCGATAAACGACTGTGTTTTTGGAGGAATCCATGATTATGGAGGCGTTTCCTTGCTCAAAACTTTCGGAGACTTGTTTGCCCAGGGTTACGTCTTGTTCTACTGGGAAAATATTGACTTTTCCGAGCCAACTAGAGCAGCTACTGAGTGAAAGAAGGGCAATAGTTATTACTGCGATGATTGAAATTCTTTTCAACATGGGTGTTTGAGTTCACCCGCAACTGCCAAAAATGATGCCAAAAATGAGACATTATTTTTACTTTTTGATTCTCGGGACTCCGATTTTTGGAATCAGAAGAGCTCAACGACCTTTGGTTTGGATCGTGATTTTAGAACGGATATCCGATACCTATACAAATTGCACTTTCATTGCGCATGTAATTGGAGAAATTGGTACTTGCACTTTTTGTCATTACCCAACGCTTGTCGAAATCTTTGGAGGGGTCGCGGATTGGCAGTCCCAAATCGACACGAAACAGAAACAGGCTTAGGTCGAATCGGAAGCCAATTCCAGTGTTTAGGGCAACTTCGGGCAGGAAGGTTTCTCGTTGAATGACACCGTAGCCGTTGGCGGATCCTTCTTTGCTGAGGTTCCAGATGTTACCAGCATCTATGAATAAGGCGCTTTCGATGAAATTTTTCACCAAAGTGAACCGATATTCTAGGTTTGCCTCGATGAGTAATTCTCCTGATCTGTCGATGATGGACCCTGAACTTTCCGGCGTATTTCCTGGGCCGATGCCACGGGGTCTCCACCCTCTCAAGCTGTTGCTACCACCAATAAAATATCGCTTATCATAAGGTATTACGTTACTATTCCAATAGGGTACGGCCATGCCAAAATTGGCCCTAAAAGCAATGCTGTTAAACTCGTCTATGGTGTGTTTTATGCGAATTTCTGATTCGATTTTGGCGTACTGAAAATAATTAACCCCCATGAATTGATAAGAGCTGTCTGGGTTGTAATTGTCCTGGAATAGGTATCGTGCGAGTCGGTGAAGGTTTCCGGAGGTTTCAAATCCGAAACGACCAAAGAAGTAGGTTTGTCCGGGTTTGTTTTTGTTGTTGGTATACAAGCCTCCAAATTTTGCGGCGGTGATAATTTGGTCGGTAAAAACACGTTTCACAAAATCTTGGTCCAACTGTGGAAGCGTTGGTAAAAATGCTGCAGAGATTGCATTTCGGTTAAAGCTCAATTCAACGGGGGTATAATACCAACTTAAATTGGGTCTTGTGTATTGCAATGAAATGGAAGCGGGGAGTGAGCTTCGTTTAAAATTGGGATTGTTCTCCAATTGGTAACTCAGCGAGAATACGGTGTTTTTGCGCTGATAGCTATTTTTTACGTTGATTTTATCGAGCAATGAAAAGTTTGGCAGCGACAGTCTGGCGTTGAATCCTTGTTGCAAGCCATATCGGATATTGTCGTTATCGCCGCGTTTGAAAATCGCCTCGTAGCTGGTTACCGAACTGATTTTTAAGCTTTCCCCATTGCCCAATGCGTTTCGATTGTTGAGCGATACGATGCCTGCAAGGCCGAAACTACGCTGACTTTGGGTCTGAAAGTTGGTTCCTGAACTTCCTTGGGGTGAGTAAAGCGCTTGGGGTTCGATTTGGCTATAAATTCTTGGGATGGCTTTCGCCTCAATTTTGGTGATGATGAGGTGGTTTACGGTGTCCACTTCTTGGTGTAAATCCACGTAGGAGAAAAGTCCCATTTCTACCAGGGCGACATAGGTTTGATTGGTTAGGGATTGGCTGAACCATCGGCCGGAGTCGATTGTGACAACTTGATCCATTATGTTGCCTTTGATGGGGTAATGGTTGAGTTGGAAATATTTGCCTTTGGATGAATAGGATTGTGGCCACTGATTTTTCAAATAGATATCGGAGCAAATGATGTTCAGATAGGTGGCGCCGAATCTATATCGTTGAAATTTGGATTGGTTCAAGGGGTTGTTCAATTTAAGGAAAATAGCGCCTTCTTTTTTATCGGCTAGCGTATCAATCTCATAATGAAAAAGGTCTGGCGTGGCATCGTAATAGCCTCGGTCTTTGAGTTCAATCGCCAACTTGTCTTTTGCTTCATTTAAGGCATTCAGATTTAAGGGCCACCAAAGTCTGTAAGCCAAATTTTGATCAACAAGGGTATCGATTAGGGGCTTAAGCGCTGTATCGTCGGGTTCCCTAAAAAACGAATTAAGTCGGTAGGGCTTTCCGGGTTCCACGATATAATCTACTTCGGATTTGTGCTTTCCGTAGGTGACAATATAACTCACTCTATTGTCGAAATAGCCCAAGTTAAACAGGTGATTTCCCATGTTTTCGGCAGACACGGCAGCGAGCGCCGTATCGATAAGGATTGGGGGTTCACCGAGTTTATTGCGGAGCTTTTTCCTCCAAGCGATACTGTCGTTTAGTTCCGGATGTTTGAAACTTGTACCCAGCGAATAGGCCCACAGGAAGACGGGTAATTTGTTAAATAGTACGCGTTTGTTGGGGTTGTGAAGGATTTGCGCTTTAAGATTGGAGGTGCTGACGGTTTTTTTGGGGACGCTGACGGAATTTCTTTTGAGCAGGTAACGATTTTCTGGGATGCTTTTTTTGACACCGCAGGCGTGGATTAGGGTGATGACGAGCAGGGCCCATAGGTACTTCGGGGAAAAATTCAGATATTTGCCTAGGTATGCCATCAATTGCTCAAATCAAGCACCTCGCATCGTTGCGAATGTCGAAGTACAGGCAAAAATATGGCCAATTTGTGGTTGAGGGTCGCAAACAGGTGGAGGAAGTATTCCACAGTGGCTGGGAAATAGAGGGGATTTGGGGAACGCCTGCTTTTGCGGAGCGATTTTCGCCGGCCTATGATTTTGAATGGATGACGGAGGAGGAGAACAAGAAATGTTCTGGATTTGACACGCCGCCGGGAATTATGGCTTTGGTTCGGATGCCAAAAATGAAGGAGTTGGATGGATTGGAGCCCTTTGTTTTGGCGTTAGACGGCATCAGTGACCCTGGGAATATGGGTACGATTATCCGACTTGCGGATTGGTATGGTTTGAAGCAGATATTGGCCAGTGAGGACTGTGTGGATGTATACAATGCGAAGTGTTTAAGTGCCACTATGGGGTCGTTTCTTCGGGTGGAGGTAGTGTATAGTAAATTACACCCTGCGGCCGCAGGCCGCAGGGTGTATGGCGCCTTTCTGGACGGGACATCCGTGCACGGATTGAAATTGGAAAGCCCATCGATGTTGATTATCGGCAGTGAATCTCATGGGATTCGGCCGGAGGCCGAATCCTTGGTGACAGAAAAAATCACCATCCCTGGAAAAGGTCACGCCGAATCACTCAATGCCGGAATTGCAACCGCCATTCTTCTCGATAATTTGTTGCGATAGTCTTTGCTATATTTGTGAGTAACCCATGAGGAGTGAAATTAGAATCAAGCTAGACGCATTTATTGCGGCCCACTACAAACAAAGGTTTGTGCGGGGCTTGATGCTCGCTCTCTCCGGTACAATGTTGCTGCTAGTAGGTTTGTTTCTTCTTGAAAATCAGCTGTGGCTTTCCGTGCAATCAAGGACCGTCCTTTTCTTTGGAATGTGGACGATGATCATTGCTGCCTGGGGTGTTCTAGTAGTTCAGCCATTGCTGAAGCTGCAAGGCTCGGGTAAAGTGATTTCTCATCAAGAAGCAGCGCGTTGGATCGGAAATTATTTTCCTGAAGTGGCGGATAAACTTTTGAATTTATTGCAACTCGAAGAAATGTCGGCTATCACCGCCGAAAACGACTTGCTACTTCAGGGTATCGCCCAAAAGACGTTGGCCTTTTCTAATACACCCTTTATACAAGCGTTGGACTGGTTGAAGCACAAGCGTTGGGTGACGAGATTGGCGCTGCTATTGGTTTTGCTTTTAGGCTTCTCCGCATATCAGTCGGCCGGAATATTGAATGGCGCAAATCGAGTATTTCATTATCAAACGGAATATGTGCCCAAAGCGCCATTTCGGGTGGAATTGTCTCCGGCGGAATTGGTTGCCGATCAAGGCAAAGATTTGACTGTGAATTTCATGGTGGAGGGTAGTGTGTTGCCGGAGAGTATTGAAATTCTAATCGACAAGCAGATCATTCGGGCTAAAAAAATCAAATCGAATCATTTTCAGTATACGTTCCCCTCCGTTCAGGCCCAATTTGATTTTGCAATACGCGCCATGGATTTTGATTTGGGAAATTACCACGTGAATGTCAATCACCCTCCCCAATGGCAAGCGCTTTCGGCGTGGGCGGATTATCCAGAATATACCGGTAAAATTGATGGCGAATGCGCTTCTACCGAGTTGCTCGAAGTACCAGAAGGAACCATTGTTACCTATGAGTTAAAAGGCAAATATGTGAATCAGTGGTTGGTGAAATCCTTTGGCGGTAGGTGGACATCCATTGGCGGGCTGGGAGAAAAAGGGGATTTGGCGAAAGGGCAAGAATCTACCAATCATTTGAATACAGCAAAAGAGCAACAACAATATAAGGTCCGTGCCAACAGCAGTGGGGGTTTTGTTTTTGGAATGCGAGGAAAGCAAGGCCTTTCGATGGATACTTTTCTGAGTCGTTTGGAAGTTCAGAAGGATTTATTCCCCGACATACAATGTGAGACGTTGGAAGATTCTGTGAAGATGGGTGTTTGGTATTTTATGGGTTTATCGGGCGATGATTATGCGGTTAGGTCGGTACATTTTTATCACAGAATTCTGCGTAAAAACGGTCGTTCCGGCGATACAAATTGGATGCGGACGCCTTTGTTCATTGGCAATGAATCGCAAATTTCTTTCACTCATGCCTTGGATTTGGGTTTGATGGGGATTCAGCCCGGCGATGCAATTGAATATCAATTGGCGGCCATGGATAACGACGCGGTGCACGGAGGGAAAGTGATGCGAACACCCATTAAGAAGTTGGAAAGGGCGAGCAACGATGCAGTGGTGGCTCAACTGGAAAAACAAGAGGCGGGCATCGGTCAAGGAATGAGCAAGTCGGTCAAAAATTTGGAAAAATTGCAAAAAGAAGCCAAGCGTTTGCAAGAATCGTTACAACAAAGTGGTCAGAGTTGGGACCAAGAGAATAAAATCAAGAATTGGTTAAATGAGGAGCAGAAAATGCTTCAAACAATCAAACAACTGGAGAAAAAGCAATCGGAGGTCAATAAGCAAAAGGAGCGTCTGGGGGAACAGTCCCAAGAATTGCAGAAAAAAAAGGATGCCTTGAACGAGCGATTAAAGCAGTTGAACAATCCAGAAATGCAAAAGCTGATTGATGAAATTCAGCGATTGCTTCAGCAGAAGGCCGACAAAGAGCAACTCAAGGAGTCGATGCAGAAGTTGAGCGAAATGAGTCAAGAAACCGCCAAGGAAATGGACAAACTCATGGAGCAGTTGAAGCAGTTGGAATTGGAAGAAGCGGTGGATGCGGTGGCAAAAAGCATGGAGGATTGGGCAAAGACGGAAGAAGATCTTGCGCAGAAAACCAAAGAGGAAAAAGGCGGTCAGGCTTCCGAAGCGTTGAAAGAAGCCCAGGCCGAGCAGAATAAGGCATTGCAGAGCATCGAAAAGAAAATCAAGGATGTGGAAGAGAAAAATGCGGAGCTCGAAAAGCCGATGGAGTTAAAAACAGGGGAAGAGGATCGCAAAGAGGCGGGGGATGAAGCGCAAAAAGCATCGCAAGATTTGCAGAATAACAAGAAATCGGCGGCGTCTGAGAAAATGAAAAAATCCGCGCAAAAGATGAAAGAGGCGATGCAGAATATGCAGAAGTCGTTCGAGGACCAGCAGAAGAAACGCACGGCGGAGGACTATCAAACCCTCAGGGCCTTGTTGGAGAATTTGATTGATGCATCGAACCGACAGGAAGCGAACTTCATGGAATTGCGCAAATTATCGTCGGATAATCCTCGGTTGGCGACATTGAATAAGGAGCAAATGCGATTGCGGGAGTCGTTGATGTTTATTGAGGACAGTTTGATGGCTTTGGCAAAACGACAGCCCATGATCGACAATTTTGTAACCAAGGAAATGAGTCGTGTAAATGTGCAAATGGGGATGGCGTTGGACAATATGAAGGTTAGGAATTCTCGTGGAGCGGCGGTGCATGAGCAGTTTGTGATGACGGGGTTGAATAATTTGGCGGATATGCTGATGGAGAGTTTGCAAAGTATGCAACAGCAGATGCAGAGCGATCAAAAGAAGGACGGCGATAAGAGTTGTAATAATCCCAACAAATCCGGAAAAGGAAAGAACGGGAAACCGAAGCCAGGTGGCAAATTGTCTGATGCGCAGAAGGCCTTGGGTGAGCAGTTGCAAAAAATGCAACAACAGAAACGAGGCAAGCCGGGTGAGTCGGGCAAACAAGGAGAGCAGGGAAGTCCAAAAACACCGGGTTCACAGGGCGAATCGTCGCAGGACGGACAGCGATCGCTGAATGAAGATTTGGCAAAAATGGCGTTGATGCAGGAGGCGTTGCGGAGACAAGTGGAGCAGCTGAGAAAAGAATTGGGTCAGGAGGGAAAGCAGGGCCTATCGAACGGACTTCAGGAGGTGGAAAAAATGATGGAGCAGCAGGAGAAAGACATCGTCAATGGGAAAATCACTCCGCAGTCGATTGAGAGGCAAAAGCAGATTATGACGCGCTTGCTGGAAAACGAAAAAGCGGATCGGAAGCAGGATCAAGAGGATAAGCGGGAATCGAATAATCCGGGGAATTATATTCCTGAGGTGCCGGAAAATATCAAGGAGGCGATGCGCAAGAAGGCGGAAGAAAGAGAATCGATGAGAAGGATTCAGCCGGCATTTAAGCCCTATTACAAACAAAGCGTGCAGAAATACCTTCAGATTTATTCGCGCTAAAAGTATCTTTGCAGTTCCATGTCAAAAATTACCATTACCGCAGCACTTCCTTATGCCAATGGCCCTGTTCATATTGGACATTTGGCGGGGGTTTATATTCCGGCCGATATTCATGCCCGTGTTCAGCGATTGCGGGGTGAGGAGGTTTTGTTTATTTGCGGAAGCGATGAGCACGGTGTACCGATTACTTTGCGGGCGAGAAAAGAGGGTGTGACATCTCAAGATGTGGTGGATCGATATCACAAGATTATTGGCGATTCTTTTAGGGATTTGGGGATTTCGTTTGATATTTATTCTCGGACATCGAATCAAACGCACAAGGATTTATCGCAGGCGTTTTTTAAGAATTTATACGACAAAGGCGTTTTTAGAGAGATTCGCTCGGAGCAATATTTTGACGAGCAGGCGGGTCAGTTTTTGGCCGATCGATATATCGTGGGTACTTGTCCTTCTTGTAAGAACGAGGGGGCTTATGGCGATCAGTGTGAAAAATGTGGTAGTACGTTAAGTCCTACGGAGCTTTTAAATCCAAAATCGGCGTTGAGCGGAACGGTTCCCGTGATGCGCGAAACCATCAACTGGTATTTGCCGTTGGATGAGATTCAGGAGTCGTTTTTGAACGAATGGATTGGTGGCAAAAGCGGTTGGAAGAGCAACGTTTTAGGTCAGTGTAAGAGCTGGTTGAACGAAGGTTTACGTCCGCGAGCCATGACCAGAGATTTGGAGTGGGGCGTACCGGTGCCATTGGAAGGTGCGGATGGAAAGGTGTTGTATGTTTGGTTTGAGGCGCCCATTGGATATATTTCGGCCACCAAGGAGTTGAGGCCCGATGATTGGGAGCAGTGGTGGACGGGAGATTCTAGGTTGATTCATTTTATAGGTAAGGATAATATTGTGTTCCATTGTATCATATTCCCAGCGATGTTGCATTTGCGCGGCGATGGGTATGTGTTGCCGGAGCAGGTGCCTGCCAATGAGTTTTTGAATTTGGAGGGACAGAAAATATCGACAAGTAGAAATTGGGCGGTTTGGTTGAATGAGTATTTGGAGGAGATGCCGAATCGGAAGGACGAGTTGCGTTATGTGTTAACGTCGATTGCGCCTGAGACCAAGGACAGTGAGTTTACGTGGAAGGATTATCAGACCCGTGTGAATTCGGAGTTGGTGGGGATTATGGGCAATTTTGCCAACCGCGTTTTGGTCTTGATGCAGAAATACTATGAGGGTGTGATGCCAACGGTGGAAACGATTCAGGAAAAGTATAGTTTGTTTGATCGCGCTGCGATGTTAGGCGGGAAGCATCCGATGGTGGATGAATATATTGTGCCCGTGGTGAAATTATTGGGACAGTATCAATTTAGGGATGCCCAATTTAAGATGATGGAATTGGCGCGGTTGGGCAATAAATATTTGGCCGATCATGAGCCATGGAAGTTAATAAAGACCGATGCGGATGGCACAGCGCAGGTTTTGAGTGAGGCGGTTCAGGTGTTGTACAATATGGCCATGTTAATGGAGCCGTTTATGCCTGATGCGAGCGGAAGGTTATTGGCCCAGTTGCAGGTGAATCCGGATGCAAATACAAGGAAGGATTTTTGGATGGCTGGCGAGGGTGTGGATGGAGTTTGGTTTGAGTTGTCGGCTGGACACCAATTGGGAAGTCCGGGGCTGTTATTTCAGAAGATTGAGGATGATGTGATTGAGGTTCAAATTTCTAAGCTGCTGGCAGCCGGCGCGGCGAATGCCGCGGCCGTTCTTGCAGAATCTGCATCAAAAAGCAATAATTCAGGTATTGAAAACGATAAAAATATGAATGCAGCGGTGGAAACTGTGGCTGAAAACAAGCCGGAAGTGACTTACGATGATTTTGCGAAACTCGATTTGCGCGTGGCTACCGTAGTGGCCTGCGAGAAAGTGGAGAAAGCCGATAAATTGTTGAAACTCACCTTGGAGGTTGGCACTGAAACCCGCACGGTTGTCTCAGGTATCGCATTGCATTTTTCACCCGAAGAAGTGGTGGGTAAGCAGGTCCTGTTGTTGGCAAACTTATCCCCTCGTAAAATGAGAGGCATCGAAAGTCAAGGCATGATATTGATGGCCGAAGATGCCGATGGGAAATTGGTGTTCATGAGTCCATCAAATGCAGTTGCTTCGGGTAGCGGCGTTTCTTGATGCGTTTTCTGCATCTGGATTTTATGGTCGCTTAGTACTTGGTTTTTGTGGGTGTTTACTGCCTGTATTGCGATCGACATAAACTGGTCAACAATTCCTTCGTTGGTTGAATCTTGGAAATAGCGCTGGGCGGTTTCTCTGGAATCGTGAAAAAACCGGTCTACCGTTGCGCCAAAATGTATATCAATCTCGTTGATTACTTCTGCTCCAAATTCTTGAAGTGCAGCAGCGTTGCAGTCCTGTTCATACTGACCTTTGATGGGGATGACCATGATTTTCTTGCCTAAATACAAAGCTTCGGCAGGCGTTTCAAATCCACCCCCAGTGATAATTCCTTTTGCATGAATCATCGAATGGGAAAAGCACTCTTTGCCCAAGGGGAAGAAAAGACAATTGTGAATGGTCTTCTTTTCTTTGATTCCGCTGCTGAAAATGTGAAATTTTAGATGGGTTAAACTTTTGACCTGCTTATAAATCTCTTCATGGCCGTATTGGGCGAGGTAAATCGTGATATGTCCTTGGTTCGATGGCTGGGCCTGACGAATGTGCTCCTTGATAATGGGAGGAAGGATATTGGGGTGATAAGGCTTGAAATGTAGTCCAATATTTAATTTGGCCGGTGCGAAATTCTTCAGTACCCATTCGCCAATCATCGATTTCTTAGTGGGTCGAGGCGTTTCAGAATAATTAAAACTGGCCTGGTGACCAAATTGAATACTAAACGTGCCCTTCAATTTACACGCCATCGCAGTGATGAGATCAAAATCGTTGATGACCAAATCGTATTGATCTAAGGGTAATCGCTTAATGTCGTTCCAAATTCTAAAAGGGTTCAACTGCTTCAACATGCGGTAGTAATGCAATCCACCACCCGATTGATAAAACAAGCTCAATCCTTTGCTTTTGTGTTTTACGGGCAGATTTACCGGCAAATGGGCGTTGTTTCCGCTCAGCATAATGTCGACAGTGCCATATTTTTGAAGTATCGGCAGAATCTCAGAGGCCCTGCTAATATGTCCGTTACCTGTCGCTTGGACGGCGTAAAGAATCTTCATGGTACGAATTAAATGGCAGTTTTAGTGGCAATAAAAGCTGCGATGTGGTGTGAAAGCACATCAGGAATCTCTGGTTTTTTAAGGCGTTCCAGTTCTGTTAAATACTCAGTACTCCTTGGTAGTTTTTTGCGATTTTGCTGGGGATGCTCGTAAATTTTCCAATTACCATCGTTGTATTCTAGTGCCGTGAGATTTTCGATCCAATCGCCAGAATTTAGATAGGTTACCTCACCTTTTTCCGTTTTGATGATTCTTTGCTGTGGCTGGTGAATGTGACCGCAAACAACCACGTCGTATCCCTCTTCGATGGCTAACTCCGCCGCCGTTTGTTCAAAGTTATTGATCCAAGAAACCGCCTTTTTTACGCTTTCTTTAACTTTTTTGCTAAGACTCATTTTTTCCCGACCCATCAGTGAAAGGAGTAAATTGATATTGTGATTTAACCAGATCAATAAATCGTAGCCTTTGCCGCCGAGCTGTGCCAATAATCGTGCTGATCCTTTGGTTGTTGCATCAAAAACGTCACCGTGAAAAATCCAAACCTTCTTGCCATCCAATTCCAAAATGAGTTTGTCATCCAGTCTGATATTCCCCAACTGAGTGCCAGAATATCTGCGCAACGCTTCATCGTGGTTTCCTGTGATGTAGTACACTTGAGTCCCTTGGGTATTCAGTTTTAGGATATCCCGGATCACTTGCATGTGCTGGGGTGGGAAATACGACTTCTTAAACTGCCAAATATCTATGATATCGCCATTGAGCACTAAAATTTCCGGATTGATGCTTCGCAGGTAATCGCTTATTTCTTCGGCATGGCAGCCAAATGTGCCCAAATGCAAATCGCTTAGAATGCAAACTTGCATTTCTCTAGGAGTAGATTTCACGCCCTCAAAATACCAGTTGGTATGTTTTGTTATGACTAACAAAAATGGG
Organism: Bacteroidota bacterium; assembly: GCA_041192805.1. GTDB lineage: Bacteria > Bacteroidota > Bacteroidia > NS11-12g > UBA955 > UBA955. The sequence continues at coordinate 18,346 of JBEEMF010000069.1, read as the reverse complement.
TATTAACATCAATTTTATATTATCAAATCGTTTACAGATAACAGCACTATTTGTTAACACTAAAGTAATGATATATTCTTCTTGAAATAATTCTAAATCGCAAATACAACTATCATCTTTGCATTGGATAGATTTCCGTTATGGGTTTAAAGAAGCAAGGAATTAACAGGGATATTAGTTGGTTGGCGTTTAACGGCAGGGTTTTACAGGAAGCAGCAGACGAGGAGAATCATATTTACGATCGTTTGCGATTTTTAGGTATTTTTTCTAACAATTTGGACGAATTTTTTCGTGTTCGGGTGGCAACGCTGAACCGGATGACAAGGACTGCGGGGAATAAGTTGAAGATGCATTTGGAGGAGAATCCTGAAAAAATTCTCGCCAGCATTATGTCGATCGTGCTCACCCAACAACAACAATTCGAGAAGATTTATCGCGACTTGGTTGTGGCCATGGAGGGTAAGAAAATCCATTTCAAAACCGACAAGCAGCTCACAAAAGAGCAAAAGATATTTGTTGAGACATTTTTTGAAGAGCGACTCCACACACGGATCGTACCCTTAATGATTGAGTCGATCCCAAGCATGCCTCTGCTTAGGGACAGAAGTGTTTACTTGGCTTGCGTTCTAGGACATTCACAATCGGCGATGATGCATCGTTACGCGCTAATTGAAATTCCCGTTGGCGATTTGCCTCGCGTGGTGGTTTTGCCATCGGCCAAAGGAACCAAAGATTTGATTCTGTTGGAAGACATTGTTCGGTACAATCTACCTTATTTGTTTGCGCCATTTGGATTTGATAAATTCATGGGTCATCTGATCAAAGTAACGCGGGATGCGGAATTGGATTTGGATAACGATTTTCATTCCAATTTGATTGATGACTTGGAGAAGGGTATCAAGAATCGTAAAAAAGGAAAGGCAACGCGTTTTGTATACGACAAGCAGATTGATGCGAATTTGTTGGAGTTTATGATGAAGCGATTGAGCTTGAACAAGAAGGACCACATGGTTCCTGGGGGTAGGATTCACAATTTTAAAGACTTTATGGACTTCCCGCGGGAGGTTTTTACGGATATCAATTCTCGTCCAAAGCCTTTTGTTCATCCGCTGTTGACCCAGCCGTGTAGGATTATGGATGTCATTTCTAAAAAAGATGTGATGTTGCATTTTCCTTATCATTCCTTTGATTCGGTGATTGATTTGTTGCGTGAAGCGGCCATCGATCCAGCAGTTGTTAGTATTCGCGTGACATTGTATCGATTGGCAAAAGATTCAAGGGTAATCAATGCGTTGGTGAATGCTGTGAGAAATGGGAAGCAAGTTTCTGTGGTTATTGAGTTGAAGGCGCGCTTTGATGAGGAAGCCAATATGATGTGGAAGAAGCGATTGGAAGAGGAGGGCGTGAGGGTTTATATAGGGCTGCCGGAGATGAAAATTCACGCAAAAATCTGTGTCATTAAGCGCAGAGAGTTTAATAGAACCACCCAATTTGGTTTTGTGAGTACGGGCAATTTGAATGAGAGTACGGCCAAGGTATATGCGGATCATTGTTTGCTGACATCCAACCGTCAGATTATGGCGGATATCAATCGGATATTTGATTGTTTGGAGCGTCCCATTCCAAATCTTACGGGCTTAAAAAGCTGTAGGACATTGATACCCGCACCGATTACGATGCGTAAATTTTTCCAAGCGCAAATCCTGAAGCAGATTTCGTTGAGCAAGCGGAAGAAAGGGGGCTCATTGGTGGTGAAACTGAATAGCTTAAGTGACGATCAGTTGATTCATAATTTGTATGATGCGGCAAAGGCGGGAGTGAAGAGCAGCTTTGTGGTTCGCGGGATTTTCTGCGGTGTGATGGATCAAAAATCATTCAAAAAACAACCCCAAGCCATTTCTATTGTGGATCAATATTTAGAGCATGCCCGGGTGTTTATTTTTGGAGAAGAAGAGCAAAAGCAAGTTTTTATTTCGTCGGCTGATTGGATGGTTAGGAATTTGGATCATCGCGTTGAGGTGGCTTGTCCCATCATCGATAAAGAGATTCAAACAGAATTGTCACATATTATGAACATCCAACTAAAGGAGAATGAAAAAGCACGAATTTTGGATGCTGCATTGAGCAATCAATACGTAGTGCCTGAGGAAGGGGAGCCATGGCTTCGGTCTCAAGTTGCCATACATGACTATTTAAAAAATAAAGAATACACCATTGAATCTCGCAGCCATTGATATCGGTTCCAACGCAGTTCGACTGTTGGTTTCCGAGGCTGTGCCGTATCGCGAGTCGGTAGATTTTACCAAGCTCACTCTATTGCGAATCCCCCTTCGTTTGGGGGTTGATGTGTTTCAAGATGGCTTTATTGGCGAAGAAAAGGCATCGGCCTTAAAAAAGAGTATACGCGCATTTCAGTTGATTATGGATATTTACGGCGTGGAGCGTTTCAGAGCTTGCGCTACATCGGCGATGCGCGATGCCCAAAATGGAGAGGCGTTGGTGAATGCAATTTTTGAGGAGACGGGTTTACGGATTGATATTATCACTGGAAAAGAGGAGGCTGCGATCATTTACGATACGCATATGATGGAGTCGGATTTGGACAATGAAACACGTTTATATGTGGATGTAGGCGGCGGCAGTACAGAGCTTACGATGTATTCTGAGGGTAAGCGAATTTTGCAAGATTCATTTAACGTTGGCACATTACGAATGTTACAAGGCCAGGTATCCGACGATGTGTGGAATTCGATGAAAGCGGCCGTGAAATCCTCTGTGAAAGGGGTGAAAAATTTGACGGTTATTGGAAGTGGCGGGAATATCAATAAGTTATTCTCGATCTCAAAAACCAAGGATGGTAAGTCGTTGTCGGTCAATCAGCTCGACAACTATTATAAAGTGATGAGTAATCAATCTGTGGTCGAAAGGATGCACGAGTTTAATTTGCGACAGGAAAGGGCAGAAGTGATTGTTCCTGCGTTGCAGATATACACGTCGATCTTAAAATGGGCGGATATTACAGAGATAGGTGTGCCCAGAATTGGATTGGCGGATGGCCTGATTCGCGAGTTGTATTACAACGGGTAATTATATTATTTTTTCTGGAATTTTTGGGGTCACGGGCCAGTTTTGTTGAGCAATTGCCTTGACGAAGTCTTTCGGTGCAGCGATGGTGAGGTTGATGGGGTTCCCTGTATTCTGTACGACGTGTAAGATGTATCTGCCACGGGTTGTATAGGCGGTACCGAGTTTGCCATAACGTAGTCCCCAACCACCAAATTCTTTCAGCGGGTTGATTCTCATTAATTCAATGGATTTGATGTTTTCCCAAGGGAGGGTTGTGGGTTTGTTGCGAAAGGGAGGGTATTTGTAAGTGATGCCCTCAGTGTTGATGGTTACATGGAGTTTGATGACGAAAATCAATAGGCCAACCACGCCGAAGATGGCCAAGCCGAACCAATCCAATGGCTCGCTGTCTGTTGGGTGGGCAATTTTCTCGTATAAGTAAATGGTGGGTAGAATGGTCGCCTGTATAATCGCAACTGCCGCGATAGACCAAAATATCCAACTGGGGAAGCCTGATTTTTCTGAATATTGTGGTTGGTCGGTCATCATTTCCAAAGATAGTGTTGCGTATTGAAAAAAAAAGTGGGGATGCTTGCAAAGTAGTTTGAATGATTGTATATTTGCAGCTCTTTTAAGTATTTTCAATCATGACTAAACGCACCTACCAACCCTCTACTAGAAAACGTAAAAACCGTCACGGCTTCCGTGAGCGCATGGCTACAAGCAATGGCCGTAGGGTTTTGGCAGCTCGTCGCAAACGCGGTCGTGCCAGTCTTACTGTATCTCACGAGCGCAGTCACAAAGGTTAATACCCTCGTTGCGTAAACAGGCAATGACTCACACAGTGTTGCCATATCGTTTGGGAAAGGCTTTCGGTAAATCCGAAAAACTGAACAACGTGAATATTCTCGCCGGGCTTTTTGGGTCGGGCGTTTTTGTTTCTAAATATCCTCTTCGTGCCAATTTGTATTTTACGCCTTTGCCTGTGGAAGGAGTTCCTGCTCAGGTTGTATTTACGGCGAGCAAGCGAAAGTTTAAGCGGGCGGTGGATCGGAATTTTATCAAGCGGCGGTTGCGAGAGTTGTATCGACATAATAAGACTGAGTTATACGAGGCGCTGACGGTCCAAGGGAAAACCATGGCAATCGCGTTGATGTATACAGGCAGCGAGTTGCCAGATTATAAGGCGTTGGAAAAATCGTACAAAGTATTACAGCAGAAGATTTTGGATGTGCTCGAAAAAACTGCATAACGAAGAACTCGTCGAAAAGCATCTTGATCCGGCTGCAAATAGCAATCGCGGACTCCGTTGGTTTCTGTCTTTGTTGCCGATTTTAGTGATAAAATTTTATCAAGGCGCCATTTCCCCACTGCTCCCCACTGCTTGTCGTTTCACCCCAACCTGCAGTCAGTACGGGGTTGAGGCATTTAGAAAACATAACTTTTTCAAGGCCATTTGGTTAACAATTCGGCGAATTGGTAGATGCGGGCCTTGGGGTGGGAGCGGGTATGATCCTGTTCCGTGAAATGGGAAACCAATAAAAGTGTGTAAACACTTGTAGGATTGAATATAAAGCCGTATTTTTGCAGCCCTAAATTTACAGCCAAATGAATACCAACCAGTACGAGACCGTGATCATTTTGACACCCGTGCTCTCTGAACAACAGATGAAAGATGCTGTTACAGGCTACAGAGAGTTGATCACCGGCAATGGAGGGGAGTTAGTCCACGAAGAAAATTGGGGACTAACCAAACTAGCCTACCCTATCCAGAAAAAAGGCACGGGATTTTATCACTTGTTCGAATTCAAGGCAAACCCTGAATTCATCAAGTCTTTTGAATTAGTTTTTCGCCGCGACGAGCGCATCTTGCGTTACCTCACTGTGAAGTTAGACCGTTGGGGTGTTGATTTCAATCAACGCAAACGCAATGGCGAGCTTCGTACGGTAACTCCACAAGGAACGAAAGTTGTTGTTAAAAAGAAAATCGCAATTGAGGAGGACGAACTATGAGCAAAGATTCTAACTTTATCTTCAACCAAACTCCGCAGGTTCTGCAAAAGAAGAAGTATTGCCGTTTCAAAAAACACGGTATTAAATACATCGACTACAAGGACGGTGAGTTTTTATTGAAGTTCATCAACGAGCAAGGCAAGATTTTGCCACGTCGTATCACTGGTACCTCTTTGAAGTATCAACGTAAAATTTCTGTAGCAATTAAAAGAGCACGTCACCTGTCGTTGCTTCCTTTCGTTGCTGATGGTTTAAAATAAGAAGGAGGAAGACACATGAAAATCATTCTCACCCAAGACGTAAAAAACCTAGGTCATAAAGATGACGTGGTAGTTGTAAAAGACGGTTACGCGAGGAACTTCTTGATTCCTACAGGAAAAGCAAAATTGGCAAACGAAGGCGCCTTGAAAATGTTAGCCGAAGATATGCGTCAGCGCGCGTTCAAAATGGACAAATTGCGTAAAGATGCAGAAGCGTTGGCTGAAAAATTGAATGGATCCACCATCAACCTTGCTGCAAAAGCGGGCGCTAGTGGGAAAATCTTTGGTTCAGTTACCAGCTTGCAAGTTGCCAATATATTGAAAGAAAAAGGGTTTGATGTAGACCGCCGTAAAATTGTTTTTGATGACATTAAGTCAATCGGAACTTACGAAGCCAACATCAACTTGTTTAAAGATATCAATGCGGCCATCACTTTGGATGTGATCGCTGAGTAATCTTTTACTTCTAATATTTATTTGTGAAAGGTCGCCCTCGGGCGACCTTTATTTTTTTATCAGTACCTTTGCAGCTTCTATGTGGGATAAAATAGCAAGCTTTATTCTTAAGCAGCGCGCACTTTTCTTGATATTGATCATAGCCTTCACCGGAGTGATGGGTTACTATGCAACAAAAGTTAAGTTGGAGTATGCCATGCAAAAATTGGTGCCAAGTAACGATGCTGATTTCTTGGCGTATCAGAAATTTCAAAAAACGTTTGGCCTAGACAATAACAAAGTTGTTGTAGGATTTAATAGTGATAAACTCTTTGAACTTAAGAACTTCAGGGCCTATTATAAGATGTGTGAAGACATGTCGAATATCCCCGGCGTTAACCAAGTCATCAGCCCAACGCGCTTATTTGATTTGCATACGGATACGGCAGGTAAATTTGAAATCAAACCTGCATTTACTCATGCGCCTACTACACAAGCCGAAGTAGATAGCATCCGAGATAAATTCTTGGATATGCGATTCTATCAGGGGATGTTGTATAACAAGAATACCAATTCTGCTTTGGTGTTATTGGTGCTCGATAATAAGGCCCAGGAATCAGAAAAGAGGATTGGATTGATTCATAGCATCGAAAAAACAGCCAAGGAATATGAAGACTTTTCTGGTGCCGAAATGCATATCGGTGGATTGCCGTATGTTAGGACTGAGATGGCGACCACGGTAAAAAGTGAAATGGTACTCTTTACGGTGATTGCATTTTTGGTGACGGCCATTTTGATTTTGGTGTTTTTTCGAAGTCTTAGCACCTTGGCCATTGCCATTGTGTTTATTGGAATAGGGGTTTTGGTGATGTTTGGAGTGTGCGGAATATTGGGTTATAAACTGAACTTGCTTACGGGAACGCTTCCGCCATTGCTGGTCGTGATTGGGGTTCAAAATGCCATTTATCTCATCAATAAATACCACGAAGAATACCGTAAACATGGAAACAAAGCCAAAGCATTGACCAGGATTATATCACGCGTTGGAGTAGCTACATTCCTGATCAATTTTACAACAGCGGTTGGATTTGGTACATTCTATTTCACCAAGACACAGATGCTAGAGCATTATGGTGTGGTTTCGTTCATTACCATCAATTTGGTATTCTTTATAAATATTATTGGTATTCCTGCCCTTTATAGCTTCTTACCGGTTCCATCGGACAAGCAAATTGCTCACCTCGACAATAAAAATATCAATCAGTTTTTGGGATGGGTTAAGTTTATGGTATTTAATCATAAGCGAAGAATATATTTCTGGTTTATCGCATTAACAGTGCTGAGCACCACATTTGTTTTCCGTTTACATCCTTTGGCCTATATGGTGGATGATGTGCCACGGAGTTCAAAGTTGTACCAGGATTTATTGTACTTCCAGGAGCATTACAAAGGTGTGATGCCTTATGAAATCGTTGTTCGTACACACGATGATGGCGACATCGGCACTTTTGAAACCCTAGATAAAGTAAATCGTTTGCAGCGTGCCCTGAAAAAATACCCGGAATTCTCAAAACCGATGTCGGTTGTGGAAGTGGTATGCTACGCCAATCAAACGGTGAATGAGGGCGATCCTGCTTTCTATCGTATGCCTAATGCATTGGATTTGGCCGATATCATGGCTCGAATGCCAATTACGAAGTCTAATGAAAAAAATCAGATGATGTCGGGGTTGATAGATAGCAGCAGAACCGGTTTGCGTATCAGTTATCAAATCAAAGATGTTGGTTCTACCTCCTTGGATAGTATTAATAAGGAAGTTGCAGTGATCATTGATAGGATTTTTCCCAAGGATGAATACGCTGTAAAAGTGACTGGAACTTCTGCGGTGTTCATGAAAGGCAATTCTTACCTATTTGGCAGTTTAGGCAGTGCCACGTTTTGGTCGTTGATTATCATTACAATCACCATGGGCTTCTTATTCCCATCCATCAGAATGATTGTGATAGCGGTGATTCCCAACATCATTCCATTGCTCGTTACGGCCGGTACGATGGGCTATTTTGGTGTGCCGCTAAAGCCATCAACCATCCTAGTGTTTAGTATCGCCTTTGGGATAACAGTAGATGCGACCATTCACTTCATCATCACCTTTAGGCGAGAGCTGGTCAAGCATAACAAATCGGTAAGAGAAGCGCTCAATGGAACCATTGTGGAGGTAGGATTGAGTATGATTTATAGCATGGTAGCCATTTGTGCTGGATTCTTTATTTTCACCTTCTCTAATTTCCAAGGAACACAAGCGTTGGGTTGGTTAACCGGTTTAACCTTGCTTACGGGTATGGCGGCGAATTTGTTCTTGTTGCCAGCGATGATTTTGAGTCTTGAGAATTCTTTGAACGCCAAGGAAGAGCTAACGGAGCAGGTGCTTGAGATTCCCGACGAGGACGAGGATTGATCAGCGGTTAATTAGTCTATCACCAACTGATTGCAACCTCTGAGGTCGCTAAAATCTATTCTGCCCAGTACTTCGAAACTTCCATCTTCATGTGTTTTCCCCAAATCGTCGGTTGCGATAAATGAGCAGCTATAAACGTTCGCCAAGTCAATAATACAGATTCTACCGGTTTTTGCATGGCCAAACCATTGTTGGGGGTCGCCGGGATCTTGAATGCAAATTTTCATCCAGGGCGGGCAATGAAACCTCCCATTCTTTTGGGAGTAGGCCTGACTCAACAGTTCCGTCATCCCGTATTCTGAATGGACATGCTGAACGCCCAAATGCGTTGTGAGTTGGGTTTGTAGTTCCTCTCTCGTGATTTCCGGCCCTCGGCCTTTCATGCCACCGGTCTCCATGACAATTGTCTGCTTCCATTGTTGCTGGGGAATGGATTGTATCATCTCTAGCATCGCAAAGGTGACCCCGAGTAACAGCGTGGGTTGATTGCGATTTTCATTGTCTTGGATGATGTCGGCAACCGTTTCGTATTCCTTTAAATAGAATCCGCTGTTGGGTTTCCCTTTCTTGATGAAATGGTCCACCATGTATACCAGCGATGACCCAGTTCTTTCGAGGTAACTTGGCAGCAATCCAATAACGCAATAATTTTCTATCGGACCGTAGAATAGTTCAAACCCTTTCGTAAAGCTTTCTTCGTATATTTTTAATTCAGCAACATGGTGTAGCGATGTCGTACTTCCTGTAGTCCCCGAGCTACTAAATGTAATTTCGGCGTTTTTTGATGCACTGCTTACAAGATGACTTTTGAAAAAAGCGATTGGTAAAAAAGTGAACTCACCTGATGTTGGCGGGTAAATTAGATGCCATTGAGCGAAAAGCGGATTGTTTTTTTGTTGAAATTGAAAAATTAACTGTGCCCAATCATTAAATTTGGACGTAGGGATGTGGAATAAGGTTTCAATATTTTCAATGGTTTCCGTCATGCTGTTTTTCGCAGGGACAATAATTTCTTGTAATCCCAACAAAGATAATGTCTCGGCCGTTCCCAAACTGACATTTGCTGGCATTTATAAGTTTAACAGTGGATATGGATATGATAGTTTTATCGAAATTGATTTGGGTTATCAAGACAGCGATGGGGATTTGGGACTAGACGATGCCGATACGCTGTTTCCGTTTGGCTATAAACAGAAGGAATTTTACAATTTGAAGGTCTATTACCAGCATAAAATTGGGGTCAAATGGATGAATCCGATGAATCCCTTGCTAAGTCCTAGCGATACGCTCGTTTTACACGAGAGAATCAGAAATATCACACCCACAGGACGCAGCAAAGCGGTTCATGGCAATCTGATTTTGAACATTCCTGCTAGGCCTTTTCAGTATCGAGGCGACACGGTGAGATTTAGAATTCAGTTCACGGATCGTGCGTTACATAAAAGTAATATTATCGTAACACCTTCAATTTTGTTAGAGCATCCATAAATCGAGGAAAAATCTATATTTTCGTGCACTAATGAGTTTTGGCATGCGGTTTGACAAATCAATGAAAATGAAAAAACAATTCCTATTAATATGCATGATGATGATTTTGGGTGGAACCAACGCTCAAAAGAGTCAGGTGATTGGATTTGTGGATTCAGATGTGATTTTGGCAAAGTTGCCAGAATACAGAGCAGCGCAGAAGGATTTGGATGATTTGGCTGCCAAATATCAGGGAGAGGCTCAGTTGATGCAGTCGTCGTTGGAACAGATGTATCGGGATTTTACGGCGGAAGAAATTTTGTTGACCAATGAGAAACACCGTCAGAAAAAAGAAGCCATCGAACAGAAGGAGTCTGAATTGATTAAATTTAGAGAAACAAAGTTTGGCCCAACAGGTGAATTGTATCAGGAGCGTGCTAGGTTAGTGAAGCCTTTGCAAGACAAAGTATACGATGCCATTCAGAACGTTGCCAAAAAAGAGGGATATGCGTATATTTTTGACAAATCGGGTGGGGCATTGATGCTTTATGCGGATCAGAAGTATGACAAAACATTGGAAGTGATGGAAGCTTTAGGAATCCCAACAGAGGATATACCTGGCGCCACTGCTGCTCCTGCAAGTCCAAATACCCAAACACGTCCGGGTGGTGTGAAGCCCAATATGCCAATGCCCAAGGGGAATGTTCCAAATGGGACATCGCCCACTGGAAATCAGGACGATAACGATTAACAAAAACTAAATTTGATATACATGAAAAAAACCATTCTATTAATTGCCATGACAGTATTTGTGGCAATGGGTTCCATCGCGCAGGCTCAGAAAATTGCTACTATCAATACCATGAAGGTAGTAGATACTTTGCCAATGAAAGATTCAGTAATGGCCAAATTGGCTGCGATTGAGCAAGGCTATATGCAGCGTTTGCAGGATTTGGAATCAGAAATGCAAAACAAAGAGAAGGAGTACCAAACTAAGCAAGCATTGAAAGCGTCTCCTGCACAATTGGAATTGATTCAAAAGAGTTTTCAGCGTTTGCAGCAAGAGGCTCAAGAAACCCAAGAGGCTTATAAGTCTGAGATTCAGCAAGAGCAGGTTCGTTTGTATAACCCGATTTTGGAATTGGTAAAGAAAACGGCCGGTGATGTTGCGAAGGCAAAGGGCTATGCGCACGTGATCGACAATTCCCAGAGTATTGTTCTGTGGAGTGCGAATCCCGCCGATGATATCACAGGTGCCGTAATTGCAGCCTTGTTGAAGAAGTAATTCATTTTATTGCAATACATTTGAAGGACTGTTGATTATTCGGCAGTCCTTTGTTTTATGAAAAAGGGCAAAATAGGCATATTTGATTCGGGCTACGGTGGTCTCACTGTAATGAGGAGCATCGTTGATGTTTTGCCGGAATACGATTATCTGTATTTTGGCGATAATGCCCGCGCTCCCTATGGAAATCGCTCGTTTGACACGGTGTATCATTACACCTTGGAATGTGTGAATTGGCTATTTGATGAGGGTTGTGATTTGGTAATTTTGGCTTGTAATACGGCTTCTGCGAAAGCTTTACGTCAGATTCAGCAGGTTGATTTGCCTCAGCGGAATGATCACAAGCGGGTTTTGGGCGTGATCCGTCCCACCACGGAATCTATTGGGGAGTATTCTGAAACGGGAGTTGTGGGTATTCTGGGTACAGCTGGGACGGTGGCATCGGAGTCGTATCCAAAGGAAATCGCTAAGTTTTATCCTTCGGTGATGGTTGAACAAGAAGCTTGTCCAATGTGGGTTTATTTGGTGGAGCACAATCAAATGCTAGGCGAAGGCGCTGACTATTTTGTAAAGCAACATGTGGATCGAATTCTGGCGCGGAATCCCAAAATAGATACATTGCTATTGGCTTGCACCCATTATCCGCTGTTGATGGAGACGATTAAGAAATTTGTCCCTTCTTCGATTCGGTTAGTAACACAGGGCGGTATCGTTGCAGAAAAATTACAAGATTATTTGGTACGTCATTCTGAGATAGAATCTGGGTTAATCCGAGGCGGAAAGCTTGAGTTTGTGACCACTGACGATGCAAGTTCTTTTGATCTTCAGGCCTCATTGTTCTATGGGGGAACTGTAAGTGCACGTCATGTAGAAATTGGTGCCCACTGATAGGGGTTTGCGCGTAATTTTGTGTTATGGTCCCCGCGCATTTGAGTAAATTGATTAAGTCGTTGCCCGACTCGCCGGGGGTCTACAAGTATTTTGATGCGGAGGACGTAATTATCTATGTGGGGAAGGCCAAAAACCTCAAAAAGCGCGTCACGAGTTATTTCACCAAACAGCAGCACGAGAATCGAAAAACGGCAATTTTGGTCAGTAAGATTCAGTATTTTGAATACACGGTAGTAGATACCGAAATGGATGCTTTGCTGTTGGAGAACAGTTTGATTAAGGAATTTCAGCCGAGGTATAATATTTCATTAAAGGACGATAAGACGTATCCATATATTCGAATTACGGCGGAGCGGTTTCCGAGGGTATTTCCCACACGGAATCCGATTCGTGATGGGTCTGATTATTACGGGCCGTATGCCAATGTGAAGATAATGCACACGGTATTGGATTTGGTAAAGAAATTGTATCCCACCCGGAATTGTAATTTTGGGATGACGCCCGCGAGCGTAGCCGCGGGCAAACACAAAATTTGCATGGAATATCAGCTGGGGAATTGCTTGGGCCCATGTGAAGCGCATCAAACCGAATCATCGTACAACGAAAGTATCGCCCAGATAAAATATTTATTGAAAGGGAATTTGGGGGAGGTGAAACGACATTTGAAGGATTTGATGATGAGTGCGGCCGCTGAGTTGGCATTTGAAAAGGCCCATGAGTTTAAAGAGAAGTTGGATTCCTTGGAGCGATATCAATCGAAAAGTACCATTGTTAGCACCGTTCTTGGCGATTTAGAAGTATATAGCATAAGTAGCACCGAAAAGGTTGCGTTCGTCAATTTTCTGCGGGTAAGCCATGGGTTAATTATCGTGAGTCGGAATGTGGAAATTAGAAAAAAACTCGATGAGTTGGATTCGGATTTACTCGCTTCTGCTGTGGCTGAAATGCGAAATCAATACGGGGATAATTGCAAGGAAATCGTTTTGAGTCATGAACTTGATTTAGAACTGGATGGTGTTGCTATAACCGTTCCCAAAATGGGCGATAAACGTCGTTTGTTGGAGTTGAGTATGAAAAACACCCTGCTCTACAAACAGGAAAAATTGTCGCAATACGAGAAGCTGAATCCCGAAATCCGCGTGGATCGATTGATGGAGTTGATGAAAAAGGATTTGCGGTTGAGTGAGATGCCTCGACATATTGAGTGTTTCGATAATTCGAATTTCCAGGGGACCTATCCGGTGAGTGCTTGCGTGGTTTTTAAGAATGGGAAGGCGGCTAAATCGGAATATCGACATTTTAATGTGCAAACGGTGGAAGGTCCAGACGATTTTGCTACGATGAAAGAGGTGATTACCCGCAGATATTCAAGGATGATTGATGAGCAGAAGCCATTGCCTCAGTTGATTGTGGTGGATGGTGGCAAGGGTCAGTTGAGTGCGGCGGTGGAAGCATTAAAAGCGATGGGGATTTATACCAAATTGGCAATTATTGGCATTGCGAAGCGTTTGGAGGAGATTTATTTTCCCGGAGATTCATTGCCGTTGTATATCGATAAGAAATCGGAGACGTTAAAAGTGATACAGCAAATGCGTGATGAGGCGCATCGATTTGGAATTACCCATCATAGAAGTAGGAGGGATAAGGGGACGTTGAGGACAGAGTTGACAGAAATTCCAGGCATCGGAGAGGAGACAGCTCGGTTGTTGTTGAAGCACTTTAAGAGCGTGAAAAAGGTAAAAGAGGCGAGTGTTGAGGTGTTAACTACTGTGGTTAGTGTAGCGAAATCTCGGGTAATTCATCGGTTTTATCAAGGCGAGGAAAGTTTAGAGGATGATCAAATGATTTTGTGATAAGTGATGGAAAATCAATGGATTACAATCGCATACCAACTAGAATGTTTGCTTGAAAAGGCAAGAAATGAGTCGTTTGCTTGCATTTTTTTGAGTGCAGGTCGGTCCGATGATCATGGTCAGATTTCCCTTATGGCTGGCTTTGGCGTTTCCGAGAAATTTGAAGAATTGTCTGATGTTCCAAGTTGTCCAGAAAGTCCGATAATGGGATATTTGGGTTATGATTATAAGAATAAAATCGAATCTTCATTGGAATCGGATCTTACCCAATTGGTAGAATTTGATGCTTTGAAATTTATAAGTCCTGAGCGTTGGGTGGCTTTAGAAAAAAACGGCAGTGTTTGGGGTGATGAAACCTTGTTGAAACAGAGTCAATCCAAAAACGGAAGTGGATTCGCTTCTTCGAGTTCACCCCAGTGGCATCCGCAAACGCCAAAGGAAACATATTTGGAGAATGTGGAGCGCATCAAACGGCATATTGTGGAAGGGGATTTTTACGAGATGAATTATTGTATCGCCTTTACGGCCAAGGAAGAGATTGACCCCTACGATGCTTTTATGTTATTGAGTCGCAAAGCACCGGCACCATTTTCTGTGTTTTTGAAGGATGGGGATCGATATTTGTTGTGCGCCAGCCCGGAGCGGTTTTTTGGCAAACGGGGGAATTTGATTTTTTCTCAGCCCATCAAAGGGACCAGGCCTCGCGTGTTTGATTCGATGTCGTTAGAACTGGATGAGATTCAAGATCTTGCCGTAGCAAGGGAATTGGAGAAATCGGAAAAGGATCGCGCGGAGAATATAATGATTGTGGATTTAGTGCGTAATGATTTGTCGAAAGTTTGCGAGGTTGGCAGTGTTCAGGTTCCTGAATGTTGTGCGGTGTATTCGTTCTCTCACGTGCATCAACTGATTTCTACAGTAGAAGGTCGATTGAAGCCGGAAGTCGGATTAAAGGATTTGATGCATGCCACGTTCCCAATGGGGAGTATGACGGGTGCGCCAAAAATTTCGGTGATGCAACACACGAATCATTTGGAAGGGTTTGCGCGGGGCATTTATTCTGGAACCGTTGGCTACGTTTGGAAACAGAATATGGATTTCAATGTGGTAATTCGGGCCTTACAATATGATTCGCAAGCCAAGACGTTGGCGTATGCCGTTGGCGGGGCTATCACATACGATAGTGTTGCGGAACAGGAATACCAAGAATGTTTGGATAAAGCGAGTGCGGTGCTCTCGATATTTGAGGCAAATTAGCTCTCAAACTTGTAACCTACGCCTTTCACGGTGTAGATGAATTTATCGTCTAGCTTCTCACGGATTTTTCTCACGTGGACATCAATCGTACGATCAACCACTAATACTTCATTGCCCCATACATTTTCCAAGATTTCATCGCGAGAAAACACACGTCCAGGTCTTGAAGCTAAGAATGATAGCAATTCGAATTCTTTTCTAGGTAATTGAAGTGTCCTGCCATCGTACTCAACCACAAAGCGCTCACGATCGATTTTGAGATTTTCGAATTCGTATTTTTCAGGCTCTGGGGTAACCAAGGCATTTCTGCGACGCAATATGGCTTTAACACGACTAAGAAGGACTCTGTTTCTGACTGGCTTGGCGATATAGTCATCTGCTCCGGCTTCAAAACCTGCCAATTCAGCAAACTCTTCGCTTCTGGCGGTTAAGAAAATAACAGGAATGTTTTTGGTTTCAGGGATTTCCTTTAACTGTCGGCAAGCTTCCATTCCGTCCATTACAGGCATCATGACATCCATGATGATGATTTCGGGCTTTACTTTTTTTGCCTGCTCAACCGCTTGTGCGCCATTGGCTGCAATATGCACCTCAAAACCCTCTTTGGCTAGCGAATGCCTGATTAGCTCGAGAATGTCTTGCTCGTCATCTACTACTAATACTTTTGGCAGTCCTTTTATCATTATGTTACAAATGAATTGAATTGGTGTTAACATTCAACTCACTTTGTATTATTTTTATATTAACTAAAGGTAAATTTAAGGTTTGTCCATTTCTGGAGCTTTTTCTTGCGATGACGCACCCAATAACTCTTTCAATTTCGCATCCAACTCTTCGCCCCTCAAACCTTTCGCCACGATTTTACCAGCTGGGTCAACCAATACAGTTGAAGGGATAGAGTGAATGTTATAAGTCTGACCTGCTGAACTGCTCCAACCTTTTAAATCGCTGACATGTTTCCATGTTAAACCGTCCTTTTCAATTGCACCTTTCCAACGGGTTGGGTCTTGATCCAATGATACGCCATAGATTTCAAAACCTTTGTCCTTAAAGCGGTTATACATTTCTACGTTGTATGGGTTCTCTTTACGACAGGGTCCGCACCAGCTAGCCCAGAAGTCGATCAAAACATATTTACCTCGCAACGAACTCAAGGCCAAATTTGTACCATCAAGCTGTGGCAGATTTATTTCCGGCGCTTCGCCACCCACCATCAATTTGGCTTCCTCTTGATACTTTTGCTGAATCATTTGGGTGTATTTTGAAGTAGGGTCGGCTTTTACCGCTGCATCGCGAGCTACAGTTAACAATTCAATGGTAGGCTCTTGAACCACATTGAAATGAAGGATAAAAAAGGGAATGAAGCTGCTAGGTCTGGCTTTTGCGAAACTCAAAATAGCGGCGGCTCTTTCACTTAGGTTGGCGTAATAATCCGCTTGCAATTTTTGCATCTTATTAAAACCTTCATCGGTATTTGGGTTCAATTTGCTCGCTTCCGCTTCCAAGGCTTTAATTCTAGAAGAGAAACCTTCGTTCAACTTCAACAAGTCTTTCAATGACTGACTCTCCTCTACATTCTTTCCGGTGATGGTATAATTGATGCCGGTAGTGGTAGCATCGATCGCCAGCGTAGCTTCTGTCGCATTGTTTAGCGCCAAATAAACCATCTGTTTGTCCAACACCATGAGTGCGCAGAAAATGAGTTCTTTGGTACTTCCTTTGACAGAGAAATCACCTTTTTTATCTGTAAAGGAGCTGTCGATGAAAACCAATCCTTCAGCGGTCATTTCGAACAAGCGAATTACCTGATTGGGTTTATTTTTTAGATTTCCTTTAACGATATAACCATCGTTGGCCATTTCTAAAGAAGAGGCGCGAGGTGTAATGAGGTCGGTAAACCAATTATTAAAGTCCTGTTTAGCTTTTCCGGCGTTGAGTTCGGTACATTGTACCAAGGTTAACGATAAGGCGATAAAAGCCAAGGAGCGTAGAGTTTTGTGTATCGTGCGCATGCTGGCCAAAGATAGCAAAAATTGGCCCAAACTTTAAATTTTGGTTGGGGTGGTATCGGAAATTTCTACAATTCTTGACTTGAATACCTCTTCAAACTCTTGTGGCGAAACGGAATTTTCGATGTGGTGTTCACCGATTTTTGTGCGGACCAGCCTCGACATATAAGCGCCGGATTGCAAAGCGTGGCCGATGTCTAACACCAAAGTGCGGATGTAGGTTCCTTTGGTGCATCGAACGAGAAAATCTATTTCTGGCAATTCGATGCGGGTAAATTCCAGTGAATGAATTGTGATTTTTCTGGATTTCAATACGGTTTCATCGCCTTGTCTTGCTAGCTTATAAGCCCTTTGACCATCGACCTTAAGGGCAGAATACAACGGTGGAATTTGGTCGATTTCGCCTAAGAATTGAGGAATGATTGCATGGACCATCTCCTGAGTGATATGTTCGGTGGGAAAATGCGCATTGGGCTCAGTTTCCAGATCGTAGCTTGGGGTTGTTGCGCCTAAAACCAAAGTGCCTTCATATTCTTTGTCGGCGTCCTGAATGGTTTGAATCCCTTTGGTTTGCTGTTCTGTGCAGATGATCAATAAACCGCTGGCGAGGGGGTCTAAAGTGCCCGCATGGCCCACTTTTTTGGCTTTGGTGACGTATTTTATCTTTTTTACCGCTTGGAAAGACGACCATCCATAGGGTTTATTGATGAGGATGATTTCTCCTTTTGCTCGGGCATTTGGATTGAGATTTTCCAATGGGTTGATTTATTGGACAATGAATTTAAAAGACTGGGGATCCGAGGATGTAAAGCCCCAACTGCCATTCACGAGTTCTAGTTTTACGACATAAACGCCTTTGGCCAATCCATGGGTATGGAGCGCATATCTGTGGGTGCCGGGTTCTACGGTTAAAGTGAAACGACTGCGATCTTCTGTGGCGCCATAATTCTCCGTTAGTCCTGATTCGATGCCAACGCTTTGGCCGTTCAAATTGAACACTTGTCCGATGATCGTCGCTTCCGTATTGACTTGAAATTCGATGTTGAGGTTTTCGGTGGTGGGGACGGGGAATACCCTCATGGTAGAAATGGGATTGTCGGCCACGGTGTCTTTGATTTTCACCCGAGCCACATAAGCGCTCATGCTATTGCCTTTGCCCCAAGAACCAACCAAATAGTAAATGCCTTTTTCGTTGAATTTTGCTTGGATGCCTTCGTAATCGCCCCAACGCTGTTCTTTGGGTTTGATGAAGGTGTAGTTGATGATCGATTGCCCTTTTTTAAGTATTTGATAATCGCTGTATTCACCGTATCGATTGATGAAAAATGCGCCAGTTCCGGGGAAGTGTTTTGCGC
>JBEEMF010000068.1:0-4162 GCA_041192805.1 Bacteroidota bacterium | reverse complement strand
GAGTGGGTCGGGAATACACCACCTCAATCGACGGGCAGGTGAATATGAAAATCGCAGTGTTTCAAGGCGAACGCGAAATGGTGGCGGAAAATAGAAAATTGGGAGAGTTTATTTTAAAAGGAATTCCTGCCATGCCGGCGGGGTTCCCCAAAATAGAGGTCAGCTTTGCCATCGATGCCAACGGGATGTTACAAGTGAGGGCCAAGGAACTCAGGAGCAATGTATTGCAGGAAATCGACATTACGCCGCAATACGGACTTACCGATGCCCAAGTGGAGCAAATGCTGCTCGATGGGTTTCAGTTTGCCCAAAGTGATGTCCAACTGCGCATGCAACAAGAGGCAGTAAACGAGGCTCAGCAATTGATTTATCTGGCCAAGCGCTTCTTGGATAAAAACGGGGGGATGATGAGTCAAGAAGAAATCGACGGGACGAAACAACGCATCGAAGACCTTGAGCGTCTATTGCAATCGCAGGCCTCCAAAGATGAGATTCTGGCAGCGGTGACTGGGTTGAATGATTACACCCGTCCGTTTGCCGAGCGATTGATGGATGTGGCTGTTGCATCGGCACTCAAAGGAAAAGGTATATAACATGAATTTGAAATCCATACTCGTATTGCTGGGGTTGATTTGCCTCACGCTGGTAGCTCAGGCGCAAGCAGTTTCTGATGTGGTTTATGAAGGCCGTCAGCGCTATGGATTAAAAATGGGCATGGGCATGAGTTCGATGTATGGCGGGAAATTACTAAACCCAAGGCCTAGTATAGGTGTTTTTGCGGGTTTTTATTTTCATTCTAAATTGGATAAAAAATCGCCTTGGGGCGTTCAAAGTGGGTTGGATTTGCGCATGCGCGGCAGCAATTTTGGAAACGGCAGGCCCGGTGATACAGCAATTAATCGTTCGTATACCAAAATCAGCATTATGAGTATGGATGTTCCGCTATTGATCAATTATCGATTAACCAAGCAGCGCGATGTAAAAGTAAAGCAACTCCAATTGGGCGTTCAAGTGGGTTATAATTTCAATTCGATTTTATACGTAGGTCCAAGTAAAACTCCTTTGCCTACCGCCCTGAATACCTATAATAGTATTCAAACTTGGGATAAGTTGCCCTTGAAAGCCTTTGATTATCAGGCCTCTTTGGGCTTTCAACAGCGCGGAGAATCGTTGGGATATTCTATCGCTTTGAAGTTTGGCTTGCGAAATTTGAATAACAATTTCTTATTTATTGGCATGGTGGATACTGATGGCGATGGCGTGGCCGAAACCAGGCAAGAGCTGATTGCTCCCACCACCGACCCTTCTAAGGAAGCACCAGGAACCCCGCAATTTATTGGGACCTGGAGTTTGGAATATGCCTTGATATTCTGATTCCCTCTGGATTTCGTACCTTTGTATTTTCTGCAATTCTCCAATGTCAACCGTAGCCTTCTATACCCTTGGGTGTAAACTCAATTTTGCTGAGAGCAGTGCGATCGGACAGCAATTGAGCAAAGCGGGATTTGAGAAAAAGGAGTTTCAGGATGGGGCCGATTTGTATGTGATCAACACCTGTAGCGTTACGGATCACGCCGACCGCAAATGTAAAAAAGTGGTTCGCGAAGCACTCAAACACAATCCCAATGCTTATGTGGTTGTGATTGGTTGTTATGCCCAGCTAAAACCCAATGAAATCGCCCAAATACCCGGCGTGGACATGGTTTTGGGAGCCGCAGAGAAATTTGAATTGATATCGCACCTGCATACCTTGGTAAAAGAACCGAAGGCAGTGGTGCACAATGCCCCAATTAAAGACGTCAATACATTTGTGCCGGGCTACAGCCTCGGCGATAGAACCCGCATATTCCTTAAGGTTCAAGACGGTTGTGATTATTTCTGTAGCTTCTGTACCATTCCCCTTGCCCGCGGTAAGAGTAGGAGTGGGAACGTTGCCGAAACTATCGAATTGGTAAAGGAAGCGGCCCAGCAAGGTGCAAAAGAAATCGTGTTAACGGGTGTGAATCTAGGCGACTTTGGTATCGAACACAACCAGAATTTCTTTGATTTGGTGAAAGCCATCGACGTGATAGAAGGGGTGGATCGCTACCGAATTAGTAGCATCGAACCCAACCTACTCACCGACGAAATCATCGAGTTTGTGGCCCAAAGCAAGCGTTTTGTTCCGCATTTTCACATTCCATTGCAAAGCGGTAGCGATGAGATTCTGATGAGGATGCGCAGAAAATATTTGTCGGATTTATATCAGTCTCGCATTCAAAAAATTAAGGCGTTGATGCCTCATTGTGGAATCGGAGTTGACGTGATTGTGGGCTTTCCCGGCGAAACGGAAGAGAATTTCCTCGAAACCTATCGCTTTTTGAACGAATTGGATGTGTCGTACCTGCACGTCTTTCCTTACTCAGAGCGCGCCAATACCACCGCCAAAAAAATGAAGGATGTGGTGCCGGTGAAGGTGAGAATGGAACGTGGTGAAATGCTTCGCGGACTCAGTGAAAAAAAGCGCTTGGCCTTCTATCGTGAGCATTTGGGCACGCGGAGATCGGTTTTGTTTGAAGAAGAAGAGCGACGTGGGGTGATGTTTGGCTTTACCGATAACTACATTAAAGTGGCCACCGATTACGATCCTTTGTTGGTGAATACTGTGTCGGAGGTTACGCTTTCCTCGCTAGATTCTGAAGGATGGGTGAATGCCGCATTTGATTACGCCGAGGTTGCGCATTAACTTGCACCTGTGTTTCCAACCCTCTATCATTTTCTGTACGATTTAACGGGAATTTCCCTGCCATTTCTAAAAGTGGTTAATACCTTCGGCTTTTTTGTCGCTCTGAGCATCGGCGCGGCCTTCTGGGTGATGTCGTCTGAGTTCGATCGCAGAACCGCTTTGGGTCAGTTCGCCAAAGTAAAAGTGAAACAGGTAACCGGCGTGGGTGTGGCTCGCAACGAGTTTATTCTCAACGCGGTGATGGCTTTTGTCTTTGGATATAAAATTCTCTATTTGATGGTGGAAACCGGCGATGGATTTTCTCCTCAGGATCACGTTTTTTCCACCGAAGGAAGTTGGATACTTGGACTTTTGTCGATGGCGTTTTCGTTGTGGCGGACGTGGGTAATCGACAAGAAGCAGCGCAGCGTTGCGCCTTCGGAGACGATAGTTGAAATGGGTGCATCGGCGAATATGCCAAATCTTACTACGGTTGCTTTGCTGAGTGGTTTCTTGGGAGCGAAAGTCTTTCATTTGCTCGAAACGCCAAGCGAGATTCATTGGGATACGTTTTTGATGGATTTGCTGACCAGTGGCGGTTGGACGTTTTACGGGGGGCTGATTTGCGGCGCGGCGGGCGTGATTTGGTATGCATCGAAAAAGGGAATGAATTGGATGCATGTGTTTGATGCAGGCGGTCCGGCAATGATGTTGAGTTATGGTTTAGGTCGTTTCGGCTGTCATTTCTCCGGCGATGGCGACTGGGGTATTGCCAATTTGAAAGCCAATCCCGGTTTGCCTGATTGGGCCTGGGCTTATAAATATCCTCACAATGTTTTGGGAAAAGATTACGCATCAACAGGAATGGAAATGATTCCAGGTTGCTCGGGAGAATATTGCTATCAGTTGGCGGTTCCGGTTTATCCAACACCTTTATACGAAGCCTTGATGGCATTGGGGTTGTTTGCGATTTTGTGGTATGTATTACGCAATCGCAGTTGGGCGCCGTTTCAGTATTTTTCGATTTATATGATGATGGCTGGGGCGGAGAGGATGTTGATTGAGAGCATTCGCGAGCACGGAATTAGTTTGTATCATTTTTTGGGGATGGAATTCTCTCAGGCACAGATGATATCCTTGGTATTGATGATTTTGGGTGTTGCGGGGTTTGTTTGGGGCGGAATGGTGCGAGATCGTAAATTGAAATCAGCTTAGGGATATGAGATTCACACTCGGTATGATGGCTTTTCTTTTGTTTTGGTTGCCAGCGGTTTCGCAATCGGACGCAGTGCCGGTGGATACCATCGTGGTTACTGATTTTGATCGGATTGATCCCGTTTATGTGTCGGCGAGTATGGATGCGGCGAAGCGACGTGAGTATTTGATTCTCAAGCGCAGGGTTATTAAAACGATGCCTTATGCCAAGATGGCTGCGATGAAGATGAAGGCGATGGAGGA
>JBEEMF010000067.1:0-30983 GCA_041192805.1 Bacteroidota bacterium | reverse complement strand
CTTGATATTCAGAGTCTGAAAAACCACTGCCTTCACCTGCTGTTTTTTGAACATACAATGTGTGACCGTGTTTGATCAATTCACTTGCACCTGCGGGCGTCAATGCCACGCGGTTTTCGTTGTTTTTGATTTCTTTTGGAACGCCTATGATCATGATTTTAAAGTGGCGCAAAGATAAGCGATAAGTTTAATATTCCTTAAAGTCCAAGCTTCTTGATAGTTCCTTTGTCGATGGCGTCCTTGTGCAACATCACCGAAATGGTTTTGTATCGGAAATACGATTCGCTAACATAGAAGTATCCGCCGAGCGCATTTCCTGTGCCCCAAGAGTTTTTTACCAAGAAATAGGTGCCTCCGTTTTTCTCTGTCGACATTCCCAATATGTGCATGCCATGGTCGTCCGTGGTGGTTTGTTTGTCAAACGCGGCCTGACGTAATTCTGGGGTAATTTCAAGTTCCGCCACAGGCTGAGAAAATGCATTGCCTTCTTTTTTAGCCCCCGCATCGTTAAAACCTACATTATCGGTTCCGATTTTTTTGATTGTTGATTCATCCGCAGGAACAATCGCCAAGCCATCGCGGAAGGAGAAGCCTTTTTCGCTGACATCCGCAGCCCAAGCCACAGTGTACCCTTTGCTCAAGGCAGATTTAACGGTGTTTGTGAATTCATCCAATGGCAAGTTGTAGACCCTATCCATCGACCAGTTGTCGGGGATTTCAATCACAAAATTGCTATACAAGGGGTGATGCGTGAAGCTTGATAGAGCCACGTAATCATTCATGTTTAAACCGATAGCAGCGGAAAAAGATTGTGGGGTATATGTCTTTCCTTCGTAAGTGAATTCTTTGGGGATGGGGCCGAGGTAAGCGTCCAAAATGCCTTCAAATGCGGGCAGCCAATTTTCGGAGTAGGTACCGGGTTCTCTCTTTACCAGGGCCGACATGTATCCTTTTAGCACGGCGATCATTTCGCTATGGTCATGTTTTGTCGCGCCATTTTTAAGGCCAGTGTAAACGGATTCTGGCACGATGCCATATTTGGATACGATGTTAGGGATATCCCAACCTTCACCGCCTTGTTCAAAGCTGTGGTTGCCGTTCATGCGCAAATAGGTTTTGGCTTTTTCGGTGTAGGCGCATCGAGCCACATACATTTGACTTAAATTGTATTGTCCTTTTCCGATTCGGATCAATTCGCTTTCTAGCAAAGAGAGTGTGCTGTAACTCCAACAGGTAAGAGTTTTGCACTGGTCTTCCACGGGGGCGGCTTGTAAAATTTTACTTGGGGTGAAAAAATAACTACTACCGGTTTTATTGATCGAGTAGTCGATGGTTTTGGTTTCGACCTTGGCGGCATCTTGAGCCCACAAAGGGGTTGTACATAAACCGATGATTACTGCGAGAAGATTTGATTTCATAGCCATGCGAAAATACAGATTTTAGGCAAGGCTTTTAACAGTGCTCTAAATGGCGGTAGAAATTACTCTTTAAAAGGGCTTCTGATTTGATAACTTTTGGTTCGATGGAAGTACTTCTTGTAACCTTTTATCACCCACATAAGTATTTTGCCTTTGGTGAAAAACAGATAGCTATTTTCTACAGGTACAGCGCCCATCGTGCTTTTTATTTCGGTGGCAGTTCTGCCAAGACAGACAAATTGAGATTGATTTTCGATGCCATAGCGAATCACATCGTACAACATCCGTTGGTATAGAGAGTCTTCTACTGCCTCATCGGTGAGACCCAAATGCATCGCATAGGTCCCATGATTGCTTTCAATTGCCGTAATAAATCCGCACAATGTACCGTCTTTGTAATAGCCCCAAATTTTAAATTCCTCCTTCAATGTCTTAACAAACGCGTGTAACATGGCCGAAATGTTTGGAGAAATGGCTAAAGTTTTGTCTTTCAGGGTATGTCCGAGCATTTGAGCGCACTGCGGAATCCATTCGTTGGCTTGTTGGATGGAAAGGGGCTGGACGATATAATTTTCGGTGGTTTTGAGTACTTTATTGGTTCGCACACGGTATTTAGAACTCATGTTTGAAATGTAATCTTCAAAGGATTTCCACGATTCTCGTATTTCTAAATTCATGAAGGGCTCGGCAGGAATTGTTACCGCATTGGAAATTGTTGGCATTCCTTGCACGTTGATGATTTGTACTCCACAGTTGTTTGCATCATCGATTGCGACATGACCTGAATTAGAGATTTCTGGAAATTGTAATCCCGGGCTACAAGCATTGCCGGCGTAGTGAATAAATCCTTTGGTGCTTAATAAGTTGATGGCTTTTAAGATGGTTCGGTCTACGTATTTTCCTGTGGGTTTGGATAGTTCTAGATAACTGTATGGAAAGGGTTTCCCATCCAAATAGAGGCTCCCGCCAAAATTGCCAAAAGCAGATTGTAATTGATAAAATTTGGAAAAATCTATGGGTTTCAATGTGCTACAGTGTTTGGGGTTAACAAAAGCCAATGGGTGATTGTTTTTGTGTGGGCAAAATTGGTGTAAAAGAGCCCTGAAACCAAGTGATTGGTGAGAATGGATCAAAAAATGCCGACGAAAGATGGTTCTAAATCGTTGATTGGAACAAATGGGTATTTCGCTTGTGGCAAAATTCTTGTAGGTTTGTAATTCTAGCATAAAATTTCAATTGAAGTATTCTACGATGAAACAAAAATTCTCAATCTTACTTACTGTGGCATTGTCTGCCGTAGTTACACCTACCTACGCGCAATCGTCGGGTAAAGCCAACAAGAAAACTCCAACTCCCACACAAGTTGCGCCTACCAAGAATATCGCCGCACAACGTTTGGGGATGTATAAAAAATTCGCACTAAAAACCGATACCGCTTTGTTGTCGGTTGCTGAACGCGAATGCATTACCCACTTGATTAAAGCCGCCCAGATTGCAGATCGCATTTTCTGGAAGCAGACTTACGGCGATAAGGATCAATTTCTCAAAAGTATCAAGGATTCTTCCGAACGCAAATTTGCTGAAATCAATTACGGTCCTTGGGATCGATTGAATAACAATGAACCGTTTATGAAGGGCTACGGCCCAAAGCCAGACGGCGTGAATTTTTATCCCCGCGATTTTTCTACGCAAGGGATAGACGAAAACATGATGGAGTTTATCAAAAGTCCCTATACGGTTGTGCGCGACTTTAAACTGCCTGGTCCGATTGACCCAAGCAAGCATAAAGATGGTCCAATTTTCCCAGAACCGATGGGAATGCCAATTACGACTGCTTCTGGTAAGCAGTATGAGACCTTGAAGTATGGCGAATTTTATCGCGAGGATGTAATGAAGTTGGGCGATGAAATGCATGCAGCCTCAGAAGCAATCATGAAAGAAGACAAGGAATTTGCGATGTATTTGAGGGAGAGAATGGGTGCTTTGATGATGGACGACTATATTGGAAGTGATATCAAATGGTTGGGTTTGAAAGGCCACTTGGATTTTGTGATCGGACCGATTGAGAATTATGAAGACAAACTATTGGGTCAAAAAACATCATACGAAGCCTATGTTTTGGTGAGAGACAAAGAATGGGGTGCCAAGTTGGATAAGTTTGTCGCCTATTTGCCGAGTTTACAGGCAGGTTTGCCCGTTTCTGCAGAATACAAGCCAGATTTGAATTCAGCAGTGGAAGACGCTGGGAATGGTGCAGTAGAAATACAGTTGAATGAGCCCGGATTTCCGCCAATGGACGGCACGCACAAACCTTTGAGTCAGTTGGCTGTGTTTGATGTCGTTTATTATGGTGGTGACTGCAATTCAGGCAGCAAAACGATTGCTGTTAACTTACCAAACGACGAGCGGATCCAGAAGAATTTTGGAACACGTCGTTCACAGTTGAAAAATACCATGCAAGCAAAATTCGAGAATATGGTTGTTCCCATTTCTCAGCGTGTGATTTTGCCATCGCAGCAAAAACATATCACTTTTAATGCGTTTTTCTCCAATGTTATGTTCCATGAAGTGGCGCACGGTTTGGGTATCAAAAGCGTGGTGAATAATCCTAAACTCACCGTGAGAGAAGCTTTGGGTGCCGATTACTCTGCCATCGAAGAATGCAAAGCCGATGTTTTGGGTTTGTATATGGTGACTCAATTGTTCGATAAAAAGGAGTTGGAAGGATCGTTGGATGATTACTACGTCACTTTCGTTGCTAGCGTGTTCCGTTCCGTGAGATTTGGTGCGGCATCAGCCCATGGCAAAGCCAACATGATCACATTTAATACTTTGTTGCAACGCGGCGCTATCGTAGTAGAAGAAAAAGGCAAAGCCCAAGAAGATGGTGGCGCAGAAAAAAGATGGTATAAAGTTGACGTTGAGAAAATGCGTCAGGTAATTTCTGATTTGGCTGCTGAATTGTTGATTTTACAAGGCAACGGCGATATGACTGCTGTGACAGCGATGTTAGACGGCAGAGGGGTAATTGGTGCGCCTTTGCAGATGGATATCAAGCGTATTGAAACTGCAGGCATCCCTGTTGATTTGGTTTTTGATCAAGGGATTGAAACTTTGGGATTATCCAAGTTTTACAAGCCTTTGCCTGAGATGAAAATGCAGAATATGGGCGGAAAAGGTAAACCTGGAATGGGTGGCCCCGGTCAAGGCGGTCCCGGTGGTATGGGTGGTCCTGGCGGAATGGGTGGTCCTGGTCAAGGCGGTCCTGGAATGGGCGCTCCCGGTCAGCCAAATATCCCCGGTCAAGGTGGTCCTGGTGGACAAATGCCTCCCCCTCCCTCATTGCCAAAAAAATAAGAGCAGCGATTTTCGCTCGTTTAGTAAGGAATTGAAGAGTTTTTGTAATCGAAATTTGAAGAGAAATAACGTATGAGATTTAATAAATGGGTGGTCCTAACCTCCACGTCGATGATGTTGGCCTTGTTTGTTTTTTGTAGCAACAAGAAGTTTGGTGATAATGATGGTTTCTTAGGTTCCCTGATGCGCATGCTTTCCGAAGCGCATTATCAGCCCAAAGCCATTGATGATCAGTTGTCTGGAGAGATCTTCACCAACGTGATTAATAACTTGGATCGCGACAAGCACTTTTTTACCCAAGGCGATATCGATAAATTATCGGTCTATAAAACTTCAATCGACGATCAAATTCAAGCGGGTAAGTTTGATTTTTTTGATTCTACGTGGATCCTTTTGATGAAGCGAATGGACCAACTTGATCCGATGATTCAGTCATCGCTCGCTCAACCATTTAATTATCAAACAGACGATTCATATACGGTGTATGACGATGTTGTTGCCTTTCAACCCGATTGGAAAACGTTAGAGGCTGATTGGCAGAAATGGTTGCAGTTTCAATCCATGGAAAGACTGTCGCGCAAAGTAGAAGCCCAGAAGAAATTGAAGGATTCAGCCGGCATCGCCAAGCAAAAACCTTACGATACCTTGGAATTACAAGCGCGTAACGAAACCAAAAAGTTCTATGTCGACTGGTTTAAACGTTTAAGAAAAATGGATCGCAGAGATCAACTTTCTATGTATGCCAATGCGATTGCCGAAATTTATGACCCCCACACCAACTATTTTCCACCGGAAGACAAGGAGAATTTTGATATCAGCATGACGGGCAAATTGGAGGGGATTGGCGCCACACTTACCGAGCGAGATGGCTATGTGAAGGTGGAACGCATCGTACCTGGTAGCGCCAGTTACCGTCAGGGAGAATTGAAAGCGGGGGATTTGATTTTAAAAGTAGCCCAAGGATCGGCAGAACCAGTGGACATCGTAGATATGAAGTTGGACGATGCCATTCAGTTGATTCGCGGAAAAAAGGGTACTGAGGTGCGTTTGACGGTGAAAAAGCCAGACGGCAGTGTGGTTGTGATTCCAATCGTTAGAGAAGTGGTTGTGATTGAGGAGAGCTTCGCGCGCAGTGCTTTGTTGAAATATTCTGGAAAGACTTTTGGTTTGATTCATTTGCCGAGTTTTTATGCCGATTTTTCTCAGCGTGGCAGGGGTAGAAATTGCACCGGCGACATGAAGATTGAGATGGATAAATTGGTGAAGGCAGGTGCCAATGGAATCATCATCGACTTAAGAAATAACGGGGGTGGAAGTTTGGCGGATGCCATTGAAATGGGCGGATTGTTTATTCCTCGGGGTCCAATTGTGCAAGTGAAGGACATGAGAGGGATTGAGGTTTATGCGGATCAGGACGATGATGTGAATTATAAGGGTCCGATTGTGATTTTGACGAATACGTATAGTGCATCGGCCTCTGAAATTTTGGCGGCTGCATTGCAAGACTATGGCAGAGCGGTAATTGTGGGTAGCAAGAGCACTTTTGGCAAGGGGACCGTTCAAACATTTGTTCCTTTGGAAGGTGGTATGTCGGAGGTTTTCCCAAGGGGTTACGGTCAGTTGAAGGTTACGATTCAGAAGTTTTATCGCATCGATGGTGGGACAACACAGTTAAAGGGTGTGGAGCCCGATGTGGTTTTGCCCGACGTGTATGATGGCATCGAGCAGGGAGAAAAAGAGATGGATTTTCATTTGGCATACGATAAAATTCCTGCAGCGGATTACAAGCCTTTCAACCCTTACAAAGAGGCGCAGCGCAAGAAAGCGATTGAGCAATCGGCCAAGCGTTTGCAAAAGAACCCATACTATTCGTTGGTTCAACAGCGTGCCAAGCAACTGGCGGCGGTCCGCACATCGTATACGTATTCATTGAATATGTCGAAGTTTGAGGAGCAAGAGGCCGCGCTTCGAGCACAAGACAAGCCTTTGCGTGATTATAAGTATCGCAGCATTTGTGATACGGTGATGGCATTGGACGTGGATATGCAAGGGGTAAAAGGCGATGCGATTAAAGAGGCCCAGAAGTTGGACTGGTTGAAGCGCTATCGCGAGGATGCCGGCATGGACGAGGCGGTAAGAATTCTATTTGATTGGGCGGGCAAGTAATTTTTTAATCCTTCCAAAGGGGTTGGAAAAGTATTACTGCGAGCACAACGATTAAACCGTCTAGTGCGCCTACCAGCGCTATGTCGTTCCAAACGGACGAAACAAGCACCGGATTCAATGTTTTATTGGATGCTTGCATTCCTACTAAAATTAGGGGTAGAATGACGGGCAGGCTGAGCACGGGGGCTAAAAATCCAGCTTGGTTGGCTTTGGTGGCTATGGCACCGATGAGGGTAAATATGCTACCGATTCCTGCAATTACGAGGGTTAGATTACAGAAGTAGGCGGCGGGGTGATGAATAGGGAAACCCATAAAAAACGCAAATAGTAGTAGGTTGGCGAGGGTGAGGAGGGTCATTGTGAACCATCCATAAATCATTTTCGACCACAGAATATTTTGCGGTGGGGAGAGCTGGTTGAAATAGATCCATCGTGCGCGGTTTACGCTCAGAAAGTTTTTGGATATGGCTTGTAAAGTGCAGAATATTAGGATGATCCAAAAGAGGCTGCTCCACACTTTTGCGTTGATATTGGGTTGTGATAGAAACGCGAGTAGGGTCATCGTGGCCATCTGCAATAGGGCGGCGGCCAGCACAGCGGGTTTTTTGAGATCGAGCTGAAATTCAGCCCTCACGAGTTTGACCAAATTAGAGAAATTTTGCATCGCGATGAGGCTGCGAAGTTAAATCAAAAGGCGGGTGGATAGTAATTCTTGCATGAGGGGGGTGTAAATCACGAATCAGACTGCGATATTTGCACTTACTCATGTTTAAGAAAATATTGATTGCCAACCGCGGGGAGATTGCCATTCGGGTGATGCGTACTTGCAAGGAGATGGGCATTAAAACAGTGGCTATTTATAGCGAAGCCGATGTTCAGGCGTTGCATGTTCGTTATGCGGATGAGGCTTATTGCGTGGGCGGTGCGGCGAGTTCTGACAGTTATTTGAGGATGGATCGCATCATCGAATTGTGTAAGCAAACAGGCGCTGAGGCAGTGCATCCGGGGTATGGTTTTTTGAGTGAAAATGCGGGTTTTGCGCGGGCTTTGAAAGCGGAGGGTTTGGTATTGATTGGGCCGAGTGCTGAATCGATGGAGGTGATGGGCAGTAAAATTGCATCTAAGCAGGCGGTGAAGGCTTTTGGCGTGCCTTTGGTCCCAGGCATTGATGAGGCGATTAAAAACGCGGAAGATGCGTTGCAGGTGGCCATTGAGGTGGGATTCCCGGTGTTGGTGAAGGCCAGTGCGGGTGGTGGAGGAAAAGGGATGCGTGTGGTTGAGAGAAAAGAAGATTTTATATCGGCGTTGCAAATGGCTCAGAACGAGGCCAGAAATGCGTTTGGCGATGATAGTGTTTTTATTGAGAAATATGTTGGTAGTCCACGACATATTGAGATTCAGTTGATGGCCGATAATTTTGGCAATGCTTGTTATTTGTTTGAGAGGGAGTGTAGTATTCAGCGCAGGCATCAAAAGTTGGTTGAGGAAGCGCCGAGTGCGGTGCTGACTCCTGAACTTCGCCGAGCCATGGGCGAGGCGGCAGTGAATGTGGCCAAAGCATGTAACTACTCTGGCGCAGGTACGGTTGAGTTTCTATTGAGCGAGTCGATGGAATTCTACTTCCTAGAAATGAATACGCGTTTGCAAGTGGAACACCCTGTTACAGAATTAATTACCGGTGTTGATTTGGTGAAAGAGCAGATTTTGGTAGCGGCTGGACAAAAACTGAGTTTTACCCAAGAGGAGTTGAAAATCAACGGTCACGCCATCGAATTGAGAATTTGTGCCGAAGATCCTGTCAATCAGTTTTTGCCTAACGTAGGAACTGTTGAAACCTACAAAGTGCCTCAGGGTCCTGGAATTAGGGTGGATGATTGTATGGAGAGCGGGATGGAGATTCCTATTTACTACGATAATATGTTGGCGAAGCTCATCGTTTGGGCACCTACGAGATTGGAGGCGATTGCAAAAATGCGAAGAGCGATCAGTGAATATGTGATTACTGGAATCGAGACGACATTGATGTTTGGTGATTTTGTGATGCAGCATCCAGCTTTTATTGAGGGCAAATTCGATACACATTTTATACAGCATTATTTCACTGGAACGGAATTGGATGCGGCAGAATTGGCAGTTGCTGAACAAGAGTTATTGGCGATGGCGGCAGTACAGTTTTTTCAGCAGGGTGGCAAATCCGATGCGATTGTTTCCGAGGCTGTTGGATCGAATCACGGACATACAGATTGGTATTTGCAGCGTAAGGGTTATTAATTTGACGATGCCAAAAATCTTGTTGATTGATGATTTTCACGAGTATTTGCATCAGTCGATGCAGGGAAATTTTGATGTCATTGATTGTCGTGATTGTACGCCAAATGAGGTGGCTGGTCTGCTAAATTTGCATCAACCCGAAGGCCTCTTCGTGAGGAGTAAGGTGTTTATAGACAAAGAATTAATGGTTGCCAGCAGTGGGCTGAAGTGGATAGGTAGGGGCGGTGCTGGTATGGATAATATTGATGAGGTTACGGCGCAAGAAATGGGCATAGTCTGTTTTAATGCGGGTGAGGCTAATTCGGATGCGGTTGGGGAGCATACACTTGCGATGTTACTGGGTTTATTGACCCGCCTGCCAAAAGCAAATTCTGAGGTCAAAACTGGCATTTGGGACCGTGAAGGCAATCGCGGGACGGAGTTAAAAGGGAAGACGGTTGGGATTGTTGGATATGGAAATACGGGGTCGGCGGTGGCGGAAAAACTCCGGGGTTTTGGCGTGGAAATTTTGGCCTATGATAAGTACAAAACGGGATTTGGGAACCAATGGGTTTCGGAGGTTTCAGAGGCAGAATTGCTTTCAAAATCGGATGTGATTTCACTCCATATTCCCCTCACTACGGAAACCCGAAATTGGATCAATAAAAGTCGATTAGACCAATGTAAAATGGGCGTTTATTTGCTTAATTTATCGAGAGGAATGACGGTGGATTTGTTGGCAGTTGAAGAGGCCATCAAAAGGGGTCAAATTTTGGGTTTTGCGGCGGATGTTTTACCGGTTGAACCACCTTGGAAGGATTTGGATGAAAATCGTAAGAGGGCATTCGAGCGTTTGATGGAATTAAACCATACAATTTTTTCTCCGCATGTGGGTGGATGGACGGATGAGAGTTATTGTAAAATTTCTGCAGTTTTATTCGATAAAATGTTGAAATTGTACGACATAGACGGTAACTTTTGATTGTGGTTACAAAGGCCATGAAAAATAAATCGCAAGGAACATGAAATATTCGGGTGCAGAAACTTGATAAATCCTTGCTTTTTGGGTAAACTTGCCAAGTTATAGTTTATTGTATAACGACCTAATTAATTTAGAAAACGACCTATGAAGAATATGATACGCAAGATTTTCACGCTGTGTATGGGCTTATTGGCCACTGGCTTGGTGACGGCGCAAACAAACTTTGCCGATTTTAAGATTACAACCAAAGATGGCGAAAGTCGCAAGTTGAGCGGTGTAACCATTCGGATGATTCTGAACGACATTGAAGTTGCGTCTGATACAACGGATTCGGACGGTAATGCCGAATTCGCCACTTTGAATCCAGGAACCTATGATGTTTCTGCCACCAAAGAAGGTTTTCCAGATCAGCGATTGAATGCTATTTCATTGGGCCCTGGTTATAACAATACAGAGGAAATCGTATTTGTGAAATCCGATGGCAAAATGACCGACGTAATTATCCGAGTTAAGGGTAAAAGGACGCCGGTGGATATGATGAAGAACGATGCGGTAATTGATCAATCAAAAATATTGAGTTCCGGACGTCGAGGTACAAGTTTGTTGGTTGGTACTAACTCTGCTATTATGAGTACTCCTCAGGGTATTTCGGTTCGTGGAACTAGGGCTGATGGTAACGGAACTTTTATCGATGGTCAGCGTATTATCGGTGGCGGTGGTTTGCCAACTTTAGGTACAGAGCAGATTTCTGCCAATGTGGGTGGTATTCCAGCGATGTATGGTGACTTAACGGGTGGTGTATTTAGTAGTACTTCAAAGAGTGCAACAGATAAAATTGTAACAGCGGTTGAAGCGCAGACCTCAACGGGTTTGGATGCGTTTGGTCATAATTCGGTGGAAGGATTTATCTCTGGCCCGTTGATTGTGAAAGATGTGAAGGATGCTGAAACTGGAAAGAAGCGTAGAATGGTGAAGTTAGGCTATGTATTAAATGGTAACTTGGGATATTACAAAGATCCCAATCCAACGCGTACAGGTGTTTATGTAGTAAATGATCAAAAATTACAAGCCATAGAAAATAATCCTTTGGTGTTTACACCAAATGGTTTCGTTAGTACTGCATCCTATTTGCGCGAGTCAGACTTTGACCAATTAAAAGCCCGCCCAAATAGCCCATTGACCAATGGTAACTTTGTTGGAAAATTGGAGTGGAGACCTTCTCAGGGATTAAGTGTTGTAGGTTATGCGAGTTATTTTTACCAGCAAAGTTTGGCTGGGACTAACTCTGTAATGAACTTCAAGAACAATGGTAGAGGTGATAACCAGACGTTCCGTGGATATTTATTGTTTACCCAGAATTTCAAGACAAACAAAGAGAGCTCGATCAAGAACGCGTATTACTCAATTCGTGCAGAATATCAGAATTCTTACAATGAGGGTAGAGATGCGGTTCACATGGACAATATTTTTAATTACGGATATATTGGTCAATTCAAATCCTACCCTACGCCAGTTTTTGCATATTCTAACAATGATCCGCAGCAGAATCCAAACAGGGAGCCCAAGATTATGCGTGACCAGTTTGGAAATTATGTACAGTTGAGGAATTATTGGGAGCAAGTTGGAAACA
The DNA here is from genome assembly GCA_041192805.1 of Bacteroidota bacterium. Classification (GTDB taxonomy): domain Bacteria; phylum Bacteroidota; class Bacteroidia; order NS11-12g; family UBA955; genus UBA955. The sequence goes on along the minus strand of JBEEMF010000067.1, from coordinate 19,180 downwards.
CGGATACATTGATGACTTACACGGCAAGTGAATTGAATCCGGTAAGAGCTAAATACACTCAGAGTATCTACGATTATTACAATGGTAGAGGTTTCAATATTAATGGAATCAATACATTATTGGCGAGTCAAGGATTGGTGAACGGAATGAACCCCAATGCAGTGTATTCTCTGCATAACACTCCAGGTGGTAACACTTCGGGTTGGAGTAAGTCTAGTGCTGAGCGTTATGGTTTGTTCGCGGTAGGTCAGATGAGTGTGAAAGGTAAAACTGTTGGAGGACGTGAAAGGACCCAACACGATTTACAGGCAGGATTTTATTATGAGCAACAAATTAACCGTGGCTACGGATTGGGTGCCAATGGTTTGTGGATTTTGATGCGTCAGTTGATGAACAAGCACATCTCAGAATTGGATTTGTCTAGTCCTATTTTGAGTTATGATGCAAACGGTCAGTTTACGGATACCGTTCGTTACAATCGTTTGATTAACTATGGCGATCAATCTCAGTTCGACCGTAACTTCAGGGATAAATTGATTCAAGACGGTGCTACCGATGTTTATGGCAACAAGATTGATGAGCGTACATTTGTAGATGTTAACTCTTTTGCGCCTTCAGATTTCAAGTTAGACATGTTTAATGCCGACGAGTTGTTGAACAATGGTAATAGTTATGTGAGTTATTTTGGATACGATTACTTAGGAAATCGCGTTGCGGGCAAGCCAAGTATCGAACAATTCTTAAACAACAAAACACAGCGCACGATTGGAGCTTTCCAGCCAGTGTATATTGCTGCTTGGTTGCAGGATCAGTTCCAATTCAAAGACCTTGTGTTCCGTTTGGGTTTGCGTATGGAAAGATATGATGCCAATCAATTGGTTTTGAAAGATCCATACAGCTTGTATCCAATCAAAACCAAAGGTGAAGTGAAGCAAATCAATGGTTTGGATATTTTGCATCCGAATAACATCGGTGATGACTTTAAAGTATATGTAAACGATATAGACGCACCAACAAAGATTATTGGTTACAGAGACGGAGATAAGTGGTTTAATGCGGATGGTTCTGAATTGCGCAGCGCGGAATTTTTGGCTAACCAAACCAGTAACGGTCGTATCGCGCCTTATTTGGTAAACCCTAACAAACAGGAGTTAACCAAAGATGCCTTAGAAGACTTTCTACCTGCTGTGAATTTGTTGCCGCGTATCTGGTTCTCTTTCCCATTGGAGCCAGGAAGAAAATCATTCTATGTTAGTTATGATGTATTGGCACAACGACCAAACGCAGGAGCATCGTTCTTGTCGATTGATGAATTGTACTACTTGAAAAACCGTCAAGGTTCTACTATTTCTAACGGTAGCTTAAAGCCTCGTATCAAAACAGATTACGAAGTGGGGTACAAGCAAATCATGGGTAAGAAGAAAGACCGCGGTTTGGAAATTGCCGCATCGTACAGTGAAAACAGAAAAGATTTTGGGTTGTATCAAATTAGCCAAGGATATCCTGTAACGTATACTACTTATCGTAACATCGACTTCTCTACTGTCACTGGATTCCGAGGAACATACGTGATGAACGACATTGGTGGTAAGGGTAACATGCCAGGGCCTTTCTCGTTGGTTGCTAGTTACATGATGCAGTTTGCGGATGGAACGGGATCAAACATCAACTCTCAGGCGGCTTTGATTGCCAGTAACCAGCCTAACCTTAGAAATGTAATTCCATTGGGTGAATTGGATATTCGTCATAACGTTAAGTTCAGCGCTACTTGGGCTTGGGGCGGCGGTATCAACCCGATTACCAAGAAGAACATGTACAACGGACCTCGTTGGAAAGGCAAAGAAATCTTCAAATATGCGAGTTTCAACGTCATCTCTAACTCATATAGTGGTACTCCTTATACGCCAACGATTAACCCTGTCCAGATTGGTGCTGTAGATCGTTCAAGGATCAAGGGTGTGCCATTTGGTGCGAGGTTGCCATGGAATCAAACATTTGATATCAACATTACCAAGGGATTGCGCTTCAACAGAGAGGATAAAGTTCAACCTTTGATTATGAATGTATTCTTTATCATATCTAACGTGTTGAATGCATACAACGTTGTGTCAGTTTACCCTTACACAGGACAGCCATTGGATGACGGATTTATCAATTCACCTCAAGGTAAATTGTTGGCCAAGAATCAGATTGATGCACAGAGTTATGTTGATCTCTATAAAATTTTGTTAAACTCCCAGACGGGTAACTTGGGTGCACCAAGAACTATCAAAGTGGGTTTGCGTATTAATTTCAATTAATCATTAAAGAATTTACAGTATGAAACGATTAGGTTTAATTTTGTTCAGTGCTATGTTGGCTCAAATGTCAATCGCACGTCCCATTCTTAACTTGAATGGCAGGTCCAATAGCCCAAGGGTTGATCGTAGGGCCGGTCAGTTTGCCAATACTTGCGAACCCGCTTCTCAAAGTGCGGATTTGGATGTAAACAATGTACGTACCAAATTATTAAATGGTGGCGATATGTGGTGGGATTTGAATAACCCAAAATATGAAATTCCCAAAGTAACAGATCCAAACTCAGTGCGTAAGCATTCATTGTTTGCCGGTGCCATTTGGATTGGCGGGCGTGATAATGGTGGGAGTTTGAAATTGGCCGCAATGACTTACCGTCAGAAAGGTTCTGATTTCTGGCCAGGTCCATTGGATACTACCACTGCTGCAACTGATCCAGTGCGTTGTAAGACTTACGATAAAATGTGGAAGGTAACTCGCGATGAGTTGGAAGAGTTTGAAAATAGCAAATATTTAACCCAAAGTGCCGGTATTCGTGATTGGCCAGCGGGAAGGCAGCGTGCGGTTTTGTATGGTAACGAAGCAAATTATCTGGCACCTTACAAAGAAATTACCCCGGATGGTGTTTATGATCCTTTTTCAGGAGAGCATCCCGTGTTGGATGATCGCAGACCGTCTATCGAGAATGGAGTTGACAAACAGCCTGATATGTTTATCTGGTGGGTTTACAACGATAAAGGGCACATTCACTCTGAAACACAAGGACAAGCAATTGGTGTAGAGGTTCAAACAACCGCGTTTGCATTTAGTACAAACGATGAGGTAAACAATATGACTTTTTACGGGTCTAAAATTATTAACCGTGGATTTACAACGTTGAAAGATTGTTACATGGGTCAGTGGGTTGATGCTGATTTGGGTAACTACGCAGATGACTATGTAGGTTGTGATGTGGGTCGCGGATTGGGATTCTGTTACAACGGTGACGATGATGATGAAGGTGTATTGGGCTATGGTTTGAATCCTCCTACGATTGGTGTTGATTACTTTGAAGGTCCAACGGATTCTGCTGGTAACCAAATGGGATTGAGTCATTATATGTATTATAACAACGACTCAGATCCGGTACGTGGAAATCCAGGTGAAGCGATTGAGTATTATAATTTGTTGCAAGGAAAATGGTTGGGCGGTCAGAATGTAACTTATGGCGGAACTGGATTTGGTGGTTCAAAGCCAGCCAAGTATATGTTTCCCGGCGATACCGATCCTGCCTATCCAACAGACCCTTGGACGGAGAAAATTTCAGGGAATAAGCCTAGTGATAGACGTTTCATTCAGTCAACAGGTCCTTTCACTTTGCGTCCGGGACAAACACAGCGTATTACAGTGGGTGTTGTTTGGGCTCGTACTACCAGCGGTGGTGCAAGTGGTTCTTTGAATTTATTGAAGTTGGCATCAGACAAAGCACAAACGTTGTTCAACAACAACTTTAAGATTTTGGATGGTCCAAATGCGCCAGATATTGAAATCCAAGAGCTTGAACAGGAATTGGTAATGAAGTTTTTGAATACCAATTCTGGTAAAATTGAAAACTATGTAGAGAAGTATAGAGATGCTACGAATAAGCTTCGCACTTATAAGTTCGAAGGATATTTGGTTTATCAGTTGAAAGACGGAACCGTTAGTACCAGTGATTTGGATAACGTTGACAAGGCTCGTTTGTTGTTTCAGTGTGATTTGAAAAACAACCGCGGTATGATTGTAAACAAAGTATACGACCCAAAATTGGCGGCTTTGTTACCTGTGATTAAGGTTGAAGGTGCGGATGCTGGTGTTCAACATACTTGGAGTATCAAAAACGATCTTTTTGCAACAAGTGCAAATACCCAATTGGTTGATTTTAAGCCAGTGTATTATTTGGTGATGTCTTATGCCATCTTGGCTGATGATTCTTTGCAGATTGATCCAAATCAATTCTTGGCAGGTCGTCGTAATATCAAGACATATAAAGTGGTCCCTCACAAAACGGAGCCTGAGAATTTTGGTACTGAATTGACTTCAGGTTACGGTAGTGGTCCGGTATTAACTCGTTTGGCAGGTCGTGGAAACGGCGGTAACGTTTTGGAATTCACTCCAGAGACCATGAAGGATATCTTGGCAAACAACATTTCGAGCAAGCCAACCTATTTAGGTGGATTTGGACCGGTGAAGATTAAAGTGGTTGATCCATTGAAGGTGCCGAATGCCAAATTCGAATTCGTATTAAAGGAGAATAAAGCAAGTTTGGCTTCTGGATTGAAAGATTCAATGACCAAAAACACGGGTTGGTTTATGGTGAAAAAGGGCGCTGATGGCGTTTCAAACGATACGATATTCTCAGATACAACCATTAGATCTAAGTTTGAATCGGTGCAAGGTAAGCGTAGCGCAAACAATGCCACCAAAGAGACTTTGGCCGATTGGGGATTGAGTGTAGAGGTGGAGCAGGTTTATAATCCAGGTGAAAATGCACAGGCGGATCCTTCCAATGGTGTATTGAGTTGGAGTGTTGAATGGGAAGACAATGGAAAGCAGTGGTTAACGGCTGTTGCAGACAATGATGGTGCTGCTGCGGGGAATTTCCCTTGGCAGAACTGGATTCGTGCCGGTCAGGCAGGTCGTGGTGCAACGTTTGATCCAATTGCACATGACTTCTTTAACCAAGACGGTACCCCTTGTGATCCAGGTCAGGCTTTAGAAAGAATTTGGAATGGTAGAATTGCGCCTTATGGTCTAACAGGTCGTGAAAAGTTGACCGCAGCGGGTAAAAATACTTATGGGTTTGCCTGGTGGGGAAATACAGTTGGTCTGCAAAATCCAATGGCGGAATTGGCAAGTATAGAATTGGTAATTACCAAGGATAAGAGTTTGTGGACGCGTTGCCCGGTATTTGAGATGGCGGACGACGAGATGAAGGCTTCTACCGAAGGTCAGATGGCCAAGTTCAACATGCGTTGGGGTACATCAAAAGATAAAGACGGAAATGATATTTCTGGTTCTCAAGGTTTGGGTTGGTTCCCTGGCTATGCGGTGAATATGGAAACTGGCGAACGATTGGTTATTGCATTCTCTGAGGATAGTTATTTGGCAGGTGAAAACGGCCGCGATATGATGTGGAATCCTACGGATCAGGTGATCAACGATAATGGTAGTTACCCTGCGATGGGTGGTAAACACTTCATTTATATCTTCGGTACTGGTATGTCGGCTATTTCGCGTAACATTAAAGGCGAGAGATATCTAGGTGATGCGGATGCCAATTTCCAACGTTTCAAGACAGCAACATTGCCAACTACTGCGGGTGGTTCGGTTTCGAGCACAGAGAAAATGAGATTGTTATCTCAGGCAATGTGGGTGATTCCAACCTATATGGCTGCGGGTTTCAAGATGGAAAATGGCAATGTTCCTCCAACCAATGTGAAGATCAAGATTAACATTCGCAAGGCATACACTACGTTCAATGCGGGTAATGCGATCAACAATGATCGTCCGATGTATGAATTTGATGCTGCGAGCATCGCCCCTAAGGTGAGCAATGAAATCGGGAAGAAGAACTTGGACTTGGTGAATGTTGTTCCGAATCCTTATCGCGGATATAGTTCATATGAAAACTCTCCAATTGATTCTCGTGTTAAAATCACCAATTTGCCTCCAGATTGTACAATTACAATTTACGATATGGCGGGTAATTTGATTCGTAGAGTTAACAAGGCGGATGTGAATACTTACTATGAGTGGGATTTGAAAAACGGAAGTAATGTACCTATTGCCAGTGGTTTATACTTGATCCATGTTAAGACTAAGGACTTGGGTGAAAAGATTATTCGTTGGTACGGTATTATGCATGCCATTGATTTGGACAGTTATTAAAAAATAGAATGATGAATCGCAAACAAAAGAATATATTTTGGGTCAGTTTGATGGCTGTTGGATTTGTAGGAACTGCTTTTGGTGGTAATCCTGAACGTCAGGGACAGGCAGGTGCTGCTCAGTTGACCATCAATGGTTGGGCGAGATCCAGTGGCATGGGTTGGGCGAATGGCGGTAAGGTATCTGGTGCAGAAGCCATGTACATGAACGTTGGAGGTTTGGACCGTTTTAAGAATAACACTGAATTGGTATTTGCCCGCACAGAATGGTTGATGGGTTCAGGGATTGCCATTAATAGTGTTGCATTGGCTCAGAAAATGGGTGAAGGCGGCGAAGGAGGTACCTTTGGTATTTCTGTAATGCAATACAGCATTAAACCCATTGATATCACTACAGAGGATAACCCTTATGGAGGTATTGGTACCTTTAGAGTGAATATGTCGAATATTGGATTAGCCTATTCTAAGAGCTTCAGTAATAACATCTCTGCAGGTGTTATGGCAAAGATTGTTTCGGAGGGTATTCCTGATGCAAGCGCTTCTGGTGTTGCTTTGGATGCGGGTGTTCAGTACGTAACCACATTCCGTCCTACCAAGGGTGGTATGAAGAAGGATGATTTCAAGTTTGGTATTTCGATGAAAAACATCGGACCCGACATGACTCATACGGGTGATGGATTGAGTTACAAGGCTATTTTGGATAATGGTACGTTTACTAAAACTGTGCAGGTGAAGGTGGATCAGATTAAATTGCCAGCCTTGTTGAACATTGCTGCTTCTTACGATATCCGTTTGGATAAGAACGCAAATCAATACGATAATAAGTTGACTGTAGGATTCGGATTTACGAATTTTGCATATACTGCGAACCAGTTGACATTGGCTTGTGAGTATTCGTACAAGGAATTCTTGACATTGCGCGGTGGATTTGTTTATCAGCAGGGAATTTTTGACAGTGAAGTACGTCCTTCCGCCTTTACGGGTCCTCAAGCAGGGATCAGTTATGATTTTGCGGTAGGCGAAGACGGCAATCAAGTTAGTTTAGATTACTCATACAGGGCAACAAATCCTTTTAATGGTGTGCATTCATTTGGTTTGCGCATTGGCTTAGGAACTGCCGAATAATACAAGCATTTTTATATATTTGTAAAGTGTGCATCAGTGTCTAACGCTGGTGCACATTTTTTCTTAAAAACTACCAACGATGAGCGATATACAATATGTATCAAAGGAAGGCTTAGAGAGAATGAAGCAAGAGCTTTATTTGATGAAGCATGAGGAACGTCCTAGTATCACCATTGCCATTGCGGAAGCGCGTGACAAAGGGGATTTGAGTGAGAATGCGGAGTATGATGCGGCGAAAGAGGCGCAGGGTATTCTGGAATACAAAATCAGTCAGATGGAACATATGGTTGCTAACGCTAGGGTTTTGGATACTTCAAATCTTGATACGAGCAAAGTGAGCATCATGTTAAATGTTCGTGTGAAGAATCACAATGTGGGTAAGGAAGCAGTGTACCGTTTGGTATCGGAAAGCGAAGCCAACTTAAAGGAGAATAAAATTTCTATCAAAAGTGCAATTGCACAAGGTTTGATGGGCAAAACTGTTGGAGAAACTGTGAATATCACTGTTCCTGCAGGTACCGTGAAATTGGAGATTCTAGAGATTTTCGCGTAATCTGATATGGCAACTTTGTTTTCGCGTATTGTGGCTGGTGAAATCCCTTGTCATCGTATCTGCGAAGACGAGCATCATTTGGCATTTTTGGATATCATGCCCTTGGTGATGGGACATGTTTTGGTGATTCCGAAACGCGAAGTGGATTATATTTTTGATTTGTCTGGCCCTGAGATGGCCGCACTGTGGCAATTTGCCCAGGGTGTCGCGAAGGCGGTTGAAAAGGCTGTTCCGTGTAAAAGAATCGGTGTTGCGGTGATTGGATTGGAAGTGCCCCATGCACATATTCATTTGGTCCCTCTTCAAACCGTGGGCGATATCAATTTTACCAAAGAAAAGTTGCATCCCAGTGAGTCGTCTTTGGCTGAAATGGCCGCATCGATTCGTGCCAATTTGCAAGGGTAAAATCGGATTGATTTACTTAGGTTTGTAAAGAATGAAACCTGAATTATTTCATATTGCTGGATTACCTATTTATGGATACGGTTTCTGTATTTTGGTAGGCGTTGTTGCTGCATTTTTTCATTTGTATTTGAACCGGGTAAGATTGGGGATGGATACAGATAGCATAAGCACGGTGATATTGATTTGTTTTGTGGGCGTGTTTGTGGGTGGAAAGGTTTTTTATTTCTTGGAAGACCCTGCCGGACATTGGTCGCGGATGGATCAGTTTTTCGGGGATCTAGGCAATGGATTTGTGTTTTACGGTTCTTTTCTGGTCACCCTGGCGATGCTTTGGGTTTGGATGCGCAAGATTGGCTGGGATTTTTGGGATAAGATGGATGATATTGGCATCGCTGGTGCCTTTGTGCATGGCTTTGGTAAGTTGGGTTGCTTCTTGGCGGGCTGCTGTCATGGCGTGGTTTGTGTGAATCCCAAATATGGCATAATTTTTAATGATGTGAAGTCGCATGCCGAGCCCTTGGGCGAGGCGTTATACCCCGTACAATTATGGGATTCGGGAATTGTTTTTTTTAGCATCGCAATGATGTTGTGGATGCAAAAGCGAGGGAAGACATTTGGCGGACAGTTGTTCTTCTTTTATGCCTTAATTTACGGTGTAGGTCGATTCTTTACGGAAGGCTATCGCGGCGATATCTCCAGAGGTTTTGTTTTCAACGGACTGCTATCGCACAGCCAGTTTATTGCCATTTTGGTGGTGAGCTTTTCGGGCATCGGATATTGGTTTTTGCGAAGGAGGCAGTTGCTTAAAGCATGAGGTTTGAAGATGTCATTGGGCAGGATCAGGTGAAAGCTAGGCTCCGTCATGGCGTTGCCGTGGGCAGGATTCCACATGCGCAGTTGATTTTGGGGCCAGAAGGGAGTGGCGGCTTGCCGCTGGCATTGGCCTATATTCAATTTGTAATGTGTCCAAATCGTACAGAATTGGATAGCTGTGGGGTATGTCCAACTTGCAGAAAAATATCATCTTTTACTCACCCTGATGTTCACTATACGTTTCCCTTTCCCAAGAAACTGGGAGAGATGGAAGCTTGCTCTGATGTTTATCCTCAGTGGCGTGAGGCGCTGAAAGACGATGTTTACATGAGCTACGGCGATTGGATGCAGCAACTCAATGCCGAAAATAAGCAAGGCAATATTCCAATCAAAGAACTTCGCAACATCATCAAAAATTTGTCGTTGAAGGCCTATGAAGGCAATATGAAGGTGAGTTTGGTGTGGTTGCCCGAGTATTTGGGCCAAGAAGGCAATATTATTCTAAAAATTCTAGAAGAGCCGCCTGCGGGAACTTTGTTTTTGTTGGTGGGTTCGGATGTGGACGATATATTGTCGACGATTGTGTCTAGAACGCAACTCGTTAGGATGGCACCCATCGAAGATGCCGCTTTGAGTGAAGCGCTTGTTGCTAGAGATGATATCGCGGAATCGGATGCGCAGCGGTTGGCTAAAGTCGCTCAAGGCAATTATCATTTGGCAAGGGAATTGGGTAAGGAGGCGACGAATCCGCATTTGGATGCTTGGCGACAGTGGATGACGATTGTTTTTAAACGGAAAATGGGCGATGCGTTTGCTTGGAGCGATGATATGTCGTCGCTAGGTAGGGAAGGCGTGAAATCGTTCTTGCTATACGGTATCCAAGTGCTTAGAACTTGCGCGGTGGTGCCCTATTCCGGGTCTGACGGATTGTGGGAGGGTCCAGAATTGGACTTCGTGAACAAATTCAATACACTACAGTTGGGTCATGAGGCAATTGAGAAAATGGTGAAGGTTTTAGAGGATGCGATGTACGGTATTGAGAGAAATGGAAACCCTAAAATTATATTGATGGATGCGAGTTATGGGTTGGTGAAATCAATTATGAAAAAAAACTAGACTGTCAGACAACCAATGGGGGGATATAATCTTCTTTAGGTGAAATCTGGATCATGTTAACATCGAATGACAAATCAACAGGAGCCAAAAGAACATCAATTGTTGCGACAGTGTATCGCGGGAGACCGCAAGGCACAGCAAGGGTTGTACGATCTTTTCGCCCCAATGGTATATGCCATTTGTTTGCGATACATGGGTAACTCAGATGATGCCAAAGACATGTTACAAGACACCATGGTAAAGTTTTATCAAAAAGCGGGAGAGTTCAGATTCCAAGGATCCTTGGAAGGCTGGGTGAAACGCATCGGTGTAAACGCATGTTTGGATCAGTTGAAGAGAAATAAAGCCAAATTTACTACAGACATTGAAAATGCTTTTGGTTTAAGCGGTGATGTAAATGCGGCTCAACCACTAGAAACTAAGGATTTGATGCGATTGCTCGGTACACTCCCGGATGGATATCGTACTGTTTTTAACTTATACGCCATCGAGGGATTCTCGCATGGTGAGATTGCCACACTTTTGAATATTTCGGAGAATACAAGTAAGTCACAACTGTTTAAAGCCCGCAAATGGCTTCAAGCGAAATTGGAAAGGAATTGATGGAAGATTCATTGAAACATATCGATGAGCTTTTTCGTTCCCAATTGAGTTCGGCGGGTGTTACACCTCCCGCAGGGGTATTTGAGCAGTGCGTTCAGCAATTGCAATCTTCGGGAACAGAAGGTCAAGGTTTGAATCAGGGCGCATCTCAACAGAGCGTTCAATCCGGATTGGGAAATGCAGTGGGAAGTGCGGGAAAGACGTTTTTCGGATTGTCGGCAAAGGCTAGCCTTGCCATACTTGGTTCAGTGGTGGCTGCGGTCCTTGTGGTATCGGCTATCTTAAACAGCAAAGGATCTGTCAACCCTGTGAAAGATGTGAATGCGGGGATAAGGCCAGAGGTCGACAAGAATTCGGATCAGACAGCCGCGGGAATTGATAATAATTCGGATAAAGGTGCTGGTTTGTCGGCTAAGACCAACGCTGAAATTGGAAATAGTTCTTCTGATGTAAATGCAAGGACGACTTCTCTGGATAAATCAGATGATGTTGCCACTTATGGGGGGACGATTCCAGTGCTTCGAAAGAATTATGTTGGAGTGAAAAATAATGTGGGAGTGGAAAATTCCGGGGGCGGTAATGGTGGATTGGGCATAGAGAATTCATCGAATGTGCCTCGGGGAAATTCATCGAGTGAAATGTCCGTTAAAGTGCCGGCAGATAATTCGAATCAGTTTGGCCAACCTACAAAAGTGGCAATGGGGAATTCAAACCCATGTCAACAGTATGCAAATCAGTGGAAGCCGGTCATCGCCGATATTGTTGGTGGGATTGTTTCGTTGGGTATTGAGGGAAAATATGAAAAAATGCGGGTTGATTGGGCCGACGGTGACCGTTCGGAAATGTTAACCGATCAAGTGGGTGTTGAAAGGGTTTCGCATCAATATTGGGTAGGTCATACAAGGACATTTGTTGTTAGGATGTTGAATGAGCGTAGGATTTTGGACGACAGAGGATATTCTATGATTTGTAGAGACAGTCAGAGAGTTTCGGTTAGTATTTCGCCGGCGGGTGATGCCACAGATATTTTTGTCCCTGATGTTTTTACACCCAACGGGGATGGATTTAATGAAGAATTTTATATTGGGATGGCACAGCCTCAAATGTTCGATATGTGCGTCTTTGATTTGAACAATAGATTGATATTTAGGTCGGACAACTACGATGCAAGATGGAAGGGTCTTTGTGGCGCAAGTGTTTGTCCAGAAGGTGTTTATCGCGTAGTTGTATCCTACAAATATAGCGGTGATAAATCGTTAAAGTATGCCAGAAAATCCGTTAAGTTAATTTATAAAGCAACCCCACAATTTTAAAAATCGAATATGAATTTTACTCATAATATTACACAGGACCCAAATAATTCGGGCAACTCCTTGGGAAATTGGACCAAATTTTCTATTTTTGACCGATTACACAAAGCAAACTCACCTAAAATGAAAGGTTTTATTACAATAATGAAAAGTGCACTACTAACTTTAGTAGCGGCATTTGCTATGATTGGCGACACTGCGGCGCAGTGTACAATCCAGTACAACGGATCCCCATGCGTAGGAACTCCAGTGAGTTTTTATGGAGAAGCGGCCGGTACAACCCATGACTGGGATTTTAACGGAGAAGGTACGCAAACAGGGTTGAAAAACTTGAATTTCGCGTTCAAAACAGCGGGAAACAAAACGATTACTTACATCACAACAATCAATGGTACCAAGTGTACGTCAACGTTGAATTTGGTGGTAAGAACGGCACCAACGATCAAGTTGAAATTGCAAAACTTGTACGAACAGTGTTTTGAAAAGAACCTTTTCTGTTTCACGGATAGTTCTTTCAACAAGAATGGTTCAAAAATCGCGAAGATTCGTTACTTGGTAAGTGATGGTCAATTGTTTGAATATACCAAGCCAACGATGCCTCAAACTTTCTGTTTTTCTATAAAGGATGAGCGCGGCGGAAGTTTCGACATTTTTGTTGAGGTTACAGATGAGTGGGGTTGTGTTGATACAATGAAATTGAAAGGTGCGGTAAAAGTGCGTGAAAAGATTGGCGCGCGTTTTACGAGTAATAAGCCCGTAGCTTGTGATAGTGTAACGGCAACCATTCAGAATATTTCGCGGATCGACAAGAGTCAGGTGAAGAAAATCACCTGGTATTGGGGTGATGGATCTACCACTACTGATTGGGGTCCAACCATTAAAAAGACTTTCTATGGTCAGGGTACTTATAATTCTAAAGTTGTTATTGAAACGATAGATGGTTGTAAAGATTCGTTTACGGTTGTGGCGGCAGCTTCTGTATTTAAGTCGAAAGCTGTAATTTGGGCCAGTAAAGATTCTGCATGTATATCTGATGCAAAGATTGATTTTGGTGTAGACCAAGCTCCAGCGGGTGCTACCGGTTTGTTATGGAACTTTGGTGATCCAAACACGGGACCACAGAACTTTGATAACAAGAGTTGGAATACAAGTCACGGTTTCTCTGGACTCGGGCCTTTCTTAATCAATTTGACATATTCGCACCCAATTTGTGGTAATAAATCAGCTTATGATACCATCATCGTATTGGGTCCTGTTTCAACCATTGAAGTTTCAGGAAATCGTTTGGCAGAATTTGAGGTATTCCAATGCCCAAAGGATGTGATGGATACGGTTCACTTTAAGAACTTCTCAACTTTCTATCACAATGATCGTGATTTTACAGACGATGATAGTACATTCTATAAGTGGAATGGAACGTTAGGTCACACATTCCAAAAGAATGCCAATGGTACTCCAAAGCAAGTTTGGCAGAAGCCTCTGCGAAATGAGAAAAACTCAAATGGTACCAAGAGTGTTTATGCAGGGGGAACAATTGCACCGGCGGGTGGAAATGATTACTTAAAGCGTGAGCGTGTTTGTGCTGTTAGACTCTGGGATTTTAGTGATACCTATGCGCCAAAGTGTACTACGGATGTAACTAGGAATAAAAACGTTTTTGTGAACTGTCAGTACTCTCGTGATACATTGCCAACGCACTACTACAAATCATGGGATTTGATTTTGTTGGAAAGGTTTAAGACATCGCCAATGGAAGATGCGATTTTCATCACAAAAACCGGTCTATGTAAAAAGATTCAGGTTTGGGCATCGGATACGTTGTGGGTAGTGTTGGATACCATTGTTTTTGTTCCTAAGACCAGTGCGGATTCTGCAACTGCAGCGACTACAAAGTATAAGAATGCAATTAAAAAGTATGCGCCTTATTATAAAATGAAGGGAATCGGGGAGCGATTGGTAGAGGATTCTGTTACGATTACTTTGGGCTCAAAAGATTCCGTTTATATTAATAAGACATTATATGTAGGACCAAAGACAGTGTTGGCTAAGGATAAGGATATTATCCGATTGACAAGCAAGACGGATTCGATTGTGTATAATTTCTATGCTTATACTCGTAGGGATACGCTGCCTTTGCCATTACTTAAAATTCGATTGGCGAAGGGTGAAAAGCCTACAAAATTAAAGATGTTGTTGATGTCTAAGATGGGTCGTTTTAATGGACTAAATTATGGCACAGATTACATCATCGATTACAAGCGATACCGCGAGTTGTACTATTCAAAGATTCCTCAGTGTAACAACGTTAAGTTGAATCATAAAGATACTTGTCATCCAATGAAGTGCGAACACGAAGCCACCAAATCGTTGGCGATGCTTCATGCCAATGCGGGTGGTGTTGGGTCAGGTTTATTGAAAGATGCGATTGAATGTTTGGGTGCGAAGAACCCACAATATGGAATCACGTTTATTTTGAGTGATTTGAAGCCAGGATGTACTTTCTCTATGATTGAAATCAACTTTGACTCAACTTGTAATCCAAATGGTTGGGTTCCGTTGAGTGGATTGCAACCAGGTTCACGTCCTCCAGGACCGCCATATCCAGGATATCAGCCTGCAGGTAATCCACCGAGCAGATATTCTAAGCAGTATTCTGCGTCTCAGGTGTGTGATCCGAGTGGTTGTATTACAGTAGGTATTGTTGTAGGTAATGGTGTTCGCAAGCCGGGTACTTTTTCTCCTCCAACCAAGGATCGTCCTATTTGTAGCGATACGCAGTGGTACAGGCAGTTCGCATGTTTCCCTATGATTGATCCTGCATTTGAGGTAATGATTCCAAAGACAAACTCCGTAGGTATTCGTAAGATTTGTAAGGGAGATCCGGTGATTGTTCGTCCGATACCAGGCAATAAGACCAAAACAGATGATCTTAAATCACTGCGTTGGTCATTTGAAACGGGTAATGCGAGTCCGTCATACTCAAGAGGATGGCGCCGTTATATTCAAGAAGATTATTTCAGATATCAACAAATACCTGGAAAAAATCCAAAACGTTTGTATAACTATGTGATTCAAACCCGTGGTGGTGAAGATCCAGTGCAGGTTCCATGTACTGATATTTGGAATGATGGAAATACCAAATTGACAAAGAAAGATACAATTTTCACTGCTGAGATTAGTGCTTGGACAGTAGGGGCAGACGTATCAGCTGTTTGGGATAGAATGAAAGAGCGTTTGGATGCCCGTGGATTTGATCCATTCTCTTTGTCACCCGCACAAATTGCCCAAATGATTTGGAATAACAAAGGCGTTATTGGTCAGCCAGCAACCGGTGCTTATGGTTGTATTGATACCACTGGTTTTGGTAGGTTCATTCGCTATTATTTCATTCCGAATAAAGACAGTATGACGATTTTGCATTATCGCGATACAACAATTCGTCCTACTGACATAAATAAAGTGAGTGGTGTGGATTATCCTTCTTATCGTTTTATACCGAAATGGGTTGGATATCACTTGGTGAGCGTGTCTATGACTTCATCTAACGGAAAGTGTGACGACATTGCAGCATTCCCAGTATTGGTTGGTTTTGCAATGGAATTGGAATTGCCAGATAGTATCATTTGTCAAGATCAGGCAACGAACTTGAAGGCTTTGCCTAAGTATAAAATGTTCCACCCAGATCCAATCAACTTTGGAACATGGGATTTCACAGACTATTGGAGAGATCCAACACGTCAGGCCGAAACTGCGCAGGGTAAACCCAACCGCGAGCCTTTCACCAAGTGGGATTGGAACAAAGCGGATGATGATAAAAGCAAGCCAATCACAATCTTTGGCGGTCAGCCTTGGGGTGGTACTGGTGTAGGTTCAGGTGTGTCTCCTTGGGTTGATTTGGGAGGCGGTGGATCCGTTGCTAAGTATTACAAAGATGATTCAGGAGTTTATGTCTTTAGAAACATTGCTGGTGATAGTACCGGTTGTATGGATACAATTACCCGTAAATTGTTCATTACCCGTTTGGATGTTAGGTTCAATTTGAACGTAACGGTTCCTTCTTGTAACACAGCAATTGAGTTCTTTGATAGTTCAATAATGCACGACCCTTGTAGTTGGGCAATGAAGAACTGTAATGGTCCAACACCAATGCAGTGTGATTATATCAAAGAATGGTATATTGACTGGGGTGATTCTTCAAATAACTTGTTCAAGAGGGCTGCATCAAATCAATCTGGTTTGCCAGATCGTATTGGACACAAATACACCCGTAACGGATGGTTCAAAATTCAATATCGTTTGAAGACAGACCAAGGTTGTGAGGATACGTTTAGTCGTTGGATTTTGATTCCTGGACCACGTCCTAGGTTTGAATTCACCACAAAAGCAGGTAATCAAATCACAATTTGTGCAGGGGATAGCTTACAGTTTAGTAATTTGACTGATACGGCGTCTGGCAAATCTGATTGGACCTGGTTCTGGGGTGATGGAAAGATAGATAACAAGAAAGATAAATTCTTGTATCATACTTACACCAAGCCAGGTAAATACTATGTTTTCCTTCAGCAGTATGACTCATTAATCTTGCCTCCAAACATCCGCAAATTCTGTCCTGCGACATTCCCTGATACCCCATCGCAAAAAGCATTTATCGTAACGGTATTGCCACGTGATTCGGTGAGAGGATTAGTACTCAAGATGGCAATTTGTGCGGGTGATAGTAACTATTTCACCGACAATTCAGATACAATTTTGAAATCGTACAAGTGGAGATTCGAGAATTTGAGTACCGGTCAGGTAGATACGGTTACAACGGATAAGAAAAAGATGGCATGGCGATTTAACTCACCAGGTCGGATCAGGGTATCGCACTTCGCGGACTACGATCCTAGTCATCCAAGGCCTTGGTGTCCTACTGTAATGGGCGATATCATCTTCCTTGTTGATTCTGTTGTTTCAAACTTCACAATTGACTCGTCTAAGACACCGGATTATACTTATACTCGAACTGATATCAATGGAACACAATGGCGTTGGGGTTATAATCACCAGAGCAATATCAAATTGACCAAAGAGCCTTTGATTGTTGATTATGCTGGAAGTGATAAAGTTGTAAGTGCTTCTTACAGTGGTACTGATACTTTCTGGATTTGTTTAGAAGTAACCAATTCAACAGGATGTAAGGATACAGTGTGTAAGCCAGTCTATGTAAACCAATTCATTTTGTTGGCGAACGTATTCACACCTGGAAATGGTGATGGTAAGAACGATGAATTCCGCGTTCCAATTGCAGGTCAATCATTGTTTGAATTACGCATCTACAACCGCTACGGTGAGCGCGTATTTGAATCTTCAGATCCAGGAGTGAAGTGGAATGGTAAAGTAAATAACGATGGTGCTGAAGTTCCGTCGGGAACATACTTCTACCAGTTAACATATCAATTCAAAGGAAAAGATAAGATTAACAAGGTAAATGGTTCAGTGAACGTGATTCGCAAAGCCCCTTAATTTTTAAATCTAGAATAAAGCTGAGAAAGCCCCGCAGGTTCTGCGGGGCTTTCTTTATTTTTGTGGGGTATTAATATTTTCACCTTCTATTTATTTTGGAAAATCATCAACTATTAGAGAGATTTTTCGGGATAATGGATTGATCCAATAAAGGCAATGGCAAATCAAGATTTATTTCATAGCGACACGATTGTTGCAAGGGCTACGGCTGCTGGAGTTGGTGCCATTGCAGTGGTAAGGGTTTCGGGCCCATCGGCGTTAAAGCTAACGGATGAGTTGCTGAAAATAGCTGTCGCCGACAAACCTACACATACGGCACATTTGCGCACGATGTATGATGGTGACGGGGTGATGGATGAGGCGTTGATTACATTGTTTAAGGGCAGCAAGAGTTATACGGGTGAGGATACGGTAGAGGTTTCGGTGCATGGAAGCGAATACATTGTTTCGCGATTGTTGCGTGCGTATATGGACAAGGGTGCGAGGTTGGCAGAGCCTGGGGAATTTACCCAAAGGGCTTTTTTGAATGGCAAACTTGATTTGGCGCAGGCGGAGGCCGTGGCCGACTTGATCTCATCTGAGCATCGCATCGCCCATGATTTGGCCTTAAAACAGCTAAAAGGGGGCTTTTCGAAGGATATAGCCGCACTAAGGGATAGGCTTTTGCATTTCACTAGTTTGGTGGAGTTGGAATTGGATTTTGCGGAGGAGGATGTGGAGTTTGCATCGCGCAGTGAATTGAAGTTATTGGTGGAGCGCATTCAGGCTGAGGTGGTTTCGCTTCGCGACTCTTTTGCCTTGGGTAATGTGATCAAAAAAGGGTTGGCGTTGGTTTTGGCTGGACGACCGAATGCGGGGAAGAGCACATTGTTTAATGCATTATTGAATGAGGATAGGGTGATTGTGAGTGAGATTGCCGGTACCACTAGGGACGCCATCGAGGCGCAGTTGAATTTTGAGGGCTTTATGTTGCGTTTGATTGATACGGCTGGGATTCGGGAGGCAACGGATGTGATAGAGCAGGAGGGCATCGCGCGCACATTTTCGCATGTTGAAAAGGCGGGTGCTACGATGTATTTGTTGGATATGGGTAGTTGTTCTTTGGCTGAGGCTGAACAGGATTTGATGATGTTGAAGCAGAAAACTTCACGTGTTTGGGTGGTTTGCAATAAGGTGGATTTGGCGGTTAAGTTTAGCCAACAACCTTGGATTGATATGGTGGATGTGATGGGGTTGGAGGCGCCTTGGTTTGTATCGGCCAAGGATAAGGTTTCGGTGCAGGCATTGCGTTTGGCCTTGGAATCTAGATTTATGGGCGGATTGGCCGATGTGGGTGATCAAACGGTAGTGACGAATGTCCGTCATGCCGATTCCTTGAATCACTGCGCAACTGAAATGCAGCAGGTGTTGGACGGGATGGCTTCGGGGTTATCGGGCGATTTATTGGCGTTTCACTTACGTGAGGGGATTCGGGCGTTATCCGGTATTACTGGGGAGATTGGCGTTGATGAGATTCTTGGATCGATATTCTCTAAGTTTTGTATCGG
>JBEEMF010000066.1:0-3681 GCA_041192805.1 Bacteroidota bacterium | reverse complement strand
TGCCAAGGATAACCACGCTGGTGTTTTACATCTCCACCGACAGGTTCAGTTTACCTCCAAAGCCTTGTTGTATGATGCGGATCAGGGTGGAAAGACGGATGTCGCTGGCATCGTTTTCGATACGGGATATATAGGTTTTGGTTGTGCCGCATTTGTGGGCCAGGTCTTCTTGGGTCGCACTCAGGGATGTGATGTAACAGGTGGTACTGCTGCTAGCCATAGATGCATTTATTGCTGGGCCTCAAGCAAAAGCTATAATTAAATATGAATATTTTAATTTTATAACAAATTGGATATCCAATTTAAATCTTACATTTAAATCACTCGTAAGGAATCTTAAAAAACCAAAATTAATCGATATCTTTTATAGATTTTAAATTTCAAACAAAATGAAATACATCCTTGCACTACTTTTATTTATTTGCACAAAACCTTCAATTTCTCAAACTTTAGCTATTGCAATTGATAATTTGAATATTCTTCATATTGGAATAAAAAATACAATCAGCATTGCCACTAGTGAAGGATTAGATAAAGACGTAATCGCTGAAATTGAAGGGGCGGAGGGAGAAATTAAGAAAATTGGAAATGGAAAATACGAGGTCTATGTAAACCAAGCTGGAACTTGCGTTATCAAAGCGTACGTGAAGGATAAACTTGTTGGGAAAACTGTGTTTCGCGCCCAAAATATTCCATCCCCAGAAGCGAATGTTGGCGGCTATAAAAGTGGGGAGGTTATATCGCTTGCCGATTTGACATCACAAAAAACGGTTGTTGCGGAAGTACGAAACTCACTCCTAGATTTTGATTACAACGTTGTCAGTTACGATTTCATATGTATGACAGCAGATTCTGATCCGATTTTAATATCTGTGGTAGGATCGGAGTTCGAAAACCTGGTTAGAATTTCAATTAATCAACATGTCAAATCCGGATCAACAATACTTTTTGACAACATAAAAGCAAAAGGCCCTGACAACAAAATTAGAAAGTTACCATCCCTGACTTACCGCATTAAATAAATGTTTAAATTTCGCATAGGGGAAGTTCAAAACAAACGTGAAAGCTGAGAGGGTGATGCGGTAGGTAATGCAAAAATCATCCCGAAGTATGGTATTCCAGTTTTTCGGGTCGATGTAGAACCCGGTAGCTCGTTCAGTTTTCATTCGTTGGTAGCTGATGCGAATGATCAGTGGACATAGACCGGTCTTGTTGGTCTTTTTTTTGCGCAGCCAGTAAAGGATCTTCAGTGTGTTTGCCATGTCAGGTCGGTTTTAGGACCTGGCGCAGAACACAACACTGGACAAATTCAAGGGTATTCTAGAGCGAAAGAATATGATGATCGTAAGCGTTGCACACCCTCAAGAGCAGATCCTGATGGGGGGTAACATAATACAAGCCGAAGCAACTTTGTTATGGGTAAAGAACAATGCCAATCAGAAATTAGGCATTACTGTTGGAAAAATCTTTTTAGAGCCGGACACTCCCAGGGGGGCTATTTGGTTACCCGGTTGAATACCATGCATCAAACAAATGGGTTGATTGCGCATGCACCAGGCCCACTCAATCTTGTTTACCGATGTGGCCTTGAAGAAAATGGTCAAGTACAATCTAGCACTACTTGCACCAAATTAAAAAATGTTTATGGGCTAACCAGCACAAATTCCACCGCCTACGCTGAGCGTTCACTACTAAACTTCACCAATGGATTTAAGGCAGATATTTTGTTTATACAAGGACTTAATGATTCCGCCATTCAATTGTTTTCGTGGCCCACTTTCAAGCAAGAAATATTAAACCGTACCCCGTGTAAGATCAGACATTTTATTGAAGTACCTGGTGGGCATACGGCCCTGTTAGATAACACCACGGCAAAGGCTGAATTTAATAATTTCATCAATAGCATATGATTCGATCAGCTGAAATGCACCCCCTTTCCTCGAATTCTACAACTACGCTAACGCTCGGATAGATAAAGAAAAGCCCCGTCTCGATTGCTCGTGACGGGGCTTGTGCATTATGGCCCCCAATAGTTGATGGATGCAGCTACAATGGGCTGATTGCGTTATATACCTCTTTTTACCAAGAGGCAGCTGTTGTGTCAGCAGCGGGTGCAGTGGCTGCCTCAACAGGCTGGAGGTTTAGGTATAAGATGATATTTTCATCTTCCCATCTTGTTATGATCTGTTTGTTGCCTTTATTGAATAGGCTATTTCCAGAATAATCAGTAAGGGATGAGGAGGCCACATCTTTCACATATCCGGCACCAGCGACGAGCTTATCAATTGCCTCTAATACGGATTTGCCTTTTCCATAACCTTTTGCAGACAAATGAAAACGATAGGCAAAGCCTGTGATTGACGCGTCGGCGTTGAACACCTTTTGGGTGTATGGATAGTAACCCGAAGAAACGACTTCATCTTTTGACGGATCGCCCATGACGAAGAAGTCCATGCTGATGTTTCGGTTTAAGTTGCTGTAGGATAGCATTTGGTGTTCTGATGTGTACAGGCTGAAATCGCTGTAGCTTTTGCCAAACTTGTTTGCAGCATCACTCATCGTGCTTCTGGCGCTTAGCCCTTCGGGTGATTCAAGATTTACACGGGTTGTAATGACGGATATATCAAACAGGTCGGTTTCAACCGAATAGAATGATGTGGTTTTTCCAACCGCATATTCAGCATAGTCCTCGCTGATACGATTAAACTGGGGGTTGATTACAAACTTTCCTTGCTCATCAATGAATCCGATTTCTTCATTCCCATTTTGGATGGCGGCAATTCCATTCACAAACGGGAGCACTCGCTTGAACTGAGGATTAATCACATACTTGCCTTCTCGGTCTACGTATCCAAATTCTTTTCCGGATCGAACGGGTGCCAAGTTTGAATTGTTGAAATTCATCGCTTCTTCGAACTGTGCATTGATTAAAAACTTCCCATTGTCGTCACACCATCCCCATTTCTCATCTTGATATACCCTAAATATTTTGCCATCCGAAACCATATTCTTGAACTGTGGATTGATTGCAAATTTGCCGTCTTTGTCTATGGCGCCATATTTATCGCCCGACTCCACAACGGCCATGCCATTGACAAACTCTGCAGCACTCTGAAATTGGTGAGAGATCTTTAAGGTACCCTTCTTGTCTACATATCCCCATTTGCCCTCACTGTTACGAACCGCACAAAGCCCCTCCGAAAAAGAACCACAATTTGAGAATTGCGGGTTAATGATGGTAGCCCCCTCATCATCCACAAAACCCCATTTCGATCCACTGGTGTCCACTATGCTGTAGGCAGCCCGTCCTTCACGAAATATTCGTACCTCATCTGCCTGCTTCAGCATAAAGGCCGTTTTACCGGCTGTGGTGATCGCTTCTGGGGCTCCATTTTCCTTCACGACCCAAGCCAGTCCCTCACTGAAACTCGTGGCGCTATTGTAAATCGAATTGATTACAAATTTTCCATCCGTATTGATAAACCCGTACTTAGGGCTATCTCCGGTAGTTTTAACCAACGCCAGCCCATCGCGAAAAATACCGGCATCGCTAAACTGAGGGTTGATCACAATCTTCCCCTCTTTATTAATGAATTCAAAATTGCCATCCGTACCGGAGCCTTGACCAGCCCGTACGGGAATCAGCTTCACCTCAATCCCTGAAGACCCGCAAGCATAGAG
>JBEEMF010000065.1:0-16555 GCA_041192805.1 Bacteroidota bacterium | reverse complement strand
CCTCTCAGACCCCCTATACATCGTAGCCTTGGTGAGCCATTACCTCACCAACTAGCTAATGTACCGCATGCCCATCCTTAACCGCCGGAGCTTTAACTACATC
This sequence comes from Bacteroidota bacterium, assembly GCA_041192805.1. Lineage (GTDB taxonomy): Bacteria > Bacteroidota > Bacteroidia > NS11-12g > UBA955 > UBA955. The sequence continues at coordinate 16,452 of JBEEMF010000065.1, read as the reverse complement.
ATGATGCCATGTCGTAGTGTTATGGGGGATTAATTCAGATTTCTCTGAGCTATACCCCAGTTAAAGGTAGGTTGCATACGTGTTACGCACCCGTGCGCCGGTTTCATATCAGACGAATCCGATAATCACCCTCGACTTGCATGTATTAGGCCTGCCGCTAGCGTTCATCCTGAGCCAGGATCAAACTCTCCATTGTAAAATGTTTGTTTGATCCGGCTTCCCAAAGTATTTATAATTTTGGGTGGCTTGTTATTCCTTACTCTGTATCTTTCAAAGAACTTTATAAACTCAAACCCGAAGGTTCGTTTATTGCTTTTTTCCTTGTTCCTTCCGAAACGGGGTGCAAAACTACAACTTGTTTTTGATGAAACCAAATTTAATTTTTAAAAAATTAACTCGGCCTATTTAAACGTTTGTTTGTTTTTGGCACTTCGTAACTTTCAGAACGGGGTCGCAAAGATAGTGATGTTTTTTCTCTCTAAACAAATAAAACTTAAAGAATTTTTTATCTGCCCAAATCGGTGGACGTCTCTATCAGAACGGGATGCAAAAGTACTATCATTTTTCGCATTTTCAAATACATTCTCTAAAATAATCCAAAGGCTTTCACCAACACCTAGTCATTCAATCGTTTACCCCCCTAAAAAAAATATCGCCAAAGCAAAGAACCATCGCCATAGCTAAGGAAACGATAGCTTTCACGGTGCGCATGCCCATATATCACCCGCCACTTCCCTCCCAAAAACGCATCAACTAACATCAATAACGTAGATTTTGGCTGGTGAAAGTTCGTAATCAACCCATCACAAATCCGGAAATTGAATCCCGAAACAATAAAAATCTTCGTTTCACCTTTCAAACTGCCACCACAACCATCACAAAAATCCCGAATCGCCAATAAAGATTCTTTCAAATCCACCTCCCGATTCAACAAACGAACCGATAAATCACAATACGCATCCTCCGTCTCCACCCTTCCCATCCACTGATTTCCTAAAATTCTGACACCGATATAATACAAACTCTCCAAAACACGCATCGAAGTTGTCCCAATCGCCACTACCCTCCCTCTCATACTCACCCTATTTTCTTGTCCCAAATCCCCCTCGCTCATGATTTCCCTCGGATAAACCCTGTCCAAAAGTTGCGATATAAGTTCCTGGGTTATCTCAAACTGCTCCGAATGCATGTCGTGCTGATGCGAAAACTCTCCACTCATCGGCTTAAATGTCCCCGCACCCACATGCAATGTCAGTTTCGCTAACCCAATTCCCTTCCCCAACATCCGCTGCTCCAACTCCTGTGTAAAGTGTAACGATGCCGTAGGCGCCGCCACCGCACCAGCCTTCTGGGCAAAAATCGCTTGATATCTTTCTTTATCGCCAACCTCAACACCCCTATCTATATATGGTGGCAATGGCACCTTCCCTAAATCCTCTATCGCCTCGGGCATACTAGTATACCCAGATGGCAATTCAAACTCCACTTGATTCTCTTCCCGATTTAGCCACTTCAAGGTCAGCTTCCCCGAAACCAATGCCGAATCCCCTTCTTTAAATCGCCTGCGATTCCCAATCATCGCCTCCCACCTCAACCACTCCGGGTCCAAAGGTTTCAATAAAAATATCTCTATTTGATGCCCCCCCGATGTCAAAGCATGCAACCGCGCAGGTATTACCTTGGTGTCATTGGCAACCAACAACACGTCCGAACCCAATTCCTGATCTAATTCATGGAAACTACGATCCTTGATTTCGCTACCAGTCCAAACCAACAGTTTGCTTGCATCGCGAGGTTCTATCGCATATTGGGCAATTTGCTCTGGCTCCAAATGATAATCGTAATCGACCACAGCCAAATGAGGGACCCCATTGTCAAAACTCTCGTTGATCATCCCAAAAAATCCATTAAAGACTGAAAGGCCCGACCTCTATGACTCATCGCATTTTTTTCCGCTGCAGACATTTCAGCAAAAGAACGATTCTCACCATCTGGACAAAACAATGGATCATATCCAAAGCCATCCTGACCTTGAATTTCTGTTAGAATCACACCATTTACCCTGCCCTCTATATATATAGGTGTATCCTCCAACCCCACCAAACACAAAACCGTCGTGAAAAATGCACTTCGATCCGCCTTCTCCAGCATCTCATTCAACAATTTTTCGTTGTTCTTATTATGATTCCCCGCCTCACCCGCATATCGAGAAGAATACACACCAGGCTCTCCGCCCAATGCTTCAACACACAAACCGCTATCATCGGCCACGCAAGGTAAACCGGTTAATTCCCAAACAGCCTGAGCCTTTAGCAATGCATTTCCTCGAAAAGTTGTCTCTGTTTCCTCCACATCAATCTCTACACCCGCCTCCTTTAATGATATCAAATGCAATTTGCCTTGAACGATGGCTTGCGCTTCATCAATCTTATGTTGATTATTGGTGGCAAAAACCAATGTCGGCAATTCAACTCCCATAACTTTAAACTCTGGGCTTGGTTGTTCTCTGTTCGATGCGTTTCTCGTAATTCTCTCCCAAAACGATCCTATTCACATAAATACCTGGTACATGAATATCATTTGGTGTCATTTCACCCGCCTCCACCAATTCTTCTACTTCAGCAATGGTAATTTTACCTGCCATAGCCATCATAGGATTGAAGTTCCTTGCGGTATCTTTAAACATCAAATTGCCGTGCTTATCGCCTTTCCATGCTTTCACGATGGCGAAGTCGGCATCAAAGGCATATTCCATTAGGTAGGTTTTATCGCCAAAAACGCGTAATTCCTTGCCCTCGGCAACCTCGGTTCCAACGCCTGCTAGGGTATAAAAAGCTGGGATTCCCGCGCCTGCGGCGCGACACCTTTCGGCCAATGTACCCTGGGGTATCAATTCAACCTCCAACTCACCACTCAATAACTGCCTCTCAAACTCCGCATTCTCCCCCACATATGAACTCACCATCTTCTTCACCTGCTTGCCCTGCAACATCAATCCAATTCCAAAATCATCCACCCCCGCATTGTTCGATATACATGTCAACCCCTTTACACCCTTCTTCACTAAAGCCGCTATCGAATTCTCCGGAATACCGCACAACCCAAACCCGCCCAACATCAACACCGCTCCGTCTTCTATGTCTGCAATGGCCGCTTCAGCCGATGGAAATACTTTTTTCATAATGTTTCAAATTTACTGCACCTCGAGTTGAGCCGACAAACCTTTTTCGCACAAAGCACTACAAACAGGCTCTAAATCATCGTACCCCCCGTTTTTAACAGCATATTTACCATTATTGTGTACAAACCAAGCGCACTGCTCCGCCTGTAAACGATTATGATTGCAATATTTTATCAAATTTACAATCACCCAATCAAACGAGTTCACCTCATCATTATACAAAACTATCTGCCAGCCACTATCGAGCAAAGTTTCCTCAACCGCCTCCGGATTTATCTTGGGAGATGAATTCACCATTAACATAAACGCTTATTTCTTTTGCTTCATTACGATGCGCGTCTTGGTCTCTTCACCCGCAATCAAACGTTTAACATTTTTGCGATGCGTAACCAAAACCAAACCCGCCACCAAAAAACTGAAAATCAAAATACTCAAATCAGTCTCGCCAAAAACACGGACAAATAAAAACGGAATCGACAATCCAGCCAATAACGAGCCGATGCTCACATAACCCGTGATAATATTGGTAACCACAAACACGGCCAATGCCAAACCCGCTACAGCTGGATTCAACGCAATCAGCATCCCGAACAATGTTGCCACACCCTTGCCGCCCTTAAACTTAGCGAATAAGGGAATCAAATGTCCAATGACCGACATGGTGCCAAAAAGAACCATTAATAATTTATGATCACCCACTGCCAAACCGCTTAAATCGTTACGACTCAAAGCCAGATCCGAATAACCATCCCTAGACAAAAAATCAACCACATCAGCCAATCTCACAGCAAAATAGCCTTTGAGAATATCCAAAATCAAGACGATCGTACCAGGCACTTTGCCCAATACACGAAACACATTGGTTGCTCCAGCATTTCCACTGCCATGCTCTCTTACATCGATGCCATAAAAACGATTACCCACCCATATCGCATTGGGAATTGATCCCAATATATAAGCAACTAAGGCAAAAGTGATTTCTAACATTCCTAACTATAGTGGTCTAATTATCTAAAAACCAAGACCGAAAACGCACAAACACGCATCAACCCTTGATTTTTATTTTTACAAATATACCGAAAATAAAATTAAGGCTTTACGAGCTTAATCGCAGCAAATTCTGAGCCCGCTTTTACCTGAACCCAATAAATTCCCGACGATAATCCGCGAACATCCAAAGCCAAGCCGCCGCCATTCAACGATGTAGTCTGAACCGAATGAACCGCGCCTTTGATATCAAATACAACTGCTGATTCGATTTTCAAAACCGACATCGGCTCGATAACGAAAACATCTGTCGCTGGATTGGGATGAACTTTCAACCAACTCTGTTCGACTTGATTCACTTGCGATGCTGGAACTGGCGGCAAGTCAAACGCCTCTTCTCCATCAGCGCAGTTACTCGCGCTACCTTGTGCAGCAGAATATCCCAAACCTCTGCGAGCAAAAGCATCCCAGATAATTTTCTTATTTGCTCCGCCGTATCGAATACTGTCGGCCGCCAAAATTGCATCGCGCGCATCCACAAACCCCGGACCGCATGGCTGTAACTTCATCGCATCAATCACCACTTGTACCGCACGATTGTTTCCGCCGGTTCCGTTGTATAAGTCCTCATCAAATCCGTATTTATCTACATAACCCCAATACATATCCCAAAGCATAGCACACCAAATTTCACCAGTGTAATGAACCTCAGTTTGCACACCCGATGCAGCTTTTGCCAAATTTCCGTAGGTATGGGGATTCAACGACATATTGGTTGAGTATGCATAGGTGCGAATGCCATCGCCAGTTTGATCTTGGCCAAATAACCAATTTCCAACCCCGCGTGGCTTAGAACCCACATCGCCCTTTTTTGCAGTAAATGCCAATCCAATAAAATCACTCCAACCTTCGCCCATTTGCTCGGCATTGCTCAAGCCATTAGAATTTGAAGGGCCGCATGTTAAACGAATAGAAATCCCGTGGGTGTATTCATGACCCATTACGCCCAAATCCAAATCACTATCGGTCTTTTTAGCATACGCAGAACTATCATAAAACGTGATATTCAGCGAAGAATCGGCCAAAAATGCCCTCAATTCATTGGCATTTGAAAAGCGTACAAATATTACGGGGATTGTTACCTTGCTCGCTTGCGCGGTGTTATCAGTTGCCATCGTAATCACAGCATCAGCAGCAGAAGTATCCAATAAAATTGCAGCCGTTGCTCCGTTTGATTGTGCACGATATACTTTTTGAACAAAGGTGCATCCGCCACGAACGATGCCTGCAAAATTGTCCTTTAATTCCGCACTATTGGTTAAACCCGTGCAACATTTATTGGTAACGGGATTTACATTGTCTTTCACCAACACCATTTTTCCTTTGGTAGGCACGGCGGTGATTTTCTTACCCCAATTGCCATCTGTGATACCTACGCCATATTTAATTCCTTTGCTATCAACAACCAAGTTGGCCTTAGCGCCTACACCATCCCAAATGAACATTTGCATGCGAGGGGCAGAACCGTCGGGCGGGGTCGACATATTTGCATTATTCGTACCACTACCATCTTGAGCATCCGCATTCACAGCATCATTGGGAGCACCAAAACCGTCATAGTTAGTCCGCTGGAAATTCCCACTGGGTTCGTCAAATCCGTAACGTTGCGAAATGTCGTGCATCAAATTATTCACCACAAACAAATTACCAATGGCGAAATCTTGATAATTTACGGGATTGGGCTCAGTAGGATCATAGGTCAAATTAAAGGCTAGCGAAGCACCACCATCCGGAGATTTACCTGGCGTATTTTTTCCAGCAACATCTTCCGAAGCATACACGTTATTTCCACGAGTAATTGTATATTCTGCACCCGCTTTGCCATCCACATCATGCCATCCAAAAGGCGATGCTTGGGCGTCTGCCGGACTTGTCAAAGAAGAAGGGCTGCCATACAAAGGGCTTTCTGTTGGGAAAGAGAACGACTTGTAAGTTGCACCATCGCCACGGCGTTGCAAGGGCTTGCTACCTGATAACAATAAATTCTGAGAAACGCTTTTTCCGATGAGCGGACGATTTGCTTCCAGGGCCGATAATGAAGCTTGGTTGGCAATATTTTTATCCTCGGCAGATACCGCTTTCGGGGTACAATGAACGGTCCAACTATGTCGTTGCAAAATTTTGCCCGAAGCATCAATCCACAAATTCACCCAGTCTGAAGTTGCAGAATTATAGAACACAAAATACTGAGCGGCGATCAAATCTCCCTTTTCGTTGGGCCAGGCCATCATTTGAGTATAAAACTTTGTTTCATCGAATTGGGTTCCGATGGTCATCGGCTGCCATTTGATTCCGGTTGTAGGAAAAATCGACGATTCATTGCTACCGTCGGAAATTACGTTGCGGGCCAATCCATTTTCTTGTTCGATGGCTTTTGCGCCAAGTACTTCCTTATTTAATGATGCGAATGACCCGATCAGGTGATCCGATGCGTGTGCCACCGCTCTATTGGTAGAGTACAATAAATCACCATTTAAGTTAAAGTGCAGACCCATTACACCATTCATCACGGGAACACCTTGAATGGTTTGCAAAACATACGCATGAGTTACCCCGCTGCCATCACGATATAAATCTTGAATCTGAGCGGCGGCCATATCTTCCTTCACCAATCCCCATTTTCCCGCCGCCGCCAAATCCATGGCAGTTTGAAGAACTTTCGCTTTGGTTAATATAGGTGCTGAATTCTGAGCATTGGCTTTTAGGCTGATGGCAATAATCCCCATCAATACCACTTGTTTAAACATTCTCGTACGCATGAAATTGCAAGATATTGAATCACACCGAGAGTCGCAAAAATTATGCATAAAAAAAGGCCCGCTTCGCGGGCCTTTTTTCTCTTTATATCTAAAATCTTAACAATACTTAAACATACTGCCCGCGTAAATCGCATTCTCTCCCAACTCCTCCTCAATACGCAACAATTGATTGTATTTCGCCATCCTGTCGGAACGCGAAGCACTACCCGTCTTGATCTGACCGCTGTTCATCGCAACTGCCAAATCAGCAATCGTAGAATCTTCGGTTTCACCACTGCGATGACTAATTACATTGCTGTATGAATGACGTGTGGCCAATTGAATCGCATTCAACGTCTCCGTTAAAGTTCCAATCTGATTCACCTTAATCAAAATACTATTGGCAATACCCTCATTGATTCCGCGCTGCAAACGATCCACATTGGTCACAAACAAATCGTCGCCCACCAACTGAACCTTGCTTCCTACCGCGTCTGTCAATTTCTTCCAGCTCGACCAATCGTCCTCAGCACAACCATCTTCAACAGAAACAATTGGGTATTTGTTACACCAATCCGCCCAATAATCTACCATTTGATCACCTGTAAACACGCGACCATCCGATTTTTTAAAGGTATACAAGCCGGTCTTCTCATCGTAAAACTCACTCGTTGCAGCATCCATCGCAATGAAAATATCCTCACCCGGACGGTATCCTGCCTTTTCAATCGCCCTCAACACAATTTCGATTGCCTCTTCGTTGCTTTGAATATTAGGAGCAAATCCCCCTTCGTCGCCCACGTTTGTGCTATACCCAGCCGACTTCAATACCGATTTTAGATGATGAAACACCTCAACCCCCATGCGTAAACCATGTGAGAAGCTCTCCGCCTTTACCGGCATTACCATAAACTCTTGGAAATCAATCTTATTGTCTGCATGCGCACCGCCGTTCAAGATGTTCATCATCGGCACTGGCAATAAATTCGCATTCACACCCCCTACATACTTGTACAATGGCATGCCCAATTCATCGGCAGCAGCTCTAGCACATGCCAAAGAAACCGCAAGAATTGCATTAGCACCCAACCTAGATTTATTAGGTGTGCCATCCAAATCGATCATCATGGCATCAATTTCATTTTGAGCGCACACTTCCATGCCTTCCAACGCTTCAGAAATCTGACCGTTCACGTACTCAACCGCCTGCATAACTCCTTTTCCGAGGTAGACATCCATTTCATTGTCGCGCAATTCCGCAGCCTCATGAATACCAGTACTTGCGCCTGATGGGACCGCCGCTCTTCCAAATCCACCATCTTCGGTGAACACTTCTGCTTCAATGGTTGGATTGCCTCTTGAATCTAAAATCTGTCTTGCTTGAATATGGGTTATTTCGCTCATGATTATTTTTTATGTTTTTGAATCATTTCTACAAATTGATCGAACAAATACAGAGAATCGTGCGGACCTGGCGATGCTTCTGGGTGATGCTGCACCGAAAATGCAGGAACATCCAATCGAGCAATTCCCTCCACCGTATCATCATTCAAATTGATATGGGTTAATTGAACTGTTGAACTCAAATTTTCATCGTATTCTACGGCAAATCCGTGATTCTGACTTGTGATTTCGCTTCTTCCGGTAACCAAATTCTTCACAGGGTGATTCAATCCGCGGTGACCGTGGTGCATTTTATATGTTTTTAACCCACTCGCCAAACTCAACAACTGGTGTCCTAAACAGATTCCAAAAGTTGGCAATCCTGAGTCAACTATCGTTTTAACCGCCTTAATCGCATAATCCATCGATGCTGGATCCCCAGGGCCGTTGCTAATCATCAATCCATCCGGATTCCAAGCCATTACTTCCTCCGCCGTTGCATTCCAAGGGAAAATCCCCAAATAGCAACCGCGATCTACCAAACAACGGGAAATATTTAACTTGTTACCATAGTCCAACAAAGCAACACGCAATGGCGCATCCTCATTCCCCATTGTATGAAACGCTCCCGTTGAAACCTTAGAAGCCAACTCCAAACCGTCCATCGAAGGAACTGCGTTGAGTTGTTCAAGTAACGAAGCGACATCAAAATTCTCCGAGGAAATAATTGCATTCTTGGCGCCCGTATCGCGAAGATGACGAACCAATTCACGAGTGTCTATTTCGGAGATGCCCACCAATCCATTCGACATAAAATAGCTATCCAAACTATCGGAGCCATTTTTACGTGAATAATTGTGTGAGAATTTCTTACAGACAAGACCAGCGATTTTTATCCCGTCGCTTTCAATTTCTTCATCATGGACTCCATAGTTTCCTATGTGATCTGATGTCATAACGAGGATCTGACCGAAATAGGAAGGGTCGGTAAACACCTCCTGATAGCCTGTCATTCCTGTATTAAAACAAATTTCTCCGGTAGTTGTACCAATCTTGCCAATGGCTGTACCTTGAAAAACGGTACCATCTTGTAGCACTAAAAGTGCGGGGGTTAGTTGTGCATTCACTTCAAGGATTCAAATTTCGTACATTTCGAGCAAGCGCTCAAACATTGTGGGTAAATTGTGGTATACTGCCTATTCTTTTGGTGAATCTAAGTTCTCTTTAGGGAACCAAACCGACCAAAAAATGCTAAGTGCAAGTATTCCGATAATAATCAATAGATTGTGTATTTCATTAAACCCATACTGATGAGCCCATTTTTCTAATAACATTTTAAGTCCTATGTAAACTAGAATCATCGACAGTCCATATTTCAAACTATAGAACTGATCCATCCCTGCACCAAGTAAAAAATACAATGAGCGAAGTCCCATCACCGCAAAAATATTAGAGAAAAATACCAAATACGGATCGGTAGTTACACCGAATACCGCAGGGACACTATCCACCGCGAAAACCACATCGGTAACATCCACAATGATTAACACTAGGAACGGAATCGTGACGTACAACAACCCTTCATTCCTAACAAAAAAGCGAGTTTCATCAGGGTTCTTATCCCAAATTCTAAACCACCTCCGTGTAAAGCGAATCACTGGGTGATTCACCGTATCGAAAGAATTGTCCTCGCCAGCCGTTAACATTTTAAATCCACTATAGATCAAGAATGCGCCAAACAAATACATCACCCATGCGAAACGACTGACCATCTCTGTACCTAAATATATGAAGAAGAATCTCAGTACAATTGCGCCAATAACACCCCAAATCAAAATGCGCTTCTGATTTTGACCATTCATTTTGAAGGACTGAAATATCAATAAAATCACAAATAGATTATCAACGCTCAACGCATATTCCAATAAAAATCCACTCAGATAACTAATTGATGAAGTTCTAGAAAAATCGGCCATCGCATAGTCAAATCCTCTACCCAAATCGATATCAACGCGGTATTCCGTTGCGTAATGCTGTAAATCCTGCAACGTAGCAATTTGATGTAACTGCCCGTGAAAAAAATACACAGCAACCGTCATCAAAAGACCAATACTAAACCAAACTGCAGAATGCTTTATCGCCTGCTTGGCTGTTACCTCTACTTCTGTAGTTTTTGAAAAAACGCCCAAATCCCAGAGCATTCCAATCATTAGCACAACGAAGAATAATCCAACAAAAACAAACTGTGAAAACATGCCCTACAAAGGTAAAGCCTTCCGATAGCAATATGCTAAGACTCCCACTAGAATTTGGTAGATTTGCCAAACATGAGAAACACTGTTGCCAAATTTGCAAAATCAATGGCGCCAACAACCCTCGCTTTGGCTTTGGTTGCTTTCGTATTCCAATCGCACAAACCAGAAGAGGGGATGTTCCCTTTGAATTATGTCAACATAACTGACTTAAAGAACGCAGGCCTCAAACTCGAAGGGGAAGACATCTTCAATCCCAAAGGACTCAGCCTTACCAATGCCTTGGTAAAAGTGGGCGGTTGCACCGGTAGTTTCATTTCCAAAGAAGGATTGGTCATCACAAACCACCATTGTGTTTACGGCGGAGTGGCCGATGCGAGTACGGTAGAAAACAACTATCTCGAAAATGGATTCGTAGCCCAAACCAAGGAAAAGGAAATCCCCATCAATATGCCCTGCAAAATCACAGAAAGCTATGAAGATGTTTCGGCAATGGTACTTCAGGACATCGATGTAAACACATCACCCAGTGAACGGGCAACAAAAATCAAACAGAATATCGGAAAAATTGTGGCGGCAGAATCTGCAAAACACCCAGAAAAAAGCATCGAAATCTCAGAAATGTTTGTCGGCAAGACCTATACCCTATTCCGCTATGTATTCTTAAAAGACGTACGATTGGTGTTAGCGCCCCCTGTTACCATTGGACAATTTGGAGGAGATTCAGACAATTGGGAATGGCCACGTCATAACGGCGATTTCAGTTTGGTTAGAGTTTATGTGGGAAAAGACGGAAAACCCGCCGCTTACAGCAAAGAGAACGTGCCTTACACACCGGCCAAAACATTAAAAATTAATCCAAAAGGCACCAAAGAAGGCGATTTTGTCTTTATCATGGGCTATCCAGGTAGGACATTCCGCAACGAAACAGCCCCCTACTTGGCTTTCCAAGAGAACGTAAACCTCCCTAAAGTTCAAGGATTCTATGCTTGGTACCTCTCTCAAATCAAAGATATCACCAAAAACAATGAAGCAGAACGATTGGCATTCGCCGGCGACGTCCAGAGTTTGGAGAACGTAGAAAAGAATTATCGTGGTAAAATACAAGGACTGCGCAGAACTCAATTGGTGAACGCAAGAAACAACGAAGAAAATGAAATGCAAGAATGGGCAAAAAAACAGCCTAGGTACCAACAATTTGGTGTTGCTGCAATCGACACATTAAGAAATCAGTGGGACATCAAAACGGCTACAAAGGATATTCGGTATTGGACCCAATTCACTAACAACCAAAGCAAATATAGTTATGCAATTGCTGCCATTGAAAATGCTCGTATGCAATGGGCAATTCTTGCCAACAACGCTGAAAAACCCAATTTAATCGGGGCTGCCTCCAAAGTGGTTAGTTTGGCAGATGCTAAAAAAGCCATCTTAACGAGTCTAAGCAAGCAATTGAGTACGATTGAAATCCCACTTAATCAGGAACTCGAAAAGCGAGTACTCGTAAAAATGGCAATTGAAGGTATCGAACTGATGAAACATACGAATCAAATTGCGCAAAAATATCATCAGAGCAACATGTTTGGCGATAATCAAGACTACTTCAACAGCCGCTTGAAAGTAATGCTTAAGGGACAGTCGCCAGAAGAATGGGCAAAAAATGCAGCAACCCAAACACGCATCAATCAAATTTCAGAGATCAAAGCCATAGCAGAAGCAGCCAAATCAGCCGCTAATTCTATAACAGAAGCGAATCAAACCACATACAACGCAAAATGGTGGGACAAATCCATTTGTAAAGAAGACGCTTTGAGCCAATGGGGTCGTTTGGTCAATCGAATCACCGGACCCGTAAGTACCCAATCCGCAAAAATTGAAGAGATCATCAAAGCGGCTATGCCTGTGTATTTAGATATGCGCAGAGACTTCAAAGCCACACAGTTCATTCCAGACGCAAATTCAACTTTACGCCTAACCTATGGATATATAAGGAGATACAGTCCAAACGACGGGGAAATACACAAGCCTTACACCTATTTGGATGGCGTATTCGAGAAGGCAAATACCCGTCCAGACTATAGATTACCGAGCGTAGTTGCCGACAACTTAAGAATTAAGGACATCGCACCGGTGTTTAAGGACCCTGAAACTGGCAAAGTGATTGTTGGAATGCTCTATAATCTCGATACTACAGGTGGAAATAGCGGATCTCCGGTCTTGAACAATCGTGGGGAATTAATTGGAATCAACTTCGACCGAAGCTTTACCGCCACAATTAATGATTACGCTTGGAATGAAAATTACAGTCGTTCCATTGGTTGCGATATCCGTTATGCCCTATTTGTAATGAAATATGTATCCAAGGCGGACCATATCCTTGCGGAGTTGGGAATTACCGAAGATGTTCTTCAGGGGAAATCTAAAGATTAATACTTAGGCACACGGACCGAATTTTAGTTTGATACTTCAATATGATGTTAGTTCCTGTGAAGAACGAGTAATCTTTGAATCTGAGGATCTGGCCATTAGAGATGATATCAAACAAAAAGGCCACCCAATTGGGTGGCCTTTTTTATAAAGTAGAATGCATTTTTACTTTGTTTCTTCCTCAGAACCTTCTTCAGCAGCGGGTGCTTCAGGAGTTTCATCAGCAGGTGCTTCTGGAGCAGCTTCTTCTGCAGGCGCAGCAACTTCTTCTGCGGCAACTTCGGCAACTGTTTCAACAACAACTTCCTCAGCGGCAACTTCGACAATTGTTTCAGTAACAACTTCCTCAGCAACAACTGTTTCAACAACGGCATCTTCAATAGCAGGGGCAACAACAACAGCTTCAGCAACTTCCGCTTTTGGAGCAGCGACTTTTGGCGTTGATGCACCACCACGACGAGAACGACGAGTAGTAGACTTTTTCTTATCCTCGTTGAATCCTTCGAAGAACTCATTGAAGTCAACCAATTCGATCATAGCCATTTCCGCATTGTCACCAGCACGATTGCCAGTTTTCAAAATACGAGTGTAACCACCTGGGCGACTTGCAACTTTACCACCTACTACTGTGAACAATTCAGTTACAGCAACTTTGTCTTGCAAATAAGAAAATGCAGTACGGTAGTTGTGGGTGGTAGCTTCTTTACTACGAGTAATGATAGGTTCAACGTAAACACGCAACGCTTTTGCTTTTGCAACAGTTGTTACGATACGCTTATGGATAATCAAAGAAGAGGCCATATTCGACAGCATAGCTGCGCGGTGAGAGGCTGTTCTTCCTAAGTGATTGAATTTTTTTCCGTGTCTCATCTCTTAATTAATCTTCGTTAATGTTGTATCTAGCAACGTCCATTCCAAAGTGCAAGCCTTTTTCACGAACAAACTCTTCTAATTCCGACAACGACTTTTTACCGAAGTTTCTGAACTTCAACAAATCGTCGATATGGTAGTTAACCAACTCACCCAATGTTCTGATTTCTGCTGCTTTCAAACAATTGTATGCACGAACAGAAAGATCAAGATCGGCCAATGGGGTTTTCAAGATTTTGCGCATCGACAAGAATCCTTCGTCAACTTCTTCAACTGCTTTGCTAGCTTTCGACTCAGGCATTATGTTCTCGTCGCTAAACAATACAAAGTGCTGAATCAAAATCTTAGCAGCCTCTTTCATGGCTTCTTCAGGATGAATACTACCGTCTGTGCTCAACTCCATTACCAGTTTTTCGTAATCTGTTCTTTGTTCTACACGGAAATCTTCAACGCTATACTTCACGTTACGGATTGGCGTATAAATAGAATCGATTGCGATGGTTCCGATTTGGGCGTCTTTCACTTTGTTTTCTTCGGCGGGTACATAACCACGACCTTTTCCAACGGTGATTTCCAACTCCAAATTTACAGTGGGCTCCATGTTGCAGATTACCAACTCAGGATTAAGGATATTAAACGCATTTGTATAACGTCCGATGTCCCCAGCCAAGAACTGATCTTTGCCTTTTACACTGATGAAGATTTTCTCCTGCTCTTCGGTTGAAGAGTTGGCTTTGAAACGAACTTGCTTCATATTCAATACCATCTCAACTACGTCTTCAGTTACACCTTTGATGGTGCTGAATTCGTGGTCTACACCCTGAATTTTAATAGAGGTGATGGCATAACCTTCCAACGATGAAAGGAGAATTCTGCGCATTGCATTTCCAATGGTAACACCATAGCCTTTTTCCAATGGAGAGAATTCGAATACTCCATGAAAATCGGTGGCTTTGTGCATCACCACTTTATTCGGTTTTTGAAAAGGTATTACACCCATGATTTTGTTATTATTATTTGCTATAAAGTTCGACAATCAACTGCTCTTTAATGTTCTCAGGAATTTCAGAACGCTCCGGGTAAGTCAAAAACTTGCCACTCATTTCGTTTCCATTCCAATCGATCCAGCTAAAGCGGTTGTTTACTTTACTCACTGAATTGGTAATTACTTCCAAAGACTTTGAACGCTCACGTACCGAAACTTCGTCGCCTGGACGCAATTGATAGCTCGCGATGTTCACTACTTCACCATTCACAAGGATGTGACAGTGAGAAACCAGCTGACGGGCGCCACGACGGGTTGGTGCGATACCCATACGGTATACGGCATTATCCAAACGAGCTTCCAAGAACTTTAACAAGTTCTCACCAGTGATTCCTTTTTTAGCAGCCGCACGCTTGAAGGTGTTACGGAACTGCTTCTCCAATACACCATAAGTGTATTTGGCTTTTTGCTTCTCAGCCAATTGAACTGCGTACTCCGATTTCTTAGGCTTACGACGAGAATTGCCGTGTTGACCTGGACCGTAGTTCTTCTTTTCAAGTGCTTTATCTTTTCCGAAGATAGGTTCGCGGAAACGTCGAGCAACTTTTGATTTTGGACCTGTATATCTTGCCATTGGTGTTTTCTTCTAATTAATTAAACTCTTCTACGCTTAGGTGGACGACATCCGTTGTGTGGCATTGGCGTGATATCAGTGATAGATATAACTTCAATTCCAACGGTTTGAAGGTTACGAATCGCACTGTCGCGACCGCTTCCAGGACCTTTAACGAAAACATCAACCTTTCTCAAACCTGCATCGTAAGCAACTTTGGCACAATCCAAGCTAGAAACCTGAGCTGCGTAAGGTGTGTTCTTTTTAGAACCCCTGAATCCCATTTTACCGGCAGACGACCAGCTAATCACTTGTCCGTCTACGTTCGTAACTGAGATGATAATATTATTGAAAGTAGCACGGATGTGCACCTGACCCATAGGATCAACTTTTACCTTCTTCTTTTGAACTTTTTTCTTATTCGTATTTGCCATGATTCTTTTCGATACTATGGATTACTTAGTGGCTTTTTTCTTACCTGCAACTGTCTTACGCTTACCCTTACGAGTACGTGCATTGGTGCTAGTACGCTGTCCGCGAACTGGTAACCCTTTCCGGTGACGCTGTCCACGATAACAACCGATATCCATCAATCGCTTGATGTTTAATTGCACCTCTGAACGCAATTCACCTTCGGTCTTGATGTTAGCAGTGATAAAATTACGAATCGAAGACAACTCATCGTCATTCCACTCATTCACCTTCTTGTCATGACTAATTCCTGCTTGATCCAAAATCAAGACAGCTCTACTACTACCAATTCCGTAGATGTAGGTTAGGCCAATTACGCCTCTTTTGTTTTTGGGAATGTCTATCCCTGCTATCCTAGCCATTATGGTTATCCTTGTCTTTGCTTATATTTCGGGTTCTTCTTGTTAATTACATACACCTTACCCTTACGGCGTACGATTTTACAGTCTACACTGCGCTTTTTTACTGCGGTTCTTACTTTCATG
>JBEEMF010000064.1:0-31510 GCA_041192805.1 Bacteroidota bacterium | reverse complement strand
TAAAGTATCTGGTAATCCGCCACTTCTGGTTTCCATTTCCATGAAACTCATAAAGAAGATCTTTCCAGTAGATGTTATTTGAGCCCCAGATTTGGAGCAAAAAGTAAAAATAAAAAGCAAGACCAAAAAGGCCGATTTTAAGGTAGATTTCATTTATATAAAAATAATTTTATGCGTTACCCATAGGTAACGCAATTCAAGTCAATTTCGTTGCCTTAAAACCTAATTTAATGACAATTTTATGACATAATTCTTAATTCGTTTTCCACATCTAGAAAATAGCGCCGCTAAATACAATTTCATCATCTAAATAAATAGCCACAAACTGACCCGAAGTTATTGATTTCTGAGGTGCCTGAAACACCACTTGATAACCCAATTCATGCACTTGCAAAACACATGAAACCGATGTTTGTCGATACCTATATTTACACATCAACTCACTAGAATTCAACACTTTATACCTCATACTTGGCCGGACCCAACACGACTCATTTTCGAGTACAAACAATCCCATCGACAATAACCCTGGGTGATCCTCGCCTTGTCCAACAAAAATGACATTATTTATCACATCTGTTTGTAACACAAACAAAGGCAGCGGCTTGCCTCCAATTTGCAATCCTCTACGTTGTCCGCGAGTGTAAAAATGTGCCCCTTGATGCTTACCAACAACCCGACCGTCGGATGATGAAAATTTTGAGTGCCACTGATGGTAATCATCCAACCCCGCCATATTTTTCATGCGATCCAACTCTCTTGACGCTGCAATTCCATTTACATCAATCTCTATCACCTCGCCTTCTTTAACCTTGAGCTGCTGTTGCAAGAAATCCGGCAAACTCACATGCCCAATAAAACAAAGCCCCTGACTGTCTTTCTTTGTCGCGGTGGCCAGGCCGCCTTCGGCGGCCAACCTCCTTACCTCAGATTTTTCCAAATCCCCGATAGGGAACAACGCCTTACTCAATTGAAACTGATTCAACTGACATAAAAAATAACTCTGATCCTTGTTATTATCCAACCCACTCATCAATCGATACTCCTCAACCCCGTCAACCAAAACAACTTCCTTCCGCACATAATGCCCCGTGGCCACAAAATCTGCACCCAACTTCAAAGCCTCATCCAAAAAAACATCAAACTTGATTTCACGATTACACAATACATCCGGATTGGGCGTCCGCCCCTTCCCATACTCCTCAAACATATAATCAACGATCCGCTCCTTGTAAATCCCACTCAAATCCAACACCTGAAATGGAATTCCCAAATGCTCGGCAACCATCATCGCATCGCGGCTGTCTTCGATCCAAGGACATTCATCCTCTAAAGTAACGCTGGCATCGTTCCAATTCCGCATAAACAAACCAATCACCTCATGACCCTGCTGCATTAACAACAAAGCCACCACGGAGCTATCCACCCCGCCACTCATTCCCACCACAATACGTGCCATTGCACAAAGTTCGGGATTGTTTTGCTAAAATCAGTATTTACCCATCCAACGACGAATTCCCCACTCCCCACCAAAACACAATACGATGACAATAAACCAGAAAACCGAGTCCCACCAATGCTTATTGCTCACTTCCTGTCGCATCACCGGCACCTGATTCAACTTGTCATTCAATAACTTACGAAACGCATCCACCTCGCCAACCTTACAAAATCCGCCATCCGATTTCGTTGCCAACGATGTCAACAACCCATGATTCGCCTGTAAATCCATCATTTCCATCGGTTGATTCACAACAGCAATCTGCTTTTCCACCGTGGTTCGATCAATCCCACCCTCCGCAATCAGTTTATACTCGCCCTCACCCAAACCCGTCACAACGCCTCGCCATCCACCTTTATCCTTTTCTAACGACACCAACGTCAATTCATCACGCCCCAATTCACCCACTTTTCCTATGCGCAACGTTCTTGGAATCGCATCATCCAATTCCCCCGCCTTATCTCTGCAAATCACGCGAACAATCACTTCCTCCGAAAGGTCGAATTGCTGTTTCGATATCGAAATTTCCAAGGATTTTTTTACCGATGATCCAGCCGCTAACAAACCCGTCATCCGCCTCACCCAAGCATCAAAAACCTTCCCCTCGCCGTCCTTGCGATCCTCGATCCTCCAACGCCACAAACCCTCACCAAAAAACATGCCTACCCCCGCATTCCCAACTTTCCACGTAGACATGAGCGGCAACTGCGTTGCTGCACCACCCCACTTTTGCCATAACACCGCCGAACTACCCACCGGCAACGTCAACTTCACCACCGGCGACTTTACAGGGGGCATATTTCCCCATCGCATCCCCTCTTCCGATGTTGGACTCCATCCAGAAAAACCCTCGTTCCATTGAGGTTGCGCATCTTGCCAAATGGATGAAACCGAACCCCAATTCACACCAAAAATGCTACCCAAACCACCCCATTGCATCCCCGGAGTTGCAAAAATCCATACCGCCTTGCCCCGCTTTAACTGTCCCGATAACCATTCCAAATCCGACTTGTCTGACCAATTCCATCCATGCAACACGTAAACATCGGCATTATTGCTACGATCATTCTTAGACTTTGCAACGCAAGTAAACTGACCTTTACTACCCAAAGCCCTACCAACGGCCGAAACATCTGGATGCGGCGCAGCAAATAAAATCTCTACTTTCTTGCGCTCATCCACCACCTTCACATATTTCGTTTGGCTGTTATTTAGAAGATTCAATTCCCCTTTTAATGGAGTCACTACGATACTCACCCGTTTCAACCCCACCGATTTTGGTTTGATATCAAAATTCACCCGCTTCCAATCCGATGTCGACGCAACCGACCAAATCAAACGACCCACTTCTTCCTCGCCAACCAAGCATCGAACAATCACAGACTCACCAGCCAATTTTACCGCACGGATGCTCGCCTCCACCGCAAATGAATTACCCAAAAAGACTTCTTCATTGCAAAGCATCCCGCCCACCAGCGCATCAATTCTCGGCGCAGTATTCCCCGCACCCACCGCAATGATTGGCGTATGCGGTGGCAACGAACCCATCAAAGGATCTAACCCTTCATTGATAATCCCATCGGTCATTATCACCATCCCGCCCAAAGGAGCCGTCACCGACTTAGCTGTAGCATGGCGCATTACGGCTGACAAGTTGCTTCTAAATTTATCTTTATTCGATACGGAATCACCAGAAAAAACATCGTGGGCAAAGCCAAAACGCTGAATCCGCATTTTTTTCATCGATGCGATCTCCGTAGACATCGACCTCCATTTTTCGAGCGATGCTGAATCAACCGAAGCACTTCGATCTTCGTAAACCAGCAAAACGGGTGTCTCTACCTTTTCCTCTTGCAGCTGCCACCAAGGATTGAACAACAACAATAACACACCGCAGTATCCAATTGCGCGCAGTGCAAAAGCCACCCACCAAATTTGGGAGCCACGATTGCGTAAAATTGTATAATAATGTAAAGCAGACAGGCCGGCGGCTGCCAAAAGAACAATTGTCCACGACCATACTGGAATGCCTAACATGCCGAATCCAGTGGAAAATTAGAATTATTTCTTTACAAATGAAATCGTTTGCACTTTGCCTTCAGATTGGCAACGAATAAAATACAAACCTGCGGCGAACTCAGAAACATTCATGCGGCCAGCAACCGGCACAACATGCTTCACAACCGCACCTTTTGAATCTACAACATCAAAAGCAACATCGCCCAAAGCAGAAACGTTCAATACATCAACAACAGGATTGGGATACACTTGTACCGCCTCAGTAATCCATGTTTTTGTATCAGCACCCCAACGAATGTAGATATTCCAAATAATGGTATCTCTATCCGATGCATTGTCATAATCCCACAATGCATATTTCACCACAGCAGTATCTGCCTTACCATTTGGGAAAACAGTAATCTTCAAAGAAGCCTCTCCATTGGGAGCCACCTTTGCAAAAGTGTCCTTGTCCAAAAATGTAGCGAAACAATTTCTGTTATCGCAAAAAGACACATCCCAAACCACAGGGAAATCGACACTCACTTTTTCATAAGCAAAAACGATGGGCGTTTTTTTGAGATTCTTGAAGTGAATGGTACAATCCACCGGCATATCGGCATTGGGGTAAAACGTATGTTCACCTTTTCCATTTTCTAACTCAAAACCTTGAGCCAACAAAGTTCCAACACTACAAAACACAATGCCCAACAAGGCGCCGAAGCGATTCAACGAATTTTTCATTAATACAAAAATACGAAATTTCGCGGACATCACATTCATGGCAGCCACAGCGTTGCGAAGGGTTTGACCGATGCCGAAACTAACAATCCATTTTACAACCGGGCAAAATCCATCAAATCATCTACTACGCCGCCAAAATTGGAATCATCCAAAGGCAACTCACGACGATCCTGACCTCTTCGATACCAATACGATACGATGCCTGCCCCCATTCCACCTTCCACATCCGTATGCCAAGTATCACCCAAATACACCGCTTCCTGCGCTTTGCAACCCGCTTTTTCCAATGCCAAAGCAAAAAACCGTGAATCCGGCTTTGCCATCCCCACGGATTCCGATGTCATCATAAAATCAACAAATTCGCCAATTCCAGAAACAGAAATCTTCGTCTGCTGTGTCCTCTCAAACCCATTGGTTAACAATGCGATGCGATATTTTTTCTTCAATTCCGCCAAACAATCCAGAGCCCCCGGCATCATGCGAGTCATAATCGGACAGATATCCAAATACTCCTGCCAAACGTTTGCTGGTTGCAAAGCTGCCTCAAGACCCATGGCATTAAATGTATCCGTAAACCTTGCCGTACGTAGCACCTCTTTTGTCACCTCGCCCTTTTCGTAACGCAGCCAATACGCAGCATTTACGTCTTTGTACAAGGCCAAAAATTGATCCACATGAAAATCGCAATGTAGATGCAGTTCATGTCGATGATATAATTCTTTGATCGCCTCTTCGGCATTGGCATCAAAATCCCAAAGCGTATTGTCGAGGTCTAAAAAAACCCATTTTACCGCTTCGGAAAACGCCCTCATCCCAATACTTTATCGATTTCAGCGCAAAGAGAATCGTAGATAGCTCCCACTTCACCGATTCCTTGAACCCCTTGATATTTACCCTGTGACTGATAAAAACCTTGTAAGGGAAGGGTCTTGTTTTGATATTCTTGAAAGCGATTTCTGATGGTAGACTCGTCTTGATCGTCGGCACGACCGCTACTCTGACCGCGAAGCAACAAACGTTTAACCAACTCATCCTCATTCACTTCCAATCCCAATACGATGCCAATTTGGGTATTAAAATCGGCCAACATCGCATCCAAAGCTTCGGCTTGCGGCGTTGTTCTGGGGAAACCATCAAAAATGAATCCTTTGGCCTCAGTATGAGCGAGCATAAAATTCTTCACCATTCCAATCACAACTACATCGGGCACCAATTCGCCTTTGGCGATGTATTCGTTGGCTTGATTTCCAAGGTCGGTTCCGGCTGCGCGCTCCGCGCGCAGCAAATCCCCCGTAGAAATATGCTGTAAGGAATATTGTTCCAATAAACGCTCACTTTGCGTCCCTTTCCCCGCCCCTGGAGGGCCAAAAATGATCAGATTTAACATAATTTAGGTCGGCAAAAATAAACATTTATCCCATCGCCGCACACAAATTTCAAAGTACTACCCCAACAAGCGCGTCTTCCATCGCTTCGCCAGCTGCTTTAACCCACTCACAGTCATGGGAAATATCCATCGATACCGCTCATTCCACACCAAATAATTTCGTATCGAATTGTACTCATTAAAATTCTGAACCCCTGCATCGACATGTTGTTGGACTTCTGCGGCCGGCTCCGACTTCAAACTAAATATCGATCGCACATACTCTGTACCACTCACCAGCCCAAAACCCGCCGACTCCATCAAATATCTTAGACTACCCAAAGTAAAATGATACGAATGGGCGTTCTGATAATACTTCATCACGTCCATCGAATAACCCTTGTGAATATTCTTCAATCCCGGCACCTCAATATACACCAAAGTCTCAGCTCCACTTACGCTTGCGATGCTCTTCATCTCATCCAAAGGATGCAAAATATGCTCCATCACGTGGGAATAAATCACCAAATCCGGCGTAAAATCAAAAGCCAAATCTTTCAAAATACAAACCCGCAAATCCAAGCCATGAACATCCCTGCCGTAGGCCACATATTCCGAACCCAAATCAATTCCTATCACGGAATGACCTTCACTCCTAAAAAAGTCTAAAATGCCTCCAGCGCCACATCCTACCTCAACAATTTTCATCGCATCGCGCATCACACCCGCTCCGCGCAAAAAATCATGAATTCGTCGACCCTGATTCCGCTGCTCAGCAAAAAAATCATCCGTTGCCCTCTCCGATCCTACATACAACGGTCGATATTCATTGTCGTAAAACTCACCATACGCCGCATCCGTCATCCTTGGCGATGTATACACCATCCCGCAACCCTTGCACAACTGCACCGAAAAGAACAAACCATAGCGATCACGCTCCGCAATTAGCTCTGTTTCCGCAGATCCACAGCAAGCGCAGGCCACAGTTTCAAAACCATAAATACCCTTTTCAACCTTCTCATTCACCGCATCACGCTTCTGCAATTGCAAAGCATTGAGTGAAATACTGGGGCTTCCGGGGCCCATACAACGCGAAAACACTGACATTGCCGACAAAAATATGGCATTTGAACCCATTTTTTGTATTTTTGTAGTATGTGATGCTTTTCATCGCAAAAAATCAATACGATGTATAACGAACCCAAACTCATAGCTGAAATCGGTTGCAACCACAAAGGTGATTTCGAAATTGCAAAAGAACTCATCACCATGGCCAAGCATGCGGGTGCCCATGTTGCCAAATTTCAAAAGCGCAACAACCGCGAATTACTCACCGAAGAGCAATACAACAAACCCCATCCAAACCCAGGAAATGCCTACGGAAACACCTATGGCGAGCACCGGGAATTTTTGGAATTTTCTTTGGAGCAACACGCCGACCTAAAAAAGTTCGCCGAAAGTCAAGGCATCGAATACTCAACCTCCGTTTGGGACGTTACCTCTGCCAAAGAGCTAATCCAAATCGAACCGCGTTTCCTAAAAGTCCCATCGGCTTGCAACAATTACATCGATTTATTGAGGGTATTGCGCGATGAATACAAAGGCGAAGTCCATGTCTCTTTAGGCATGACCACCCACGAGGAAGAAAACGAATTGATTTCTTTCTTCGAAGAAAAAGACCAAGCCAAACGTTTGGTGGTTTACTCTTGTACTTCTGGATACCCCGTTCCTTTTGAAGATATCTGTTTGATGGAAATCCCTAGGATCGCGAACGCTTACAAAGCAAAAGTAGCCGATATCGGTTTTTCAGGACACCACCTGGGAATTGCAGTTGATATCGCGGCTTACACCCTCGGCGCATCTTGGGTTGAACGCCACTTTACAAAAGATCGTACCTGGAAAGGAACAGACCACGCCGCCTCATTGGAATTCGCTGGTTTGCAAAAATTGGCTCGTGACCTAAACGCAGTTTATCGCTCGCTTAGTACTAAATCAACCGAAATCTTGGCGATTGAACAAGTACAGCGCGACAAACTAAAATATCGCGGGTAATCCATGAAAACCGTGGCTTTCATACCAGTTCGCGGTGGCAGTAAATCCATACCGGGCAAAAATATCCTCCCCTTCAATGGTCAGCCCCTGCTATATTGGACAGCCAAAGCGGCACAAGATAGCCAAGAAATTTCAGAGATTATCATAGCCACAGATAGCCAAGAAATTGCAGAAATAGCAAAAAACTTGGGCCTATCCAAAATCGTGATTTACAATCGTTCTGCGGAAAATGCGAACGACAAAGCAAGCACAGAATCGGTGATGCTGGAATACCTCCAAACATCCAATTTGCAAGCAGAAGACCGATTTATACTTATCCAAGCTACCAATCCGTTCTTGTTATCCGATCATCTGAACGATGGCATCAACCTACTCAATCAGCAACCTCAAGGTTCGATTATTTCCTGCGCTACCTTTAAAAGGTTTCTCTGGAACAGAGATGGATCCCCAATGAATTACGATTTCATGCATCGGCCTAGACGACAAGATTTTGACGGAGCGATGCTCGAGAACGGCGCTTTCTATATCAACAGCGTTGGCAACATTCTGGAAACCCAAAACCGCTTAACGCATCCCATCGCAATCGTGGAAATGCCAGAATATTCAGCGGTAGAAATTGATGAGCCTGAAGATTGGTTGATTGCCGAAAAAATTCACAGAAAACACATACTAACCCATTGAAAAACATGATTTTACCAAAATTAATCATCACAGACATAGACGGGGTTTGGACAGACGGTGGGATGTATTACGACAATACAGGGAATGAGTTTAAGAAATTCAATACCATCGACAGTGCCGGTATCATTTTTTGCAGAAAACTCAATATCCCCATCGCAATAATCACCGGCGAGAACACGAACATCGTAGCGAACCGGGCGAAAAAATTAAAGATTGATTTGCTATATCAAGGCATTACGGACAAACTCACCGTGGCTACCGAACTATGCAATTCCATGGGCATTACCCTTAGTGAAGTGGCTTATATTGGCGATGATTTGGGCGATATCGACTTGCTGAAAGCGGTCGGATTTTCAGGTGCACCGGCCAATGCAAGTGACTACATAAAAGCCATTTGCGATATGGTTACGACAAAAAAAGGAGGCGATGGTGCCTTTAGAGAATTTGTTGAAGAGATTTTGGAACGCAGTGGCCAAATGAAACACGTTTTGGGATTGTTTAATCTATAAATTTGAAATCCTAACACCGATACATTCATGCCTATTTCAACGATACTTTCCCTCGGCAAAATTGTCGTTAAGTCGCGCCCCACTCCCGGCATCCCCCAGAGAAAGGACGAGAAAATACTCATCATTGGCAATGGACCATCGGCGAAAGAGTTTCTAGAAACCACCAAAAATCAAACATTAAACCCCGCAGTTCTCTGCGTCAATAAGTTTGCGTTTGGACCCTATTTCCAGACCCTTAAGCCCAAATATTACTTAATGCTTGATGGCGATTTCTTCCATTTTAACGAAGCCATTTTCCAGGACCCTCAACAGCATCCTCGGGTAAAAATCAAACCAGAATTTGCAGAATGGCAGCACCAAATTAATGAGACTTGGAAAAACCTTTTCATGCAGAATTGGGGACTTACCTTATTCATACCTACCGCTTACAAAAACAGCTTCATGGCGAAGAAAGCCCGTGAAAATGGCATCAAGACGGTAGCTTTTAATTATACAGTAATCAAAGGATTGCAATGGTTTCGGTCGCTTGCTTACCAATTGGGCTTGGGCATGCCACAATCGCAAAACGTGATCAATGCCGCCTTATTCCTAGCAATCAAAATGAAGCCAAAAAAGGTTTTTGTGACCGGGATCGACCATGATTTCCACAAGAACTTGGTGCTCGATAACAATATTCTATTTGAGGAGGTATCGCATTTTTACACCGACAAGCCCTTTAGGCATCCTTTGGTTCATGCCGATGGCAGTGGTCCCGTGAAGCTTCGACAAGTATTCTTAAATTTACACAAAGTGCACTTAGGCTACCAGGAATTGAATCGCTATGCCAAGGAAAACAATGTGGAGGTATTGAATATTACACCCGCTGGATTCGTAGACGAATTCCCTCGTGCAAACGCAAATGAGGTTTTCAAATAAGAAACCCTGAGCCACAAAACTCTTAATCGTTCAATTTAATTCCGATGGGTCTGAGCACCTTCTTCACCATGCTGTGAACATCTTCGCTCAAGCGGAAATAGAGTATCACGGCCAACGCGCCTCCCACAAGTACAACTGACTTGATTATGGAAAACATAAACAATTGGTCGATGTCTACCGTCCAAACATAATTGATGCCGAACACCACCCCAAAAAGCAAAATACTATATACAACATGGGCCGTAATGGGTTGCATTTTATAGACCATCCAAATCAGAATTGCCATCACGATTCCGCTAGCCAACCAAACACAGCCTGTGGCAATGGCGGCACCGTCAATCCCCATGATGGGTATCAGCCATTGGTTCATCAAAACACCTACAACGATGGAGCAGAAGTTAAGAATCAACGACAAATAATATCGTTTTGAAAAGATGAGCATCGCGGCAGAATTCCCTTGAAGCAATACGCAGAGTTTACCCACGCCCAAATAGAAAACCGCCCATTTTCCCGCCACATACAAATGTCCGTTCGGCATCCAATGAAACAACAAATCGATATTCACCCAAACCAGCAACAGCGCCAGTGCGCCCAAAATAAATTGGTTGAGGCTGGTCTTTTGATACAACCTTTCGATTTCCGCTTGATCCCCGTTGTGAATGGCTTCGGATAGCTTGGGGTTGGCGATTTGCAAGATGCTTCGCGTAGGAATTTCTATCAAAACCGCAATATTCACCGCGATTGCATAAATCCCTGTTTGCGCACTGCCCTTCATCGAACTGACCATCAAAAAGTCCATTCTTTGTAAAACGAGCATCGCCACGTAGGTCAAAAACAAGTAGCCTGTATAACGATAAAACTCTGGCTTCAAACCGTCCTGCCCATTAATAAAGGTCATATCGGGCTTAAACGAGAGCTTTGTATTCTTTACAACAAACCAAAAATTCAACACCAACACCACGGCATAAACGGCGGCAATGCTATGCATGGTCTGACCAAAATCCACCTTACCTATATAGTAAAGCCAGCCCAATAACCCCAATAGGATACGCACTACATTCTCCCTTAGGAATGAGGCAAACACGATTTTTCCGAGCGATGCCGAAAAGATCTCGAATACCGTATTGAATACGAAGAAGAAAACAAAGGGTATCAACCAATGATAATAGGGCAAAAAATCACCGGAATTCTTACCCAAATAGGCAACCACCCAAGATTGTCCGATGAGTAATAGTACAGCAACGAATAGAAAACCTAGGCTAGGAATTAGCAGTAGCCAAAATCCAACCCCGTTGTGTCCGTTCTCATTTTTAAAGCGCGGAAAAAACTTCCAAATAGAATATCCTATACCCAATTGCGCCACGCCAGCCAACAGCGCCCCCATCTCAATAAACAGACGAAAAACCCCATTTTCACTCGTGGTAAATACCAAGGGAAATAAATAAAATGTCGTAAATAACCCCACCAAACTCCCACTGTAATTAACAATGGATGCCCAAAAGCTATTTTTGGCAATAATCCCCGACATAAAAGCAAAGGTAATACACACGTCAGTTGTTTGCGTTTTCGCGCAATTGTAGGTCGAAAAAAGTTGTTATTGTGTGTAAAATGGTGTTAATTCGCTTTCCTAACAAAAATTGAAAAAAACTAATATGAAAAAATTACTCCTTTTAGCTGTTGTTGCTGCCGGATTGGCTGGAATGATGCAGAGCTGTAAGCCGGACGGCCCAGATGGTGGCTCAACTGCGGGCTCTTTAACCGTTGCTAACAAACAACGTTCTTTGGTAGTGTATCACACTGCTACATGGTGCGGTCCTTGCGGACTTTACGCGATGCCAGAATTTAAGAAATTGGTTGCTGCCAACGATGTTGACAATATCGTACCTTTAGATTACCATTCTTCTAATTCTTCTCGTTTGGTTCCATTGTGGATGAAAGCCAACAACGATACTTTGTTTATCGCTCCTTTCGCTCAACAATTTTTGTATACAGTATCCAACATTAACACTAGTGGACAGTATTCAATTCCTACTTTTTGGTTGAACAACTCATTGATTGGTAGCAGTAACATCAAATTGGCTGACATTCAAAGCAGTGCAGTTAATGCAAATTCTATCCCAGTTGAAATCGGTGTAGCTGCGAGTGCATCTGCAAGCGGTCAAACTTTGAGCATCAAATACAAATTGAAAGCTTTCGCTCCTGAAGCCGGAAGTGATTATTATGTTTCTGCATTTATTGTTGAAAAATCTGTTACTGCATTACAAACCGTTTCAGGTTCTGGTGATGTATCTACAGCACACGAGCGCATACTCCGTGCTTCTGCTTTTAACAATGCTTCTGGTGCTCCAGTTGCTTGGTCTACTAGCGCTTCTATGACTAGCCCTGCCGCAAATGCTGAAGTTGAAAAAACTATCTCTTGGACTTACACTGCAATTCCTCAAGCAGTAAAAGACAAGTATGTTGCATTAGGTTTGCCATGGTGGAACTGGAATCCAGCAAACACGGGCGTAGTTATCGCTGTTTGGAGAAAAGTTAATGACACTGTTAAACCTTACTACTTGGTTAACACAGTATACGCTGACGTAAAATAATTTTGATATCCCGTCTAAGGGAATTCACATAAAAAGAGAGGGCCTCGTCTATGACGAGGCCCTCTCTTTTTATAATCTAACCGTTCCAAAAAACAGGCTCCGAGTAATCTTTCCCGTGACCAGAAATTTCACGCTAAAAAGCTACTCTTATTTCCCCTTGAAATCTGGCTTACGCTTCTCTACAAATGCCGACATACCTTCCTTCTGATCCTCCGTAGCAAACAACATATAGAAGTTCTTACGCTCAAAATACAAACCCTCTTGCAAGTGCGAATCAAACGCCTTCAAGACACTCTCCTTGGCCATCTGAACCGCAATAGGGGATTTTGATGCAATATCAGAAGCCAATTTTATCGCTTCATCCAAATACAATTCTACCGGTACGATTTTATTAATCAACCCCGCCGCCTTCGCCTCTTCCGCCGAAATAAACTTACCCGTTAAAACCATTTCCATGGCCCTTACCTTACCCACGGCTCTGGTCAAACGCTGCGTTCCACCCGCACCCGGCATCACTCCAATATTAATTTCGGGCTGACCAAATTGTGCCGTTTCACTGGCCACAATCATATCGCACAACATACATAACTCGCATCCGCCACCCAAAGCAAATCCCGACACCGCCGCAATGATTGGCTTTTTTGTTTTACGAATACTGTCCCAGGTAGAAAACTGATCGATTTTCAACATGTCAACCGCCGTTCTTCCCGCCATCTGCTTGATATCAGCCCCCGCCGCAAAAGCCCTATCATTTCCCGTAATCACAATTGCACGAACTGCATCGTCGGCATCCAACATCAACAAAGCATCCCGAATCTCACCCATCAACTGCAAATTCAATGCATTCAATTCCTTGGGACGATTCAATTGAATCTTTGCTACGTAAGGCGCCACTTGGGCATCGACCAAAATAAATTCATAAGACATTGTGCGAAGTTACTATTTTCTGATTGATCAGCATCGGCGGAAAAACTACTACGCCATCCAACCTTTGGGCAGAATCCAATTTCGGTAAAGCCGCAGGATTCCGTGGGCAATAGCCAAGCCCAGCAATGCACCAAAAAACACATCACCAAAATAGTGAACCCCCAAATACACGCGCGAATACGCAATGCAAGACGCCAAATACATCAAGGCCAAACGCGGCCGTCGTCCCAAACCCAAAAGCATCATCGCCGTACTAAATACCGCAAACGCATTGGCAGAATGACTGCTCACAAATCCATATTTACTGCCCGGCAATCCGTTGGGTGTTCTAGGATGCAACGACTCTTCCCATGCCGGCCTTACA
The DNA here is from genome assembly GCA_041192805.1 of Bacteroidota bacterium. Lineage (GTDB taxonomy): Bacteria > Bacteroidota > Bacteroidia > NS11-12g > UBA955 > UBA955. The sequence continues at coordinate 17,862 of JBEEMF010000064.1, read as the reverse complement.
CGTGCAAAAAGCGGCTTACAGATCCTAGAACTGATGCTATCCGCCAGCCCAAACGAACTCAGCGTGAGCAAAGTGGGTATCCAAAATTTCTTTCCAAACTGTTTGATAAATAGACCCAAAAACACAATATACAAAGGCACAAACGCCCATTTGCTGCTCAGGAAAATCATCATCGGATCCAACGATACCGAAGCCCAGCGCTGATTAATTAGCACAAATAAATCGCGATCAAAAAAATCCAATACAAATAACATCGTTGGCGAAGATCAACTTTTCTTGGAAACCAGCACTATCCTAGGTGAAGATTTCTCATCAAAGGCGCCCAAATTATAATCGCCAAATACCGCAACCACCTCTAACCCCGCCTTTCGATGCAAACTTTCCAATTGCTCTCTCGAAAAAATCCTCACCTGCTCCTGAAACGCATGAACCGCATCGCCATCCCTCACCTCGATGTCCTTTACGATGTGATTTTCTGTCTGATGTTTCCTGGTTTTAAAACGATATCCTCCGCGCTCAACAAAATCCTCCTGCGGCAAATGACTCAGCACAGAGGAAGCATTTAAATAATCTTGAATCACAAATCCGCCAAGCAAACACGCATCGTGCATATTCTGAAGCACCCGCTCATCCTCCCGCGAATTGTCGAAGTACCCAAAACTAGTAAACAAATTAAATACCGCGTTGAACCCCCGATGAGGAAAATCCTCTCGCATGTCGTGACAAACAAATGTCGCCCCTTCTTTATTGAGCAATTTTGCTTGTTCGATGCTGTTTTCGCTCAAGTCAAACCCCAATACATTCATACCCAATTCGGCCAAATGGGCGGCATGACGACCCTTACCACATGCCACATCAACTACCTTTGAACCCGATTCCAAATGCAAATAACCCACCAGAGCATCCATAAACGCCATTGCCTCTGCATCATTCCGATGCGCGTACAAGGCATGGTAATATGCCGTATCAAACCAAGATTCAAACCATTTCATCCAAAAAAGTAAATAATTTTCAAAGTTAGTGTAACTTTTGCCATCCCTATCTCGTATTAACCCACAACTGCATGACGGCATCGGAATATAACAAGTGCGTGGATCTCCACAGCCATGCGATTTTCCGATTCGCGATCAAAAAATTGCGCAATGCCGACGATGCAAAAGAAATTGTACAAATTAGTTTTGAAAAACTCTGGATGAAACACCAAGCCGTTGCCTTCGACACTGCAAAGAGCTACCTTTTTACCACCGCTTATCACAGCATGGTAGATGGATGGCGCAGTCAAAAGATAACTACAGGATTGGAGTACGCATCAAACACAGTTGAAGCAGAGTCGAACGACGAATATACGGGGACGATGGAAGTGATTGAAAAAGCCTTGCAGCGCATCAGCGACATTCAAAGAACGGTGATCTTGCTCCGCGATTACGAAGGCTACAGCTACGATGAAATTGGTGAAATCACCAGCCTCAATGCAGCCCAGGTAAAAATCAACATCTTCCGAGGCCGTCAAGCCCTGAAGGAAATCATTGGCAACCCTAGCAACCTAATTTAAATCCAGCACCATGAAACAATTCGAAATCACCGAAGCGCAGGAATGGCAACTGTTTGAACTGTTGGAAGGCAATCTTTCGGCAGATGAATCAGCTTTATTGCATCAGGAAATTGAGGCGCAGCCCGCATTGGCATATCATTTCGATCTATTAAAACAGACATATTCGTCGGCACCGGAAATCCACTTCCCCGAGGCACAATCACTCAAAAAACAACCGCGAAATAAGCAAATCTATCTTTGGGCATCTACCGCCGCGGCAGCAGCTATTGCTCTGCTTTTATTGTGGAAGCCAATTTCTACTTTGACTAATAAATCATCCATTGCCGCGCAAGACAAAATGGGTCAGGTTTTCGAGAAATCTAAACAAAACGAAGGTCTCGAAATGCCAAGCCTAAACCCAGACAGTGCACCAAAGAAAGAATCGGATCGTTCGGCCAATACAATTTCTTCTGCAAAAACGCAGGCTACCAAGAACATCGCCGGAAACTTTACTACCGAAAAAATCCACCCCTTAATCACGGCCACCAACGATTTCCGAAGTCAGAGAAAGGATTCACAGCAAAGTAACATCGTGGCGAAAATCGAAATAGTAAAAAACGCAACGGCAAATTCACTTGCCCAGCATTTGTTGGATCAAGGCACCATCGGTGACGCGCTGCAATTCAATAACGGCGAAAATCAAGGCCCACAATTATTTCCTACGCCTTTTGGTCAAAACCAAAATACGATAAGCGGGACAGAAAGCACCCCATCACCCAAGACCAAATTAGCCAAAAACGCTTCCCCAAGAAAAACCGGATTCGCACTGGCAAAGTCGTTCTATAATGATGGAAAAACGATGATTCAAAACGGACATGTACCGCACGTAAACATCAAAACAATCAACAAATCGCATTCTCTCCTTCCCACCATCCAAATGGGGGTGCGACTAGAGAATAATGTCATCATGGCCTCTTTTAATCAATAACCGCAATACACTAAATACAATCGCAACATGAACGCAACAAATTTCCTTCTCAAGACAATCATTGCTGTCCTGCTCGCTGCGCTCGCAGGCCACCCCATCGCCAAAGCTCAGTCCAAAAAAATCATCGTTCGTATCGAATCGGATTCCGCCATTCACGACACCTTTAGAATCAACCTACCCCAGGCACCAAAAATCTCCAAAATTGAACCCGTAATCCGAGAATTCCACCACTATTTTGGCTTCCTGTACGTGCAACAAAACCCAGCCGATGTGAACACCCAAGCCACCACAGGCGGACCTGTCACCAACGGAATGCCCGAACTCAATGCCGCCAAATCACTGCACTACGGCCTCGAACAGCTCTGGGGACTGAACCTCATCAAAGGGAAGTTGCGATTTTTCACAGGCCTCCGATACGACGTATACAACTACCGATTTCAAAGCAATTTTGTCCGCCTAACAGAAAACGCCCCCGAATTCCAAGCCATCACCGTCGGCGGTCCCACCGTGGACCCAATCCCCATGGAAAAATCAAAATTGGTGGCTAACTACATTGGCATCCCCTTGGCCATCGGCTGGCAATCCAATCCCAGTCGCTGGGAAACATCCGAATCCGATGGCAGCAATACCAGTTACAACGAAACACCAAAATTCTCAATCAAAGCAGGCGTCCACACCGGCTATCTAATTAGCTCACACGCCAAACTCAAAGAATCCGGCGGTAACACCACCAAGCAATACGATGATTTTAACCTCAACAACTTCATCGTTGCACCCTTTATCAACTTCGAATACGAAGACCTAGGCCTTTACATGCGCTACCCCCTAACGAATATGTTTAAAACCGGACAAGGCGCAAACAGTCAATGTCTGCAATTCGGAATCACCTTAAAATTCACCTAAAACCCAATCAAGTAAGATTGTCTTTTGTTTGATTGGTTTGAAGAAAAAGGCCCCGTCTATGGCGGGGCCTTTTTGCATATCTCTCCCCCACTTTTGCGTATCTTTGCATCACTTTAAAACAATGAGCCAACGTCAGTGGACCCCCATCAAAACCTATTCAGACATCCTGTTTGAAATCCATGGCAACATCGCCAAAGTCAGTATCAACCGACCCGAAGTTTACAACGCCTTCCGCCCGCAAACCATTATGGACATGCTGGATGCGTTTGATATCTGCAGGGAACGCGCCGATATTGGCGTGGTGATACTTACCGGAGTGGGCGACCAAGCTTTTTGTTCTGGCGGGGATCAAAATGTAAAAGGCATTGGCGGGTACGTGGACGATAATGGCGTTCCTAGACTAAACGTTTTAGATCTTCATAAAAAAATCCGCTCTCTACCAAAGCCAGTCATTGCCATGGTAAATGGTTATGCAATCGGCGGCGGACACGTGCTTCACGTCATTTGCGATCTTACCATCGCCGCGGAACACGCAAAATTTGGTCAGACCGGCCCCAAAGTGGGAAGCTTCGATGGCGGATTCGGCAGCAGCTATTTGGCCCGACACGTAGGTCAGAAAAAAGCCCGCGAAATTTGGTTCCTTTGCCGACAATACACAGCGGAAGAATCAGAAAAAATGGGCATGGTTAACAAAGTCGTGCCTTTGGAAATGCTAGAAGACGAAACCATCGACTGGTGCAATACGATGCTTGAGCGCTCACCGATGGCACTGAGAATGCTAAAACGTGCATTCAATGCGGAACTCGACGGTCAGCATGGACTCATGGAACTCGCCGGCGATGCAACCCTGCTTTACTACCTCACCGAAGAGGCCCAAGAAGGCAAACAAGCTTTCCTCGAAAAGCGCAAACCCGACTTCCAGCAATTCCCTAAGTTTCCTTAATTCCATAGAAAAAATCGTACCTTTGCACCACCAAAATCAGCCCATATTCAGATGAAAATAAAAGTAGCCAAGCCCGTAGTAGAACTAGATGGCGATGAAATGACCCGTATCATTTGGCATTTTATCAAAGACAAATTAATCCTTCCCTACATCGATGTAGATATCAAATACTTCGATTTGGGCATGGAACACCGCGATGCCACCAACGATCAAGTGACCATCGATGCGGCAGAAGCCATCAAACAATACAACGTAGGTATCAAATGCGCTACCATCACTCCAGACGAAGCCCGTGTGGAAGAATTTGGTTTGAAGCAAATGTGGAAGAGCCCCAACGGAACCATCCGCAACATCCTCGATGGAACGGTTTTCCGCGAACCCATCGTTTGTAAAAACGTACCTCGCCTAGTTCCGAACTGGACAGCACCCATCTGTATCGGCCGTCACGCTTTTGGCGATCAATACCGCGCTACCGATTTCGTAACCAAAGGAAAAGGTAAATTAACCATCAAATTCGAAGGCGAAGACGGACAAGTCATTCAGCACGAAGTATACAATTTCAAAGGCGATGGCGTGGCTTTGGCCATGTACAACACCGATGAAAGCATCAAAGGATTTGCTCGCTCTTGTTTCAACCAAGCCATTGCAAAAGGCTGGCCTTTATATTTGAGCACGAAAAACACCATCCTTAAGAAGTACGATGGTCGTTTCAAGGACATTTTCGAAGACATTTACCAAGCAGAATTCAAAACTACGATGGATGCAGCGGGTATCACTTATGAGCACCGTTTGATCGACGATATGGTTGCGTCTGCGTTGAAGTGGAACGGAAACTTCGTTTGGGCTTGTAAAAACTACGATGGCGACGTTCAGTCTGATACCGTAGCACAAGGTTTTGGATCTTTGGGTTTGATGACCAGCGTTTTGGTTACTCCAGACGGAAAGACAATGGAAGCAGAAGCCGCTCACGGAACTGTTACCCGTCACTACCGTCAACACCAAAAAGGCCAAAAAACTTCAACCAACCCCATCGCCAGCATTTTCGCTTGGACCCGTGGTTTGGAGCACAGAGGTCGTTTGGACAACAACGAAGCCCTCATCAATTTCTGTCAAACCCTCGAGCAAGTTTGCGTCGACGTGGTTGAAAGCGGAAAAATGACCAAAGATTTGGCGGTTTGTATCTACGGAAACAAAGTAGCTGAAGACCAGTACTTATACACCGAGGATTTCTTGGAAGCCTTGAACAGCGAATTGAAAGCCCGTTTGGCGTAATCCAACGGAGCAACAGGAGAAACAGTCTCGGCAGGGCCGGGGCTGTAAACCAGAGTACCAGTATATAGGAGTTCGCTCCAACAGGAGGGGCCCCGCTGCGCGGGGCCCCTCCTCGTTTTGTCCAATCAAAAAAATCAACGATTTATCACGTGAATGCCCCATTAGAGCAACGCCGCAAATAAACAACGCCGCAGTAGAATTGCGCCGCATCATAAATCCAATTAAAACAAATCTTTCAACTTGTCAAAAAACGACTTCTCCTTTGATGATGGTTTGAAATTCTCAGATTCGGCGAGTTTTTCCAACAATGCCTTTTCCTCGCTGTTCACTTTGGTTGGAACATACACATTCAAGATGACAATCTGATCCCCTGTGCCATAGCCATTCAAATCAGGAAATCCTTTCCCCTTAAGGCGCAACATCTTACCCGGCTGAGTCCCCGCATCAATCTTAATTCTCACCTTTCCATCCAACGTGGGCACCTCAATGCTATCTCCCAAAGTGGCCTGCGAAAAGCTCAACCACAAATGATAAATCACATTGTTGTCCTCACGGGTTAGCTCGTCATGTGCAATTCCTTCCACCAAAACGATCAAATCGCCAGCGGAACCTCCGCCAGGACCATAATTACCCTTACCACTCATGCTCAACTGCATGCCTTCTGCTACCCCACCTGGAATGCGAATGCTCGTCTCGATTTCCTGCGAAATCAAGCCCTGCTCGTTAGCCTCTTTTGGCTTGCTTTCTATCATTTTACCCATCCCCGAACAAACTGGACAAGGGCTGTTGGTTGCCATCTGACCTAAAAATGTATTCTGAACCCTACGAACAGATCCCGAACCATTGCACTGCTTACAAGTGGCATATTTCACACCTTCGGCTTGTACCATTCTTCGGTACTTTACCGTTTTCTCCACCCCAGATTTCATCTCGGACAAAGTCAACTTTATTTTGATCCGAATATTTGAACCCGCAGATCTTCTCGATCTACCGCCGCCGCCGCCGCCACCACCAAAGAATGAGCCAAACACGCCATCATCACCGCCAAACACATCGCCAAACTGAGAGAAAATATCCTCCATGCTAAAGCCATGTGCACCTCCGCCACCACTGGCACCCATACCTGCATGACCAAACTGGTCGTACCGCTGCTTTTTCTCAGGATTGCTAAGCACATCATACGCTTCCGCCGCTTCCTTAAACATCTCCTCAGACTCCTTATCGCCCTGATTTTTATCGGGGTGATATTTGATGGCAAGCTTTCGGTACGCCTTCTTAATTTCTTCTGCTGAAGAACTCCTAGTGACCCCTAGTATATCGTAAAAATCTCTTTTGCTCATAGGAATTAACTACCAACTACAACCTTGGCAAATCGAATCACCTTGTCATTCAAATAATACCCTCTTTCCACATCATCAATCACCTTGCCTTTCATATCAGGCGTAGGCGCTGGAAACTGTGTAATTGCCTCATGAATCTCTGCATCAAACACCTCGCCCACACTCTCCATGGCTTTCAAACCGGTTTTTTGGAAAATCCCCGCCATTTTCTTGTGAATCAGATCAAATCCTTCCACTGCCTTTTTTTCAGTCTCTGACAAATTTTCCATAGCTTTCAAAGCACGCTCCATATCATCCAAAACTGGCAACAAACTTACTATTAAATCTTTAGAGGCTGTTTGCATCCAATCCAAGCGATCTTTGGTGGTTCTACGACGGAAATTCTCAAATTCGCTGTACAAACGCAAATATTTGTCGCGCTCCTGAACCAATTGATCATTCAAATCAACCACTGGCGTTTCTATTTCCTGCGCAGACGCTGCATTTTCACCATGCCCCTCAACCGTTTCATGGATATTTTCTTGGTCTTTCAAGGGCTCTTCGTTCACCGATTTATCTTTATTCTTTGGCATTGCTCTCTGCTACTTTCAATTTTATTGCCACTTATTGCAAAATGCCATATTGTCAGATGAACTATTATGAATAATTCGCGTTATTTGTTAGAATTCAAAGCAGCATGTTTACGGGAATTATAGAAAATCAAGCAACGGTTATTTCGATCACCCAAAAGGGCAGCAATGTTGATTTCGTTTTTGAATCGGCCCTGGCACCTGAACTGAAAATCGACCAAAGCTTATCGCACAATGGCGTCTGCTTAACCGTAACCAGCATCGCTGAAAATACTTACACCGTAACCGCCATCCAGGAAACATTGCAGCGCACCAATCTCGGCCAGCTATCACCCAACCAATTTGTCAATTTGGAACGATGCCTACCCGCTAACGGTCGACTCGATGGCCATATTGTTCAAGGGCATGTAGATTGTGTGGGTAGCATCGACGAAATCCATGATCTTGATGGTAGTTGGATGATTTTTATAAACCATCCTGTAGAAGCAGGACTCACCGTAACCAAAGGCTCTGTATGCTTAAATGGCATTAGTCTTACAGTGGTTGATAGCTTCCCTGATGCCTTCAGCGTTGCCATCATCCCTTACACCTGGGAACACACCAATTTATCGAAACTAAACCTAGGCGATACGGTCAATATTGAGTTCGACATATTAGGGAAATACATGAAAAAAATGTCCGTATCTTTGCCCCTAATAAAATAAGACTGAAACAGCACTTTATGAAACTCCTCTCCTTCCTCTTTACATCCAGTATCGGCAGGAAAGTACTTATGGCGGTCACCGGGTTATCCTTGGTGGCTTTTTTGTTGGTACACTGTGGTATCAACGCCTGTATTTTCTTCAACGATGGCGGCGAAACTTTTAACGCAGCCGCAGAATTCATGGCTCACAATTGGCTCATCAGATCTGCTGAAGTGGGACTGTTTGGTGGCTTGCTCATCCACATCATTCAGGGATTGGCGCTTACTTTCAGCAATCAAACCAAAAGGAAAGAAAAATACGGAGCCACTGCCGGCAATGCCAACAGCAAATGGTATTCTCGTAGCATGGGTATCTTGGGAAGTTTGCTTCTAATATTCTTGGTGATGCACCTTAAGCATTTTTGGGTTGTTTCTCGTTTTACCGATGCCATTCAGGAAACTGCAGGCTCTACATTGTTCGATGAAATGATTATGGTTTTCAAGGACCCAATAGCCGTTTTGATTTATGTGACTGGTTGTCTCAGTTTGGCTTACCATTTATTGCATGGTTTCCAAAGCGCATTCCAATCAATGGGCATCAATCACCCTGCATATTCGCCTATCATCAAATCGGTAGGTACTGCGTTTTCAATCATTGTTCCACTTGTATTTGCCGCCATGCCCATTGCAATGAATTTGGGTTGGATCAAATAATTTATCGATCATTTCAAAACCATGACACTCGAATCGAAAATCCCAGTAGGTACAGTTTCCGATAAATGGACTCAATATAAGAGTTCTGTTCCATTGGTGAATCCATCCAATAAAAGACAGTTAGAAATCATCGTGGTAGGTACAGGACTCGCAGGAGCCAGTGCCGCAGCTACTTTGGCAGAAATGGGCTACAAAGTAAAAGCCTTCTGTTTTCAAGACAGCCCACGTAGAGCGCACTCAATTGCTGCCCAAGGTGGTATCAATGCTGCAAAAAATTATCAAAACGACGGTGACTCAGTGCATCGTTTATTTTACGATACCATTAAAGGAGGAGACTATCGCGCCCGCGAAGCAAACGTGCATCGCTTGGCAGAATGTTCAACTTCTATCATCGACCAATGCGTAGCGCAAGGAGTTCCTTTTGCCCGTGAATACGGCGGAACGCTTTCTAACCGCTCTTTTGGTGGAACTCAAGTACAGCGTACGTTTTACGCAGCAGGTCAAACCGGACAACAGTTGTTGCTCGGCGCCTACAGCGGTCTAGAACGTCAGGTGGGATTGGGCAACGTGAAAATGTATGCCCGCCACGAAATGGTGGAAGTAGTAAAAATTGATGGCAAAGCACGCGGAATCATTGCTCGTGACTTGGTTTCAGGTAAACTAGAGCGACATTTTGGACATGCCGTTTTGTTGTGTACCGGAGGCTACGGAAACGTATTCTACCTGTCAACCAACGCCATGGGAAGTAACGTGACTGCAGCATGGAAAGCCCACAAAGCGGGTGCCTACTTCGGAAACCCATGTTTTACGCAAATCCACCCCACTTGTATCCCTGTTTCAGGGCACTATCAATCCAAATTGACATTGATGAGCGAATCGTTGCGTAACGATGGTCGTATTTGGGTACCTAAAAAACAAAACGATGAGCGCCATCCTAACGATATTCCAGAAGATGAGCGCGATTACTACTTAGAGCGTCGCTACCCTGCCTTCGGAAACCTAGTGCCTCGCGATATCGCTTCACGTGCCGCCAAAGAGCGTTGTGATGCCGGATACGGAGCAGGACAAAGCAAAATGGCCGTGTATTTGGATTTCAAATACAACATGATGCAGCGTTATGGCCGCACCGAAGCCAGCAAGTTGAACATCGCCAACCCAGACGATGAAACCCTGATCCGCCTTGGAAAAGAAGTGGTGAAGGAAAAGTACGGTAACTTGTTTGACATGTACAAGCAAATCACCGACGAGGACCCATACGAAACACCAATGCGCATCTACCCTGCAGTTCACTATACGATGGGTGGTTTGTGGGTTGATTACGACTTAATGACAACGGTTCCAGGTATGTATGCCTTGGGAGAAGCCAACTTCTCAGACCATGGTGCCAACCGTTTGGGAGCATCTGCATTGATGCAAGGATTGGCTGATGGTTACTTTGTAATTCCTATCACCATTGGAAATTACCTGAACAAAGAAATCCATACAAAACCCATTTCTACAGATCACGAAGCCTTTGTTGCCGCTGAAAAAAATGCCAACGAACGCATTCAACATTTGATGAATATCCAAGGTACTCGCTCCGTGGAAAGCTACCACCGCGAATTGGGTCTAATCATGTGGAACAAATGTGGTATGGCCCGTAACGAAAAAGGTTTGAAAGAAGCCATTGCTGAAATTCAAGCTTTGCGCGCCGACTTCTATAAGAATGTACGTATCCCAGGAAGCATCAATGAATTCAACCCAGAATTGGATAAGGCAGGTAGAGTTGCCGATTTCCTTGAATTGGGCGAATTGATGTGTGTAGATGCACTCGATCGCAATGAAAGTTGTGGAGGTCACTTCCGTGAAGAGTTCCAAACTGAAGAGGGTGAAGCTTTGCGCGACGACGAAAACTACATGTACGTATCCGCATGGGAAAGCAAAGGCGATTCATGGGAACTACACAAGGAAGAATTGAAATACGAAAATATCAAAATCCAACAACGCAGTTACAAATAATCCAATAACAAAAAGATTATGAGCAAGTTAATGAAATTAAATCTGAAAGTTTGGCGCCAAAAGAACACCCAAAGTGCTGGAAATTTCGAAGAATATAAGGTAGATGCAAGCCCCGACATGAGCTTTTTGGAAATGTTCGATGTCTTGAATGAGCAATTGATCGAAACTGGAAAAGAGCCCGTAGCGTTTGACCACGACTGTCGTGAAGGCATTTGTGGAATGTGTTCGATGGTGATCGATGGCCGTCCACACGGACCAAAACAAGGCGTTACCACTTGTCAGTTGCACATGCGTAGCTTCAACGATGGCGACACAATCACCGTAGAACCTTGGAGAGCCAACGGATTCCCTGTGATCAAAGATTTGACAGTGAACCGCAGTGCTTTTGACCGCATCATTGCCTCAGGTGGATTTGTTTCTACCAATGCGGGTAATGCGGTGGATGCCAACTCTATTTTGGTTCCCAAAGAAATTGCTGATGAGGCTTTTGAGGCAGCTACTTGTATTGGATGTGGCGCTTGTGTAAGTGCTTGTAAAAACGCATCGGCAATGTTATTTGTAGGTGCCAAGGTCACTCAGTTGTCTATGTTACCCCAAGGAAAACCAGAACGTCAGTCCCGCGTGGTTGCCATGGTTAACCAAATGGATGCCGAAGGATTTGGTGCTTGTACAAATACAGGTGCATGTGCTGCTGAATGTCCAAAGCAGATTCCATTGAGTGTAATTGCGACATTAAACCGCGAATACATCAGTGCGAAAATGAACGGCAAATAATTAATCCAAAGGGAATCTCAACCCTAACTCTAAGCCAATCTGCGGCGAGAAATACGTTTGAACCCCTTTGTTATTCGGTAACAACGGAAACAAAATTTTAGGCGAAGCATAAATATGCACGCCCTTGTCCAAATTGTATTCCATCCGCATGGAGGCCGTCAAAAATGCATTGCCCTTAACAAGCGTTGATGGATTCAATAGTACCCCGGTATCCACCGTTGTGGCAACATAATCGTTAACCGCAAAATTATTACCCTGAGGCATTTCAAATCCAACGGTGTGAATGCGCAGCTCGTGATTCACTTGCAAGGCTGGCATCACGCCCACCTGATACCATAAACTTGAATTTTGCAATTGGAATCGAGAACCATCAAGTCGTTTTTCGTAGGCGAACAATCCGGCAATGAAACGACTCCGATATTCATAGTGCACTTGCATCAACCCTGCGCTGACCATGTTAGGATAAATCCCAACATCAGGATGGATGATGTATTTAAACATCTGCCCCTCTTTTACGCGAGTAAATCCATTGTTAACCATGGCTACCCCAAATACGAAATTGGAGTATCCATTGATTTTTTTGTGGAAATTGATGTCGAAATTGAAAGTCTTAAGCGAGCGATCCGCCTTGGAGAAAGAATCAATCAATTTCGCTTCTGAATAGCCTCCTGTAATGTCGGGCTGATATCCCACAATCAGGGCACTACTCCAATTGGGCGTAGTAGAAATCGACAGGGAACTAGCCCATTTTTTTTCTCTAAGCTGCTGCGCGAAAATCCCGCTTACCAACGCCAATAAACTCAATATTGCAATACTTTTTTTCATCAATAATCTGTTTCATCTTCAAATTCCAAAACACGCAAATGGTTATAAAATCTCGAGACCCCCAACAATGCGGCTACAAATAACCCTACGGTAAACCCGATCCAAATGCCATACACTTGCCAATCCTGCCAAACACCCAAAAGATAGGAAAGCGGCAAGGAAATTACCCAATAGCTAAGGATGGAAAGGCCAGACGACCAATTCACATCTTTAATACCTCTAAGCATGTTCATCGCACCGGCCTGAATGCCATCAGCCAATTGGAATATGGCGGCCAAAATAAACAAAGGCAAAATGGTGGGCATAACATCGGCCTTAACTTCATACAATTGTGCAATCCATTGATTGCCAAAAATAAATAGTAACGCAGTTCCTATTTCAAAAACCCCAATGATTAGAAATATTGCGTGCGCTGCATGCCTAATTTGATCGCGATTTTTTTCACCATACTTGTTACCTACGATGATAGCACCTGCCATCGCGATTCCGCTCACAACCATATAAGAAATCGATGCGAAACTCAATGCAACCGCATGTGCCGCCAACTGTTTTGCTCCGTACCAGCCCACCATCACGCCCGACAAGCCGAAACAAGCCCATTCGGCAAATGTTTGCAACGCGATGGGCAATCCAATTTTCCAAATGCTGGGAAGTTCAATCTTGATTTTTGACCAGCCCGGCATCGCTTTGGGAACATATTCGCGCATAAAAGCCGAATATCGAACATACCACAAACCCACCAAAGCCATCACAATCCTAGAGATCAATGTGGCATAGGCCGCGCCGTTGAGTCCCAATGCGGTGACCCCGAAATGACCGTAGATCAGAACGTAACACAGAAACACATTGAGCGCCAATCCGCCCAAGGTAATCAACATGGCAATTTTGGTATGACCTAAGCCATCGGTAAACTGACGTGTAACCACATTAAACAGCAAGGGTAAAATACTCCAACTTAAAATATTCAAAAAACCTGGGGCCAATCTCTCAATGGCAGCATCCTGCTGTAACCAATGAAAATTGTGAACGAGGACTTGTAAAATAACAAATTGAAAAGCGAACAAAATCAAAGCAGCCATCAAGCCTGCGCGATAGGTAATAAATCCATCGGCTGCCCGTTTCTGGCCCACCTTGATGCTCACCAACGTACTCACAGAGAACAAGACCCCAAAAGTGAGCCCGCTGATCATGAAAAATAGATTGTTCGCCTGATTTACACTCGCCAATTCCTCAGAGCCCAAAGGGCCCACCATCAACATATCTGCTACACCCATCAACACAATCCCTAACTGACCCAAAATAATAGGATAAGCCAATTTTAAGGTCTGTTGAATCTGTACTTTATACGTTTTGAAGGGATTTTGCATGGAAAGAGCGTACAAAAATAGGCCAATTATCTCCCAACTCAGCGCGCTAGCTGTGTTAAGTATTAACTTTGTAGCGTGGTAGAAGTATTATGGGAAGACAATCACCTGTTGGTGGTAAGTAAACCCGCAGGTTTGGCGGTACAAGGTGATTTAACCGGCGATACTCATTTATTGGAATGGGCAGAACGTTATATTGCTGAAAAATACAACAAACCAGGAAAGGCATTTATTGGATTGGTGCATCGCTTAGACCGACCAGTGAGCGGTGTGGTTGTTTTGGCTAAGACTTCCAAAGCACTGACTAGAATGAACGAGATTTTTCGCGAGAAAAAGAATACCAAGATGTATCATGCAATCACATTAAAAGCATTACCTGGCGAATCGGGCACACTGACCCATCATTTACTGAAAAACAGTGAGACCAAAAAAGCCCACGCGTACAACTCTCCCAAACCGGGCAGCAAACCAGGCGTATTGCATTATGAGTTATTAAAGAATTTTGCCGGCCGATATCTCTACGAAATCACTTTAGAAACAGGTCGTTTCCACCAAATCCGGGCCCAACTCTCAAAGATGGGTTCTCCAATTCTAGGCGATTTGAAATATGGAGCTTTGGAGCCACTACCCGATAGAAGCATCGGTTTGCATAGCCGCAAGTTGATCACACCACACGTGGTTGCAGCTCAGCCCTCATTAACAATCACCGCTCCACATCCAAAAGGAACTTGGTGGTGGGATTTGTTTAAATAATCTCTCTCGAGGGTTTCGGCTAGCAATCAATCCCAACCCAATTCAATCGATGGGTCCCAAAAGACTCGCATAAAATCCTGAATCTGATCGTCGATGATGATCACACCCTCCAATTCCAACAGCTCCTGCATTGTAGTTACGGATTTAAAATGTGCTTTACCACTTAGAATTCCCATCCTGTTTACCACGCGATGCGCAGGCACGTCGCAACCTTCGCCATGACATTGATTCATCGCCCATCCCACCAAACGACTACTGCGTCCGGCCCCCAAATATTTGGCAATCGCACCGTAGGATGTCGCCCTCCCCGATGGCACCAAACGTACCACCGCATATACCTTTTCGTAAAAAGTTTCTTCTTGCATCGCCGAACAACAAAATTGGAACAAAATTTGTCTAGTTTGCTCACAACTTATAAAATGAACATGTCACGTTTACGCCATATCTCAATTTACGCAATTACAACCCTTACAGTTCTTGTTGCTCTTTGCACTACTACCAATCTCCTGCATGCACAAAAAGATGAAACTACGGAAGCACAAGTTCGCAAACAATTAGAATCAGATTTAAAATTCACCCCCTACTATCGCACAGCACCGGTAAAACCCAATGTATTTGGAAATTATCCAAAGCTAAAAAATGCACCCGCTTGGGATGGACGAGAAGCCGGCATTTACAGCGTTCGTTTCAAATTCAGAACCATCACTCCCGCCAAAGCAACCCCAAAAATTACTAATATTTATGCGGGCGATACAGTTTACCTAGCCGACCATAACATTGGTGGAAAGTATTTGAGAGACACGGCAATCATCGACAAAAACGGGGTCGCCAATTTCCATGGCACCAAGAAGTTACAGCGCGGGATGTACCTCTTCGTCTTCCCAAAGAAGCGTGATTATTTTGAGTTCATGATAGACGACGACCAGGATTTTCAAATTGATTTTGATACCGCTTGGAGCACCAGAGATTACTATTTAAAGATGACGTCAACCGGTTCTGTTGAAAACGCATCGTTCATTGAATATCAAAAAGGAAAGATTGTTGTCATCGAAAAACTCATGGCCATCGATGAAGAAATCCAAAAAGATTCGGCAGGTCCGCAAGCATTGCTCGACTCATTAAATACTGTCCGCGATCGCTATTTAAACGACAAAGGAAATTTCGACTCAGCGTATATCATCAAGAACCCAGGTCACCTTTTATCCAAATTCTTAATTGCGATGATTGGCGTACCCTACCCCGAAACCTTACCCGTTATGGCCGATGGAAAGGCGGATAGCACCTTTGCCTTCCGTTGGTATAAAGAACATTATTGGGATCATATCGATTTTGCAGATGATGGATTGTTGCGTATGCCAGTGAACATCGTAAAGCAACGTTTAGATTTCTTTTTTGAAAAAATCATTGTTCCCGATGCTGATTCGTGCATCAAAGAAGCCGAGAAAATCATGGATGCGTGCAAAAACACCATCGAAATGGAAAAATATGTGATTTGGTACCTTACCAATCGCTTCGAAAGTTCCAATATTATGGGAATGGATCGCGCTTTTGTAAGAATGGCCATTAGCACTTACTGTCAAGGCAAGAGCTGGTGGGTAGACAGTTCAACCATCAATAAAATGTGTGAAAACGCCTTCCGCAGAGCCCATACCTTGATCGGAGAAACCGCACCCGAATTGGAGCTGAAAGACATCAAGGGAAACTGGGTGAACACCGAAAAAATCCGCGGTCAATATGTAATCTTCATTTTCTGGGATCCCACTTGCGGACATTGCAAAGAGGTATTGCCAAAATTGGCAAAAATACTCGCCGATAACAAAGACAAAGGATGGAAAGTTGTTGCCTTAACCAGCGGTGATAAAAAGAAGGAATGGGAGGAGTATTATAATTCTCACCCTGAAACACAGACTTTCACGCATCTGATTCGCGGCGAAGTGCAAAGTCAGAAATACGCCGACAATTTATATAGCTACTATGTAATTGCATCTCCAACCATTTTTGTTTTGGATGCCAATCGCAAGATTGTGGCTAACCGTGTAGACGTGGACAAAATGGTTGATTTTCTTGCTCATCTCGATTCGGAGAAAGAGAAGAAATAATTACCAAATCCGATCAGCGGGGCGATGAAAAATACGCTTGGCGTCTCTATACATCGTACTTGGAAAGCAGGTAAACCCGATAAAATAAATGGGCCCTGTGAAATTTTGACCTCCGCGAAAAAGAGCAACTCTTGAACCTAAACCGGCGCTAACACCAAAATAGCGAAGGAATCGGACAGAACCATTTACGCCAAATTCAAGAGGCATCATAAATCGCGTTTGTTGAGGCCGGTTGTCGGAAAATCGTAAAATTCTATATCCCGCTCCCACTTGTCCAAATCCTGTCACCCCAAAACGATGGGTACGATACAATTCATATTCAAATGTGCTACTTAAGTAAGAGAACTTATACGAATCGTAGTTTTTGCCGTTGATTTGCTTGTAATCAGAATAATAATATCCGGTGTAAGCCGCCATTTTATCCCAAAGGATTCCGTAGCGATATCCACTAATTGTGACCGTTTCACCAGAAATAGTAGAAATTTTTGAATCAAACCATAGGGAATATGAGGGTGGTTCATTCAACGACAATCGAATACTGTCTTTGGGATTCCAAGGAAATGAATCATTTTGCGCATGAGCATCGGCCATCCAAAATATAGCTACCAATAAACCCAATAGACGATAAAATGCGCGCATCAATTACAAAGGTCGCAATTCAATTCTAATCCTTGTCCACAGAAATCAATAATGTACTATCGATAATTCGCTGTAAACGATGGATATTTGAGGCATGAAGTCGCAAATCCTTGCTGCATTATTATTCACTGTTTCCTTGGCTCAGGCACAAGACACATCAACCACAGCGGTTCCTACAAAAAGTAACCCCTCATTTACATTGGCTCAGGCCGGCGACTGGAGTACAGAAGCCACGTTGTTATTGCAAACAGGAAATTCGGCTATCCGGATTGGCATTGAAGAGATCAAATTCAGGAGATTTATCCAAAATCAATTTGTTTTACGCACCCGAGTGATGGCAACACAAAGTAAGGAAGTCACGATCATCAACCAAGGTTCTGGTTTGATGGAGCGCAGCATTACAGAGTTCGTAGGCCTTATTGCTCCGGGATTCGAAAAACACCAAGGGATGAATGGCAAACATACGCA
>JBEEMF010000063.1:0-21104 GCA_041192805.1 Bacteroidota bacterium | reverse complement strand
CGGGTTCTTCTTGTTAATTACATACACCTTACCCTTACGGCGTACGATTTTACAGTCTACACTGCGCTTTTTTACTGCGGTTCTTACTTTCATGGTCTTACTTATATCTATATGAAATTCTTCCTCTGGTTAAATCATAAGGAGACATTTCAACTTGTACACGATCACCAGGTAGGATTCGGATATAGTGCATCCTCATCTTTCCTGAAATAGTTGCTATGATCTCATGTCCGTTTTGCAACTTTACACGAAACATGGCATTTGACAACGCTTCCGTTATCGTGCCATCTTGTTTTATTGCATCTTGTTTGGACATCTTGTTAAAAGGGTTGCGAAATTACAATAATTATTATTAAAAATCAACTTGACTATATTGGTTTGTCATCCTACCCTTCAATTTCCCCCCACCACTCATCAAGCCATCGTATTTACGCATCAACAAATAGCTATCAATCTGTTGCAACGTATCTAATACTACACCCACTAAAATCAACAAACTAGTACCTCCAAAGAATTGACTAAATTCTTGATTCACTCCGCTGCTGGATGCCATTACCGGCAGTATTGCTACAATACTAATGAACAAGGCGCCAGGGAAGGTTATCTTAGAAATCACACTATCAATGAAATTTGCAGTTTGTTTACCAGGTTTGATACCGGGAATGAAACCATTGTTTCGCTTCATATCGTCGGCCATCTGAACTGGATTAAAGATAATAGCTGTGTAGAAATAAGTAAAAATTACAATTAAGAACACCAAGACGGCATTATGCCAAAAGCTATTGGGGTTCATCATACTCATCAACCACTCTGGTGGCGCTGTCTGTGTATAGAAGCTTGTCACCGTTGCGGGCAAGAACAAAATCGCTTGTGCAAAGATGATTGGCATAACACCGGCGGCCAAAATTTTGATTGGCAAATACTGACGTGCTCCACCGTATTGACGGTTACCCACAACACGCTTAGCATAGTTTATTGTTATCTTACGGGTTCCTTGGGTTAGCATAATCACACCCAAAACAACCATGAACCAAATTACCATTTCGATAATGAAAAGGATAAATCCAGCGCCTTGGAATTTGAATACCAATTCGCTCAACAATGCTGAAGGCATGCGGGCAATAATACCCACCATAATCAACAAGCTGATACCATTTCCCAATCCACGATCGGTGATACGTTCTCCCAACCACATAGTAAACATAGTACCTGCAGTTAGCAAGAAGATGTTACTAATCATAAACATTTCGTAGGACAATACATCGGTGTAGTTAAACAACAAAGCCGCCCTGTTACCAGGTGTATTGGCGATGTTATTCAAGTATCCGAATGCTTGAACTGCAGTAAATGCAATGGTTAAGATACGTGTATACTGATTGATTTTTCTGCGACCTTCTTCTCCCTCTTTCTGCATTCTTTGAAAAGCAGGAAGAGCGATAGAAAATAATTGCATGAAAATCGAAGCCGAAATGTATGGCATGATTCCCAATGCAAAAATTGCACCTCTACCAAATGCGCCACCCGCGAAAGTATTGATCAATCCCAAAATATTATTCTTGGTTTGATTGTTCAATCCCTCTAAAGCATCGCTATCGATTCCAGGCAAAATTACATATGAGCCCAATCGGTAAATCACCAACAAAGAAATTGTGTAAACAATCCTTCTGCGCAATTCTTCAATTGACCAAATATGTTTGAAAGTTTCAATCAGTTTCTTCATGGTTTGTCTAATTAAGCGATTTCGCTGATGCTACCACCCGCCTTTTCAATGGCCGCTTTCGCAGTTGCACTGAATTTGTGAGCGTGTACTTCCAAAGCGATAGTGATTTCACCACGACCCAATACTTTAATCATCTCACGCTTGTTAATCAAGTGTTTACTGATCAAGAACTGCTTGTCGATGGTTGTTACACCATTAGACTCAGCCAATTGTTGCAATACATCCAAGTTAATGGCGGCATATTCAACACGGTTGATGTTTTTGAATCCACCTTTTGGAATACGACGTTGCAATGGCATCTGACCACCTTCGAAACCGATTTTACGGCTATATCCTGTGCGAGACTGTGCACCTTTGTGACCCTTTGTAGATGTACCACCTCTACCTGAACCTTGACCACGGCCAATACGTTTACGGTTTTTGATGGAACCTTCTGCTGGTTTTAAATTACTGAGATTCATCTTTTTAATTAATCAGCGTTTTCAACTTTTAACAAATGACTTACGGTGCGCACCATTCCTTCTGTAGAACCATTCAATTCCACAACACGGCTGGCGTGCATTTTGTTCAAGCCCAGGGCTTTTAACGTAGCTTTTTGGTTTTTTGGATATCCAATGCCACTTTTGATTTGTGTGATTTTTACCTTAGACATGACAATTAACCGTTAAATACTTTTTTCATACTAATTCCGCGCAACTGAGCCACGGAAAGTGGATCACGCATTTTCACTAAAGCATCGAAGGTTGCCTTTACCACGTTATGTGGGTTAGATGAACCTTTTGATTTAGCCAATACATCTGTAACACCTGCACTTTCCAAAACCGCACGCATCGCACCACCGGCAATTACTCCAGTACCGTGAGCCGCAGGCTTCAAAAATATATGTCCACCGCCGAAACGACCGATTTGATCGTGAGGTACAGTACCATTAATTACCGGAACCTTGATCAAGTTTTTCTTTGCATCTTCGATTCCTTTATTGATGGCGTCCATTACTTCACCGGATTTGCCCAATCCATGACCTACCACACCCTTGCCATCGCCTACAACCACCAATGCGGTGAAGTTGAAAGTACGACCGCCCTTGGTAACCTTAGATACACGGTTGATTGATACAACCTTCTCTGTCAAGGTAAGTTCACTGGGTCTAACTCTTACAATATTGTTATTCAACATGTTCGTTTCTTTTAGAATTCAAGACCACCCTCACGAGCGCCTTCTGCCAAACTTTTAACACGACCGTGGTACAAATTTCCACCACGATCAAAAACTACTGCCTTGACTCCCGCTTCGATAGCACGAGCTGCAATGGCTTTACCCACAATAGCCGCCTTCTCCACTTTGGTTACCTTGTTGGCAGCAAAACTCGCCTCACGAGAAGATGCCGCACACAATGTAGTTCCATTTGAATCGTCGATGATCTGCGCATAGATTTCAGCGTTGCTTCTGAACACGTTCAAACGAGGACGTGCTGTTGTACCAGAAACTCTACCGCGAATTCTGCGTTTGATTTTATTTTTTTTATTGATTTTTTTAGTGTTTGCCATTTTTACGTTCCTCCTTATTTCTTAGAAGCTGACTTACCAGCTTTTCTACGTAATACTTCACCCGCAAAACGAATACCTTTTCCTTTGTACGGCTCAGGTTTACGGAATGAACGAATCTTCGCCGCAACCTGTCCCAACAATTGCTTGTCGGCACACTCCATCATAATTGCTGGTGGTTGACCTTTTAAAGTTTCAGTAGTTACAGTAATTTCCCTTGGAATTTGCAACATAATTTTGTGAGAATATCCCAATACGAATTCAACAAGATTACCCTCGTTAGAGACCTTGTAACCTACACCTACCAATTCCTGACGAACTTTGTGGCCCTGGCTTACACCAATTACCATATTGTTAATTAGGGCACGATACAAGCCATGATAAGCTCTGTGCATTTTACTGTCGCTGGGGCGATTGACTGTCAAAATTCCATCAGCAATATCAACAAGCATGTCGGTACTGATTTCCTGTGACACTTCTCCTTTTGGGCCCTTAGCTACCACCAAGCCGTTGCTTACCGTAACGGCAACTCCAGCTGGAATGGTAATGGGCAATTTTCCTACGCGTGACATTTATTTATTTTTATTTTATTATGATACAAAACATAAAACTTCACCACCCACGCCCAAGACGCGAGCCTCCTTATCGGTCATTACTCCTTTTGAAGTAGTGATGATAGCTACACCTAAGCCATTCAATACCTTCGGCATATCGTCTACGTTAGAATAACGGCGCAAACCAGGAGAACTCACACGCTTCAACGTGGTGATAGCGCTCTGCTTGGTTTGATTGTGATATTTCAACGCGATTTTAATAACACCCTGGTGATTGTCGGTCTCTTCAAATTTGTACTTCAAGATATATCCCTTCTCGTATAAAACGCGGGTCATTTCTTTCTTTAAATTGCTGGCGGGAATTTCCACCACGCGGTGCTTGGCTTTTACTGCGTTGCGCAAGCGGGTCAGATAATCTGCAATTGGATCTGTCATTGCTGTATATTTTTTACCAACTAGATTTGGTTACTCCTGGGATTTTACCATCACTGGCCAATTGACGGAACTGGTTCCGGCAAACGCCAAATATTCTCATGTAACCACGGGGCCTACCGGTCAATTTGCAACGATTGCGCAAACGAACAGGAGAAGCATTACGTGGAATAGCCTGCAACGCATCATAGTTGCCCTCAGCTTTTAATTTAGCGCGCTTTTCAGCATAACGTTCCACCATGGCTTCACGTTTGCGCTGTCTGGCTTTCATTGATTCTTTTGCCATCTCTTATTTGGTTTTGAAAGGAAATCCTAAAAATTTTAATAATTCTAAACACTCTTCATCAGTTTTGGCAGAAGTCACAACAGTGATATCCATACCCGTGATCTTATTCACCTTGTCGATGTCGATCTCTGGAAAAATGATCTGCTCAGTGATACCCATAGTAAAGTTACCTCTACCATCAAATCCCTTAACATTCAATCCTTGAAAATCGCGAACACGAGGCAATGCAATCGTAATCAAACGATCCATAAAATCAAACATGCGCTCTTTACGCAACGTAACTTTTGCCCCGATTGGAACATGTTTACGCAATTTAAAATTAGAAATATCCTTCTTAGAAAAAGTTGCTTGTGCTTTCTGACCGGTGATTTTTGTCATTTCATCAATCGCAGCATCAACCAATTTCTTATCATTCACCGCAGCACCTACACCCTGATTCAAAACAATCTTTTGAACCTGAGGTATTTGCATGTGATTCTTATAAGTAAATTTCGCCATCATAGCGTCTTTAACTTCTTCTTTGTATTTCGTTTGTAACCTTGGAACGTAATTCATGGTCTTTTATATCTAATTAGTTAATGAATTCCCCAGTTGATTTTGCAAAACGCTGCAATTTCCCAGCTTCATTCACTTTTCTTCCAATGCGAGTTGCTGTACCAGCTACTACAACCATTAAGTTAGACAAATGAATTGGTGCTTCAATTTTATCAATTCTACCAGAGGTATTCTGTGCAGAAGGTTTGAAGTGTTTAGTTACCATATTCAATCCTTCTACTACCGCACGATTTGTAGATGGCAACACACGCATTACTTTGCCTGTTTTACCTTTATCGTCTCCAGCCAACACCTTTACAGTGTCGCCCTTCTTCACGTGCAATTTTGTTTTGGTTATTTCTTTCTTTGCCATCTCTTATAAAACTTCAGGGGCCAATGAAACGATCTTCATAAACTGTTTGTCGCGCAATTCACGAGCAACAGGTCCGAAAATACGAGTACCTCTCGGCTCGTCGTTGTTGTTTAACAATACGCAGCTATTCTCATCAAAGCGGATGTAAGATCCATCAGGTCTGCGAACTTCTTTTTTCACGCGAACAACTACGGCTTTAGATACCGAACCTTTTTTCACGTTGCTACCAGGAATCGCTGCTTTCACAGAAACAACAATTTTATCGCCAACGCTGGCATATCTACGACCAGTACCACCCAACACGCGAATGCAAAGAACTTCTTTTGCACCACTGTTATCGGCTACTCTCAATCTTGATTCTTGTTGTACCATCTTATTTAGCTTTTTCTACGATTTCTAACAATCTGAACCGTTTGGTTTTGCTCAACGGACGGGTCTCCATGATACGAACGATATCGTTCTCACCACAAACATTAGCCTCGTCATGAGCCGTGTACTTCTTGGTCTTTTTAAAGTACTTACCATATTTAGGGTGTTTCACGTTGCGAACTACAGCTACTACGATGGTTTTATCCATCTTAGCACTGGCAACAACACCAACAATCTCTTTTCTTGCGTTTCTTACCGTTTCCATTAGTTTTCTTGGCTTTCTTGGCTTTGGTTGATTTTCCTTTCGATGGCGTTCATTTCCGCTTCCTGACGACGAGCGTTTAACTCCGTCAACATGCGAGCCACGTCTTTTCTTGCTTCTTTCATTTTGTGAGGATTCTCAATTTGAGCAACAGTGTTTTGAAACCTTAATTTCGTCAACCGTTTTTTCTCCTCCTTGTAGCGCTCAACTAGCTCTTTATTTGGAAGCGTTTTGATATCTGCGTACTTCATTGATTAGTTCTCCTCGTTATAATCTGGACGGACAACAAATTTGCAAGCTACCGGCATTTTCTGTGCCGCCAAACGCATACCCTCTTTGGCTATTTCCATGGGTACACCCGCTACTTCAAACATGATTGTTCCTGGTTTAACAATGGCAACCCAGTATTCTGGAGCACCTTTACCTTTACCCATACGTACCTCTGCAGGCTTTTTGGTAATTGGCTTATCTGGGAAGATCCGGATCCAAACTTGGCCTTCACGCTTCAAGTAACGCGTTACCGCAATACGAGCCGCTTCTAGCTGTCTGGCTGTGATCCACGATGGCTCCATGGACTTCAATCCAAAGCTACCATAGGAAATCAAATGTCCGCGTGTAGCAAGACCCTTCACTTTTCCCTTGTGTTGTTTTCTAAATTTTGTTCTTTTTGGACTCAGCATAGCTTAATTCTCCTTATTAATTCCTTCTACGGCGATCTCCACCACGATCTCCACCACCACCACGGTTACGGTCTCCACCACGCTGATCTCTGCGATCAGGACGACTTCCACCACCATCACGGCGACGTTCTTGTTCAACTTGAGGAGCCAAATCTACCTTTCCGTAAATCTCTCCCTTACACAACCATACTTTGATACCGATTTTTCCATAAACCGTCTGAGCTTCCACCAACGCATAGTCGATATTTGCACGCAATGTATGCAATGGAGTTCTTCCATCCTTATACATCTCTGAACGAGCAATCTCACCGCCATTCAAACGACCGCTGATACGAACCTTAATTCCCTCAGCTCCCATTTTCATAGTACCTTGAATTGCATTCTTGATAGCTCTCTTATATGAAAAACGATTCTCAATCTGCTGGGCGATATTCTCTCCCACCAAACGAGCATCCAATTCAGGACGTTTGATCTCGCTGATGTTGATTTGAACATCTTTACCAGTTATCTTTTTAATTTCTTCGCGGATAGCGTCAACTTCCCCGCCCCCTTTACCAATTACGATACCTGGACGGCTCGTGTGAATGGTCAAAGTAATGCGCTTCATTGTTCTTTCAATCACGACTTTGGAAATGCCTCCTTTTGGAATACGCACTTGCAAATACTTACGGATTTTCTCGTCTTCAACGAGCCTATCGCCGTAATCTTTTCCTCCATACCAATTGGAGTCCCAACCACGGATGATTCCTAATCGTAATGCTATAGGGTTAATCTTTTGTCCCATATTCTATTCTGCTATCCTTAATTATTCGTTAGTGGTGTTAACTTCCTTGTTCTTCAAACTGTCGATCACAATCGTAACGTGATTCGTGCGCTTGCGCTGACGGTAACCACGACCCTGAGGAGCAGTTCTTAGACGCTTTACCACTATACCACCATCTACCATGATTGTTTTTACATACAGCTCGCTGTCTTCGATGCGCTCACCGGTATTTGCCTGACCCCAGTTCGCAATTGCGCTCTTGAGTAACTTAGACAAATAGATTGCATATGTAGGTTTCTGGTTCCACTGAAGAATGTTCAATGCGCGCTCAACACGCTCACCGCGTACAACATCTGCTACCAAACGCATTTTGCGTGGTGATAACGGACAGTTTCTTAAAATTGCTTTTGCTTCCATGCCTTCAATGTTTATTTACCGTGACCTTTATATGTTCTAGTGGGTGCAAATTCGCCCAACTTGTGTCCTACCATATTCTCTGTAACATATACAGGAATAAACTTATTCCCGTTGTGAACAGCAAACGTGTGTCCCACAAAGTCTGGGATAATCAAGCTTCTTCTTGACCAGGTCTTAACTACCGTTTTCTTGTTGCTATCGTTGAGGACTACTACCTTCTTGGAAAGCTTTACGTCTACAAATGGACCTTTTTTAATGGATCTTGCCATGATTTCGCTTATCTATTACTTATTGCGGATTGATTTTCTTTTCTCAATGATCAAGCTACTGCTACCTTTCTTCGGTGCACGTGTCTTCTGACCCTGAGAGTAAATGAGATTCCTTGAACGAGGCTGACCTCCCTTGTTGCGGCCTTCACCACCACCCATCGGGTGATCTACTGGGTTCATCGCAGAAGGACGTACGCGAGGACGCATACCCATCCAACGTGAACGACCGGCCTTACCTTTACGTTCCTGATTGTGCTCATGGTTTCCTACCGTTCCAATGACAGCAAGACATGCAGCCAATATCAAACGACTTTCACCAGAAGGCAACTTAATTGAAGCATACTTGCCATCACGAGCCATCAATTGGGCGTATGTACCAGCACTGCGACAAATTTTAGCACCTTGACCTGGATTCATTTCGATGTTGTGAATCAAAGTTCCCAATGGAATTTCAGCCAATGGCACTGCATTTCCAATCTCTGGAGATACGCCTGGACCCTGTTCCACTTTCTGACCCACCTTCAATCCCGCAGGAGCAATGATGTATCTCTTCTCTTCACCGAATTGAACCAAAGCAATAAATGCACTGCGATTTGGATCGTATTCTACTGTCATTACCTCACCAACTACTCCAAAGTTATTACGCTTGAAGTCGATGATACGATAACGACGTTTGTGACCACCCCCGATATAACGAGAGGTGATTTTTCCTTGATTATTCCGTCCACCGGATTTGCTCAATGATACCAACAAACTCTTCTCAGGCTTGCTAGCAGTAATTTCTGCAAACGCATTGGCAACTCTAAAGCGTTGACCAGGCGTGGTGGGATTTAAACGACGTACTGCCATGATTAGATGTTTTCGTAAAAGTCTATGTTAAATCCTTCTTTTAATGTGACAATGGCCTTTTTATACTTTGCAGTATAACCGGAGATTTGGCCTGTGCGTCTGTTACGACGCGACTTCCCCCGTTGGATCATGGTGTTTACTGATGCAACTTCCACTCCATAGAATTCTTCAATGGCTTTCTTAATTTCATCCTTGTTTGACTTTGGGTCAACGATGAAACCATACTGACCACGCTTATCCATGATAGCGGTCATTTTTTCAGTAATCAACGGCTTTTTAAGTATCATTTTGTATTTGCCTCCTGAATCTTGGCGATTGAACTTTCGGTTAAAATTAATTGACCCGCTTTCATCACTTGATATGTGTTCATATCTGAAGCACGCATTACTGTGTTTCCTTCAATATTACGACCACTCAATACGATGTTCTTCTGGATCTCAGACGTTACAAATAATGTACGACCGGTCACCTTCAAAGCTTTCAACATGTTAGCGAACTCAGATGTCTTTGGCGTAGCCATATCAAAATCTTCAACGATCATGATATTGTTTGTTCTTGCCTTATAAGAAAGGGCCGACAAACGAGCCAAACGCTTCAACTTTTTGTTCAACTTGAAAGAGTAGTCACGTGGACGGGGACCGTGAATACGAGCACCACCAACAAAAATACCTGCTTTCAATGAACCGTGACGTGCACCTCCTGTACCTTTCTGACGGAAAATCTTCTTGGTAGAACGGTGTATCTCTTTTCTCTCTTTGGTTTTGTGTGTACCCTGACGCTGATTTGCCAAGAACTGCTTTACATCCAAATATATGGCGTGGTCATTTGGACTCAATCCAAATATAGACTCAGACAACGTTACCGTTCTTCCGGTCTCAGACCCTTGCTTGTTTAATACTTTAATTTCCATGATTAACGCTCAATTATTACTGTTGAACCATTGTAACCTGGAATCGCACCTTTGATGACGATTAGGTTCCTTTCTGAATCTATTTTCAACACTTCCAAGTTTTGAATTTTAACGCGATGTCCACCCGTTCTACCAGCCATACGCATTCCTTTGAATACACGACCTGGGAATGAACAAGCTCCAATAGATCCCGGTGCACGCAAACGGTTGTGCTGACCGTGAGTTGCTTCACCCACACCCGCGAAACCATGACGTTTTACAACACCCTGAAAACCTTTTCCTTTGGCTTTTCCAACCACGCTAACAAACTCGCCCGCTTCAAACAAACCCACATCGATGATAGATCCCAACTCTGGAGCTGATTCTACATCACGGAATTCCATTACAACACGCTTAGGTGTAGTGTTTGATTTAGTAAAGTGACCCTTCATTGCTGAAGAAGTATGCTTGTCTTTCTTCTCACCCCACGACAATTGAACAGCTTCGTAACCGTCCGTATCTTTTGTCTTTACCTGGGTAACTACGCATGGTCCAGCTTCAACAACCGTACAAGCCAAACGCTTGCCGCCTTCGTTAAAGATACTGGTCATACCCAATTTTTTTCCAATAATTCCATTCATAACTACTACCCTCCTTACAATTTGATTTCAACTTCAACACCACTAGGCAACTCAATCTTCATCAACGCATCAACCGTCTTTGTAGAACCGTTGAAAATATCGATCAAGCGTTGGTATGTACAGTATTGAAACTGTTCCCTAGCTTTTTTGTTTACGTGAGGTGAACGCAACACTGTAAAAATCCTTTTACGTGTTGGTAGCGGCACTGGCCCACTCACCACAACCCCAGTGGTCTTCACGGCCTTCACAATCTTCTCGGCAGATTTGTCGATAAGGTTGTGGTCGAAAGACTTGAGCTTAATTCTGATTTTTTGACTTACCATTTTGTAATTTATTAACTCGTAGCGTTAGCTTTTTTCAATACTTCATCTGCAATGCTCTTTGGAGTTTCAGCAAAGTGACTGAATTCCATAGTAGACGTTGCACGGCCAGAAGTAATTGTTCTCAATGTAGTTACATATCCAAACATTTCACTCAATGGCACTTTTGCCTTTACAATCTGAGCACCTGCACGCTCGTCGATTCCTTCTAATTGACCCCGACGACGGTTCAAGTCACCCATAACATCACCACTGTTTTCGTGAGGAGTTACTACTTCCAACTTCATGATTGGCTCCAACAATACTGGATTACAACGACGGGCTGCTTCACGGAAACCGCTACGCGCTGCAACTTCAAACGACAATGAATCTGAATCCACTGCGTGGAAGCTACCATCAAACAAACGCACTTTCATGCGATCGATTGCATAGCCAGCCAACACACCATTCGACATCGCTGCTTTGAAACCTTTTTCTACTGAAGGAATGAATTCGCGAGGGATAGAACCACCCACTACATCATTCACCCACTGAAGACCTTCACCCACAAATGAATCGTCGGCTGGACCAATAGTGAATTGGATATCAGCAAATTTACCACGACCACCGGTTTGTTTCTTGTATGTTTCACGGTGAGTGTAATCTGCAGTAATTGCTTCTTTGTATGTTACTTGAGGCGCACCTTGGTTACATTCAACCTTGAATTCACGCTTCAAACGATCCAAAATAATTTCCAAGTGTAATTCACCCATACCACTGATGATGGTCTGTCCAGTTTCCTGATCTGAATGTACACGGAATGTAGGATCTTCTTCAGCCAACTTCGACAACGCGTTGCCCAACTTGTCAGAATCTGCTTGAGTTTTTGGTTCGATAGCCAATCCAATTACTGGCTCAGGGAATACCATTGATTCCAAAACGATAGGATGGCCTTCAGCTACCAAAGTATCACCTGTTTTGATGTCTTTGAAACCTACTGCAGCACCAATATCACCCGCTCCCAAATAATCGATAGGGTTCTGCTTGTTTGCATGCATTTGGAAGATACGTGAAATACGCTCTTTATTACCAGTACGCATGTTCAAGACGTAAGAACCAGCATCCAATTTACCAGAATATGCACGCAAGAAACACAAACGACCTACATAAGGATCCGTTGCAATCTTAAACGCCAAAGCGGCGAAAGGCTCTTTATAATCAGGCTTACGGATCAACTCAGCACCTGTGTCTGGGTTAGTTCCGATTGCACCTCCTTTGTCGATAGGAGAAGGCATCAATTCCATCACCATATCCAACATCGTTTGTACACCCTTATTCTTAAACGCAGATCCACACATCATCGGAACAATTTTCATGTCGATAACAGCTGGACGCAACGCATTCAAAATTTCTCTTTCCGTGATTGAAGTTGGATCTTCGAAGAATTTCTCCATCAATGTATCATCGTACTCAGATACTGCTTCCAATAACTTCTCTCTCCACATTGTAGCCTCTTCAACCATGTCTGCAGGAATATCGATAGTCTCATAGGTCATCCCTTGATCCTTTTCGTTCCAAACCATTCCACGGAAGTTGATCAAATCAACAACACCAGTGAAATTGTCTTCAGCACCGATGGGCAACTGCAATGGAATTGCGTTACTACCCAACATGGTTTTTACTTGTGTTACTACATTCAAGAAATCCGCACCGGCACGATCCATTTTATTCACGAATCCGATACGAGCAACGTTATAGTTGTTAGCCAAACGCCAGTTTGTCTCAGATTGAGGCTCAACACCATCAACTGAACTAAACAAGAACACCAAACCATCCAATACACGCAAAGAACGATTCACCTCAACGGTAAAATCTACGTGACCTGGAGTATCGATGATATTAATGTGGTAATTGTTATCTAAGTATTTCCAGAAAACTGTGGTAGCCGCTGAAGTAATGGTAATACCACGCTCCTGCTCCTGAGCCATCCAGTCCATGGTAGCCGCTCCGTCGTGTACTTCACCAATCTTGTGGTTTACACCAGCATAGTAAAGAATACGCTCCGTAGTAGTTGTCTTACCCGCATCAATGTGGGCTGCAATACCAATGTTTCTTGTAAACGATAAATCGCGTGACATGCTCTTAAATTTCTCTTATTAAACTCTAAAGTGAGCGAAAGCTTTGTTGGCTTCAGCCATTTTGTGTGTATCTTCTTTTTTCTTCACCGCAGAACCTTCGTTGCGTGAAGCGGCCAAAATTTCACCAGCCAATTTCTCAGCCATTGATTTTTCGTTGCGCTTGCGAGCATATCCGATCATCCACTTCATTCCAACTGCCATACGACGGCGAGGTTGAACTTCTGTAGGGATCTGGAAGGTAGAACCACCAACACGACGTGCCTTAACTTCAACCGTAGGCATTACGTTGTTCAACGCTTTGCGGAAGGTCTCAATACCTGGCTCTTCTGTGGCTTTGGCTTCTACCAAGTCCAATGCTGAGTAAAAAATGTTGTATGCCAATGATTTCTTACCATCATACATCATCCCGTTCACAAAACGAGTAACTACTACGTCGTTGAACTTAGGATCGGGTAACAATATGCGTTTTTTAGCGCGCGCCTTTCTCATAACTGGTTGTGATTATTTCTTAGCCTTTGGTTTCTTTGTGCCATACTTACTTCTGCGCTGGTTACGGCCTTCTACTCCGGCAGTATCCAATGCTCCACGTACGATGTGATAACGTACACCCGGCAAATCCTTCACCCTGCCGCCACGTACCAATACGATACTGTGCTCTTGCAGGTTATGGCCTTCACCTGGAATGTAGGCGTTCACTTCTTTTCCGTTCGACAAACGTACACGAGCTACCTTACGAAGAGCCGAATTCGGCTTCTTTGGTGTAGTTGTGTATACGCGGGTACAAACACCTCTGCGCTGCGGACAAGAATCAAGTGCAGGTGACTTGCTCTTCCAAACAGTTTCCTGCCGTCCCTTTCTAATTAGCTGTTGAATTGTTGGCATATTTTTCCCAAAAAGGACGGCAAAATTACGCCTATTATTTGTCAAAATCAAGACCATGTCGAAAAAATATAGCACTGAATTCAAAAGAAACCCAAATATCCTTCGAATTTGGACCATTCTATGGGTTGCACCGCCCTAAAACGCTGAATTCAATGACCCATCGGGCAACTTTCATCTTTTTTTTAACGTCTCCCATTTTGGCACTACTTTTGACAACTTAAAACACATTCTAAACCTCCAATGAGCACAAAATTCTTCCGCATTTTCATTCCAACGTTACTTTTTTGCACCCAAATTGGCGCCCAAAATCCAACACCAATTAAGAAAGGTCCGGAGATCCAATTCGACCATACAAAACATGATTTTGGCAAGATTGAAGAATCAATTCACTACGCTATCCATCGATTTCCATTTACCAACGTAGGTGTCACTCCCCTACATATTCAACAAGTCCATACTTCTTGCGGTTGTACCACCCCCGATTGGACACGTGATTCTATCCCTCCAGGAGGAAAAGGTTTCATCGAAGCGAGATTCGAAACAAACAATCGAATCGGGTCGTTTCAGAAATCAATCACCGTTTATTCCGACGCCGTAACGGCATCGCTTGTTCACCTTGATATCGAGGGAGAGGTTTTAAAGCCTCGAATCGACCCAAACGC
Organism: Bacteroidota bacterium; assembly: GCA_041192805.1. GTDB lineage: Bacteria > Bacteroidota > Bacteroidia > NS11-12g > UBA955 > UBA955. Next base: position 6,541 of record JBEEMF010000063.1, on the reverse strand, counting down.
TGCTGCCATACCAGATATGGGTAAAATATCGTTCAGTGCCCCTAGTTTTTCTTTTTTAGAGCTATTAGACAATCAGCAGGACTCGCAAACCATCCGCATCACCAACGAAACACCTTATACCGCCAATTTTGAACCCATCAACCCATCGCAGATTCCTGCTTTTATTAAAATACTAAGCTACCCCACCGCACTGGAGCCAAATGAAATTGGAACCTTTAAAATCAAAATCGATGGGACAAAAATCACACACTTTGGCTTTGGTGCGATTGAACTGCCTTACACCACCGACAACCCCGCAGCTCTTTTTAATAGCATTGTTGTAAACTACGTTCGCCGACAGTATTTCCCTAAGATGAATGCCAAACAATTAGCCAAACAACCCAAATTGGAAGTCGATGTCAAAGAGATCAACTGGGGCAAAAAGGAGGCAGGCGACCTACTATTCACCGACATCCATCTCAAAAATACGGGTAAGACAGAATTGAAAATCCACGACATCACGCAGGACTGCGGTTGTATCACTTTGAAGTTTGATAAAAAGACCTTAGCCCCCGGCGAGGAAATGCCAATCCGCGTTTTCTTTGATACCGTATTAAAGAAGGGTAATGCGAATTACAATATTTGGATCGTTTGTAACGACCCTGTTTCACCAGAACGCAACATTCCCATCAAAGCTGTGTTTGATGCAAAGGTGATTCAATGCCAAACTTGCCCTAAGTAATTACCTCAAATTGTGGTAAACGTTCTGCACGTCGTCGTCACCTTCTAAGCGGTCCACTAAATCTAAGACTTCTTTTGCCTGATCTTCCGTAAGATCCACATAGGTATTGGGAACATATTGCAATTCGGCTGTATTGTATTCGATGCCAACATCCTCAAGGGCTTTTTGCATCGTACCGAAGTCAGTAAAATCAGTATACACGTATACCAATTCTTCATCGAAAGCAACCTCATCCAAACCAAAATCGATCAATTCGAATTCGAATTCATCCAGGTCGCGGCTGCCCAACTTTGACTTCTCGATTTTAAAAACGCCTTTACGGGTAAAGTTAAAATCCAAGGAACCCGTTTTGCCCATGGCTCCTCCGCCTTTATTGAAGTGCATGCGCACGTTGGCCACGGTCCTAGTGTTGTTATCCGTTGCCGTTTCAACCAAAACACCCACCCCGTGAGGTGCATATCCTTCGAAGCGAACTTCTTCGTAATTTTCTGAATCTCCTTTGGTACTGGCACGTTTGATGGCAGCATCTACGCGATCTTTCGGCATATTCACCGACTTCGCGTTTTGCATTACTGTACGCAACTTTGCGTTATTTTCCGGATTGGGTCCACTTTGCTTTACGGCGATGGCAATTTCTTTTCCGATGCGGGTAAATTGCTTTGCCATGCGATCGAAGCGAGCAAACATAGTATGCTTTCGTTTTTCAAAAATCCTTCCCATAAGTAACTGCAAAGATACAAAACCTCCGCGGACGTGGTCAAGTTAAAATTGGTACGCTACACTCAAATTCACACTGCGTCCGCTCGCGCTCATCCCACTGGCAAAGTATCGGTAATGCAAATCTAACAAATTTTCAATCGCAAGATTTGCTGTTAAACCCGACTTATGCTGATAGCCCCCTCGCAAATTCCAACACTGCCATGCAGGATTGAAACCATCAGGCTTGCCATCGCCATTGATATCGGCTAACCCAATGGGCTGCATGTCTTGATTGTCCTCCCCGCTGCTAGAATAATCCTCTGCTTTCTTCTTGCCATTGAACAAACACTGTCCTTCGATAAACCAACCCGCTCCATTCCAACGCAATGCGGCCTGCCCATAAACGGGAGGAATATGATCCAGCGGCTGCTCCGCAGCGGCACCATCCAACAGATAAACGCCCTTCGTCTGTGTCAAAGAACCCGTAAACCACAATTCACGCATCAACCTACACTTCGCATTCAAATACATCCCAGATATATTCCCAACCGCCACGTTCTTTATCTGATACACCGGCGTCAAACGACCATCATACATCAAAGAATCCGCACCATTTAACGTACCTAGCTGATCCAATAACAAATTCTTCACCGCGCTGCTAAAAACACCCGCCTCAAACGCAAACGACCTATCCTTCCTCCATAACACCCCCAAATCCAGCGTTGTGCTCTGCTCGGCCTTCAAATCAGGACTCGGCACCAACAACTTCACGCCCGGCTTGCTATCAAACACTTTTGTCATATCATCCACATTCGGATTGCGATACGCCTGATTCACACTCGCCTTCAACAACAACCCCTTCTTCAGCTGCTGCGTAAGCCCTAAATCATAACTCGGCGTGGTTGAAGCAAAAGAAATCGAACTGTAGGGCAATTGCCATGGATTCGCCTTGGAATACAAAGCCTCCAAAGAATATTTAGAAACCCTTAATCCTCCCTGAATCACTGTTCCAGTGGATGCGATGCGATAAATTCCCTGCGCAAAAACCGAATGCATCTGTGTGGTTGCACCCGAATCGCTGTAACGCGCTTTTGTTGCAGTTTCTGCCAACGTAGAAATATTTTTATCGATTCCCACCGATTTTACGTCATTCCAAACCATCTCAATGCCCGAATTCAATGTAAACGACTCGCTCAACTGATCATGTCGATCCAAATTCACCGTTCTCATCGTAACATCATCCCTCTGCGTGCGCTCCGTTTTACTGCCAAAATTGCGGGTTACACGGGCCACTTCTGTACTCTGCTGCGCCAACGTTAAACGAGTATTGTGCTCCGTCCTTCCAGTTTTTGCGATGTACGATAAATAATTGCGGTTTTGAGGCGCGTAATCCCAACGACCATAAACCGGCTTGCCATTATCGAACTGCGACATACGATCGTAGCGAGGAATCAAATCAGACATCGACTTTTGAAAATTCAACGTATGTTCGATTTTACCTGTTTTGGCAAATAACTTGGCGAATAAATCCGTTTGAGAGTACCCTGTTCCCTTCTGCAATTGGGCGTCATCGTTTACCAAAACTGTATCGCGACCATTGATTTGGGTCACGTACTTAGGCAACAATCCAAACGTATCCCAGTCCGAATAATTCTTACTGCCGCTGCGGAGATCGCCAAATTGACTGCGCGTGGCCGACAATAACAATCCTACTTTCTCACTTTGAATCTTCAACCCCGCGTTTCCGATCACAGAGTTACTCGCCGATAAGTATCTAACCGTAGCATTGGGTTTTACGTCAAATTTTCCGAGGGTAGCATCTTTGGTTTTGAAGTAAAGTACACCACCCAAAGCATCGGAGCCGTACAATGTAGAACCCGCACCAAAATTCACCTCCATACGATCTAAAATAAAAGGATCAATTGAAATAATATCTTGTAAATGACCAGCACGAAACGTGGCATTATTCATCCGAACGCCATCAATCACCATGAGCACCCGTGAAGCCTCAAACCCCCTTAAAACCGGAGAACTTCCACCCATTTGACTCTTTTGTACAAATACCTGACCTGTATTAATCAAGGCATCGCCCAATGTGGCGGGTTGCAATTCCGCCAAGCGCTTGGCACTAACGACTTCAATTTGTCTGGGAGAATCCTTTCTTTTTTGCGCAAAACGCTGCGATGAAACCAATACCTCCTCAAACGATTCAACGTCTGTGGTGTCGGCCCTATTTACTTTTGTACTGTCCACCCGTGGCAAACTATTTTCTTGGCCGTAAACCATGCCCGCTAGGCAGATAACAGAAATTGTTAAAATCGTTTTTTTCAATTTCTTTATTGTTTTAGACTAGGCTCACAACGGGTAAGCCGATAATTGATAAAAACCCAAACCCCGCTATTTCCTTGGCCCATTCTTTTTCGAGTTGTGATTTCCCATCGTTTGGTTTAAGAATTTCAACCCTCCTATCGAACGCCTTTGCTGCATAAAGAAGCAAATATAAAATTTACCGATGCGTAATCAATGAAATTGTTGAATTTTGCAGAATGAAGACTCCGGTTTATGTGATTGACATTCTGAGAACGCCCGTAGGCAAATTTGGTGGCACCCTCGCCGCAATTAGACCCGATGATCTCGCTGCCCATGTAATTCAATCGATTTTAGCCAGAAACCCAAACATCGACCCTGCCGCCATCGACGAGGTAATTTTGGGCGCTGCAAACCAAGCTGGCGAGGATAACCGAAACGTGGCGAGAATGGCATCGTTAATGGCAGGAATTCCTACTTCTGTTCCTGGATACACAGTAAACCGATTGTGTGCTAGCGGACTTCAAAGCATCATGAATGGCGCCATGTCGATTGCATCAGGCCAAGCCCATTTGGTAGTTGCCGGCGGTACAGAAAGCATGACGCGCGCTCCTTTTGTGATGGCCAAAGCCGATGCGGCCTTCTCTAGAACTCCAGAAATTTACGATACCACCATTGGATGGAGGTTTACAAATAAAACGTTGGCCAAGATGTATCATCCTTTTTCTATGGGTGAAACCGCAGAAAACGTCGCCCAGCAATTCAATATTTCCCGGGAAGATCAAGATCTGTTTGCCTATGAAACCCAACTCAATTGGAAAAATGCGCAAGCCGCCGGACTCTTTAACCAAGAAATTGTAGCCGTTCCCATCCCTCAAAAAAAGGGCGATGCGATACTATTCGATACAGACGAACATCCCCGCCTCAGTGAAGTAAGCGTCCTTGCATCGCTAAAACCCGCCTTCAAAGAAGGGGGTTCCGTGACCGCAGGAAATAGCTCGGGCATCAACGATGGCGCAGCCGTTTGCATACTAGCCTCGGAAGAAATGGTGAAACAATTAGGCCTTACCCCTATGGCACGCGTTGCAGGAATCGGAGCAGCCGGTGTTGATCCAAGTATAATGGGAATCGGACCTGTTCCGGCGACACAAAAAGCGTTAAAAAATGCAGGGCTTACCATTCAAGATCTAGATGTTGCGGAGCTCAACGAAGCCTTTGCCGCACAGGTTTTAGCCAGTATGAGAACCCTGGGCATCGATCGAAGCATCGTTAACCCCAATGGGGGAAGCATCGCCATCGGTCATCCCTTAGGCGCCTCCGGAACACGCATTTCAGCCACACTTATACACCACATGAATCGCAATAAGTCGTTAAAATATGGCTTGGCAACCATGTGTATCGGGGTTGGACAAGGCTGCGCGATCATTTACGAGAATTTGTAACATGCGTTATCAAATTGAATTGGCCTACGAAGGCACCCATTTTGGGGGCTGGCAAGTTCAGAACAATACGATTACCGTTCAGGGCGAAATCGACAAAGCGCTGAGTCAAGTCTGTAATCAAACAATCGAAACGATGGGTTGCGGAAGGACCGATGCCGGCGTCCACGCGAGCTATTTTGTCGCCCATTTTGATGGCCCCGAAAATATTCCCATTGATTTAGACATCCGACTAAACAAGATGCTCCCAAACAGCATTGGCATCAAAAAAATCACGGCCGTAAATGAGGATTTTCATGCAAGATTTTCAGCTACGCGACGTGAATATCACTATCACATTCATCGATCAAAGAACCCATTCACCACAAATATTTCTTGGTGGCTTGGCACAGAGCTCAACGTGGCCGCAATGAATCAATGTGCTGTCGCAATTATTGGCAAACACCCGTTTCAAGCCTTTTGCAAGGGAGAAATCCCTAATGGCAACCCCATGTGCGAAGTATTTATTGCCGAGTGGACCATCACCGAAGCGGGATACACTTTTCAGATACAGGCCAATCGGTTTCTTCGAAATATGGTAAGGGCGCTGGTTGGAACGATGGTAGAAGTTGGACAAGGGAAAATCTCACCCGCAGATTTTGAAGCCATTTTCATGGGCGGTTCAAGAAGTGAGGCCGGCGCGTCCGCGCCGGCCCAAGGACTCCACTTAACGGATGTGAAATATCCCAAAGCCAGTGCCGAAAGCAATCCCGTGGGCTAGTTAAATCAAAACAAAAATTACGTTTTCTTATTCCTCAAATCGACGAATAAACTTCTCGGCCTGACGTTCAGTTGCGGGTCTGATATAGAACCCCTCGGCCTTAATCTTGCTCATCGTAGCAGCCAACACGCCCTGCATTTTCTCGTCCGAACAATAAATATTGGCCACCGTTTTCGTCAAATTGATATAGATATAATCCTTAGCCCCGAGCTCCAAATACATATACATGTTCTGACCGCTCCGCTTATGCTCCAACAACATCGTCGCCCTTAAACTCTTGTTGATAGGCTTCCCTGCGATGCTGGCCACCGAAACGATATCATCACAGTACATACCCCGCATCTTGCTGTCCCATCGGAAAGTCGCATCGCTCAAAACAAAGGCATAATTCGCCTCGTCTTTGCCTGTCAATTCGCCATTCTTCTCCAAGTTGGCCAGGGCCTGACGTGCGCTCTTCTCATTTTCCATCATCTCGCCCAAACACCGCTTAAAGAAGTCAGTATTCACCGAGGAAGTAGTCCCACCGTTCTCGTTGATCAACGCCACCAACGCCGTTACATAATCCTGAGGCATTGGAAAATCCAACATCATCGCCATGTTAAAGACAAACGAACT
>JBEEMF010000062.1:0-2889 GCA_041192805.1 Bacteroidota bacterium | reverse complement strand
TTCACAAAATGAACACATAGAAATTATTTCTTATCCTCGAAATCAATTCCTCATTAAATTCGCCCCACTAAATTCTCATGAGCCACTCTCACATAAACAAGGTCACCGGCGCTGGCCTTTTAATTACCCTCGGCATCATCTTTGGCGACATCGGTACCTCACCATTGTATGTAATGAGTGCCATTATGGGTGACAAACCCATCAGCGAAACGCTCATTTATGGAGGGTTGAGTGCTGTGTTTTGGACGTTAATGCTACAAACCACCATTAAGTATGTGATCCTTACGCTTCAGGCCGACAACAATGGCGAAGGGGGTATTTTTTCGCTTTACAGTCTTCTTAGAAGACGTTTTCCATATTTGGTTTTAGGAACCGTCGTGGGTGGCGCCATGCTCCTCGCCGATGGGATTATTACTCCACCGATTTCGGTTTCTTCCGCGATTGAAGGTTTGATGTACATCACCCCGGAACACGGCTATGCCTATGACCTCAGCCAAATACACACAGTGCCCATCGTCATTGCGATCATTTGTGTGATTTTCTTGTTTCAACGCGTGGGTACAAACGCCGTGGGTAAATTTTTCGGTCCGATTATGCTCGTATGGTTCTCCATGTTGGGGGTTTTGGGATTCAACCAAATCATTCAACACCCCGAAATACTCAAAGCCTTCAACCCATTATATATCGTTGATTTCTTGCAATCAAGCCCAAATGCGTTTTTGTTGTTGGGCGCTGTATTCCTATGCACAACAGGAGCAGAAGCCCTTTATTCTGACTTGGGTCACTGCGGCAAACAAAACATTCGTGTCTCTTGGATTTTTGTAAAAATCACATTGCTCATGAATTACTTCGGTCAGGGCGCCTGGCTACTCAATAGAGTGGGCACATCGCTAGAAGGACAGAAGCCGTTTTATGGCGTGATGCCCGATTGGTTTTTGTTGGTGGGTATCGCCATTGCTACCATGGCGGCGATCATCGCCTCTCAAGCACTCATTAGCGGATCTTTTACCTTGGTTTCTGAAGCGATTCGATTACACTTCTTCCCGAAATTTACTGTTAAGTTCCCAACGAACATCAAGGGACAGATTTACATTCCCGTTGTAAACAATGCCCTTTTGATTGGGTGTATTTTTATCGTTTTGATTTTTGAAGAAAGTGCCAAAATGGAAGCGGCCTACGGCTTAGCCATTACCGTTACCATGCTAATGACATCTATTTTGTTGTTCTATTACCTGAGAAAACAACGGTGGAACATCATTTTGGTATACCTCATCATGACGGTATTCGTAGTAGTTGAAACGGCCTTTTTGATTGCCAACCTAAGTAAATTTGCAGATGGAGGCTTCGTAACATTGCTCATTGGCGCGGGAATCATCCTGGTCATGTATATCAGCTATCGCGGCGGAAAAATCAACCAAAGCATGGTGGTGACTGAGAAACTCACAAGCTACAGAGACAAACTCCGTGCGCTGAGTCAAGATACAACCCTACCCAAATTTGCCACACACCTTATCTACCTAAGTAAAGCAAAAGCCGATGACGAAGTAGAATCGCCCTTGATCTATTCTATCTTATACAAGCGACCCAAGCGTGCAGATTTTTACTGGTTCGTGAACATAGAAATCACAGATGAGCCTTACACCATGGAATACAAAATCAACGTGGTTGAGAAGAACGATATCATTCGTGTAAGATTCAGGTTGGGATTCCGTGTTCAACAAAGAATCAGCGTGTATTTGAGGATGGTGATTCAAGAAATGGTTGATAAAGACGAAATCGATTTGGATCCATATTACCACGCATTTATCGACAAAAATCACCTGGGCGATTTCCGATTTGTATTGGTTGATGAAGAAATGAGCCAAGAGAATGAATTGTCGATTATCGATGACTTGGTGATGCAAGCCTACGACAACATGAAGGTTTTGGCAGGCAAACCTGAAAAATGGTTCGGATTAGACGGTTCCGTGGTGACTCACGAAATGGTACCGGTGATTATTAAGCCCCGCAGCACAGTAAAACTGCAACGCATTTAACATCATTAGTGCATGAAATCATTGACAAGCATGAGAAAATCACTGTTCAGTTTCGTATTCCTTTTCGGGTTCGGCATCCAAACATCAATCGCCCAAAACACATCAGCCAAAGCATCCGCCGCGGTTGAGGAAAAGACAGGCCTTACACTGGAGAGAGTTTTCCGCGACCCCACCCTGTATCCCAAACCGGGCAACTTCGGTGAATTCGCACCCGATGGCAAACACTTCATTGAATTTAAACTAGACGATAGCCCTCAACCTTCAGACAAAATCACTTCCCCTGGTCCAAACCCCTGGCAATTGATCAAAAAAGACATCGAAGGCAAATCCATTACCCCCATTATCCTGTTCGATGCCAAACAATTTGAAGAGATTCCGCCTCAAGGCAGCTACGAAATCAGCGGCGACGAGAAGTTCATGGTGGTACAATACGAAAAACAGCAAGTCTATCGCCATTCATTCACTGCAAAATGCTATGTCGTTGATTTACAATCACATAAAATCACCTACATACCCGGACGTATGCGGTATCCTACCCTATCGCCCGACAACAAACGGGTGGCTTACGTGAAAGAAAACAATGTCTTCATCTATGATTTGATTGCAGGCACAGAAACCCAAATCACCACCGACGGCGCAGAAAACAAGATCATCAATGGCGCTGTAGACTGGGTATATGAAGAGGAATTCACCATGGACAATGGCATGCGTTGGTCGCCCAGTGGCAGTTTCCTCGCTTTTTATCACTTCGATGAGAGCAAAGTGAAGGAATTCTCGATGGACATGTTCAACAGCAAGGAGCTTTACCCATCGCAAACCCATTGGAAATATCCCAAGGCCGGCGAAGACAATG
>JBEEMF010000061.1:0-57210 GCA_041192805.1 Bacteroidota bacterium | reverse complement strand
TTAATTCCAATGAGTGAAGTTGCCGGCCGAATGAGTATCCAAGAAGGTGCTAAATATCTTGAGAAGCCAATGGGCGGAAGAGGTGTTTTGTTAGGCGGCGTACCTGGTGTTAAGCCAGCAGAAGTATTGGTTTTGGGCGGTGGAATTGTTGGAACACAAGCAGCGAAAATGGCAGCCGGATTGGGTGCTCGTGTAACGATGATGGATATTAGCCTACCTCGTTTACGTCAGCTCGACGATATCATGCCTGCCAACGTAGAAACTATGATTTCTAACGAATACAACGTTCGCAACGCCATTAAAACCGCAGATTTGGTGATTGGTGGTGTGTTGATCCCTGGTGCAAAAGCGCCAAAATTGATCACGCGCGACATGTTGCCATCGATGAAAAAAGGTGCTGTGATTGTAGATGTAGCCATCGACCAAGGAGGTTGCTTCGAAACATCAAAACCTACAACGCATGCAGAGCCTTGTTACGAAGTTGATGGTGTTGTTCACTATTGCGTAGCTAACATGCCTGGCGCTGTTCCTTACACTTCAACCCTTGCTTTAACCAATGCTACCTTGCCTTACGCCGTTCAATTGGCTAATAAAGGTTGGAAAAAAGCTTGTGCCGATAGCAACGAGTTGAAATTGGGATTGAACGTTATCAGCGGAAAAGTAGTTTACAAAGGAGTGGCTGAGGCCTTCAATTTGGAATACACTGAGGTTGATTCTTTCTTGAACTAATTCTAGCATGACCAACTTGGTCAATTATCGCATTTACGGGGAAAATCACTCCCAACCCATTTACATTTTGCATGGCATTTTTGGTATGCTCGACAATTGGCATTTGGTCGCTCAGAAACTGTCCGAAAATTATCGGGTTGTTACTTTTGATGCCCGAAATCATGGAAAGAGCTTTCACGATGTCGATGCGAGTTACTCCGCCATGATTCAGGATTTGCGGGAGTTAATGATTCATTTGGGCGATGCCTCAGGCATCATTATGGGTCATTCGATGGGTGGCAAAACGGCGATGGCATTTGCGGATCGATTCCCTGAAATGGTAGACCAACTCATTGTGGTTGATATCGCTCCCAAACGCTATGTTCCAGGTCATTTAGGATATTTCCGTGCCTTCAAAGAAGTGCCATTGCATTTGCTCAATTCCAGAAAAGAGGCCGAAGATGCATTCTTGCCCTATGCCCCTGAAATGGGTGTGAGGCAGTTCTTGCTCAAAAACATCGAACCCTTGGCAGGCGGCGGATACGCGACGAAAAGCAATTTAGAAGCCATCGAAAATCACTACGATGAAATCATTGGCACGCTGGTTTTTCAGCAGGTTTTTTTGAAGCAGGCCGACTTTATAAGTGGTAGCAAAAGTGGGTATATCAAGGAATCAGACAAAGACGGAATTTTGCAACATTTTCCTACGGCCAATTTCCATGTGGTGGATAACGCAGGTCATTGGGTTCATGCCGAAAATCTATCGGGTTTCCTAGACTGCTTGATGCGTATTTTGCCGAGCGCTTAGGGCCTTCCATATTTTTACTTCGCATTGGGATTTTACTGCGGCTTTTGTACCTTCGCTATGTGTCAAGTCGATTTGTAGCAACCCAGAGTTTATTTTTCACGATACTTTTCAGCTGTATCGTTAATGTGTATGCTCAATCTCCAACCAAGGACACGTTATTACCGCCACCTACAAATATCAAAGCGCCATTGATTAGACCCAATTGGGTGAGTATTCACTTGGGTTCGGGATATCAAGGCAATGCGGGCAATTGGGCACAGCGATATGTTGGCACTGCGTTGTTTGATTTGGGGGCCGAATACCAACACAAGGAAAAGTGGTTAATTGGGTTCAGCTATGCTCCTTACACTGGGCGGACCGTCAATACGGATAGTTTGTACGGTGGGATTGTGGGTCCATCTCAAAATCTATTCGATATCAACGGAAATCCGGCGGTCATTCGCACCTATTTGCGGGGTTATAACGCGTGTTTGGTAGCGGGAAGAATGTGGGCAATCAGAGAGAGTAGCCTAAGTAATCCTAGAACTTGGACGATGAGCGTTGTGGTTGGTGCAGGTAGAATCGAACATTACACCAAGTTTCAGTTCGACAGGGGGCGGTTGCCTCAGTTGGAGAATGATTATACCCAAGGTTACGATGGGTATCGGAAGGGATTTTGTTTTTCTCAACAGTTCCGCTTGCAGTATTTGAACCCTGAAGCCCTCAGTTTTTATGTCGGCGTGGGCACAAATCAAGGAATCACAAAAGCCACAAGAGACTGGGATTTTGGCACTTTTCGCGCACCCAAAGTCACACAATACGATCTCGGCTTGAATTTTACGGGAGGTTTGATTATCCCTATTGTCATTAGGCAATCCGGAGTTATAAAGGACGCCGAATATTTTTAATCCATGGTGCTGTATAATTTAGCGATGCGATGTTATGCGATGGGCATCGGATTGCTGGCGCTATGGAATCCCAAGGCCAGGAAGTTGAGGGATGGTCAGCATGAAACGCTAGTTCGATTAAATGATGGGTGGTGGAAGGATGGTATTGCGCCGAAGGATTTGATTTGGATCCATTGTGCATCGCTGGGGGAATTTGAGATGGCGAAGCCCATTGCGGCCGCCTTGCAGGCGGCCTCTAGCCAACGGCATATTTTGTTCACGTTTTTTTCTCCTTCCGGGTATGAACATTCCAAGTTGGAATTGAATCAGTCCAAGGCATATTTGCCGTTGGATAGGCCAGGCAGCGCTTCGCGCTGCCTGGCGCAATGGAACCCCTCCGCCGTCATTTTCATCCGCTACGATTTTTGGTACCACTTCATCCAACAAACCCTACAACGTAAAATACCCTGTTACGCCCTTGGCGTTTCTCTCACCCCCTACCACTGGCTATTCAAAACCCTCGGTAAACCGTGGTTAACCCTACTCAAACAACTCAATGCCATCGGTGTCATCAACCCCAAAATGCACCGAATTGCCATCGAAAACAACCTCCAAAATACCTTTGTTTTTGGTGATACCAAATTCAACCGCGCAGTGGAAAGAACCCTTCAACCCACTTCCCTGCCGCTTCAATTACAAAACTGGCTGACCCAAAAACCCACGCTTATCCTCGGTAGTGCCTGGCAACCCGAAATCGATTTAATACTGCAGTTTTTTCAAAAAAATCCAGAAGTCCTTCCCCAAAGACAAATCCTCATCGCACCCCACAATATAAATACCTCATTTTGTGAAGCCATTCAAAATCAATGCATTGAGAAGATAAAAACGAACGCCCTTCGATTTAGCGAATGTTCCAATCTTATCCCATCATCCACCCAAATTCTTATCCTCGATACCATCGGACACCTCGCAGAATCCTATCGATACGGTAGCATCGCCATCATCGGTGGAGCCTTCGGAAAAGGACTCCATAATACCATCGAAGCCGCCGCCTTTGGACTCCCTCTCATCTTTGGGCCCAACCACCAAAAATTCCCCGAAGCCGAACAATTTATCCAAGCCGGATGCGGATTTTCCGTCAATAACCAATCCGAATTTGATCAAACCCTACTCAACCTTTTTCAGTCCTATATCCCCAATCAAACCCACCCCCTTGGCGTTGTTGCTCAATCCGTAGCCCAAAATCAAAAAGCGGATATTATCGCGTTTTGCGAAAGGTTGTCATAATGACATACACCAAAGCGCTTTAACTGACAAATTTTCGTCGTTCCTGCCCCAATAATCCATCCTTTTGTCCTTGGCACACAATTCGCCAAGTCAAAGCAAAATCAAAAAAATAATACTATGTCAATAAACGTAAAACCATTGGCCGACAGAGTTCTGATCGAACCTGTACAAGCCGAGCAGAAAACTGCTTCAGGAATCATCATCCCAGACACTGCCAAAGAAAAACCACAAAAAGGTACCGTAGTTGCTGTTGGACCAGGTAAAACCGATGAGCCCGTTACAGTGAAAGTGGGCGACAGTGTTTTGTATGGTAAATATGCAGGCACGGAATTGAGCGTGGAAGGCAAAGACTATCTCATTATGCGCGAAAGCGACATTTTAGCAATCATCTAATTGATAAAAAAGAAAAATCATGGCAAAGAAAATAGACTTTAATCTGTCGGCCCGCGATGGCCTAAAAAGAGGCGTTGACGCCTTGGCAAATGCTGTTAAAGTAACCTTGGGACCTAAAGGTCGCAATGTTGTAATCGACAAAAAATTTGGTGCTCCTCACATCACAAAAGATGGTGTTACCGTAGCCAAAGAAATTGAATTGGTAGACCCAGTAGAAAACATGGGTGCCCAAATGTTGAAGGAAGTAGCAAGCAAAACCGCGGATGTTGCTGGTGATGGAACTACAACTGCAACAGTATTGGCCCAAGCGATCGTAACAGGTGGTTTGAAGAACGTAGCTGCCGGTGCGAATCCTATGGATTTGAAGCGCGGTATCGACAAAGCGGTGATCGCTGCGGTGGGAAAATTGAACGAAATGACCCAAGCGGTAGGTGACGACAATAGCAAGATCGAGCAAGTAGCGACGATTTCTGCCAACAACGACAGCACCATCGGCAAATTGATTGCTGAGGCGATGAAGAAAGTAGGTAAAGACGGCGTAATTACGGTTGAAGAAGCAAAAGGTACCGAGACTACAGTTGATGTAGTAGAAGGTATGCAGTTTGATCGCGGTTACTTGAGTCCTTATTTTGTGACAAATACCGAAAAAATGGAAGCCGACCTAGAGAACGCTTTCGTTTTGATTTACGATAAGAAGATTAGTAGCATGAAAGACTTGCTTCCTGTATTGGAAAAAGTAGTTCAGACTGGAAAGCCTTTGGTAATCATTGCTGAAGACATCGACGGTGAAGCGTTGGCTACTTTGGTGGTAAACCGCATCCGTGGTGCCCTCAAAATCGCTGCAGTGAAAGCCCCGGGATTTGGTGATCGCAGAAAAGAAATGTTGCAGGATTTGGCCATTTTGACTGGCGGTTCTGTAATTAGCGAAGAGCAAGGCCGCAAGTTGGACGATGCAACCATCGAAGACTTAGGAAGAGCTGAGAAAATTACCATCAACAAAGACAATACAACCATTGTAAATGGTGCTGGAGATTCAGCGGCAATTGCTTCAAGAGTTTCTCAAATCAAGGTACAAATCGAGAATACCACTTCTGATTACGACCGTGAAAAGTTGCAAGAGCGTTTGGCGAAGTTGAGCGGTGGTGTTGCAGTATTGTACATCGGCGCAGCTACTGAAGTTGAAATGAAGGAAAAGAAAGACCGCGTAGACGATGCATTGAACGCAACCCGTGCTGCCGTTGAAGAGGGAATTGTACCAGGTGGTGGCGTGAGCTTAATCCGCGCGATTGCTGGTTTGGAAAACTTAAAAGGCGAAAACGAAGACGAGAATACTGGTATTCAGATCGTTCGCAGAGCTTTGGAAGAGCCTTTACGTCAGATCGTTGCCAACGCCGGTGGCGAAGGTAGCATCGTAGTTCAAAAGGTGATGGAGGGCAAAGACGACTTCGGTTACAACGCCAGAACTGAGAAATACGAATACTTGATCGCTGCGGGTGTAATTGATCCGAAGAAAGTATCTCGTGTTGCTTTGGAAAATGCGGCTTCTATTGCCAGCATGATCTTAACAACCGAGTGTGTTTTGAGCGAAATCAAGGAAGATGAAAAAGGCCATAGCCACGGACCAGACATGGGCGGCATGGGCGGAATGATGTAATTCATTCTTTCAGATTCTAATAAGAATTCAATACAATGCAGGATTCAACTCCTTGCAGGGATTAAAAAGGGCTCCGTCACAGACGGGGCCCTTTTACTTTCTCAAAAACCTATGGGCGATTAAGCCACGATCAAATCCACCATTCATTTATTGCCGATATCCGAATTCCACCCCCCAATTCTAGCATTTCCGTATCTTTGCAGTATGGGAAGAATCATGGGTATAGATTATGGCAGCAAGCGCACTGGCCTGGCCGTAACAGATCCCCTCAAAATGATCGCCCAGCCCCTGGAAATGGTGTACACGGCGGACTTGAAAATGTATCTCGACTCCTACCTGTACGATGAAGAGGTGGAATCGTTTGTGGTTGGAATGCCTACCAATCTCAATGGAACCGATACCGATGCCACCCAGCCCGTAAAGCAATTCATTGAAGCACTCAAAAATGCTTACCCCCATATTCCTGTCGATACGATTGATGAGCGTTTAACCAGCCATGAAGCACAACAAAGCATCATCGCCTCTGGGGCAAAAAAATCGCAGCGACAAAACAAAGGACTCATCGATGCCGTGAGCGCCGCCATCATCCTCCAAACCTACCTACAGAAAATTTCATGATACTGCCCATTTACGCCTACGGAATGCCCGTACTCCGCAAAAAAGCTGAAGACATCACGCCACAATACGAAGGACTCGACACTCTGTTGAAGAACATGTTTGAAACCATGTACGATAGCAGTGGAATTGGTTTGGCTGCCCCGCAAATTGGCTTGCCCATCCGTTTGTTTATTGTGGACGGAACCGACATTGAAGACGATCCGAGCACCAAAGACTTCAAGCAGGTATTTATCAATGCGCAAATTCTGGAAGAGTTCGATACCCCATGGGAATATGAGGAAGGTT
Organism: Bacteroidota bacterium; assembly: GCA_041192805.1. Lineage (GTDB taxonomy): Bacteria > Bacteroidota > Bacteroidia > NS11-12g > UBA955 > UBA955. Next base: position 50,591 of record JBEEMF010000061.1, on the reverse strand, counting down.
GCCTTTCCATCCCTTTTGTGAGAGCCAATGTGAAACGCAACGCCAAAGTCACCATTCAGTACTGGGATGAAAATTTCCAAGAGAAAACCGAAACCTACGAAGGCATGGCCGCAAGAATTATTCAGCACGAATACGATCATATCGAGGGCATTCTATTCACAGACAGGATCCATCCCCTCAAGCGTAACATGCTGAAAAAGAAGCTTCAGAACATCTCACACGGCATCGTGAATGCGCCTTACAAGATGAAATTTCCAAAAAAATAGTGTAGCTTGCTATCACTTGTAGCTATGCGACCCTATCTCGCCATCCTGAGACCCAACAACATCCTGCTCACCCTTTTTACCCAAGGGGTTTTCATGATTGCGGCTTCTAGAACTAGCTATTTCAACATCGATTGGTCAAATATCATCTGGCCCGAATCACTATTAATCATCCTCACATGCTGCTTAACTGCCGCCGGCGGGTATATCATCAATGATCTGTTTGATGTAGAAACCGACCATATCAATCGCCCGAACAAAAGGATTCTCAAGCGCGATATTTCGCACAAAGCCGCCATCGTTTATTACATCATCCTAACCGCACTCGGTCAAATCTGCGGTTACTACGCCGGCCTGGGTATTGGATTGTTCGCCTCTGCCATTGCGGTGCTGCTCTATTTCTATTCTTCCGATCTCAAGGCGATGGGCTTGCCGGGCAATTCACTCATTGCTTTTATGTCGGGCTCGGTCATTTACATCGCCTCCCGCGGCATCCATGAAATTAACTCCGCCTATTTTGCTGAATACGCTTTTTTGGCTTTCCTGCATACTATGGCAAGGGAATTGGTGAAAGATGCAGAAGATATCGAGGGCGACAAAGAGCAAGGATCCGAAACATTTCCGATACTGTACGGCACCAGAAAAACGAATATTCTCAGCAATGTAATTTTGGCCCTAATTGTCATTTTCTTAGTTACAGCCGCCTATTTACTTTCGATAGAACCTTTTTTCAATGTCAAATCGACCATCGAAATCCATCGCTTTGTTTACCCAGCATTTTTGGTATTGGCCCTTGTCCCCATGATACTCAAATCCATGTGGATGATTGGCAAGGCAAACAACAAACGCGATTACAAGAAAATTAGCAAATGGCTCAAACTGACAATGCTGGTTGGATTAATTAGTGTGTTGTTTTCAGCACCGTAATTGTGCACCAACCGGATATCAACTCTCATCCAGCGGCTCTCATCACATTTACTACTCTCTCTCAGCCCAGGCCTCCGCAATCGCCTCAAACTCCTCGTACCAAACCGGACCCATTTTCCGTGTGAGTGCCTCTTTTAAAAAGCGGTAAACCGGCACTTTCTTCTCTTCGCCTACCCTGCACGCATCGTTGCACAAATTCCAATGGTGATAGTTCAGGGCCATATACTCCCCATATTGCTTGGCGCGAATGGGATACAAATGACAGCTCATGGGCTTTCTAAACCAAGTTTTATTGTCGAAATATGCCTTTTCGATGGCACAACCCGCAATCCCTACCTCATCGTAAACCACAAACAAACACTCGCCGGTAGGACGACAAACGGTCACCAAGTCACCATCGCGATCGGTTTCATGAAAGCCTTGCGCATCGAGCAAAGCCAAGCCTTCCTCGCCCATAAATGGCTTCACATGCTCCAATTCCTTTTCGATGATTTCCAATTCGCTCGCTTCCAACGGAGCACCGGCATCGCCGTGAACACAGCACGCGCCCTTACACAGCGAAATCTGACATTCAAATTTTTTCTCTAAAATATCCTCGGAAACCAAGGCATTTCCTACGATAATCATAGGGCTAACAAATTACTCACCCAGATATTTTTTCCAGCCTTCTACCTCCAAACGATCCGCTTTGCCCAACACCTCGGACTTCATCGATTCTTTGAAATCCGCCACACGTTTTGCCAAATCTTTATCCGCCACACTCAATATCTGCGCAGCGAGTATCCCCGCATTCTTGGCACCATTGATAGCAACCGTAGCCACAGGAACTCCCGGAGGCATCTGAACAATGCTATACAAGCTATCCACGCCACTCATTGATTTTGTATGAACAGGAACCCCAATCACCGGCAAATGCGTAAATGAAGCCACCATACCAGGTAAATGGGCTGCACCACCGGCACCCGCAATAATCACTTCCAAACCACGATCGGCCGCAGACTCTGAATATTCCATCAAACGTTTTGGAGTCCGATGCGCACTTACTACCGTTAATTCGTATTCCACACCCAAAGCATCCAAAATACTTGCTGTATCCTTCATAACTGGTAGGTCGCTATCGCTTCCCATGATAATACCTACTTTTTTCATTGATTGATAGATTTAACTGCAAAGTTCGACAAAAAGGAGACAAGTATATAACCAAAATAATAAACGATTACGCCGGTGCTACCAAAAAGCAAGCAAGGAACTGTCATTACCAGCAAAATCATTTTGTACTTCCCCAAGGGGTCATTTTTAACTCTTTTCAACGACAGCATAGGGATCTCGCTGATCATCATATACGAAGCCACCAAAGGCATGTATAACCAAACGTAGTAATTTGAGAACAACCCGGAAAGATCAATCAAAGGCTTTTCGAGGATCCAAATGCTTCCAGAATGACCCAAAGTGTAACTCATCCAAGCAAAACTGGCAAGCGCCATCCCCGTCATTGGTGTTGGAATCCCAATAAAACCTGTCGTTTGTCTTGTATCGATATTAAACTTCGCCAAGCGATAGGCCGCCGCTAAAGGAATCATCATCCAGATGTATTGATTGATGCAAAACACACCGGTAGGACAATATCCATTGTATTCCATCAACGATTTCCAAATCAGTCCGGGCAGAACGCCAAAGGTGACAACATCAGCCAATGAATCCAACTGCTTGCCCATCTCGCCAGCAACGCCCAACTTTCTGGCAGCTAGACCATCAAAAAAGTCCAAAAACGCACCGAGTAACAAGCACACAAAGCCCATCCATTCCAGGCCTTGTATTACAAACGCAATTCCCAACAGCCCACAAGCCAAATTGCCTAAGGTGATGAGATTTGGAATCTCCATGACCATTGATTTGATACTATTCTTCATCTTTTACTAGATTGATTCGGAATCCCAATTCTGCGAAAATTGAACTCATATCGCCGCCAATAGATTTCCCAAGGTAATAGGGCAATCCCGTATTTTGAAAATACCATTTTCCCGTTGACATATCTTTTCGATATCCCACATTGAATGTCATTGAGAATTGATTCACAAAACGCCTTTCAATACTCAAATACCCCGCAGGCATCCACTCTCTGCTCTGAATGGTTTGATTGCCATCGGGTCTTGGATTTAAAACATTCAAGGAAGGTGGCGTGTATTTAATTCGCTCTATTTGATACCACGCTCTACCGCCAATGCCAATCACCCATTTGTTTTGATTGTTGCTATGAAACAATAGATCAGCAGTAAAGGTCCGGGCACCGAAATTAAGTCGCTCACCATTCTCACCAGAAAAAATATCTTTCGACTTTCCGCCGCCGCCAATCGCTAAACTAGCCCTTGATGAATGTGCCGCCATCTGAAACATTTGATAACTGAACACATTTGGATTGGACACTGCATATTGGTTATCGGCAAAATGGCTCACCATGGCTGATGTCATCATTTGAGGCATCAACAATCGATTGGCTCCAACGGAAACATATCTTGAAATCAATGCATTGTCTTCAAATTCCCAAGGCTCATCCTCGTCACCATCGTCTTCATTGGTGTAATCATGTACCAAAACAAAGTTGAACTTCTTTGGCAACTCCTTTAATTGTGAGTCCTTAGCCTGTAAATCGAACAACAACATATTATCGTCTACCGTTTCGTACAAAGCCTTTACTTCGGCGTTTATGATCGAGTTATTACTTAGATTTTCTGCACAAATATCACCGTCGCTGTCCTTGTCTTTTACATAGAAGATACCGATCGACAATACCGAGGTATCGTTTTTAAAGTATCGAGTTCTCAACCTTGTGAGCATGCTATTGTACTCAAACCAACCACAGTCTTGTTGCTGCTTTGCCAACGATGTGTGGCAACGTCCAAACTGACCGTAGAATTTATCTTGCGGGTTTTTGTTCAACAAGGCCACCATGTTTCTATACATATGTTCTTCGCGCCAGGTATATTGCTGTGCGGTGTTATCCAATGCCTCCCACTGTTGCCATTCTTTAAGTTGCTTGAAAACTTTCACGTATTCAGCATAGTCCGATCCAAGCCAATTTTTCCATGCAACGCAGGAGTCCACAAAAGGGCCATCGGCAGCACCGTATTCTTTGAGCCAATTTATCAAATAGGCAATATTCTCATATTCTTCGTCTTCAGGCCTAGATTCAATCAACGGATTAAATTCTTTTTCAACCCATTCCTTCCCTTTCCCGTTTGATGACTTAACCACAGGATAAACAGACGAAAGTGCTACGCTATCTACCATGGCCATTGAAGTTGCAGTATCTTTTATAACATCTGCAGACTCCGATGTTGTTGTATCCACTGAGGTAGAAACATCATTCTCATCTTCATCTTCGTAAAAATTTGAAATTCCATCGGTAAGGATTGAATTGGCCGCATTTCTGGCCAGGTAAACGCCCGCCGCCAGCTCCGCTGGCGGCACACCCCGGCGCTTTAAAATATCGTACAACCAAAGAACCGACATATCGTAGAAACGCTCCACATCTAGTCCGTGAACCTTGATCTGCTCCGATGCCGGCAATGCCCTGTTCCACAAAGCAATGCTATCGAACAAATTCATGTAATGCTTGGAACTTGTTGCCATCAAATACAACTTCGCAACCGAATCCTCCTTGGTGAAATAACGCTCCATGTAATAAGCCCGGGTTGGACTTAACTCAATCACAAAATTCCTTACCCCCGCATTCTCATGCATCATTCGCAAGAATCTGTATTCGGCCACAGAATTGAATTTGGAGTAAAAATGATTCTCCCCCGTTAAAATCACCCTTGCACTTTTGGCACGGTTAGATAGTAACTGGACCGCATCCGTTTGATTAAAATTACTCGACGAAAAGTCGAATTTCACCCCCATCGGCAAAATCGGTAACTCCTGGGCCATCAAAGACGATACCGCCATCAAAGCCATAAATCCAAACAATTTTTTCATCGTACTACCCTCCTTTTATTAGATTTAGTTCCGGCCTCACTAGCATAATCAACTACCGCAGCATCGTCTTTACTGGTAAAATCAAATCGATAACAATATCCGATTTCAGCCGACATAAACAGCCCGGTATTCTTCAACCCACCATTGGAATTCATTGCAGATCCTTGGTAATTCCAAGTCTTTTTGCCAAAATCCCAGCCATACCCAGCAGATCCTCTCGCATAAAAATTGCCAAATCTCAAAGCGGGAGTAACTGATAATCCATAAACATATGCAGGATTCGCCACCTTGAAACTCGGTTGATCCTGATTGATAAACCCGCCGCTAACACCCGTGAAATTCTTCAACTCATGTCGAACATAGCCTGTGTATCCTCCAACGCCCAAAGTAAAATGCCTTCCCATTGGAAACTGATTTTCATCGTACCACAACATATAAGTACTTCTCATATTTGGGTTTACCAATGGCGATGACTGCGTAATTACCAATCGATCATTTTTAATCACCCTCTTTGCACCCTCTTCACCACCACTTGTATATGACACACCCAATGAAATACCCTGACTTTGTATCATCCCAATTTCAGACAAACCTTCGGACCGCAATACAGAATTCAATTCACCCAATTTCAATCGGTTCAAACCGTACACATAGTTCATTTCAAACGAAGCATTGTAGCCACGTAAAAAGTTTGAATTCCTGGAGCTATATCTGCTATAATCATCAATGATTTCAGCCATTGCCGTATCTTGGTCAGGAGAAGTTTCGTCATATAATGGCAACGACAAAAAGACCGTTCCCACCATCAAACGATCTGTAATTTCATAACGACTTAATCGCTTCAACAAAACAATTGGATGGGCAGAATCTCCCAATTCCGTTTCCATTCCAAAAGGTTCATCAATCACGGCGGGTTCGTTCGATGTAGCCGCAGTATCAGTCGCAAATATGAAAAGAGTTGGATTCACTTTCAGATTTCTACCCATACTCATGGAATCATTTTTATTGGAAATCAATTCAGGAGTTAATTCAAAAGGATCCTCTGGAAACAAGAAAACCCTGAGTACAGAATCCTTTTTCACGCCAGCATTCAACAATCCACTCAATAGGCTGGGCATTGAATTTAACAGATATCTCGACCTATCAATACACTCTCTGTAATCGTCAAGAAGCACCAAAACCCTACCTTTCTCCTTAGAAATAGTCTGTATTTGATAGTCCCTGTAAATAAAAGCTTCGTAGCCATTCCTCGAACTACGATTCATTACACTCTGAACCACTTGCTTTGCCGATGGAATTTGATGAATCAACGTTTTGTTGGTATTGAAAGTAGAGGTGGCATAATCACTCAATTCCAATTCAAGCTCTTGAACTCTTCCCAAAAAAGGAATCAGCTGTCGGAACATCTCCCTATTCTCTGCTGGAATCCAGTTTTCCAAATCCCTGGCGATAAATGGCAGACTGTCGCGCAGCGAAGTAATCGTTGGAACACTACCAAATGCTGGTTCAATACCAAATTCACTACTCGAACTTTCGTCGGACGATTCGGATGATTCGATTGAACGAACATTTGATTGAACACCAAAACGATCTTGCCAAACCCTATCCCACATAGCCGAAGAAACCATCGCCTTGGTGGCTTCTACCTGTGTCCTAATGGTTGTAGGCATAACGACTCCACCAAACGTGTCCGTTTGCAATCCTACGGTTTTATCCTCAGGGAAAAGCGAATTCAATGCTACTGCCAAGGCCCATTCGTATTCTTGATCAGGATAACTTAGCATTTCGGAATTTTCTTGTCTACCCGATTCGTCCTCGTTGTCTAAAAAATCCGCACCATAACTGAGCGATTCAAATCGAATCTTTTCCAAAACACCTGGTTGCTTTTTCTGATAATCGCGCATCGACAAAAAGAGGGTCTCGGGAAACTCGATATCGTCCTTCCAAGCCACACGCAAATAATCCATGTGAAGAGAATCAGGCTGACGCAAATATTGTTGCATTAGCACAATCTGAAGTTTATGCCATGGCAAATACACAACATCAAAGCGAGATAAATCACCCGTTTTAACCAAGGTCGTTAACAATTCTGAAGCCTGCAATCTAAATTTGGTATTGCTAAAATCTATCAATGTTACCCGTCGATAAAGACTATCCACAAAAACAGGTCCTTGATAAACTAGCTCTTTTGTCGCATTCGTATCAATAAACAAGGAAATATTGGTTGTATCAACCTGCGGCTCAGGACTAGACCACTGGGCACCTAGAGGTGAAATCGATCCAATTTTTGCGAGCGTTAAACAAATCACCAGTTGCCAAAGCCTCCGGCCGATTCGTGATTTTTGTTTCACCATTTTTATCAAACGAGATTTAAGACTTGTTCTTTGATTTGTTCCAATTTTTCTTTCATCTGCACCACAGCTTGCTGCATTGGAAAGTAATTGCTTTTCACACCCATGGTATTCATTTCTCTACCCATTTCTTGGGCGATAAAATTCAGTTTTCTACCCAAGGGCTCTTTTTGTAGGCAGGTTCTAAAATAATCCAAATGCTGCTGCAAACGCTGCTTTTCCTCCGCAATATCCCACTTGTCGAGGTACATTAAAATCTCCTGTTCAAAGCGATTGTTATCTCTCAATTCAGACGATACATGGTCGGCCAATTGACCATAAATGCGATCGCGCAAGCCTTGCTTGCGCGGCTCCTCGTGAACAGAAACCTCGTCTAAATCCAATTGGATCGACTCAACCAATGAAAGCAATTTTACACCCGTAGCCTTTCCCTCTTCCATTCTAAACTGAACCAACATATCCGCCGCTTGCAGCGTTAGGGCCACAATGGCCTTTTTTACTTCGTCTTCTACTCCGCGTTCCCCCGTTTGAATGACCTCTGGAATGCGAATGATATCGCGGATTGGATCGCGGAACTCCACGCCCAAGGCGCTACTCAATTCCTGATACTTATCCAAATATGCTTTTGCCAAACCCACATTGATGTGAATCTCCTGATCTTCCGCCTTTACATTGGGAAAAGTGATGGAATAAGTACAAGTAATTGTCCCTCTTTCCAACTTTTCACTCAACAACCTACGTATTTGAGGGTCAATCTCATACAAAAATTTCGGCAAACGCAAATCCGCCTCAAAATACCGTCCGTTCAACGCCTTAACCTCACAAACCGCACGCAACGAAGGCGTTTCCATTTGGGCCCTTCCGAAGCCCGTCATACTCTGAATCGAATTATCCATGCTAATTCAAGCGAAATTAACCCTTAATCAACAATTTTGAATCACCCATCCACCAACAATTAATTAACTTTGTACAACTTTGATGAAAGCACGCGCATTTTTAATCCTCCTTACCGCCACAACAGTTCTTTTATGGCGATGCGGTGGCAATACCGAAACCCAAGTTCCCACTGATTCCGCCACAACCGAGTCGGGCATCGTTACCCGGAAAATTTCAGGATTTTCGGCCGACAATGCCTATCAAAATATAGAAAAACAATTGGCCTTTGGCTTTCGTATTCCAGGTACCGCTGCCCACAAAAAATGTGCAGATTGGCTTTTTAAGGAACTTCAAAATACCTGCGATACCGCCTATTTTCAAACTGGCGAAGGCAAAGCACCCAAAGACGGTAAGAAAATCCCCATTTATAACATCATCGGAAGCGTAAATCCGAAAGCCAAAAATCGCATGATCATCGCTTCGCATTGGGATAGTCGACCTTACGCAGATCAAGACGACCAAAAACAAACCGAGCCCATCCTCGGAGCAAACGACGGGGCCAGTGGCGTGGGAATCATCCTTGAATTGGCGAAAAATCTCAAAACGCAAAAACCCGATTGGGGGATTGATTTCATACTTTTTGATGCCGAAGATCTGGGCATTTCCGAAATCGAAAACTCATTCTGCCTCGGCAGTCAGTATTGGGGTAAAAACCCCCATATCCCAAATTACAAGGCTAGTTTTGGCGTCCTTCTGGATATGGTTGGCGGCAATAACGCTCAGTTTATGTGGGAAGAAAATTCCAACAATTACGCCAACTGGATCCTTGTCCATACCTGGCAAATCGCACAAGAATTGGGCTACGAAAACTACTTTCCTTTGAAACTCATTGGAGCCATCACAGACGACCATAAATACGTTTATGAGGCCACCAAAATTCCAATGATCGATATCATCCAGTACAACCCCAATAGTGGATTTGCACCCTTTTGGCATACCCACGATGATAACATGGATGCCGTGGACAAGCGCACTTTGAATGCCGTTGGAAACACCATGCTCCACCTGATTTTTAATCCACCCGCATCATTATGAGTCAATTCCCAACCCTAAAAATACTGGCTTTCGCCGCCCACCCCGATGATGTAGAATTGGCCGCATCAGGGACCCTAATGAAGCATATCAACATGGGACATGCCTGCGGAATCATCGATTTAACTCGCGGCGAGTTAGGAACAAGAGGTTCGGCGGAATTGCGTGATCAAGAAGCTGCTTCAAGTGCAAAAATTATGGGCCTTACAGTTCGCGACAACCTGAATCTTGGCGATGGTTTCTTTGAAGAAAATGAAGAAACATTACTGAAAGTGATTGCTGAAATTCGCAAATACAAACCCCAAATTGTGTTGGCCAATGCCATTTCAGATAGGCACCCAGACCATGGCCGTGCCGCCTCACTCGTTTCACGCGCTTGCTTTTTGTCTGGCCTTCCCAAAATTGTTTGTGATCACGAGGGGATGAATTTGCCAGCGCATCGACCGAAAACAATTTACAATTACATCCAAGATCGGAACATCGGACCCAATTTGATTGTCGATATTTCAGACGAATACAAACAAAAAATGGCCACCATCATGGCATTCAAGAGTCAATTCTACGACCCAAATAGTGAGGAGCCACAAACGCCCATTAGCGGACAAGATTTCTTATCTTTTTTGGAAGCCCGCGCCCAAGAATACGGCCGGTTGATAGGCTGCAAATACGGCGAAGGTTTCACCACTGAACGGTGCATCGGCACAAGCAATTTACTTGACATTCTGTAACATAAATATCGTCGCTAATTCCATAAAACGGTGGTCTAATACCGCTTGGAAAAACTGCGTCGCATCGATGTTTGTGATTTGCCTTTTTGTCTCGATTAACGCCCAAGTCAAAATCGCCGATATCATCGCAAACAAACCTTACGTAATCAATCTCCACCCCACGGATACAGGTAAACTTGTTGTTCTGTTACCCATGCCCTTCGCAAGTAGCCAGTTCAAGCCCGAAGCTTACAAGGTCAAATTACCACCTGCCACAGAAGTTCACGCAATTCATCTTGTCTACACCCGTTACAAACAGGTCGATACGTTCAACCAGCCCAAACTCAATCAACGTCGTTTAAATAACCTAAAGCTGCTTTGGCCCGATGTTTTCAAACAGAACGATATCGTATGGCGCGTATTTGAGCAGAAATCCCCAAAAACATTGGACGCGGCAGAAAACTGCTATCACGGATTTGTGATTTACTTAAAAAACCATCCCCCCAAAGCGGAAACGGAAAAGGAAATCGCCAAAATTGATCGGGTGATAAAAAGCTACAAAGACTCCCAAGTCTGGATCCCAGAGACCGTCAGCTATCGCGTGAGAAGACGTCAGGAAGAGACCGGATATTACCTCCCCAACAGCCGTGATAAACGCAAAAAAAACATCAAATTTAGCGGCGGTGGCATTTGGTTCAGACAGAAGGAATATCGGATGATCAAAGATTCTATTCCATTAAAACGGATACCCGGACATTACGAAAGAACGGGATTCTTTGACACTTTTGGCTTGAGAAAAACGGACGAATTCAAAATCCTCACCCGCAAAAATTGGGGTGGAAAATATGCCGTTTTGGTGGATGTCACCGGCAGTATGACCCCCTACACAGCGCAGGTGATGCTGTGGATGAAACATTCTAAATCCTGCCTCGAAAACGGGAGAATTGTTTTCTTTAACGATGGCAATGAAGCGCCCGATATGTTGAAACGCATCGGTTTTACCGGTGGAATACACATGTCCGAAACCCATGTTTTTGATACTGCCTACGCCTTAATGAAAACGGCAATGCGTCGAGGCAATGGCGGTGATTTGCCAGAAAACAACATTGAAGCGTTGATTGCTACCCAAAAAAAATGGCCGATGATTGATAGTTTTATCATGATTGCCGATAACAATGCGCCGATAAAAGATATTACACTTATCAAGCAGGTCACAAAACCCGTGAATATTATCCTTTGCGGTATTACCGATAAAATTCATCCAAATTATGTTGAACTCGCGGCCAAAACCGGGGGAAATATCTATACCATCGATGCGGAAATCAGCGGTCTTAACAAACTCAAATTGGGAAGCCGAATTGATGTCGGACGTTCCGTATTTGAATACCGAAAAGAGGGCCTAATTCGAGTTTTTGATTATTAAAAATTGACAGAAATGACAGAGAAAAAAACCATTGAAACAGATATCATCATTATAGGCGCTGGCCCAGTAGGACTTTTCGCAATATTCGAAGCGGGGCTTTTGAAATTGCGTTGCCATTTGATTGATGTATTGGCGGAACCTGGAGGGCAGTTGACGGAAATTTACCCAAAAAAACCCATCTACGATATTCCAGGATTTCCACACATACTCGCGGGTGATTTGATCACCAATTTGATGAAGCAAGCCGCACCATTCAAACCCGGATTCACTTTGGGCGAAAGGGCAGAAAGCATCGAACAAACGGCCGAAGGCCATTTCATCGTAACCACCAATTTGGGGACTGTTCACAAAGCGCCAAATATAGCCATTGCGGGTGGATTGGGCTGCTTTGAACCTAGAAAACCCCCTATCGGAAATCTCTCTGAATTTGAGAATCAAGGCGTGGAGTACATTGTAAAAGACCCTGAAAAATTTCGCAATAAACGCATCGTGATTGCCGGCGGCGGTGATTCTGCCCTTGACTGGACGATTTTCTTGAAAGACGTAGCCAGTGAAATCACTATGATACATCGCAGGACCCAATTCCGCGGTCATTTGGACTCGGTTCAAAAAGTGATGGACATGGCCACAAATGGAAAAGTTAATTTGATGGTTAAAAGCGAAGTGACGCATTTGGCAAGCGATGACAACAACCAAGGTTTAACACGCGTAGGCATCGCAACCGATGAAAAAGAAGAATTAACGTGGATTGATTGCGACTATTTCTTGCCGCTATTTGGCCTATCGCCTAAACTAGGCCCGATTGCCGATTGGGGTCTAAACATCAGCAAATCTGCCATCGAAGTAAATACATTTGACTATAGCACCAACATCCCCGGCATTTATGCCATCGGCGATGTGAATACGTATCCAGGCAAACTCAAATTAATCCTTTGCGGTTTCCATGAAGCCACACTGATGGTACAAAGCGCATTTAAACGCATTTATCCTGATAAAAACAACGTTCTGAAATACACAACCGTTAACGGAGTTCAAGGATTCTGATGCTGACACTCTTATTATTTCGCACCATTTTTAAGTGGATATTTCGCATCATCCTAGCCTTCGTTTCGATATGTCTTTTATGGGTGGTAGCCTACCGATTTATCAATCCCCCCACCACCTTACTCATCCAATCGCGCCAAGGCGAATACTCCACCTCAGCACTGCAAGAATGGGTGGAATACGACCAAATTGCAGACAACATGAAAATGGCCGTCATCTGCGGAGAAGACCAGCGATTCAAAGACCACATGGGTTTTGATTTCAAAGCCATCGAAAAAGCCATCGAACACAATATCAAAGGTGGGAAAACGCGCGGGGCAAGTACCATCAGTCAACAGACAGCCAAAAATATATTCCTCTGGGAAGGTCGCTCCTGGGTCCGAAAAGGCCTCGAAGTATGGTTCACGCTCCTCATCGAAGGACTTTGGAGCAAAGAAAGAATTCTGGAAGTCTATTTAAACATTATCGAACTGGGCCCAACCGAAGACAGTCTTTACAAATACAAACAAACCGACCGCACACCAGTCAACGAAAACGCGGAGGAATCAAACAAAATCCGCCCCATTTTTGGTGTAGAAGCCGCGGCTCAATACTATTTCAATAAATCGGCTAGCTCGCTCACGAAAACACAATCTGCAAAATTGGCTAGCATCCTTCCTTGCCCGAGAAGCTGCGGAATGAATAGCGCCTTCGCAATAAATCACAGGGCTTTTATACTGCGATGCATGCGCCGCTGGGGCAAAAAAATCATGCTATAAGTCCCAATTTAAGCATTCAGAAAAATTGTCGTATTTTTGCGTAAATTAATTTATGGCAACCACACAAGACGTATCTGTAGGCAATTTCATTCGCTACAACGGCGAACTCGTTCAAGTGATCGAATGGCAACACCGTACCCCAGGCAATTTGCGCGCTTTCTATCAAGGTAAAATGCGCCGCGTGAAGGACGGGAAATCTGCAGAAAACCGTTTCCGTAGTGGAGAAGCCGTAGAAATCGTTCGCGTGGAAGTAAAGGAATTGGCCTATCTGTATGCCGATGGCGATGCTTTTGTTTGTATGGACAACGAAACCTACGATCAAATCACTGTGGCCAAATTTATGTTTGGTGAAGGTGCAAAATTCATGAAAGAAGGCGATACCGTGATGATTTCATTTGAGGGCGAAACCCCGATTTCTGCCGATGCTCCTTCTCATGCCATCGTGGAAATTACCTATACCGAACCTGGCGTAAAAGGCGATACCGCAACCAATACACTCAAGTCCGCAACCACCGAAACCGGTGCTGTTGTGATGGTGCCTTTGTTTGTGAATATCGGCGAGAAAATCAAAGTGGATACCAAAACGGGATCCTATGTTGAACGCGTAAAATAAACTCACGGATGCAACCGTTGATGTCAGCCGAGGAAGGTTTCTTAGCCTTCCCAGAAAAAGAATTAGCCGCCCTAGAAAATGCAAAGGTGGTGATTCAACAAATCCCCTACGAATACTCAAGCTCCTACCTCATGGGGTCCGATAAAGGTCCAGCCGCCATGGTGGAAGCAAGTCATTTTGTGGAATTCTACGACGAAGAAATCGATCGTGAAGCCTATAAGAATTTCGGAATTGCTACCCTGCAACCCATCGATTTTACAGGAAAAATTGATGCGGCAGCCGTGGAGTTGATTGCCAACCAAACCCGCGAACTCCTCAATCTAGACAAATTCGTGGTTTCTCTTGGCTCTGAACACACCGTAACCTACGGTTTTATGCAGGCCTACGCCGAGAAATACCCTTCGATAAGTGTGTTGCAAATCGACGCACACAGCGACCTTAGAGCCGCATACAATGGAAATCCATACTCTCATGCCAGTGTGATGCATAGAATCCACGACATGGGTCTAAACTTGGTTCAAGTGGGTATTCGCGCGCAATGCATCGAAGAAAGTAATCTGATTAAATCGTCCGATAACATCCATACTTGGTATGCCCATGATTTGTGGGACAACGATGTTTGGATTGATGACTGCATCGACAAGCTGGGCGATGTGGTTTATGTAACGATTGATGCCGATGGTTTCGACCCCTCAGTAGCACCCGCGGTTGGCACGGCCGAACCGGGAGGACTGACATGGATCCAAGGTTGCAAATTGCTCAGAAGAGTGGCAGAACGCAAAAAAGTAGTGGGTTTCGATATTGTAGAAATCGCACCGCGTGAAAACGATATACTTACCGAGTTTACCATGGCAAAATTGTGCTATAAATTCTTGGGTTACCTAAATATAAACGACAGGATATGACAACCGCCCAAAGAATTTACCTGGATAACGCCGCCACAACACCCATCGCGGAAGAAGTTGTAGAAGCGATGATCGCAATGATGCGCGAACATTACGGAAATCCTAGCTCGACCCATGCCCATGGTAGGAAAGTGAAAGGCATTATCGAAGAAGCACGAGGTAGCGTCGCCAAAATGTTGGGCTGCTCACCCGGCGAAATTTTCTTTACCAGCGGTGGAACAGAGGCCGACAACCTTGCAATTAGAGGCAGTGTGGCCAATTTGGGTATCGAAAATATCATCTCTTCAGCCATAGAACACCACGCAGTTTTGCATACGGTAGAAGAATTGCATCATAAAAATGGCGTTGGATTACACATGGTAAATCTGCTTCCCAACGGACATGTTGATATGGCACATTTGCAAACGCTATTGAATTCGGCTACAAAACCCCTCGTTAGTTTGATGCATGCCAACAACGAAATCGGGAATATTATCGATATCGAAACCGTTGGTCAAATGGTGCACCAAGCGGGCGGAATTTTTCATTGCGATACGGTTCAAACCATGGGTCAGTATCGTTTTGATTTGAGTCAGGGTCACGTCGACTTCCTTGCTGGCGCGGCACACAAATTCAATGGGCCTAAAGGTGTTGGATTTATTTACATCAACAAAAAAAATCGAATCCCCCCACAAATTACTGGCGGTGCACAAGAACGTGAAATGCGTGGCGGTACTGAAAATGTAATTGGAATTGTAGGATTGACCAAGGCATTGGAAATTGCCTACCGCGAAATGGACGCCAAAAAGGCACATCTAGAAAATATCAAAGGACTCATGATTCAATTACTTAGAGAGTCTATTCCAGATGTTTCATTCAACGGCGATGCAGAAGGCAATTCGCTTTATACAGTTTTGAGCGTTTCTCTTCCTCCCAACGAAGCAAGTAGCATGATCCTATTCAATTTGGATTTGGCTGGAATTTCGGCCAGTGGCGGAAGTGCTTGTTCTAGTGGTGCCACAGGCGGAAGTCACGTTATTAACTGCCTCTACCCCGGCACAAACCGAACTACTGTGCGATTCAGTTTTGGAAAACAAAATACCGAAGACGATATTCGATTTACAGTAAATCAACTCGCCAATTGGTACGGACAAAAATCATAATCTCCGTTTTGATTGTTGCGGCGCTAGGATTTTTTGGCTGCGCTACGATCATAACCGGAAAAAAGCAATCGCTTTATATAGTTTCCAACCCTCCCGGGGCTAGCATTTTTGTCGCCCGAATCAATGCACACAAAGCACCCCAAGAAACACAAGTTGATTCTTTTGCATCAACCGCAGAAACCCCAAGCATCAAAAAAATCATTCCAGACACCACGATTTCGGGCATCACACCTTGCTTTATCGATGTTCGACGTCCCCAAAAAGACAGCCTCCAAATCACCCTAACTCACCCCAATTACCAGCCAACATCGCAGACACTCAAACCCAAATTCAATGAGTCGGCTGGCCTCAATTTCATTATTCCTTGGAACTGGATGATTGACGCAATGACAGGCAGTTTGATGCGATATTCATTACCAGATACTTTTGTGCTGAGAGAAATCAAAAAAACGCAGTAATTTTGCACCCGCAAAGCAATGCCAACCCTTTATCTAACCCGCAAAGAACATTTCAACGCCGCACATCGGTTGTGGAACCCTACATGGAGTGAAGAAAAAAATTCTGAAGTCTTTGGCAAGTGTGCGAACCCCCATTTTCACGGTCATAATTTCGATTTATACGTTTGTGTAAAAGGCCAGCCAAATCCGGATACAGGCTGTGTCATCGACCTTAAAGTCCTTAAGGTTATTATTAGAGAAGAGGTAATCGACCATCTAGATCATCAAAATTTAAACCTCGATGTGCCTTGGTTAAAGGATACCATGCCTAGCATCGAAACCGTTGCGGTTGCAATTTGGCAGCGTCTCTCCCCCAAATTACCTCTGGGTGTGGCCTTGCATAAAATCACCCTTTGGGAAACACAAAATAACTTTGTGGAGTACTTCGGGGAATAAACCCATCCCATGAAAGCGCTAAAGCGTTGGTTACAAAACAGCTATTTGGCTCGCGAATGGCCCATTAACTTCGCCTTCCTAGGTCTGTTGCCTTTCTTTTTTGCTACTGGAGGCTGCCTCCTTTATACATCAGATAGCGGAGCCTACTTAATGACCGCTCAAAACCTATCCATACCCTTAGATCGGTCCGTTTTCTATAGTTTGTATCTACGTGGATTGAACGATTTGATGTCGCTCTTCACCCAACCCATCCTCGGCGAAATCGTTGTCCTGCCCCCACTAATCTTACTCTTTGTGGGCATCTTCCAACTAGTGAACAAGTTATTTCCAGCACTGCCGCAAGCAAATCCCGAAAAACTCGACTACCCAATATCCTTAAATCAACGATGGATTTTCTTGTCGATGTGGCTATGCGCCTGCTTTCTCACCTCCATGCCCTGGTTTTTACTCCAAGCGATGCCTGATATTTTTACGGCCATTCTCTGCATTTTTGTCTTGCTATTTCTCCAAACCAAATCTCTTCGCAACTCCATAATTTGTGCATTGGTCATCGTGGTCTCCGCCGTCATGCACAACGCAAACCTGATAACGCTCACCGTTGTGGGTATTGCCATTTGGCTCGCTTGGAAAGGTTATCTTGGAAAATGGACCCACCCATTAAACCAATACGTTTCGCTATCTAAAACCCGTTCCTTAATCGGAATTTCAATCATTCCTTGGACACTTCTCATCGCCAGTAACATTTGGGGTGGCAACGGAGTGACCGTAGGCAAAGGATCCCACGTTTTTTTCATGGGTAAACTCTGCGAAAATGGAATCCTCAAAACCTATTTGGACGATGAATGCGCATCCAAACCCAACCCCTTCTGTGCATTTAAAGACAGCCTTCCAGAGCATACGTGGGACTTTGTTTGGAACAGCCACGGCATCCTAGAAAAGACCGGCGGTTGGCATCATAGCAAAGAACTATACAGCGAGATTATCTTAGGCACCCTAAGTAAGCCAAAATACATTGCACTTCACATTCAAGCAGCTGTTGCTGCCACCGCCCAACAAGTGGTATTAACCCACGGAGGCGACGGACTCACGCCGCTAGATACCAGCGCGACATTGGCTCAGGAATTAAAAATGAATTACCCCGATGAATACCAGGGGTTTGTGAACGACTCCAAACAACAAAAGTCCCAAATCGATTTCGATTTTTACAACAAAATATATGATTGGTCGGCAATTGTCCTCATTCTATTCGCCTTGATTTGTCTTTATCGCAAGCCCAATCCACTCCTAGCCACGTTCTTTGCAATAGCGGCATTGTTTATTTTGTGCAATGCGTTTTCTACCGCCTGTTTTGCTAACGTCTTGGCCCGACTAAATGCGAGAGATTTTTGGATCTTGCCGATGCTATCAATCGGTATAATCGTTCAGTATTTCTACCCCAATAACTCAAATCGGGAATCCGCAAGCCAATAAATCACAATCAATCCAACCGGTAAACCGGATACAAATTGTGTGTTTTTTCGTAGTGCGCAGATTGTTTGTAAACCCAATTCAACTGTCCCCAAGAATCCTTCGCAAATTCGCTATCGTTCGCTTTTTTACGCAAAAATTCAGCACGTTTTTCTGGGTGAGCCTTCAACCAGTCTGCAGCTAAGTCTTCAAAAACATAATCGCTGTAACCTTCTTTCTGCATCAATACGCCATCAAACGCATTCCACGCAAAATAGGAATCAGCAGCCCTTGGCTCCAAAACCGAAACAACAAACTTTGCATTTACTGATGTAATTGGAACTACCACATCTCCCGCCCGAAGTTGTACCGCCAAAACCGTATCTCTGGTCTTTACACCATGATGCATATAGTGTTTCTCATAAGGATGATTCACCGTCTTAAATTCGTTGATATAGCTCACTCGCAACATCGTAACCGTGTCGAATGGAATTGGCTTACAAACCACTTTATTGAGCTTCAACTTCTGAATTACATCGCCATAGGCAAACGGGACGATGTAAGCCGAAGGCACTAGAATACTATCGGTACAGCGGTATTGGTCGTAATATTTCACTTTTTTCGACCATGGCCTGGTTCTATCGTACACCAATCGATCGGCGCCAGAAATTTCACTCGGACGGTATCCCGATTCAAATCCCAAAAAATCAATTTCGGTAAATTTTGTCTGGTCCAACTGAAACTGAATTGGCATCCACTTTCCGATAGGTTTGGGGGCAAAATCCACATTTTTTCTTCTTACTGTTGAGAACTCATTTCTGAGCGATGGCGCGGTAGCGGCAATTAAAAACTGTTCCATGAATGCCAAAGTCCCCAGCATACGTTGCGAAAAAGGCTTAAGCATATGTGTTTCAACGGTATAGCCCAAAGTATGATGCAATGCGGCAAAACCGGTGGCATATCTACCGCCTTCCCAAAATGCAAATAATCCGCTATCAGGCACCGTTTTGATCGTTTCAACATAGGGAGCCGTAGGCCATTGATTGGCTGTCAAACGCTCTTTTAACGACTTCTCAAAGGGAATTAAAACATCGGTTAAACCGGGTTGCAATTTTTCTGGTCGCGTATGAAAATACGTTAGAACATATTGATAATCAGCGCCATTAGAGGTATGGTTGTCGATGAATAAATCGTATTGTTCCATCGCCATCAAGCCCACCAACGACTTTGCATTTCTAGAATCCAATTTGATAAAATCGCGATTTAAATCTAGGTTTTGCGCGTTGCCTCTAAATCCATATTCCACCGGACCGTTTTGATTGGCTCTAGATGTTCCGCTGCGAGTGAGGGTTCCATCTACATTATACTGACAAATCACATGGAGTTGCAAATAGGGTAAAACTTGCTGCCAATACTGACCAAAGAAGAGCATATCACGCAATAAAATCATACAAGCGTCCGTCCCTTCGGGTTCACCAGGATGGATATTGTTATTAATGAGAACTTTTACAATGGGCTTAACCTCTACTTTGGATCCGGCTTCAATACCCAGATCGCCGTTACCAAACCGATCCATGGTCTCCGTAGCAGGACCGTTGAGTTTAAGCACATAAATATCCTTGCCTACATCGCCTAGTCCGATAGATTGCAGAGAACAATATGCAGGAAATGTGGCAGCGAGCTGCTTATACCAAGCCACACATTCAAAATAATTGGCGGTACCCAGTCCTTTTGATTTTTCAAAGGGGGTTAAAAGGGAATCATACGATTTTTGCATTTGTGGGCTCAGGGCTTTGCCCTGAGCCTTGCGCGCGCCTTCGGCGCGCATCATCGCCCCACTCAAACCCAATGTACCAAACTCATCCTTGGCTATAAATTCATATTCCCCAGTAACAAGCATCTTGCCCGGCTCCTGAGGTTGCTTCAACTTTTTTGCCTGTCCAAACAAATCACCCCCCAAATACAATAAAACCAAACCCAAACAAACCCTGTTTATCATACCCTTAAACATTACCTAATGCGATCCATGCTCCGAACCAAACGCTCGTCTTTTCTGATATTATAAACCGACAACGCAGCAAAAAATATAAAAAAATGAGGCCAAATTAAATGAATACCAAATTGAGCTGTGTAGTTTTCATGAGCCCACGACAACATAAAATATCTCAAATACAAAACTCCAACAAGTAAAATCGAAAATCCGAGTGTCAAACACGCCGCTTTCAATTGCAATCTCCGATTCCTAAATAAAAACACCGTTGCCAATGCTGCAATTATCATCACAACCGTAAAAAACGCCGTCAGCAAATCAGGCGTATACATCGTGTTCGCATCCGTCACAACCCCCGAATAACTGTGCCAAAACATCAAAACATTTGAATTGCTATGGTCGTTCGCAGTAAACCAAGCATAGACCGGATCCTGCCACAAGTTGACATATCCAATTACGATAACCAAAATTAAAAAGATTGTTTGAATGCGCTGAATCATGAATTCAAACCTACCAAAAATTTGGCAATCTTCAATCCTAAAATACACCTATTATTTCACAACTTTCCCGCCCTTAAACTGCAGAAATTACGATGCGTATGGTTGTGTGCTCAAACGGGATACTCGATTTTACATAAATATTGCCGCGATGATAGTCTGTGATAATTCGCTTAGCCAACGACAAACCCAAACCCCAACCTCGCTTTTTGGTGGTAAATCCGGGCTTAAAAATCGACTTCATCTGATCCCTTGAAACTCCCTTGCCATTGTCGGTAATATCAACCACCGCCTTGTTTCTTATCAGCTTTACGCTGCATTTTAAAATCCCTTCGCCGTCCATCGCATCGATACTATTTTTTATCAAATTCTCAATTACCCAATGAAATAAATTTCGGTTGATTCTGCACAAAACATCCGACTTCCAAAATTCGGATTCAAAAACAACGCCCTTCCCCGATCGATTTTTCATGTATTCGATAGCCTCAAACATCACCTCATTCAAATTTAATGTTTCCAACACCGGTTCTGATCCAATTTTAGAAAAACGCTCTGTAATAATGTTCAATCGATCAATATCCTTGCGCATCTCCATCGGCGCCCCTTCCGGCAAATCCCCTAACTCCATCACCTCAACCCAACCCATCAAACTAGAAATCGGCGTTCCCAATTGATGCGCCGTCTCCTTGGCCAATCCAACCCAAACCTTGTCCTGCTCCGACCGCGTGGAATAGGAAAACGCCACATAGGATACAAACATAAATAAGGCAACAATTCCCAAAACAACATAAGGATAATATTGGAGCTGCGTTAAAACCGTACTGCTACCGTAATATACTCGATAATCAATATTCTTGTCTACCGGAACAACGATGGCTTCATTCTCCATTTTGAAAGATTCCAACTCTTCTTGCAAATATTTATCCGCCCGCTTCCGTCCGCTCGTATCGATATTTACAAATTCTAAAATCGCTCCTTTATCATCGACCAGAATCGCCGGAATCGTAGTATTCGACTGAACCACCCGCAACTGAAAACCCAAATCACCATCGCTGTTTGGATCGGTAAGGATACTCTCCGCCTCTGCCCACATTTCCATCTTCTTCTTCTCCTCCCCGGCAATTTTCACAACCAATCGCTGACTCAAATACAAGGTAATAATGCTAATTATCAAAGCCAACAACATCAATATAACCTTGATGAATCGCCGTGACTCGTAATAATTAAACCTACTCCGCTTTTTCATCTACGATACATTCCCCTTTTGAAAAACACAAGCAATCAAAATACGTAAATCATCAATAACAGAATAGTCGCGTGCATAATTCATTACCGCATCCAATTCGAATTCTGTTCCTTTGAACTGCCTCGCCACCTCAAAAACAGGCGATGCCAATTTGGGTAAACTCGCTGTTGCACCAGTGCGCTGATACCCCACCCAAGTGTTGCGACCAATCAAAATACCAAACAAGATATTCAAACACGTTCTGCCACCCGAAAAACAAAGTAACAGAGGGAACAAGGGCAACATAATCAAAGAAATTAATACATCAAACACCCTCTTATTTCGCAAATGATGAACCTGCGCCAAATGGTAATTCACTTCCAACGTAAATAGCTCGCCAGGCAAATTTTTTGAATCCGATCCGATGATGGTTTCTCCCTTTTCCGGTGCGATTTTTACCTGGACTGGTTTGGATTGAAAATCGTTCATGTGCGACATGATCCGCGACGACGAAACGTCCTTCCCGCTGAATATTACTAAATCAGGTCGATATATTTCCAATACCTCAGACATCTGCTCCAAATGTCCAATAAATCCAGGCTGCCTCACTTCGCTGGCCGAAACCCATCCCAAAACCTCATGGTTCACTCTTCCCCGCTTCAGCAAATTTTCGATGCGTTGATTCTCAGATTCACCCCCAACCAAAATCACCTTCCTGCGGCCACCATGATCAAACCGAACATCACCAATACGCAACGATTGAGCAATGCCACGCGTCAGAAAAACTGCACCCACAGCCCAAGCCGAGCCCAAAGCCAATATCGCCCTAGAGAATTGAAGGTCCTTGGGGAGGAAAGCATACATCGCAAAAAGAGCAAAGGAACCAACGAGCGTCCCCCGGAACAACCGACGTCCAACGAATGGTTTGTCGTACCCGCCCCAGAAATAAACCGAACCCATCACCAACCCAATGTAAATAGGAATATGAAGGGTAAAGAATTCAGAAGGATAATACCCGCGGACAAACTTGTGATACAACTCCCAATATTTGGCGATGCCCAGGTATCCAATAAAAATGAGCAAGAAATCAAACAAGGGCAACCATATTTTTTCCGCCAAACGAGCACAAAAAGCAGCCGAAGCCCTCAAATAAATAGCCATCTGAATGAAGAAAGCAAATCTCCCAGCAACGGAGCTACTGTAGTGTTTTTTCGCAAACAAGACCATGGCATTGTAAAACACCTTGACATAATTCGCGGTCTTTCGCTTGGTACTTTCCCCTTTATAGTGGATGATTGTTGTCCCCGCAAAATATACATTTTTATACCCCCCTAGTGTGATTCGATAACTCAAATCAACATCTTCACCGTACATAAAATAATCCTCATCAAGCAAACCAACCTTCTCCAACGCAGAAGATCGCATCATCATAAAAGCACCACTTAACACTTCCACATCGTTCGTTTCGTGCTCGCTTAAATACTTCAAATGATAACGACCAAATAATCGAGATTTGGGAAACAACCCGCTCAGGCCCGTCATTTTAAAAAAAGCAACCTGTGGCGTGGGTAGCCCCCTTTTACTCTCTAGCAAGAATTTTCCCTTTCCATCAATCATCCTCACACCCAAACCCCCAATTTCAGGATTCGATTCCATGTGCTCAACACATAACTTCAAACTATCTTCCTGAACCACAGTATCGGGATTCAACAGCAAAACATATTTGCTAGTGCTTAAACGCATCGCCTGGTTGTTGGCCTGAGAAAAGCCCAAATTCTCCGTATTCGCAATCACCTGAACCCACGGAAACTTGTCGTGAACCATACTCACACTGCCGTCTACACTGTTATTATCGACAACCCAAACCTCCGCGTCCACCCCAACTATTGCCTTCTCTACAGACCGCAAAGCCTGCTCAAGGAAATACTTGACGTTATAATTTACTATGACAACAGAAAGGGTATGCTGCATGTTTTGGGCGTAGCAAATTACAATAAATATTCGGTTCTCTGTGCGATGGACCTACCTAATGTAACCTCATCGGCATATTCGATTTCACCACCCACTGCAATTCCACGTGCGATGCATGTCACTGTGACACCAAAGGGCTTCAATTTTTTTGCCAAATAAAACATCGTCGTATCTCCTTCAACCGTAGCGCTCAAAGCCATCATTACCTCCTCAACCATCCCATTCTCCAAACGAGAAATTAGCATCGAAATATTCAAATCATCCGGACCAATGCCGTCCATCGGAGAAATCAATCCCCCTAAAACGTGATACTTGCCCTTAAACTGTGCGGTGGATTCAATAGCCATCAAATCACTAAAATCCTCAACCACACAAATTACACCCTCGGAACGCCGCGAATTATTGCAGACATCGCATCGCTTATGATCGCTTACATTTCCGCAAACCTCACACAAATGCAATTCCGTCTTCAGTTTCAACAAAGCACCAGCCAAATTCGCAACCTCCATTTCTGGGCGCTTGAGCAAATACATCACCAATCGCAATGCCGTGCGCTTTCCAATCCCCGGAAACGACGATAATGCTTCCACAGCCTGCTCCACAATACCCGATGTAAATTGCATACTTCGCGAAATTACATCATAGTTTTTAGGTATTTACGAACTTGCATTTGGTATAAAAAATCATCCTACCTTTGCATCGCATGTTTATCGAAGTACTGCAAGCCAAAATCCACAACGTCCGCCTTACTCAGACGGAATTGAACTACACTGGGAGCATCACCATTGATGAAAATTTAATCGATGCCGCCGGCATGTTGCCCAATCAAAAAGTGATGATTGTGAACAACAACAACGGAGAACGCTTCGAAACCTATATCATTAAAGGTGAACGAAATACGGGCATCATTGGATTGAATGGTGCGGCCGCAAGAAAAGGACAAGTGGGAGATGAACTCATCATCATGACCTTCACTTACCTCACACCCGAAGAGGCCAAAACGCACCAACCAAACAACCTGTTTCCTGATAGGAACAATCGCTTAGTTTGAAAATCAACAAAAAAATAATCTCGCAAACCCTACTCATCCTTCTGGCAGTTGGGGTGTTTATTCTTATTGGTTTAAAAATTGACTGGGTAGCAACGTGGAAATCGGTAAAAAACGCACACTTAGGTTGGTTTACTGCCGGTATCTTGGTGATGTTGATTTCGCACTTTCTAAGGGGTTGGCGATGGAATCTGTTGCTCAAACCTGCCGGATACCCATTAAATCCTTTGCGTGCTTTTTACGCGGTAATGATTGGTTATTTAATCAATGTTGCCACCAGTAGAGGCGGTGAATTTGTGCGATGCGCCATGGCTGCCAAAAGTGAAAAAGCCCCCGTCCCAACACTCGTTGGAAGCGTTGTCACTGAACGTATCATCGATCTTTTGGTGATGGCCGTATTGGCGATGCTTTGCCTTTTACTTCAATTTGAACAATTCTGGGGATTCTTTGACCAATATCTACTTCAGCCTGCAATAAACTATATGGTCCCAATCATTATTGGAATGGCCTGCAGTGTTATCGCATTGTTTTGGTTGAAAAATAAAAAGAAAACGTACGAACATAAAAGCGACGATAGCCAAAATTCAACGAACCATACAGGGCAACAGAGCGCCGCGAAAGAAACCATTTTTACCAAATTTTCCGGAGGTCTACAATCTGTTTTCCAATTGGAGAGACCCGCAGCCTTCATACTGGCTTCTTTGGGTATTTGGATCGGCTATTGGCTGAATACCTATTTCATGCTCAAAAGTTTGGATGTCACCGTCGACTTTACACTAGCCAATGCCTTGGGAGTTTTGATATTTTCTACATTGGGCGTGATTGTTCCACTTCCCGGTGGCGCTGGAGTTTGGGGGACGTTAGCCTATGGACTGACTCTGATTTATGGTTTACCACAAGACCAAGCCAATACATTTGGTATTTATTCTGTCGCCGTCAGTAATCTGCTAATGATCGTTTTTGGTAGCATCTCCTATCTGCTGCTATATTTGGAAATTCAAAAAGCCAATAAAAATGTCGCTGAAGGATAAAATCGTTACTGTAGAAGTCGCCCAATCCACTGTAAAACAATGGCAAACTCAGGGCGATAAAGTCGTTTTCACCAATGGCTGTTTCGATATTCTTCACGCCGGTCATGTGCATTATTTGGAAGAAGCCCGTATGCTTGGAAACCAATTGTTAGTTGGATTAAACACCGACGCAAGCGTACAGCGATTAGATAAATCTCCTGCACGTCCTATACAATCGCAAGAATCTAGAGCGATGGTTTTGGCTTCGTTGGAATCTGTCTCCTTGGTGGTTTTGTTTGATCAAGACACGCCCAAAGAACTCATCGAAGCGATCAATCCTAACATTTTAGTGAAAGGAGCCGATTACCAAATTGATCAAATTGTGGGTGGAAGTCATGTAATTTCCTCCGGAGGCGAAGTGAAGACTTTGGAATTCTTGCCTGGCTTCTCTACGAGTAAAATCGAACAGAAAATCCTGAAAAGCCACGGAAAATGAGTTAATTTTCCTCACGATTATCCCATCGTAGGTAAAACCATCCGATGCTTACCTATCTCACCGCCAAGCATCGGTAACTAAAGATGTGGAAAGCGATTTTGACGTTTTCAAAAACCGAAGAATTCGCTGGATAAAAAAACATTTTTGCAAAAACCACAAAAAACAGCCCTAAAACAGACTTTCATGGGTCTTTTTCGATTGGGCTTTTGGGTGATAGCGATACAAGCTGTGTTATCAGGCCACTATGAATCAATGGCCTGATTCCCCAATATCACTTTATCGCATTTTTTTCTGCCTATTTTTTGGATTGATATTTAGCAATATCGCCAATTCACAGTGCACGCTCAATAGCAATACCTATCCGAAAGATTTCTTCGGCAATACTAGTCAGTTTTCCCTAACCAATGGAGTTTTAGTCTCCAACATACCCGGTACAACCTCAAAGCAGTTTGCCTTTGCCATGCATACATGTAGGATGGATAGCAATACCTGGTTAGAAGCCACGTTTTCACTAGAAATTAACCCCTCTAGTGCCAACTATTTGGAAGCCTATTTTCATTGCGATTCTACGCGACAAAATGGGTGGGTGATTCGGATGGGTGATACCGACGATGATATCCAATTGATTCTGAGAAAAAACGGCATTTCACAAACCATTTTAAAAGGGGCAAAAGGCTATTTCAATCGCAGTAAATCAAATGTTTTAATGAGAATCGTTAAACAACCCGAACAAATCATCGTACTCTATAAAGACAGCGCCTGGGAAAATTATCAATGCCTCGGCGCCGGAATTGATACGATGTCGTACCGGCAATCCTACCACGGCTGGAGCATCACACAATCTGGGAGCAGCGCGGCGGGAAAACACAAAGTGGAACAATGGTATATCGGGCCGCCGCAACCTGACCGAACACCACCCCAACTATTAAATATCCTATGGATTCAACCCAACACCGCCAGAATGCTATTCTCTGAGCCTATACAAATCCCGCAACGACAACAATTTATTTCCAATTACCGCGCAGCCGATTCAATTTCAATCATCAATTCGCGGACCATTATCGCCAAATTTCCCAAGGTTTATTGCAATCTGAATAATACCGTTCATTGTCAAAATCTTCTCGATACCGCCAACAATGTGGCACCTCATCTCCTTGATTCAAGCATCGCCGAATGTGCTACTCCAATTTACCCCAATCAAATCGTCTTCACAGAAATTATGGTCGACCCTACACCCCAAGTAGGCTATCTACCCGATGCGCAATACCTCGAAATCTACAATACCACCGATACGGCCAAATGGCTTCATACTTTGTCGTTAATGGATCCTCAAACATCCTGTACTTTACCCAAATACCTATTGCCCCCCAAAGCTTTTCTCATTTTGCACGACAACCAAGATAGCGCCTTCAATTACCTAAAAAATAACGCAATTCGCATCGCCAATTTACCTCACTTTAACATCGATGGAGATGAGATTGTCTTGATGTATAGTCGCGACACCATTCATGAACTAAGATACAGCGACAAATGGTACCATCCCTTATACAAAGGCGGTGGATATGCTTTAGAGAAATCCGATCTTACTTGCGGATGCATTAACAATTTCAACTGGCATAGCAACCATGAGAAAGGAGGAACTCCAGGCGAAATAAATTCAAAACCCTTACCTTGGCCCTCACCAAGATCTTTGGACGCAAAATCAGAACCGCCCGTAGCAAGGATTATCGAACATCGATGGGAATCCAATGAAATCCTTGAAGTCGTTTGTAGCCAACACCCAGAAATTCTAAAATCCACCGCAGATTCAAGTATCAAGAGTCAATTGCCTCAACTGATTTTGATATCAAACGAGGGTGATACAATCCAAACAAAATACCAGCGAACAACCAATTCTGGCTGGCTGTTTAAATTAGAAACAACAAAACCGTTGGATGCAAAAGCAGTGATTAAGAATGCGAAAGATTGCGCACATCGGACACTGAGCGACACACAATTTCAGGTGTTTGCAAACGCCAGACAGCCACAACCAAAGGAACTGCAATTCAATGAAATTATGTTTAACGCCAGCGATGGATCCGTTGATTACATTGAACTCGTGAACACCTCAGATGAAGCAATCCAATTGCAAGGCCTCGAATTACTGACCGACAATAACCTACAATTAACCCAAAGAACTTTACTTTGTCCTGAACCGAAAACCTTGTATCCAAATCAAATAATTTGCTTTAGTTCTGACCCCTATTCGTTAGCCAAAACGTACGATCCGGAACGATATACCTTTCATGAATTTTGTTCCACCTTCCCCAATTTATCGGCAAGCGGAGCTGCACTTCAATTGGCATTTAATAATTCACCCAATATCATCGACATGATGCAATATGACGAATCAATGCATCACAGTCTATTAATAGAAACAAAGGGTGTTAGCCTCGAAAAGAACCACCCAACAGCGCCGAGTTCTTCGCCTCCATTTTGGATAAGCGCAACTTCAACCGTGGGATATGGCACACCCGCCGAATCCAACAGTCAACAAGTCAACCTGAAAACTACCATAATCAAAACCCAAAAGCGTTTCTCCCTGCTTAATACAGTTATCGGCGATGATCCAATTAGTAACAACCAAAACACCCTGATGCTGTCATTTCAAATGCCACAACCTGGGTATATTGTCACCGCAAGTATTTACAATCTCCATGGCGGACTGATGGGCATACCCATTTATCGGGCAATCATAAGCAAGGAAGGCGTATTGCCAATCCCTATTCAAATGTCAAATATGACGCTTTCCAACGGAAATTATATCTTGCATATAGATGCATTCCACCGAGAAGCTGACATTTGCACTCAGAATCTGCGTTGGATTTACATGCACCCATAAAATGAACGACCAAACAATACAAGCGCAACTGGACGCGGAATTGATCACCTATTATAACCGCGATGAAATTCGGGCGTTCTTGTTTTGGATCCTTCCGCATATTCAAACCACACAAACCGACCAAAAAAGGGAATTAAATAGAATTATCGAAGAGCTGAAAACGGGCAAACCCATACAGTACATTTTTGAAATTGCATTTTTCGGTCATCTCGAATTGAAAGTAACACAGGACACGCTCATTCCTCGCCCAGAAACTGAAGAACTCTGTGATCTAATTCATCGGCATTTTAGCAATCTGCCAACGGATATAAATTCATTAGCAATCAACGGGATTGACTTGGGAACGGGATCAGGCTGTATTCCTATTTTATTGCTAGCCAAAAACTCAAATTGGCATTTTGCCGGGGTCGACATTTCTTCCAAAGCATTGGAAGTTGCCAACTTTAATGCAAATAAACACGGTGTGTTGGACCGGTTTACTGCGATTGAACAAGATATTTTAGAGACACTTACACTAACACCCAACATTCAATTGCTCGTTTCAAACCCACCCTATATTTCAGAATCCGAACGAGAGTTTATGTCGGGCCGCGTATTGGAATTCGAACCCCAAAGTGCACTTTTCACACCGAATAACGATCCACTGCAGTTTTATAAAAAAATCGCGGAAATGCTAGCCAGTTCCGCGATTCAACAATTATCAATTTGGTTAGAAATCAATCAATACTATTCCGAAGAAATCAAATTGCTGTTTTCACCATTGGGCAATACAGAAATTCTCAATGACATATCCGGAAATCCTAGATTCCTACACTGCGAAATATCAAAATCTATTTAACAATAGAAATCATTCCTGCACTGTCCTTTACCAAACTTCCCGCCTTATACATTTGGGTAAGTGTAGTGTAAATTCCTTGTGAGAAACGCTTTTTATCTCTTTCGCCGCTGCGCTCAAACAACGCTGAAATCAAATCACCAGACGAAATTGCATGTGACAACTCAGCAATGTAATTCAAAATCACGTCGCGTTTTGTTAATTCACCCGCCTTCCTACGTCCGCCACCTTTGCGATAACCAGTTTTTGGTGGACGACCTCTACGACCCGCAACTTTTTCTACTTGGGGTTTTGCTGGACGACCGCGCTTTCCAGTACCTTTAGACAACGCCTTAAGTCGGTTTTTCTTCGCACGATCCTTCCACAATGTCAAAGATTTTGCAGCAGTAGCCCTAACCTTCTCGATGTCCTTTACTTGCTTCTTTTCTAGCTTTTCAATTTCTTTTTCAGCTTGTGCTGTAGCCTTTTTCAAGGCATTTGAAAGCGATTGGATTTCCTGTTCGAGAAAAGAAAAAGCACTCAAATACGCAACTTTTTTAGATGCTCTTTTTGATTTCACCTTGTTCTTAGAACCTGGCTTACGACCCCTTTTCTTAGGGCCTTCAATTGGATTTATTTCTATTTTTTCCATAAAATGACGCAATTTTTACAATGACTAAAATCGGATTTTTTATTTAAGCCACAAATCTACTAATTATATTTATCATCCACCAAATAATTATAAAAAAATATGATTCAAATTCTTGATTTTTATTTTATCAACCCACTAAAAATCATAGTGTATTTCCAACTATTATTAAATTTCCACCATTTCATTGGTTAATTAATCCACTAAAACCAATGGTCGTTCACTCAATAAAGTATCCTATTTTTGCACCGAGCAGGCTAACACATTGACATTACTATCAAAAATATCGGACAATAATTTTATTAAAAGTTTAAACACGGAGTCGTTGATTAATTTGTCTAATGATTTACGTCAATTTGTTACACAATCCGTACTCACATCGGGAGGACATTTCTCTTCCAACCTCGGCGTAATTGAATTAACCGTGGCCCTTCATCACACACTAAATTTTCCGAGTGATGGTATTGTTTGGGACGTAGGCCATCAATCCTATCCCCATAAAGTATTAACAGGCCGTGGAGACTTATTGCACACCATCCGCAGTTTCCAGGGACTCTCAGGGTTTCCCAAGCGCGAAGAGAGCCCATTTGACATCTTTGGCACCGGTCACTCTAGTACTGCCATTTCTGCTGCAATGGGTATGGCCGCCGCGGCTAAAATCAAATCGAAAAGCCAGGACACATCACCAAATACCTCTCAGCCCACCTTTGTGGCAGTAGTTGGCGATGGCGCCCTTACGGCAGGACTCTCCTATGAAGCACTAAATAATCTGTTTGAGTCGGATTTAAATGTCATGATTGTACTGAACGACAATCACATGGGCATCGACCCAAACACTGGAGCATTGAACACACGACTGCAAACCGCACCAGAAAAAGTAAAAGCGTGGTTTGAATGGTTCGGACTCAACTACCAAGGTCCGATCGATGGGCACAACATGGACCAACTGCTCCCCGCGATTCAGCATTGCTACAATCAAACTGGACCCCGCCTCATTCATATTAAAACCATCAAAGGAAAGGGTTACCCGCCCGCCGAAAAAGAGCAAACCAAATGGCATAGCGCGAGCAAATACGTCAAAATCGAACAACCCACCCACCCCAATATCAAATGGCAGGATGTTTATGGCGACATGCTAATGTTCTTGGCAGAATCCAATCCAAACATCGTTGGCATCACTCCCGCCATGCCCTCCTCGTGCGGAATGATTAAAGCCATGAATGCATTCCCCAATCGATTCTTTGATGTGGGTATCGCCGAACAACATGCACTCACTTTTGCTGCGGGAATGGCCACCCAAAACACAATTCCTATCGTGAACATTTATTCCTCCTTCTTACAGCGAGGGTACGACCAATGGATTCATGATATCGCATTGCAGAATCTACCGGTAATTCTCTGCATCGACCGATCTGGACTTGTAGGAGAAGATGGACCCACACACCACGGCGCTTTTGACATAGCCTTTCTACGATGCATTCCGCAGTCAATTCTTTGTGCCCCAAGAAACGCCAGAGAGTTATACGCATCGCTATGGCTTGGAACGCAAAACGTAGGACCCATCGCAATTCGATATCCCAAAGGAACGATAAACGACAATCAATGGGAACCTGCCATAGATGGAGCTGCGGCCGTCCGAACCCTATCCCCACAATGGTTAAAATCAGATGGCGAAGCAAATGTGCTGTTGATTACCACCGGACACGCCACCAATTTGGCCATTCAAGCGAATACGATCATCGAAAATCAAAATAATTCTGAAGCCTCAGATTTTGTAGATAAGAATACAGAGCTGGCGAACAAACCCGCATCGATTCATTACCACCACCTCCACATGCCAATTTTGCAATGGGCGGATAACAACCCGGATTTTCAAGCACTTTCATCCGCAGTTTCGTCGATTACCATTGCAGCACACAAACACATCATCACCGTGGAAGATGGCTGCATCCAAAGTGGCTGGGGCGAAGGACTGCGTGGAATGCTCTGCGATGGGCTACTGAAACAACAAGATTCTCAATCCAATCAAACGACACTACCGCAATTCCAACACTTGGGTATTCCCCACGATTTCATCGAACATGGTAACAACGAAGAGGACCTTTATCATCGATGTGGATACGCTCCGGAGGACATTGCCTCGGCGGTTATAGCAGCTTCAACCAAGCATTAATCAACAACTGTCCCTGTGGAGTGAGAATGCTCTCTGGGTGAAATTGTACTGCCCAAATTTGGTTCATCGAATCGCTTACTGCCATCACCGCACCATCGCATGTGGCCTCGATTCTGAGCGTTCTCGGTTCCAGACCTCCAATCGAAGGTGGCTTAACGACCAAAGAATGATAGCGACCCACCTGCATCGGATTCGTTAAACCCTGAAAAATGCCTTCGTTGCTATGTTTGATGAACGATGGTTTTCCGTGGACAGGCACATCGCCATGCGTTAATTCCCAACCATACGCTTGTCCGATGGCCTGCAAACCCAGGCAAACGCCTAAAATTGGAAGTTTTCCTATCGACCACCCAAGGGTTGTCATGAGCATGGGGTGGCTATGTGGTTGGCCCGGACCCGGGCCAACCACATAGCCATCATATTTCTGCAATTCTAACAACCAACCAACCTGATCTACAGCAACAATCTCATCAATCCTAACCACATCCACTTGTGCGCCTCCCACCGATAAATAATGTACGATGTTATAAGTGAAGCTATCGAGATTGTCGATGAATAAAATTCGTTTTTTCAATCCGATGACTGCCATTTGCTATAAATCAAATCCCAAATTTCTTTCCTATCCCAGCCACAAAATCCTTCAGATAATAGGGCTCGTAGTATGCCAAATCCTCAAAATTGTTCGCTTGAAATTTCGAAACTGCCAAGTCACACAAATGATCCGCCCGCGGTGATAGATCAATAAACTTAGAACCACTATTGGCTACCAATCGCGCCACTTTTTCATTGGCATTACCAACAAAACATGTTTTTTCATCAGGCTCACCTACCCTAGTATCTGGCAAAATCATCGCACAAATTGGCAAGCTCACCTGGTAATCAGAGCCAGAACCCGGAACAGAAATCCGCTCCAATTTGAGCGCATACACTTCATCTCTGCGCGCATCCATCATCACCCAAACACTATTTAACGATTCATTTGATCGCAAAATCTCTACGCCCAACGCCTCAAATCCGCTCACCGAAATCAACGGAATGCCTTTGGCAAAACACAAACCCTTCGCCAAACTCACCCCAATCCTCAACCCCGTATAGCTTCCAGGTCCTTCATGAAATCCCACAGCAGATATTCCTTTTGTAAAAATTCCAAATTCAGAATTCGACAATTCAACCGCCCTTTGAACCATCATTGGCAGCAATTCGGAATGCGACTGAACCACCTCGCCTACCTCCAAATGAACCAAGATGCCAGCCTCAGTGACCAAAGCCACCGATGGATATTCGGCCGAAGATTCAATCAAAAGTATCATTAACTCAATTTTTCTACCGCAAAACTAATCCATAATATCGCAACCACCCACCATTCTGTGCAATCACTTATCTTTGTATTTTTAAAAATCGCATGTCAAAAGAAGTTTATATCGTCGCCGCAGCCAGAACCCCAATGGGAAGTTTCAATGGCTCTCTTTCTACTGTTCCTGCTACCCAGTTGGGTGCCATCGCCATCAAAGGCGCTTTGGAAAAAGCAGGCATCAATCCAAATGATGTCAACGAAGTATATATGGGATGCGTTTTGCAAGCCGGTGTAGGTCAAGCACCCGCCCGACAAGCAGCAAAATTCGCAGGCATTGGCGATCACGTACCCGCAACCACCATCAACAAAGTGTGTGCAAGCGGTTTGAAATCGGTGGCATTGGCGGCTCAGAGCATTATGTTGGGTCTAAACGATATCGTAGTGGCAGGTGGAATGGAAAACATGAGCCTTACACCGCATTACCTTCCTAACTCTCGCGCAGGTTATAAATATGGCAACATCCAAGCCTTGGACGGTATCATCAACGATGGCCTAACTGATGCGTATGGAAAAACCCTCATGGGGACTTGTGCTGAGTTGTGCGCCAAAGAAATGAACTTTAGCCGTGAAGCCCAAGATACTTACGCCATTCAAAGTTACACGCGCGCTGCAGAAGCTTGGAAAGCAGGAAAATTTAACGACGAGATTGTCCCAGTTACAGTGCAAACCCGCAAAGGCGAAGTGATTGTAAGCGAGGACGAAGAATATAAAAATGTCAATTTCGATAAAATCCCTGGCCTAAAAACCGTTTTTCAAAAAGATGGAACGGTAACAGCGGCAAACGCATCAACCATCAATGATGGCGGCGCGGCCCTAGTTTTGGTGAGTGGCGAAAAACTCAAAGAATTGGGACTGACCCCGTTGGCAAAACTTACAGGATTTGCTGATGCCGAACAGAGCCCAGAATGGTTTACTACAACCCCAGCAAAAGCCCTTCCGATTGCAGCCCAAAGAGCCGGTATCACCGTTGCCGATTTGGATTTCGTGGAATTAAACGAAGCCTTCGCTGTTGTTGCCTTAGCCAATAACCAGTTGTTGAATTTAGACGATAGCAAAGTCAACGTAAACGGCGGCGCTGTTGCCCTCGGCCACCCCTTGGGTGCCTCGGGCGCCCGCATCCTCGTAACCCTTCTCCACGTATTAAAGCAGAACAATGGCAAATACGGCGGTGCGGCAATCTGCAATGGTGGCGGTGGTGCAAGCGCAGTTGTGGTCGAAAATTGCTAATCCCACTGTCAAGAATTTTTTTACCGTTACTGCGTTACTCTTGAGACGATGATGCCAATCACCACAACAAAATCAACTCAAGAACTTAAAGCGATTCTTTTCGCCTGTCTTTGCTTGCTTTCTCTCAGCGCCAAAGCACAAACCGATTCGGCGGAAATCGAAAATGAGGAGCCCCAACCCGCAACAGTGGAAGCCCCAGTGAATAGAGAATTGCTCACGCCTCTGGAACAAGACGAAGACGATTTGATCCAAATTGCGCCGTTTGTTATCTCCTCCACCACAGATTCTGCAAAACTCGCAAGTGCCGAGATCCTGCAAGCAAAACTTCTAGAGGTCTTGGCCAATCCGGCGACATTTGATTTTGAGTTTGCCAACCTCAGGATGACAACGGTAGCCATTGCATCGCATCCCAAGGCCAAGGTGCGATTGTTTACGTTCAACATCATCCTAAAAAGTGGCGTTTTTCAACAATATGGTGTAATCCAACAGAAAACAAAAACGGGAATTTCCCTATTTTCACTGAACGATACCGCCCAAAACCTGCCCAAAGATTACCTCGAGACCAAAATAGAACACCCCGAATGGATCGGCGGCCTCTACTATCAACTCATTCCCCATAAAATCAAGCGCAAGCAATATTATGTCGTGATGGCCTTCGACGGTCACAACCTAAACTCCAACCGCTCCATTATCGATGTGCTTAGTTTCGAGAAAGACGAAGAGGCTGCCGAACCCAATGTCTACAAACCCGTTTGGGGCGCACCCATTTTTAGAGATGGCATCGAAGATCCCTCCGAGGAAATGCGCGTTGTTTTTGAATACCATAAATCTTCTAGGATTCTCATGCGCTACGAGGAAGAACAAAAAACCATCGTCTTTGATGAAGTGGGACCCCCATTCCCCGCCGCCCAAGGAAACGTGTTTTATTACATCCCAACCGGCGATTATTCCGGCTATAAGCCATCGAAAAAAGGAATTTTCACCAAAGAGGCCCTCGAAGTCACAGATTTTGGTCAAGGCATTCCCAACCCTACAATTTTTCGATAATTACAAATACGCAGAAATCAATTGCATTTTTGCCGATGTTTCTTGCCACTCTGTTTCAGGGTCAGATTCCTCATTCACCCCGCAACCCGCAAACAAAACATAGCCATTACTTCCTAACTTACAACACCTCAGTACCACGTGATACGAAGCAAAATCATCACCCTCAACGCCAATAAAACCAGCATACAATCCGCGATCAAAACCCTCATGATTCAAAATCCAATCTACCGCCCAAGCTTGGGGATAGCCTCCAACCGCGGGTGTAGGATGCAAGCCATTTATCAATCCGCTTAAACGCATTCGCTCCAAAGGAAAATACCAATCCGATACCAAATGTCGGATATTCCCCATCTCTAACTCCTTCACCCCTGTCTCACTGGGCTCAATCCCCATTTCTAAAACTTTTTCCCGAATAAATCGACTGGTGACAGATTGCTCGTTTCTCTCTTTACCCGTCCAATCCGACTGGGCTTGGGTTAATGTACCCGCCAACGACATAATTCGCGCTTCGTCGCTAACCCAACTGATCAAACGCTCGGGTGTGGCACCCATCCAACAACCCTGAATCGGATCAAAAAGAATAAAGACAAAAGCCTTGGGATAGCGATCGCACAACGCCTCAAAAGAACCCCAAAGCGTTTCTGAATTCACATCTTTCTCAATGGACGATGTCCGCGCTGCTACAATTTTATTGCCTTTTCCGTCTAGAATCATCGACTTGATGGCATTGACCTCAGCCATAAAATCGGCTTTGGGCGTAGTGGTTAACTCAATGTTCAACAGTGGATTCCCCGCCACGAAAGAGGTCAACCGTTCCTTACACGCTTCCCAACCCTCTAACGATGTCTGAATCTCTAAACTATAAACTTCTCTGCCATCAAAGGGCGACCATCGGAGCTGCGAATATTGGCTCGATGTATTCAAATTGATGTCAGATAGGGGGAGCGACATCACCTTACCAACAACCGCTGTGGGAATCAACGCATCAGACAAGCGGTAAATCGCCAATGCCTGTTGTATATTTGCAGTTTCCATTCCCAATCTATCATGCAAAGTTCAACCACCACAGCCACAAAAACAATGTATATCATTCGGCATGGTGAAACGAACTATAATAAAATGGGTATCGTTCAAGGTTCCGGGGTTGACACGGACATTAACGACAAGGGAATTGCACAAGCCGATGCATTTTATCAGGCCTACAAGCACATTCCATTTCAGCAGATTTTTGTCAGTTCCCTCAAACGAACCCATCAAACGGTGGCTCCGTTTCAAGAATTGAACATCGAAACCCAAGTAATTCCAGAACTCAATGAGATTAATTGGGGAATTTTGGAAGGCCAACATCCTAGCGAACACTCACGACGTGAATTCTATGCGATGCTGGCAAAATGGAGAAACGGGGAACTCAACGTAGCGATCAACGGCGGCGAAACCCCCAATTCAATGGTGAAACGTCAAAAATTGGGCTTGAAAAAAATCGAAACCCTAGAAAAATCACCCATCCTAGTTTGCATGCATGGCAGAGCCTTGCGAGGATTTCTTTGCCTATTAACAAATACACCCTTGCACCAAATGGATGATTTCGAGCACAACAATGTTTGTCTTTATGTTTTAGAGAAGCATTCAGGCGAGAAGCAATATCGAATCATTACAAAAAACTGTCAAGCGCACTTAACCCACCTACTTTAAATGGATTCAAATATCATCGATATCACAATTGTTGATATAAATGGCCAGGAACAGACCTATCAAGCACCCACCGACATGGGATTAAACTTGATGGATTTCTGCAAGGCCATTGAATTACCAATCAAAGGAGAATGCGGCGGGATGGCTCTTTGCGCTACCTGTCAAGTTTATGTATTGAGCGAACACCCCCTTGCTGAAGCGTCCGATGATGAATTGGCGATGCTTGATCAGGCGTTCTTTGTCAAGTCGAACTCCCGTTTGGGATGCCAAATTCACCTAAACCCCAACCTTCAAGGCCTCAAGGTGGCGTTGGCTCCAGAAATTGAGTGATAAATTTTGAAATAAGTTGTAGGATTCAAGCAGTTTAGTTATCTTTGCAGTCCTTTTTAACAGAAATGGCAAACCATAAGTCAGCAATCAAGAGAATCAGAGCCAACGCCGCAAAGCGTGACCTCAATCGTTATCAGCATAAAACAGCTCGTACTATCATCAAGAATATCCGTAAATCGGATTCTAAGGACGAGGCATCTAAGTTGTTAACCACAGCATTTGAAGCATTAGACAAATTGGCTAAGCGCAATGTCATCCACAAAAACAAGGCAGGCAACTTGAAGTCAAGTTTGCAAAAGCACGTAAATTCTTTGGCGTAAGTCAAATAGAATTTTAGATATTCATAAAAAAAGACGGCCATGGCCGTCTTTTTTTCTTCTATAGCGTTTTGAATTAATCAATCACCAACGTACCGATCTTCTCACCGCTTACCAACTTCATCAAATTTCCAGCGGTATTCATATCAAACACAACGATGGGTTTGTTATTCTCCTGACACAATGTAATGGCCGTTAAATCCATTACTTCCAATCCTAAGTCGTAGACCTTCTTAAACGAAATTTCATCGTATTTAACCGCATTGGGGTTCTTCTCGGGATCGCTATCATAGATGCCATCCACGCGCGTTCCTTTAATCACCACATCGGCTTCAATTTCTACCGCTCTCAAAGAAGCTGCAGTATCTGTTGTGAAATAAGGATTCCCTGTTCCTGCTCCAAAAATGACTACGCGACCTTTTTCCAAATGACGCATCGCTCTTCTGCGGATGAAAGGCTCAGCTACTTGTTCCATCTTGATGGCAGACAACAGACGTGTAGACATCCCCACGCGCTCAAAAGCCCCTTGCAACGCCATTGCGTTCATCATGGTTGCCAACATGCCCATATAATCACCGGTAGCGCGATCTACAACACCACCTTGCGCACCTTGTACCCCGCGGAATATATTACCTCCACCAATTACAACCGCCACCTCAACACCGGCATCAACCACTTCCTTTACCGCCAGAGAATATGATTCCAAGACTTTGGCATCGATGCCATAAGATTGTGAACCCAACAAAGATTCACCGCTCAACTTTAAAAGTATCCGTTTGTATTTCATTTGACGTTGTAATATTAGCAAAAAAAATCCCTCTTTCGAGGGATTAAATATTCTTAACCGAGTTGAACTCGTTTGAATCTTGTAACAGTGAGACCAGGCTCAACACTTGAAAGATATTTTTCAACTGTCAATGAACCATCTTTTACGAAGTCTTGCGCGATAAGCGTAGACTCTTTAAAGAACTTCTCCAATTTGCCAGTAGCGATACGATCAATCATCGCTTCAGGCTTGCCTTCAGCACGTGCTTGCTCACGACCGATTTCCAATTCACGCTCGATGGTATTCGCATCCACACTGTCGCGATTTACAGCCACAGGATTCATTGCAGCAATTTGCATCGCAACATCTTTTCCAGCAACCATATTCGCATCAGTAGCAGCATTGTTCATTTCTACCAAAACACCCATACGGTTAGAACCGTGAATGTATGACACAACATTTGAACCTTCTACCAACTCGTATTTTGTAATGTCGATCTTCTCACCAATCTTAGCAACCTCATCCAACAAACGGTCGGCCACAGCCACACCATTCAACGACAAAGCTTTCAAAGCGTCTAAATCGGCAGGTTTGTTATCCATAGCCAAAGATGTGATACTTTTTGCCAATTCAACAAAAGCTTCATTCTTAGCTACGAAATCAGTTTCGCAAGCGAGCAATACAATCACACCCGAACTGCGAGACTCGTTAACCATTGCAATTACGCAACCTTCAGTGGCTTCTCTGTCCGCGCGCTTGGCAGCAATTTTAGCTCCCTTTTTACGCAAATAGTCTACCGCTGCCTCAAAATCACCTTGGGTTTCAACCAAAGCATTTTTACAATCCATCATTCCCGCACCGGTCATTTGGCGCAGTTTATTTACTTCTGATGCAGTTATTGTTGTCATAAACGATTTCAAAAATTATGCTTCTGCAGCAACTACAGCTACTTCTGCAGTTGGAGCTACTTCTTCTTCAGACTTTTCACGCTTGCGCTCCTGGCTACCTTCGATGATGGCATCCGCGATTTCGCGAACGATCAAATAGATAGACTTGGATGCATCGTCGTTTCCAGGGATTGCATAATCCACTACAGTAGGATCAGAATTGGTATCAACCAATGCAATTGTTGGGATACCCAAACGAGTTGCTTCTGAAACTGCAATGTGCTCACGCTTTACATCAACCATGAAAATAGCACCAGGCAATTTGGTCATATCTTCGATACCACCCAAAATCATCTGCAATTTTGCTTTTTCACGATCAAACATCAAACGTTCTTTCTTGTTGATGCGATCAAACGTACCGTCAGTTGCCATCTTGTCGATGTTCTGCATACGCTTGATGCTCTTACGAACAGTTTGGAAGTTTGTCAACATACCACCCAACCAACGCTGTGTTGTGAAAGGCATGTTGGCACGCTTAGCCTCTGCGGCTACGATTTCTTTTGCTTGTTTCTTAGTAGCCACAAACAAAACCCGGCGACCCGAGCGAGCGATATTTTTAGCAGCGGCTTTCGCCTCTTCTAATTTACTTTCGGTTTTTTTAAGATCAATGATGTGGATACCATTCTGTTCCATAAAAATGTATGGAGCCATCCTGGGATTCCATTTGCGGGTGAGGTGACCAAAATGTACACCTGCTTCCAACAAATCCTGCTGAGTATATGCCATGAGTATAATTAACGTTTAGAGAACTGGAAGCGACGACGTGCCTTTTTCTGACCTGGTTT
Source organism: Bacteroidota bacterium (assembly GCA_041192805.1). Lineage (GTDB taxonomy): Bacteria > Bacteroidota > Bacteroidia > NS11-12g > UBA955 > UBA955. The sequence goes on along the minus strand of JBEEMF010000061.1, from coordinate 8,957 downwards.
CTTACGTTCAACCACACGGGAATCACGCGTCATGAATCCAGCCTGTCTTAAAGGCGACTTCAATTCAGCATCGATATCAACCAACGCCTTCGAGATGGCCAAACGAACCGCTTGCGCCTGTCCGCTTACACCACCACCACAAACATTCACTTGAATGTCGTACTTGCCCGAATTGTCGGTCAAAGTCATTGGTGCCTGAATGGCTGATTGATGCCATGGAAGTGGGAAATATACTTCCAATGCTTTCTTATTTACTACGATTGTGCCGTTACCTTCTTTCAGGTATACGCGGGCGACTGCGGCTTTTCTTCTGCCTGAGGTGTTTATCATATGGCTCAGTTTTCGATATTCATTACTTTGGGCTGTTGTGCAGTATGAGGATGTTCAGTTCCTATGTACACAAACAAATTGGTAAATAAACGACGGCCCAAACGATTCTTGGGCAACATGCCTTTTACCGCCATCTCAATCAAACGCTCTGGCTTTACGTTCTTCGCCAATGTCGATCTTTGTCCACCTGGGAAACCCGTGTGGCGCAAATATTCTTTGGTTTCGAACTTACCAGCTGTCATCACAACATGTGCAGCATTGATTACAATTACATTGTCACCGCAATCAACGTGTGGCGTAAAAGATGGCTTGTTTTTGCCACGGAGAACCGAAGCAATTTGAGAGGCCATACGGCCTAATGTCTGTCCATTTGCGTCAACTACAAACCACTGCTTATCAGCAGTCATTTTGTTTACCGAAACGGTTTTGTATGTACTTAGTGGATTCACGTTTGTAATTCTTACTTAGTTTTTGGGGTTGCAAAAATATGAAATTTTCTCTCTAAGAGCAAGATATCCACAACTTTTTTTCATGCTTTTCTAAAATAGACACCAAAATCGTTGTGAACCTCAGTATTTAGGCTCCTTTTCCGCAATAAAAATGCATTACAAGGAACAAATCGCCTACCAATCGTCCTCGTCTGGTTGGAATGGCTCCCGCAAGGTTTTCTTAAATGCTTTCACCACTTCAGCCACCTCAGTGTCTGCCGCCATCAAATATCGATCGGTAAATTGGAAGCCCTTTTTCAATCGCATGTAATGCTCGTGATACGTCCGAGAAATCTTCGCACCCAATCCATCTTCCACCTCAACATGCACAAAATTTCCAAATTGATACTTATATCTACTGTCCTTGAATCGCAAGCTCAACCGATATTCCAACATGCCCTCTTGCTTCTTGTTGTACTTACCGTAGGCACAAATCATTGGAATCGTAACCTTTAATACGATGCGCTCGGCGATCTTATCCTCTATCACCATTGTTTTGTAACCCTCCTTGCCAAAACGCTGCACCAAATATTTCTTGGCTCTCCAATACAAAGAATCAGCGCCACAATTCTCACAGGCCTCATCCTCGATGATGTTTTCATAAAAAATAATTTCCCTCATCGAATCATAGGGAGGTATAAATCGGATGTACGGTGCTTTTTTTATTGCAGGCTCATCCGCAGCGCCCCCACCCTCAGAACCCCAGCCGCCGCCGCCAGCATCTGCCGCCGGAGCTGTTGTATCACCACCCGCCGGTGCCGGACTTCCGCCATCACCGCCAAAGCCCCATTGTCCATATACATCGGACATCGTCATCACAAAAAGCAGTATCACCGCCCATCGTAACCAAGATTTCTCTTGCCCATTACGAGTATTTCTCATTGTATTCAATCGTGTAATTAAAATTTTAAAGCGCGAATATAGGCGGACAGAACATTTAAAATATCCCTGCCACCTTTTCATGCGCGAATTCCTTACACATTAACGACAAACTGCTCAAATTATTTTACACTTTCCCAGGAAACCGTCCCTTTGAAAAAATTCTGCCCGCAGGCTTACCCTTTCGCAACTGCACTTGGGTATCAGCATCCAAATGAATCACCGCCTTACATTGATCCGAACAGCAATGCTCAAATTTTGCAGCGCAAGCATCACACTGAATAAATAATAAATGACAGCCTGTATTGGCGCAATTGATATGTTTATCTGCCGGCTCACCACATTGATGACATTGCGCAATCACATCTTCCGTAATCCGCTCAGCCAATCGTTGATCAAAGACGAAGTTCACGCCCTTGAATTTATTGTCCAAAGAAGACGCATTCACCTGATTCACATAATTGATAATCCCACCCTCCAAATGATACACCTCATTGTACCCGTTGTGTTTCATCCATGCACTCGCCTTTTCACAACGAATTCCGCCCGTACAATACATCAAGATAGGCTTGTCCTTCTCATCCTTGTATAAATCCAGCACACGCGCTAGTTCCTCCCTAAAAGTGTCGGTGTCCGGACAGCTCGCACCTTCAAACCTTCCCACTTCACTCTCATAGTGATTCCGCATGTCGATGACCACCGCATCAGGCTTCTCCATCATATCATTCCACGCCGCCGCATCCAAGTAATTCCCGCTATTTTGTAAACTAAAAGTAGCATCTTCGATGCCGTCTGCCACAATTTTCGCACGGACTTTGATATCCAACTTAATAAACGATTTCTGCTTCTCTTCGATGGCGATGTTCAAGCGAATCCCGTTCAAAAAATCTATCGTATACACAGCCGCTTTAAAGGCCTCAAAATGGATCGATGGCAAGGCAAGTTGGGCGTTAATACCTTCTTGGGCGATATAGATCCTACCCACCACTTCGAGTTGGGAAAAACGCAAAAACAAATCGTTTCTAAACAACTGGGGATCGGAGATGGGGTGATAACAATAGAAAGAGATGGTGGTGTAGGGACGCGCATCGGCATCCATTCGCCTTTTCAACTCTTCCCGGTTCACAATGTTTCGCAATAACATGGCCAGAAAAGGTTTTTAAGTTGGGCAAAGATAAGATGAAAAAAGCCCCGTTTCCGGGGCTTTTTCTACATATTCAAAAAGGAGTTATGAAAATATTTTTTTCGAGCAGACCTGCATGAATTCCCTCTGGAACTAGCGCATGATTCCATAAAAACCATTGCTACAATCAGGACCAACAAAATTCTACCTCTCATTATTTTAGTATCAACTAATTTAACGCTAGAAGAACGAAAAAATTGTACTCTCGAATTTTAGTGACGAACGACAATCTTGCTGTTCAAAGTTTTGCTGTTTCCAGAAACCTTTACAACATATACGCCTTCAGACCAATCAGCAACATTCAAAGACAATTTACCAGACTCCATAGCGCCTGCAAATACAACCTTGCCTTGAATATCCATCACACTCACCATAGAGTTACCCATTTCTGGAGCATCTACGTTGAATACACTGTTTGCTGGGTTAGGATACAACATCAAGTTTTGTTCAACCGCTTCAACACCAACCAATGCAATTGGGAAAGTCTCAGATTGCAATACCTCTTTGGTTACTGCATCTTGAACCCAAACCACAACCGACAAATCATCCCAAGTTTCGATGCTGTTCTCAGTACCCAAATTGATTGGAGTTGTAGCATCACCAGGCAAACGATAACCACCGTTGAAAGTGAACGACAAAGTCTTGCTCACTTTGGTATCTTTTGTCATAGCAGCCAAAGCCAAACCATTACCATCAGGCATAATCTTCTTAACTACATTCTCAAACTGAGTTTCACCATTGCTTTTCTTGTTCTTGTAAGTTGTTCCCTCAACAATGGTTGCGAACACCTTCATGTTTGTGCTGCTGAAACTAGCCACTGGAGTGATATCAATGTTTGCTGTGATTTTATTCTTCCATGTCAAAGAAACGTTTCCTTTGATTTCTATGAACGAAGGCTTGGCTGCAAATTGATCATACAATGCATCAGTATAACTTGATGCGTTTCCACCCCATCCACCATCAACGAACATCATTGGAATAGAGTTTACACCATAATAAGTACGACGTACACCACCTTCAGCTGTGTAATATGGATCGCCCGTTGAAGGCCAGCTCATTTGGTACTTCACAGTGCTATGACTTGATTTATTAGCAACAATACCTTCGAACTTAACATTACCCGCAGTACAAGGTCCGCAAGTAGATGAAGTAAATACCTCATGCAAAATTTTACGAGGAATGATTTTATCAACCACGGTTACTAACATCGTAATGGTATCATTCACAAGGTTTTCATCTGAAGAACCATTGATTTTTGACGCCCAATATTTAATTTTATAAACACCCACTGCAGATGGATTCCACTTAGTTGGATGAGCCAAATCTTGGCTTCCAAAAGTAGCAATGTTAGCACCTGAAGCAGCACCAGTAACAACCGCACCACCATTCACAGAATAATTCAAATCAGCGCTAGTAGTCTTCGCAGTACCAATGTTAAAGAAACTACCCGATACAGAGAAAGGAGCAGAACTTAACACTAAGAATTGCGACATGCTTCCAGACTTTCCGCTCAAATCGTTGGTAGGCTGGCTACCCTGAATGAACTGATAGTAGCTATTATCTTCTGCAGTGAAAATATTCGCAGTGATCTGCTGAGCACCTACGTTAGGGGAAGCAGACAAATTATAAGAAGTAGTACCATTGGTTTGGATACCTACACTCATCTTCACGTTGCTAGTACACAAAGCACCTGCAGTAGTTACACACAAAGTCTTCATGTCAACCACGTAGATGTTGTTGGTAGTCTCTTCCATTACGATGGCCCAATACGTCCAACCATTTTGGATGTTTGCTTCGCCGAAAAAGTTAAACCAAACCCACTGTTGACGATAAGGCGCCTTGCCGTAAGTCTTGGTCATAACTGCACTTTGATAAGTAGTAGTTCCACTAACAATACTTTTAGGCGTCATACCCAAAACGCAAACTGAATTGTTTGGGATATTAGCACTAGGCAAAGTCAAATTTGAAAATGAAGATGGCTTCACTGTAGGAGTACCTGCATCAAAAGAAATCGTTCCAAAATTACTTGGAGTATACTTCGTTACGGCACTTCCGTTGAATTTGAAAGAGAATGGCAAAGTTTGTTCAGTAGCGTAGGTAGGGGTTGCAGTTGCATCGCCATTCCAAACATTACTCCAACCAACGTTAGCCGCTGAAGGATAAGGATTTTCACCATCGGCATTCACGCCGCCTGGGTTTTTTCCAGCATTCAAGAAAGGAATACTGAAGTACTGAGCTTGTGACAATGAAGCCGAACCAAGCATCACCAAAGAGAGTAATATTTTTTTCATGTAATTGTAGTTTTAAGCAAATGTATTAAAAAAAACCATATCCACCTCAATTCAGTTCCAAGCCTGAATATTCTGAGGCAATATTGACCATAATTTCTCGGATTTCATCCGGTGATTCACTGCCTACCAACTTCATACGATACTCCTTGAAATTTGGCAACCCCTTGAAATAATTGGCATAATGCCTTCGCATTTCAAAAATTCCTACCTTCTCACCCTTCCATTCCACACTTTTTTCAAAATGTGTCAAACACGATTCCAATCGCTCCTCCAAAGTAGGCCCATCGAGTATCTCGCCGGTAGCCATAAAATGCTTAACCTCCCTAAAAATCCAAGGATATCCGATGCTAGCACGACCAATCATAATGCCGTCTACTCCATACCTATTCCTATACTCCAACGCCTTCTGCGGTGAATCAATATCGCCATTGCCAAAAATCGGTATTTTAATTCTTGGGTTGTTTTTCACCTTGGCAATCAACGACCAATCCGCCTCGCCCTTATATAATTGAACCCTCGTTCTGCCATGGATCGTTAAGGCCTTCACCCCCACGTCCTGCAATCGCTCTGCAACCTCCTCAATGTTCTTCGTGCTATCGTCCCAGCCCAATCGCGTCTTTACAGTAACCGGCAACGATGTCCCTCGAACCACAGCCGATGTCAATCGAACCATCAAATCAATATCTCTCAACACCCCAGCACCCGCGCCCTTGCAAACCACCTTCTGCACCGGACAACCAAAATTGATATCCAATAAATCGGGCTGTGTGGCATCTACAATCTTCGCCGCCAATCCCATCGCCTCTTCATCACCCCCGAAAATCTGAATGCCTATCGGACGTTCGTAATCGAAAATATCCAATTTTTGTCGACTCTTCACCGCATCGCGAATCAACCCTTCACTACTAATAAACTCGGTGTACATAAGGTCCGCTCCCTGCTGTTTACATACGTAACGAAACGGCGGATCACTCACATCCTCCATGGGTGCCAACAACAAAGGAAATTCCCCCAACGCTATGTCGCCAATTTTTACCAACTTTGCTGCAAAGTTACATATGCTTTCACAAACCCCTTCTACCAATCCGCTCAGAAATCTTTGGGGCGTAGGCGCACTCCTATTCTGCATCATCATTTTTAGCTTGGTTGGACTTGGCTTATCGCAGCTGATGGGCAAAGTAATGTACGGACTCACCGCCGAACAAACCCAGCAATTGTTGAACAACCCCTCGCGCACCGCTCTGGGAATCAATGTATTGCGATGGGGTAACTTGTTGCAATTCCTCTGCTTCATGGCCCTGCCCGCGATTTTAGTGGCTGCTGTAGCTCAATTCAATCTCATTCAAATTGGCGGATACAAAATCAAACCCACCGCAAATAAAACCTTGGGTTCCATCCTCCTAGCATTGGGAATGATTCCCGCCGTTGCCTTACTTACAGCCCTCTGTAAACACCTTCCTTGGGGCAATTTGGGCACCCTTTTTTCCAAATTCGATACCAAACGTCAGGCCATTTTTGAAGCGATGCTCGATATGGAAACGTATACCGAACTGTGGGTCTGCATTGGCATTCTCGCTGTGCTTCCCGCCATTTTTGAGGAATTGGTTTTCCGCGGCTTGATGATCAAAATGGCCAGCAACACCTTCCGTCGCAAACGCACCGCCGTCCTCTTCCAAGCCTTCGTTTTTGCCACCATCCACTTTTCGCCCTTCGAATTTGCTGGAATTTTTGCGATGGGATTGATCTTTGGCCTGATTTACGTCTCCACCGGAAGTTTATGGTACTCCACCATCGTCCATTTTATCTTCAATGCAAGCACTGTGGTGGTTCAATTCATCACCCTTAAACACTTCAACACGACCGGAATTTATTTTAACGTGGAATCTTGGTTGGCCCAACCTGCTGTATATTTGATTTCAATACCCATTGCAACCGTAGGCCTTTTCCTCACCCTCAAAAAATAAACCATGAACAACTTCACCCTGCGCGCCATCTCCGGATTTTTCTATGCGATTGCCGTGATCGGCTGTATCCTGCTGTCGCCCGCTACCTTGGCGATACTCATGTTCGTGATTGCTTTTTTCTGCGCCTTTGAATGGGCCCGTATTCACGATGCAAGCAAACCCTCAGCCATGGGTTTTGGACTCTATACTTGGTTGTTTTTATCGCCCTTCGTCACTGTCCTCAGCCCTCTCCAAGCCGCTGGCATCGCCGCCATCATCGCCCTGATTTGGATCACCCATAGACTCTTCACCCAAGGCATCGCGGCCCTCAATCAAGCCAAAAACCTGGGCCTTGGCATCCTATATATAGCCCTGCCCATCTATCTGTTTTTATTGCTCGCCCAAAGTCAGTATTTGGTTTCCGGACAGCCCCATACCCCCCAGGCATTTAACTACCTCACTTGGCCAACAGGCGGCTTCATGAGTCCCAAACCCGGACCCGATTTCCCCGCCATTTGGAACGCCCCCAACTACCTTCGAGGTCCCGTTTTGATGGTCTTCATACTCATTTGGAGTTCCGATACCTTTGCCTATCTCACCGGCAGGGCCTTCGGGAAAAATCCCTTGCACGCCGAACTATCGCCCAAGAAAACTTGGGAAGGATTCATCGGTGGAACCCTGCTTACCGCCGCGGTTGGAGCCTACATTTTTTGGTCGTTTTTCAACATCCACAACATCTGGCAAGGCGCCATCCTCGGAGCACTCGTGAGTGCGTTTGGCACCGCCGGCGACCTGTTTGAAAGTGCCCTCAAACGCGAAAAAGGCATCAAAGACAGTGGCAAATTTCTGCCCGGACATGGGGGTGCTTTGGATCGTTTCGATGCCTTCCTCTTTGGTTGCGTATTGGTGTGGGCGCTCGCCCAAATTTGGCACATGACCCAGCCCGCCGTTACCGGCACAGCCACCCCTTTTTAATACCCCCAATTGTCATTTTTATACCTCACCCATTTTGGGTAAATTTGCGTTCTATTATGAGCGCTCCTGATACTTCTTTCTTAACAAATGCCGATCCTGTAGCCATCGACAACCTTTACCAACAATACCAAGCCAACGCCGATAGCGTAGATTTTGGCTGGCGTAAGTTCTTCGAAGGATTTGATTTGGGTGCACAGAAATTTGAATCCGGCGATGCCATCAGCGAAGATGCACTCAAGGAAATCCATGTCATGAACCTCATTCAAGGGTACAGACAGCGCGGTCACCTCTTCTCAAAAACCAACCCCCTGCGTCAGCGTAGGCAGTATACCCCCACCCTCGACATCCAAAATTTTGGCCTCGAAACCGCCGATCTAGACAAAACCTTTAATGCCGGTCACGAAGTGGGTACAGGCCCTGCCAAACTCAAAGACATCATCGCCCTGCTCGAACAAACCTACTGCGAAAGTATCGGCTGCGAATTTAGCTACATCCGCGACCCAAAACGCCGACAGTGGTTGCAAAGTCGTTTCGAGCAAACCAAGAATATTCCCAACCTAAGTACCGACGAAAAACGTCACTTTCTCAAGAAATTGAACCAAGCCACCGTGTTTGAGAACTTCTTGCACACCAAATACATCGGTCAGAAGCGCTTCTCTTTGGAGGGCTTAGAATGCTTGATACCCGCCTTGGATGCCGTGGTTCAATATGGCGCCGGACTCGGCGTAGATGAATTTGTGATGGGAATGGCACACCGCGGTCGCTTGAACGTCCTCGCCAACATTTTCAACAAAACTTACAGCCAAATTTTTGGCGAATTCGAAGGCAAAGTCTTCCAAAATGAAACCGAAGAAGGCTTCGAAGATTT
>JBEEMF010000060.1:0-5698 GCA_041192805.1 Bacteroidota bacterium | reverse complement strand
GTAATGGCTGCCTTTTTTGTTGTTTTTGGATATTCATCCTACGCAATGGTTATCGTTCGTTCAATGGCCAATACTGCGATTGATATGAACAACCCAGAGGATCCTTATAAGTTCTATGGATATATAACTCGTGAGCAATATGGCGATCGTCCTTTGGCTTATGGTCCTTATTTTAATGCACCGGAAAGCGGTTATAAAACCTTAGGCAAACGTCGTTTCAAGGGTAAAGACAAATACGAAGAGGGTGGAGATAATTTCGATTATACTTATCCTGAAGAGTACATGACGATTTTCCCTCGTATGGGTAAGAGTAACAAACCCAATGATGCGCGTGGTTTTAGGGATTATGGAGGAATGACCGACGTTCAGAATCGCCTCGACGAATTGGAAGGGATGTCGCAACAGCGTGCGTTGACGGCCGAAGAATCCGACGAGTTACAGTATTTGAAAATCGAGAAGCCTAGCTTCAGTAACAACCTAAAATACTTCTTTAGTTATCAGTTGAGATATATGTATTTGCGTTATTTCATGTGGAATTTCGTAGGTCGTTTCAATGATCAGCAAGCCGTAATGGGTAACACCCGTTTTGATGGAAACTGGTATAGTGGAATTTCTTTGGTGGATCGTTTTGTGGTGGGCCCAAAAGCGGGAATGCCTGATTATTATGTCAACCAAAAAGCGAAGAATGCCTATTATTTCTTGCCATTGTTACTCGGAATATTGGGCTTATTAACCCATTTGAAAAAGCGTAAATACGATTTTTGGTTGGTGATGACATTGTTCTTGTTTACCGGTGTTTTGATTAACGTTTATATGAATCAACCGCCGTATGAGCCTCGTGAAAGGGATTATGCATTGGTGGGATCATTTCAAACTTTCTGTATTTGGGTAGGTTTGGGTGTATTGGCTTTGGCCGAGATGATTCGCAAATATTTGGGTAGCAAGAGTGCGATGGCGGCTACTGCCGCATCGATTTTGTTGGTACCTGTAAATATGGGATATCAGAATTGGGACGATCACGATCGTAGTGGTAGAAGAATCGGTATCGACATGGCAAGGAACTTCTTGGATCAGTTGGAACCCAATGCAATTTTGTTCTGTAACGGAGATAATGATACGTATCCGTTGTGGTATGCTCAAAACGTGGAAGGGATTCGTACCGACGTGCGGATTATCAACCAAAGTTTGTTGCCTACGGATTGGTATAGCAGTGTTTTGTTGGATAAGGTTTATGATTCTGAGCCTCTGCCATTGACATTAACGAAAGAAGATTTACAGACGGGTAGTTTTGAGGGTGGAATTGAAATTCAAGATATTGAGGGAAAATCTACTTTATTGGATTTTGTGTTGAAGCAGGTGAAGGACGAGAATAGAAATGGCGTTGAAAGAAATTACTTCAAGTCGAAGTCTATTTGGTTCCCTGTGGATCGCAAGTCGGTGATTGCTTCAGGATTTGTTCCTACCAAGGACACTTCAGAGGTGGTGGATCGCATCGAAATCACATTGGGCGGCGGTTATATTTCTAAGGGTGATTTGTTGGTGTTGGATTTGATCAATCAGAATGCAAAATCAGGGTGGAAGCGTCCGATTTATTTCACCAGCGTAAGCGGTTACGATTTCTATGATTTGAACAACTATTTGCAGTTGGAAGGCTTGGTTTACAAGTTTGTGCCGATCAAAGGTGGTGCCAGTTCACGTCAGCCATTGCGCGTAGCCGACTATAAACTGTATAGTAACTTGGTTAAAAAATATAAGTACTGTGGTATGAAGGAGAAGAAAAACTTCTACTTAGACGACAAGGCTGCTTATGTACCGGGTGACATGCAACAGATGTCGATGTTGCTTGCCCGCACCTATTTGAGCAAGATCAAGACATACGATCAGTACAAGACTCAGATCGATAAGGTAGGTATTGCGGGAGCGCCGATTCCTGAGGGTTTCCATTCCGTTGAGGAGTACATGCAACGTGAGGGAGATTCTTTGTCGGTTTATCGCAAGCGTGCCATTGAGGTTTTGAATCACATATTAATAGAGATTCCAGAGACAGTAATGCCGATGAGAAAGGAATACAAGGCGGATTATGGCGTTACATTATTGGAGTTGGGCGATGCTGTATCGGCGAAGAAAGTGTTGGATTTGGCTATTAAGGACTGCGTTCAATATGGAACTTATTTTGCGAAGTGGGAGGATGAGATGTTTGGTGCGAGGGAAGTACAGATGAGTCGTGACTTGATAAAAAATATTGTCGGCGAGTGTGAACGTCTAGGCAGGAAGGATTGGGCTGAGGCTTATAAGAGGGAAACTGCAGCGGTGGGCGTGAATTATGAGAGTTCGGAGAGTGCTTCGGGCATGTAATTAGAAAAAAATGGGTCCCGCCGCAGGCGGGACCTTTGCTTTTATGGAATTTAGAAAAAAGGAAAAAGACGCATTCGTGTATGGGATACATCCCGTATTAGAGGCGTTGCAATCGGGTAGAACGGTTGATAAAGTTTGGCTGCAAGAAGGTGTTTTGCAAGGTCAATTGAAGGACTTGTTACCGATTTTTCGCTCCAAAAATCTCATTTGGAAACAGGTGCCATTGGCCAAGTTGAATACGCTTGTAAAGGGCAATCACCAAGGGGTGGTTATTTCTGTGAGCGCGGTTGATTTTGCCGATTTAGACACGGTTGTGGCCGGGGCTTTTGAGGCGGGTGAGGATCCGTTTATCTTGATTTTGGATGGTGTTACCGATGTTAGAAATTTTGGTGCCATCGCTAGAACCGCTGCTTGTGCGGGTGCACATGGTATTTTGGTGCCGGAGAAAGGTTCTGCTCCGTTGAGCGCCGATGCAGTGAGGACTTCTGCGGGTGCATTGATGAAAATCCCTGTTTGTAGAACTCAGTCTCTCTATGGAAGCATCAAAATGTTAAAAAACAGCGGTGTTAAGATTGTAGGGGCAACCGAGAAAACGTCTGAAGTGTTGTTTGATGCCGATTTAACCGGTCCTATCGCAATTGTACTGGGCGACGAAGAAACGGGTTTGAGCGTTGATACTTGGAAGTTGTGCGATGCGCATGTTAAGATTCCACTGTCGGCCAAAGGCGTTGGCTCATTGAACGTTTCTGTGGCTGCCGGCGTAATCACTTACGAAGTGGTTCGTCAGCGCGCCAAATAATTGATTGACAGGAAATAATTTCCACTAATTTTGCTGGAGTTATGCGTAGCATAAAAATGGTTGACCTCCAGGCGCAGTATGCCCGTTTATCGTCTGAAATTGATCAGGCCATCAAACAGGTGCTTTTGCAAGGGGATTTTATTCAGGGCTCTGCGGTAAAACAGTTGGAATCTGCTTTATCTGAGCGTTACCAAGTCAAACATGTGATTTCTTGTGCCAATGGTACCGATGCGTTGCAATTGGCATTCATGGCTTTGGATTTGCCCAAGGGTTCCGAAGTCATTACCCCTGCTTTCTCCTACGCTGCTTTGGCTGAAGTGCTTTTGTTACTTGAGTTGAAGCCCGTTTTTGTTGAGGTAGACCCAGCCACTTTTTTGATGGATGTTTCTTTGATTGAGGCGATGATTACCGGAAATACAAGGGCGATTGCGCCGGTTCATTTGTATGGGCAAATGGTTTCTATGGAACCTTTATTGGCCTTAGCGAAGAAACATAATTTGTACGTTGTTGAAGATGCCGCGCAGGCCATTGGTTCGCAGTATTGTACTCCAGGTGAGCATGGATTTGCCGGAACGATGGGACATATTGGCACAACCTCCTTTTTTCCAAGTAAGAATTTGGGATGCTTTGGCGATGGCGGTGCAATTTTTACAAACGATGATGATCTAGCTCAGAGATTGCGCAGCATGGCAAATCACGGCCAGAATGTTAAATATCAGCACGATATACTCGGTTTGAATTCTCGGTTAGATACCTTACAGGCCGCCGTATTGATGGCGAAATTGCCTCATTTGCATGACTTTGAAAAATCTAGGAGAGCGGTTGCTGCACGATACGATGAAGCGTTAGGTAGCTTGGATGGCTTGGAAATTCCAGACAGAACGGTCGACAGTTCTCACGTTTTTCATCAATATACAATGACTTGTAAAACGGCGGCGATGCGCGATGGGCTGAAAATGTATCTTGCCGAACACGAAATACCCTCCATGATTTATTATCCGAGGCCTTTATTTTTGCAGACGGCCTATAAGCAGGTTGTTAGTATGCCCATTTCAGAAGACCTTTGCAATCGTGTTCTGAGTTTGCCTATCTGCCCAGAATTGGACGTTGAGCAACAGAATTACATCATACTTAATATACAAAATTTTATCCAAAAATCCCAATAAATCGAATGAAAGTAGCAGTAGTAGGAACCGGTTATGTAGGTTTGGTGAGCGGAACTTGTTTCGCGGAGACCGGAAACGACGTGATTTGTGTTGACATTGATCAGCGCAAGGTTGACATGTTAAGTGGCGGTCAGATCACCATTTTTGAACCAGGATTGGAGATACTTTTCAAGCGCAACTTGAAGGAAGGCCGTTTAACCTTTACCAACAATTTGGAAGATGCCATCAAGGATGCACAAGTCATCTTTTTGGCGTTGCCAACCCCTCCAGGTGAGGGTGGTGCTGCGGATTTGAAATACGTTTTGGGCGTGGCAGATCAATTGGGTAAAATCATGACGGGCTACAAGGTGATTGTGGACAAGAGCACAGTTCCTGTAGGTACTGCGGATAAAGTTGAAGCAGCTATCAGGGCGAACTACAGCGGTGAGTTTGATGTGGTAAGTAACCCAGAGTTCTTGCGTGAAGGCGTGGCAGTGGATGATTTCATGAAGCCAGATCGCGTGGTGATTGGTGCCAAAAGTGAGCGTGCTTTTGAAGTGATGGATGAATTATATGGTCCTTATGTACGTCAGGGCAACCCGGTGATGCACATGGATACGCGCAGTGCTGAATTGACAAAATATGCAGCCAATAGTTTCTTGGCAACCAAGATTTCTTTCATGAACGAGATTGCTCGCTTGTGTGAGTTGTTGGGTGCGGATGTAGATATGGTGCGCAAGGGTGTGGGCAGTGATGACCGCATCGGAAAGCGCTTTTTGTTCCCGGGCATTGGATATGGTGGAAGTTGTTTCCCCAAGGATGTTCAAGCTTTGGTGCACAGCGCGGCAGAAGTGAATTACGATTTCAAAATTTTGAAGGCGGTTGAGGATGTGAATTACGATCAGAAGAAGGCTTTGTTGCCTAAGATCGATGCGCATTACGGCGATATCAAAGGCAAAACAGTGGCGATGTGGGGATTGGCATTTAAGCCGAATACCGATGACATTCGTGAGGCTCCAGCTTTGGAAATGATCGATGCATTGTTACAAAGAGGCGCTAAGGTGCAGTGTTACGATCCAGAAGCGATGCCAAATGTGCAGCGCATTTTGGGCGATTCTGTTGTATTTGCTGAAAAGATGTATTCTGCTTTGGAAGGCGCAGATTTCTTGGTTATTGCCACGGAATGGCCTGAATTCAGAACCCCCGATTTTGGTCGAATTGATGGGTTGTTGGCAGAAAAAGTTATCTTCGACGGGCGTAATGTTTTCGAAATGGATACCATGCGTAAACACGGATATACTTATTATAGCATCGGTCGTAAAGACATCAAATGAGCAAAGAAAGAGTTTTAATTACAGGCGCTGCCGGCTTTTTGGGAAGTCATTTGTGCGAGCGATTC
>JBEEMF010000059.1:0-4108 GCA_041192805.1 Bacteroidota bacterium | reverse complement strand
TAATATTTGGGATGATAGTTTTCTCGATACGATGTGGGTGTTGTCGCCGAAATCAACAAACCCCAATAACTATCACGGTCGCCAAAATTGATTGGTGCATCGATGCTTAGACATGATTCGGAGGTGAGCCAGGCCTCGGCGACATCAAAAAGGGCGTTGGCAACCGTTGGGTCATTGATTGACTCAAAGAACCCGATGCCCCCACGTTTTCCAGATTTGGGTTTTACCGTATAAAATGCAGCGATGCGGCCGGCCGTTCGGCCGGCCGCATCCAACGCTATCCAACGGCGCGCAGCGCCGTTTTGGAACGACTTGTTCTTATTCACATCAAACACCGCTTCTACATCCGCCGTAATAGGATAAATAAAGTCACCATCCCCCGCATATACCAAATCCACCACACTGTGAAACTCCCTAATATACTGTGTCGATAAAACCTCCCTGATCGTCATAATTATTTCTTCTCCAATGATACGAATTCGTCGCCCTTTTTATACAATGTATACGTAATAATAAACTGAAACATCTCATCCGATGCCCGCATGCTCGCCCCTCCACTATCCCATCGCTCCGAAACTTGCTTCGGTGGACGATTCGGATTCCAAGGATTATTCGATGTATTGTCGAACTCCGCTACCGCCACAATCTCCGACCCCGCCGGAATTCTCAACATTGTTTTGTAAGTATAAAAATACTGCCAATTGAAATTCCATCGTAAAATACGAATCAATGGAATAGTATCTCCATTCGGCTTGACAGCAAACGCCAGAAACGACTTGCCCAACATATGCAAATGCGGATTAATCGTCAGCACCGAAATATCCTCTGCAATCGTAAAGCGCGTGGTGTGTTTAGTAACCTTATTCGCCGGAACCACCAATGGCGGGACAATCTTGCTGACACCGTTGGTGCCCAACATCAACTCAGACAAAATACGACTCGGTGCAATGTCGGTAAAAAACACATTCAACACGGACCGATCCAACACCGTTTTATCGGCCGGACCATAATGCACATCATTCATCACCGCCGCAAAATCCTTTGTGACCTCAAAAGCCCCAATCCCATTGGGATACTCAATCCCCTGAACCCCCGGTAAATAGTTAAAGGCTGAGTGAATCCTCATCGGCAAACTCCCATCATCGGCTTGCATCTCTAACAACGACCCTAAATCCGAATTCATCTCAGAACGAGCCTCCATCTTCCTTCTGGGTCTGAGCGGCATACGCTTGCTACCCTCTTTATACAACAACAAATGGCCGTTCGCATGATGCACCAAACCTGGCTCAGTAGGCACAAATTCCAATGCCGAAATAAACCGCTTCTTCGGAAGCGAGACATTGGATAAACTAATGAAAAAGCGATCCAAATCACCCTCATGCATCACAACGGAATCAAAAGGAATAACTAAGTCAGGCTTTCTAATATTGCTTCTGTCAATCGCATTTGGGCGATATACATATTTCTGATCACCTTCAACCGCCCCCTGTTTCACCCATTTCTGGATGATGGCAATGTCGCGGTCAGTCAACACCTTTTCACCCACAAAATGACTATACGTAGGGTCGGCCGGCCATGGTGGCATGATTCTTTTTTGCGTAACCTTAGCGATGGTCTTCGCGCGCTTCTTTACAGCGGCATAAGAAGCCAAACTAAATGGCGCTGCCCCTTGTTCGCGATGACAGGGCAAACAATTCTTTTGTAATATAGGTGCAATATCGTTGGCAAAGGTGGGTTGATCCGGCAAAGCATCCACACTCCCATCATTACCGCAACAATTTGTTGAGATAACAATCAATAAAATAATGATATATATATATTTACA
The DNA here is from genome assembly GCA_041192805.1 of Bacteroidota bacterium. GTDB lineage: Bacteria > Bacteroidota > Bacteroidia > NS11-12g > UBA955 > UBA955. The sequence goes on along the minus strand of JBEEMF010000059.1, from coordinate 2,283 downwards.
TTTCACACTATTTATTCATTTATCGAATCAAAAGGACCCACAAAACAACCAATGGGCTCATTAGACGCTATAGTATTTGGCTTTCCAAGTATAACATCCTCTAAGACATCCGCCAAATAATTTTTTGTCGCCACCCGAGAAATCACACCCAAACTCACCGCCCGATCATCAATTTTTCCACTATATATCTTAGACCGTGTTAGACAATTCATTACCACCACTTGGGGATAAACTTTGATTCCAAAACGACCGCAAATCACACCCAGATTGTCGTGGAAAAGCAAATCCTCCATTCCGGAAATCGACCTACTTCCAACACCAGGATCGAGCAAACAAAACTGAATGGTATCGCCAAATTGTTTCACCAAATTTTGAATTGTTTTGATGTAGGCTTTGGCTATCGGACATTCATTGGAATAGGAAATGACGCATAAATATTTCTTTGATTCAAATTTCGACCTAAATTCATCGCAAATAAGCAATGAATCCTCGTTTGGACTACAACATTTTTTAGAAGCAGATGAATTAGCATATGCCAATTGAACCTTTCTCAAACTGTCGTTTTGTTCAGACCCAGCCTTTTCAACCGCATCAGAACACCCACAAACCACAAAAACAGAACAAATCAAACCGAATAAATTCCTTTTAAAAAATGGCTTCATCTGCTTTTTGTGATTAAATCAAACCCTAGTCCGTGCATATTCCCAAAGCACCATACCGCAGGAAACGGCGATGTTAAACGAATGCTTTGTGCCCAATTGCGGGATTTCAATAACCCCATCGCAAAGCGATATGACATCCGCGCTGACTCCATCAATTTCATTCCCAAAAACAAAGGCCACCGCCTGATTGGGGAATACCATATTCTGAAGAAACACAGCGTTAGATGTCTGCTCGATGGCATAGACCACAAACCCTTGCAACTTAAGGTCCTTCACTGCATCGATGGTATGCTCTTGGTAACGCCAACTGACAGAATTCTCGGCGCCGATAGCGGTTTTGGTTATTTCGCGGTGAGGTGGCGTGGCTGTAATACCACAAAGTATCATTTGCTGACACAAGAATGCATCGCTACTGCGCATCATAGAGCCCACATTATTCATGCTTCTAACGTTATCCAAAACCACCACAAATGGCCATTTAGTTACCGTTTTGAATTCCGAAACGCTCAATCGTTGGAGATCGGCACCCACCAATTTTTTCACAAATACAAAGATACTTATTTTCAATGGGGAAAAAGGGGGCGTAAATGTGGAAATCGGCCTGAGAAATGGCTGTAAATTTGGTGTTTATGGCAGGAGGCAATTCAGATAAGGAAACACCGCTAATGAAGCAATATCATACCATCAAGGCGCAATACCCTGGTGCTATTTTGCTATTTCGAGTGGGTGATTTTTACGAAACGTTCAGCGAGGACGCACGAATCGCATCAAAAGTGCTGGGCATTGTCCTCACCAAACGCTCGAACGGCGCAGCATCCGACCAAGATTTGGCAGGATTCCCCTACCACTCCTTAGACAACTACCTTCCACGATTGGTAAAAGCGGGTTATCGCGTTGCCATCTGCGACCAACTTGAAGATCCAAAGAAAACCAAAACCATCGTAAAACGCGGTGTCACCGAATTGGTTACGCCTGGGGTGAGTTACAACGACAAAGTTCTAGAAATCAAGCAGAGCAACTATTTGGTGTCGGTTTTGGAGCAAAATATGCAGTGGGCCGCCTCCTTTCTCGATATTTCCACGGGGGAATTCTTGGTTTGCGAGGGTTCATTGATCACCGTAAAAAAGATGATCGATGCGTTTAAGCCTTCCGAGTGGATCCTACCCAAGCAACAGCAACAGACCATCTTCGAAATCCTGGGCACGCCCGCCTCGTTTCAAACAATCGAATCTTGGGTCTACGAATCAAGCAATGCCAATGAATCCTTATGTCGACAATTTAAGACTCAGAATCTAAAAGGGTTTGGCATCTCGGAAATGCCCTTGGCCATTGGATCCGCGGCAGCAATTCTACAATACCTGCAATTCACTCATCATACCCACATCGACCATATCAATCGTATTTCTCGAATCGACGAGGGTGATTCAGTTTGGATCGATGGTTTTACTTCAAGAAACTTAGAATTAACCCGTCCGATTTATCAAGGCGGCACAGCTGTAATTGATGTCATTGATAAAACATGCACAGCGATGGGCGCCAGAATGCTCCGAAACTGGCTGGTATTTCCGCTGCTTAATCGCAAGGCAATTGAAAACAGACATCAGCGAGTTGAAGTCTTCAT
>JBEEMF010000058.1:0-42710 GCA_041192805.1 Bacteroidota bacterium | reverse complement strand
CAGGTAAGGCAATCACAGGTGCTACATTTACTGCACCTACATCCACTTCTGATTTGGAAGTACAATTCCAAACCAGCGATGCAACTTTGGAAGATAGTACAATTACAGTTGTTTTGAAAATCACCGACAACAACAACGGTTGTGATACAAACATCCGTCGTAACGTATTGATTTACCCTTCTGTTACTGCCGATTTCGCTTACCCAAGCAAGATCTGTAACGGAGATGACGTGTTGTTCATTAACAAGTCAAAAGTAAACTCAGGATCAATGGAATTCTTCTGGAACTTCGGAACTGGTGTTGCTGCTGATACTTCAAACGCTCCAGAGCCTGTGTTCCGTTTCCCTAAGTCTGGTAAATACACAGTAGAATTGACAACCAAAACCATGCCTTATGGATTTGTGTTCACCAAGAAGTACGATGTAGATGTAAACGCAATCCCAACGGTAGCGTTTGATAAAGCGAATGCATGTTTGGGTCAGGATTTGGTATTCACCAACAAGACCAATCCAATTACGGCTAAATTCACATGGGATTTTGGTGTAGCCGGAGCAACTGCTTCTACTACCGATGCCAAATACAAATACAGCAAAGCCGGAACTTACAACGTATCGTTGAGCGCCGACTTGAATGGTTGTATTGCAAAAATGACCCAAAAGGTTTACCAGTTTGAGAAGCCAGTAACTAAGTTCTCTTTGACATCAGGTACTTGTGATAACGACAAATTTGTATTTACTAACAAGTCAACCATTGGAAATGGAATGATAGGTAGTTCATGGAACTTTGACGACAACGGAAGTGTAAGCACGGATGACAATGCAACTTACAGCTTCTCTAAGCCAGGTAAGAAGAACGTGAAATTGGTATCTATGTCAGAATTCGGATGTAAAGATTCTATGACAGTAGTTGTGGATGTTCGTGAGTCGCCAAAAGCAGGATTCACAAACACACCAGCATGTTCATTGACACCAACTGTGTTCACAAACACAACAGCGGATGTAAGTGGTTCAGTAGCAAACTACGACTGGAACTTCGGTGACGGTACTACAAGCAAAGCAAAATCACCTTCTCGTTCTTGGACCAACTTGGGACCAAAGACAGTGGTATTGAAAATCACTTTGGACAACGGATGTTCTAGCTCAATCAGCAAAGAGTTGAATGTAGCTACCCAGCCAAAAGTAAACTTCAGTGCTGCGGATGTATGTGCAGGCGACCAAGTGATTTTTGTAAACAACACTACATGGCCACAAGGTGATATTAACTACACATGGGATTTTGGAGATAACACATCCTCAATCAACTCAGATCCTTCTAAGTTGTACAACATTGTACAGACTACAAGTTACAACGTAACCTTGTACGCAAGCATCGTAGGTGGATGTTCAGATTCATTGACACAGCGTGTAACGGTGAACGAATCACCCCGCACATGTGACTTCCAATCTACGCCTGACTATGGATACAGCTACTACGGAGTAAAAGTAGAGCCAGTAAACGGAGCAGGAGTATCAGGTGGACAGAACAACGTAGACTACACTTGGATTTTTGCAGGTGGAGGAACATTGAAGTCTAAGGATGTAAATGCAGCAGTAAACTACGACTTGCAGAGCGATGGTGAGTACACAGTAACCATGAAGGCGTTGGTACGTCAGACAGGTTGCGAGTGCACCAAGACGAAGAAGGTTGTAATGAACCGTGCAGCAGTGAAAGACTTGCAAGAAGTTGGAGTTGCGGTATATCCAAACCCAACAGCAGGTGACATCAAGGTAGCAACAAGCGAAAGCTTTGGAGCAAACATCACAGTAACAGTAATGACAATCGAAGGTAAGATGGTAAGTACTACCACCACTGCCAACGACGGTGTGATGACATTGAACACTGGCGACATGAGCAACGGCGTATACTTAGTACAAGTTATGTCGGGCAACAAGCAAGTAACTCGCAAGATTACAGTTCAAAAGTAATCTGTAGAGTAAACAGGGTGGGGTAGAAATACCACTCACTGTTAAATAAAATATTGAATATTAGAGGAGGGCCGCCCGTTGGGCGGCCCTCCTCTTTTTTGATTTAAAATTGTAATTCAAACTTGAATGAAGAATCAAACTAGACCTTCAACAAATGTGATCGAGTATTCAGGATACTTATGTGGATTGTGGAAATTAAATAAATCTGGTAAAATAAGATATCGCCTACTAATAGTTATGACGCATGACAGTACTCCGATAATAAATCGAAATTCAATAAGGGATTAAGAAGTTTAAATATAAATTATTTGCCAAGCAAATACTCCTGCTTTAATAAGCTGCAGATTTTGTATCGCTCATCTTTTGTATCGTTGTACATCGCCTCAAGGACTTCGTACACGTTTTGCAGACCCATCGCTTCGCACCATTCAAAAGGCCCTTTGGGATAGTTGGTGCCCAATCGCATCGCTTGGTTAATATCTTCCCGATTTGCTGTACCTTCTTGCACCGTGTAAAAGGCTTCGTTGATGATCATGCAAATTACGCGGGGGGTAATGAGACCAACGCGACTTCCTACCACTTCGATATTAGGATAGCCCAATAAATCGGCGAGTTCTTTCAATGATATTCCTGCCAATTGATAGGGATTGGTGCACTCTAAGGTGTTCCGTTCCAAAAATGTTGGCAGTGCATTGATGCCGATGCCTTTCCAGTCATGAGGAATATTCAGGCCAACTGCAGCGGACTCCAAAGTGCATTTCACAGCGCCCAAAATAAAGGTGGTATGCGTGTTCGTTAGATAATCCTGCAATCGATAGGAGTTGTCGTCAAAATCCAAATCCAAAAACACATCGTAATGTTCATGGCCTTCATTATCTTGCACCCATGAATAGGTCGATGAAGGGGTTTCTTTGTTCTCCCATGCGTTTCGTTTGGTTGGGCTTGCCAATATTCCTATTTTCATGCAGTCACAAAATTACATCAAACCTTAATAACATGCGAGAAATCATTTACACCGAAAATGCACCTAAACCCATTGGTCCATACAGTCAGGCCGTTCGAGTTGGCGATACCTATTATTTTTCCGGTCAAATCGGATTGGATCCAAAAACAGGCAATTTTGACAGCGAAACGGACGTTGATATGCAATCAAAACGTGTGATGCAGAATATCGAAGCGTTGCTCACTGCCTCAGGTCTTACTTGGGATAACGTTGTAAAATCGTCGATTTTTTTAAAGGATATGAATGATTTTCCAAAGGTTAACGCCATCTATGGAAGTCATTTTACCGGAGGGAAGTACCCAGCCCGCGAAACAGTGCAAGTTAGCCGTTTGCCCAAGGATGCCTTGGTTGAGATTTCGGTAATTTGCGTGAAATAATTCTGAGTTGGGAAGGTCCCCCAATCATTATTGTTTGATGATTTGCTGCGTAGTAATTACGCCTCTGTTCGTCACAACTTGAAGTAAGTAAGTTCCGTTCGATAATTCGCTGATATCCACCAACGGATTTTCTGTCGATACATCGCCTTTAAACACTGTTTTTCCGGTTAAATCGATAATGGCGAATCTGCATTGAGATTGTAGATCGTTGATACGAATGTAATTGCTACTGGGGTTGGGATACAACTTCAACGATTGTGCTTCCGGTTTAATGACCGCGCTGATATTTTTTAACGCTGTATTGTCGATGACCATACTTTCATCACCTGGCATATAGGTCGTGAGCCAAAAATACACCAACATCATTTCGTCTTTGGTGCCTTCGCCCAATGAAACGGCTTGTGGTGGGGTATTCGGGTTATTCGGGTTTTGCGCTGTGTTATCGTAATAGGCCTCGCCCCAGATCGTACTGCCTTTTTCAACAATCGTGGGTGTGCGAAGGATGTAGGTTCGCTGCCAGTGGAAATCCCAATTGGGTATATCAACAAATGGAATGGTGTCTTTGCCATTTACATTGTAAGCTTTAATAGATTTGCCGACAAGGTGCATGTGCGGACCAACCGCGAAAACGCTCAATTTAAAGTTGAGTACGGTCTTTGAATAAAAAGTCTTTGTTTGATCTGCCGGGATGTACAGCGGTCCGTTGGTGAGCGATGAGTTGTTGTGGTTGATGCCAGGGGTGATGATCATGGGCCTTAAGGAACCGGTATTTAGTTTGATCAATACTTTGGTGCTATCCAATTGATTTTGAATGCCAGCGGGGTAGTGGACTTGTATGATGATATTTGAGTTTTTAAGGATGCGGGCGCCGAAACCAGTAGGAAACTGATAGGGCTCTTGTCCAGGAACGTAAATACCGATGAGCTGCGATGTGTTTGATCCGGTACCACCAAATGCCAAATACCCAGGAGCGGGGTCGGCCTTGTCTTTGTTCACAGGGATTTGACTCGTGTCCTGAAATACCAATACGTGGTGGACGATTTGGCGGTTGCCGGGAACGACTTCGATTGCGGTAATAAACTGATCGACGTTGATACCTGTGGGCAAAACGAAACAACGATATTCATCGGTGCTGGTATTTACCGAGTAATTGGGCATTTTCAATTTGAGGTTTGGATTGACAGTTACTGCCCCTGTATTTGGTTTGGGATCAGCCGGGGCTTTGGATATGTCGCCAGATTTGGATCCTTGTGCAACCCAATCTTGTAGCGTTTTGATTTCTTCTACGCTCAAAATTCGTTCATGGGCATAGCGCTTATAATTCGAATTTGCTGGCCAAGGTGGCATTCTGCGTTTTTGGGTGGCATCTGCGATTCCATTGGCGTTAGCCACGGCCTTTGAATATCCAACTAACGAAAAGGGCGCGATGCCTCCACTGATATGACAATTTGTGCAGCTATTGTAAAGTATGGGGGCGACATGCTCGGCCCAAGTGGTTTGTGCTTGCGTATTCGTGCGAATGCCTAAGGCAAGGATGGTCAGAAATAGGATCTTTTTCATCGTTGGTTTTTGACGTTTTTAATGGTGTTTCTTTTGCGGATTTCCTTTGATTTGACGAATTTAATTCTAAATCGTTTAAGGTGGTGTGAAAATGACTTTGAGCGATTAATTTTGTAGATACCTATGGAAGAAAATCAAGATCAACAACCCGGCTTGGATATCGAATTAACAGAAGAGATCGCCGAAGGGATTTATAGTAATTTTGCCATCATTACTCATTCTCAGACTGAATTTATCATCGATTTTGTTCGGATGATGCCAGGCATTCCCAAGGGAAAGGTAAAAAGTAGAATCATTTTAGCCCCTCAGCATGCCAAGCGATTGATCATGGCCTTGGGTGACAATTTGGGCAAATACGAAGATCATTTTGGTGAAATCACATTGGAAGAAGGTAGCGGATTGACGCCCCATGCCGTTCCTTTTGGCTTTGGTGGACCTACAGGACAAGCCTAATAATTCACGATGGCACTACGATTCAAAAAAGCGAAAGCAAGACGTATTGCTAATTGTTTCATCGTTTACATATTGATATAGAATAATTTATGAATACTTCATTGAAAGAAAGATTAGAAGCTGCGTACGCGGCTCAACAGAGTAGAACGTACTTTGCCGCTTGGCCTGAATCACCTCGTGCTTACGCCGAAGATGGAATGGCTCAAGGATTATCGGCGTTTCAATCGCTACTGACCCAGAATTTTGCCGAGTTGCTCCAAGAGGGTAGCCAGGGTTGGGTTGGCGATGAGGTAAGTCCTTATATGATGACGGGCTTAGGTGTTCAGTATCCCAAGTTTGCCCCTGAGGTGTTGATTGCCAATGCGAAATCGGCGCAGAAGGTTTGGTCAAAGACGCCTGCTGATGTTAGAGCTGCGGTTCTATTGGATGCTTTAGATCGTGTGGCGTTGAGGTTTTTTGAAATCGCTTACGCTACGATGCATACCACAGGACAGAGTTTTATGATGAGTTTTCAGGCGAGCGGACCTCATGCGAACGATAGGGCTCTAGAGGTTTTGTCGATGGCGTATCACGAGTTGAATCGTTTTCCTAGCGATGTTACTTGGGTGAAAAACATGGGTAAGTTTGATCTTACGTTGCAGAAGAATTACAAGGCGATTCCTAAGGGTGTTGCATTGGTGATAGGTTGTTCTACATTCCCTACTTGGAATACGGTTCCGGGTTTGTTCGGTAGCTTAATGACAGGAAACGCGAGTATTGTTAAACCGCATCCAAAGAGTGTGTTGCCAATCGCGATTGTTGTCGCCGAAATGCAGAAAGCGCTAGTAGCAGCGGGATTGCCAGTTTCTGTAGTTCAATTGGGCGTGGATACCTTGGATCATCCAATCACGAAGGAATTGGCAGAAGATTCTGCTGTTAAGTTGATTGATTATACCGGTGGTTCGGCTTTTGGCGATTACATCGAATCATTAGAAGGCAAAACTGTATTTACTGAGAAAGCGGGTGTGAACTCTGTGATCTTGGATAGTGTAGTAGATGCCAATGCGGTTTTCGGTAATTTGGCTTTTGCGGCAAGTTTGTATAGCGGTCAGATGTGTACGGCACCCCAAAACATTTTTGTTTCGGCGGAGGGTATTAAAACGGCTGAAGGACATTTGAGTTACGAAGAGGTAGTTGCGGGAATTGCAAATGCGGTAAAAGGTTTGGCAGAAAATCCAAAAATGGGAGCGGGGACTTTGGGTGCGATTCAAAACGATGTGACTTCGTCTCGAGTAAAATCCGTTGAGGCGGCAGCAGGTTCATCTGTTGCTTTGTCGTCGATGAATATTGTGAATCCGGAGTTTCCAGATGCAAGGACGGCATCACCAACTGTGATCTCGGTGGATGCATCGGATGAAAAGTCGTGGAAGCATGAGTGTTTTGGCCCGATTGTATTTGTGGTGAAGACTCAAAGTGTGGCGCAAAGCTTGGAACTAACAGCGGATTGTGCTGCGGAGTTGGGTGCCATTACTTGCTCTTGTTATAGTACTGATACCGATTTCATGGTTGAAGTTGAGGATGCAATGAATGCCGTATTCACGCCAGTGAGTTTCAATTTCTCTGGTGCTGCCTTCGTGAATCAACACGCCGCTTTTAGTGATTTTCACGTGACCGGTGGCAATCCTAGTGGAAATGCTTCTTTCACCGATTCTCAGTACGTGAACCGCCGTTTTGTTTGGGTGGGGAATCGTAAAATGGGATAAGGATTTTTTTGCCTTTCGTAGAATTGGCCATTATGTCCAAATGAAATCCATGTAAAATCCCACACACCCAAAATACAATTGTATGATGGGCTAGAGTATAAAAAGGAAAGGGAGCGCATTTGCGCTCCCTTTCCTTTTTGAAGGGTTACCCCGATTTGAAAGTGTAAATTATTTTTTTGCAGTCAAGTTGATGGTCAAAGTGATGTCTTTGCTCACAACGCCATTCTTTAACTTCTTTTGAGCCGCTTCTGCCAAAGTCATATTCTCTTTGTCGTAGTTGATACCCCAATCCAAACGGTTGATAACAACTGTACCCGTTGCTGTCAATGATTCTCCAACTGCTACTTTTGCTGGGAAAGAAATGTTCTTGGTAGAATCTTTGATAGTAAGGTTACCGCTTATTAAATGCGTATTATCACCGTCTGCTTTTACTTCACAAGCTGTGATTTCGAACTTCGCCGTTGCAAATTTTGCGGTGTTGAAAAAGTCCTCTGCTGCGAAATGACCGTGTAATTTGGTCAAGTATTCCGCTGGCAATGAATCTGTGCACTTGATAGAGGCCATGTCGATTACGAAAGAACCAGCTGTGATGTTTCCACCTGCAATGCTCAAACTACCTTCTGTGATGTTGATGGTGCCGTTGTGGTCGCCTGTTCCTACTGTGTGCGTTCCGAACCAAACCACGTTGCTTGACGCTGCGTCTACAGTGTAAGTGCTAGCACTAGAATCTGCCGTTGCAACTGAATCTGCACCAGATGCTTCTGATGCGTTGCTGCCGCAAGAACCCAATGTCAATGCGATGGCAGCCATTCCGATAAGTATAGTATTTTTTCTCATGTTGATATTTGTTGTAACAAATGTAATATTGAAAAATGAATTTGCGGTGATACTTATTTTAATAAATGAATAATTTTATTTTTCCGACTTCCAGATAATTTCAATTCCGCCATTCTGATGATCTAGGAATCGGGCCAGAGTGAAGAGGTAATCACTCAATCGGTTGAGGTATTTTACAACAAATGCCGGAACATCTTCAATATCACTTAATTGTACCACCAATCGTTCGGCTCTTCTGCAAACGCAGCGTGCCACATGGGCTTGTGCACCTTGGATTGAGCCACCGGGTAGTATGAAATTCTTTAACTCTGGTAGCACAGCTGTAAGACGATCAATTTCAGATTCCAAACGGCCGATTTTATCTTCGCCCAATTCGGGAAGGGTAATGTTAGAACTGGCAGCGGAAGCCAAAAATGAACCAATAGTAAACAGGTCGTTTTGTACCTCTGCCAATAAGATTTCTTCTTTTTCTCCCTTGACATGACATCGAATCATACCAATATGGCTGTTTAGTTCATCCACTGTGCCGTAACTCTCCACACGGATGTGGTGTTTCGATACTCGTTCTCCACCGATTAATCCGGTTTTTCCATCATCGCCTGCTTTGGTATAAATTTTAAATCCCATGGTTATAGTTAAAGGTACAAATTTATCCTCCTTTTGTTTTGATTTGTAAATTTAATTGAGCCACAAATAGGCTAGCGGCAGATAGGATTCTATATCAGGCCATTCGCACTTCGGATCAATGCAAGTTATGATCGCTCAGAACTTTGAATGTTTTCTTGGCATTCGCATTTTCATAAATCACGCGGTAAACTGCGTCGGCGATTGGCAGCTGCAAATCCCGCTTTGCGCTTTTGTTGTAAATCAAATTGGAAGCGTAATAACCCTCAGCAACCATATTCATTTCTAACTGTGCGGCTTTTACACTATATCCCTTGCCAAGCATATTGCCGAAGGTTCTGTTTCTGCTAAACTGAGAATAACAAGTAACCAATAAATCACCCAAATAGGCTGCCTCATCCACATCGCGGTCCGATGGGTCGATGGCCTGCAAAAAGACCTTCATCTCCCTTATTGCGCAGCTTGTATACAAAGCCAAAAAGTTGTCGCCATAGCCCAACCCGTGCGCAATACCTGCACCAATGGCGTAAATATTCTTCATCACCGCAGAGTATTCGGCGCCAATTAAATCATCGCTGCACCATACTCGGATGAATTCGCCTTCAAGATATCCTTTAACCAACTGCGCGACATCCAGCGTGTTTGCGGCAACAGTTAAATAGGAGAGTTTTTCGGCGGCGACTTCTTCGGCATGACATGGACCGGTAATAATTGCTACCTGGTCTGTAGGGATTCCATGGTTTTTTTCAAGGTATTTAGCCATCACCAAGTTGGTATTGGGCTCGATGCCTTTGATTGCCGAAACGTAGATATTCTCGGTAGGTAGAACTACTCCATGTAAACTTTGATGAATGAAGGCCGATGGAACAGCTAAAATGATAACGCCACAACTGTTGAGTACAAACTGTAAATCATTGCTCACAATTACCTTGTCTGCATGGATTTCTATACTGCTAAGATAATCCGGGTTATGCAAGTGCGTTTGAATGTAGCTAGCCTTCTCCGGGTTACGAATCCACCAATGCACGGTATGACCCGCATCGGAAATCATTTTTATCAATGCAGTAGCCCAGCTACCGCTACCTATGATTCCGATGGATTTTGTTTCAGTGTGCATGGTTTATTGTTGAAGTTGATTCTCCGCGAACAACTGCAAAAATACGATAGGATTAACAAATCCGTTCTAAAACGAATTCAACGCCTTTTGAAGATTTACTTTATGATTTGAGTTGCGTGGTTTTTGGTATCCACCTTCTCAATGATTTCAGCCAAGTTCCCTTGCTCATCAATCACAAATGTTGTCCTCGCGATTCCCATATACTTTCTGCCGTACATGCTTTTTTCTACCCAAACGCCATATGCAAGCGCAACAGCATTGTCGATGTCTGCAAGTAAATCGAAAGGCAAATTATATTTGGCAATGAACTTTTGATGTTTTGCTTCTGTATCGGGACTCACACCCAAAATAGCATACCCTTGTGAAATCAAATCTTGGTAGTTATCGCGCAAACTACAAGCCTCCGCAGTACAGCCAGGGGTGTCGTCTTTCGGGTAAAAATACAATACCAGTTTTCGGCCTGTGAAATTGCTTAAAGTTAAAGTCTCGCCGTTTTGATTGTTGGCGGAAAAGCTGGGTGCTGGGGATCCAATGTTTAGATTCATGATTGTGTAACAATTTTATTGGTTAAACGTTTTTGAGTTTGCAAAGGTCGGTTCAGAACATCCGCGAAAATCGCAACAGGAAAAGTAGCAGTTATAATTTTTCCAAAATAAAATTTGTCATCCTGCGATACAAATGGAAACTCGCAGCTCTATCACCAATGCCATGGTTCCGATTTGGATATACCTCGCTATCGTACTTGGCGCCAGATTTAATCATCGCATTGATCATTTCAGCAGAGTTCTGCCAATGCACGTTGTCGTCTCCGGTACCATGAACCAACAGGTAATTGCCTTTAATCCCGTCCGTGAAATTCAAAGGCGAGTTGTTTTCATAGCCCAACGGATTGTCGATGGGTCTGCGCAAATATCGCTCAGTATAAATATTGTCGTAAAATTTCCAATGCGTAACCGGTGCCACTGCCACTGCGGCCTTGAACACATCGCTATGTTTGGTAATTGCGCTGCTGCTCATATATCCACCGAAGCTCCAACCCCAAATACCGATTCTGCCGGCATCAACGTAGGGGAGTGTCGACATCTGTTTTGCGGCATAAGCGTGATCTGTGCTTTCCAATAATCCCAGTTCTAAGTAGGTCGATTTTTTGAATATCGCACCCTTTCTGCCCGTTCCACGATTGTCGACCACAGAAATCAAATACCCTTGTGAGGCCAAATATTGATGGTAGAAGAAATTGCGACTTCCAAATTGATTCCTCACCTGATTGCTGCCAGGACCACCGTAAACAAACATCAAAACGGGGTATTTCTTGGCTGCATCAAAATTGGGGGGATAAATCGTAAAGGTGATTTGTTTGTTGAGCAACTGCTGATGAATGGTGTATTGCGCAATTGCAGTTTTCGCATCCCAGCCGTTTTGCGCTGCCAAGTGCCAAAATTCCGTTTTCCCATATCCGGTAACGCTGGTGTCGGTGGCATAATCATCGAACTTAACCGGACCTAAATTCATCGATTTCATTTTCTCGGACCAAGCGGTGTTTAGCTCCACGTCTTTGCTCCATTTCCCATCCATCCGTTTGATGCGATGCTCCACGATAGGCAAGTTGCTGTTGTTACTGCGTGATTCGGTATAGTAAATGGCATTCGGACCCAAGGTTACGTTGTAATTGAACCCGGGTTCGGTGAGTCGCTTTTTGCCCTTGCCATTAAGTCCTACGCTGTACACGTGATCCTCGATCATGGATTGTTCGCTGCTACTGTAGATTACGCATTTGTTGGCATCAACATAGCCGAGGAAACGAATTACGTCGAAATTGCCTGCGGTAAGCGACTTAGAATAGCGTTGGGTTGCAGCACAATTGGGCGATACTTTGCCTTTTTCGATGCATTCGCTGTAATCGTGCAAGTACAAGTGGTTAAATCCCGATTTCTCGCTGCTATAAATAAACTGTGACGTTTTTGGGATAAAAGTTAGGTTGTCGGTGATCTCCACATAAGCAGAATCCACTTCCTCCAGAATCAATTCGCAATTTCCGTTCATCGGGTCGCAGAACAAAAGTTCCCAGTGATTCTGCCAGCGGTTCAATCGCTGTATACTCAGGAATGCATCCGTTTGCGTCCATTGGATACGAGGCAAATACTGGTCTTTTTGGCTATTGGTCTTTGCGATGCGTGTCTGCTGGTCGTTAAGGCAATAAATATGAACATCCACCTTGGCATTGTCTTCCCCGGCTTTGGGATATTTCCATTGCGTTTGCGACGGATACAAGGATTTGCTGTTAAACATATCCATCGAAAATTCCTTCACCTTGCTCTCATCGAAGTGGTAGTATGCAAGAAATCCGCCACTGGGCGACCAGCGCATGCCATTGTCCATTGTGAATTCCTCTTCGTAAACCCAGTCCACGGCACCATTGATGATTTTATTTTCCTCGCCGTCGGTTGTAATTTGGGTTTCCTTGGCTGCTAGTAAATCGTAGATGAAAACGTTGTTATTTTTCACATAGGCGATGCGTTTGTTATCCGGTGAAAGGGTTGGATAACGCATACGTTCGGGTATGTAGGTGATTTTATGATTCTGTAAATCAACAACATAGCATTTTGCTGTGAATGAATGTCGATATACCTGTTGCATCTCATACTGCACCACCATAAACTTCTCATCGCTACTGATTTCGTAGCTTCCTTGGGGTGGTACTTGCTCAAACCAACGCGCATCGAACAGGATAATTGGGGTATTGGATTTGCCTTCGATGTCCTTTTTTATCAGCGACCAAGCGATCGGTGAATTTGATGTTTTCTTATCTGATGGTTGAGGGCTATCGTCTAGTTTTAATTCGATAAAGTGCTTGCCATCGGGTGCGAATTCGCCAAAGTTCCCTGGTTTTGGATACAGGGAGGGGTCTTTGAAAATGCTTTCCAGTGTTAGGGCATTGGAGGGAGTTGTGGATTGAGCCCAACTGCTGCTGATTGCATATCCAACAAATAAAAAAAAGCAAGAAGTTTGAGTAATGAGGCGACTTCGTGAATTCATAAATAGGGAGTTACTTAATACGTTTCAATATGGTTTGAGCACGCGGAGCAATAATCACTGGGACTAACTCTTTGCTAACCATAGAGCCATCTAGGCCAAACCATTTTTCGGGTTTACCAGAGAAATATCGCACAGCATTATAAATCTTCATTACCGTATGATCGATAATTGGCAGGTCGTTTTCTTGGCTCATTTCTTCTTCGATGAATACAAATCTGAAATCGCCTATAGATTTTTTATCAATGAAAGCGTGGTAATGAGGGTCTAAATCGATTTCTTTGCTTTCTACCATTTCACGAATAACGCCTTTTAGATAGATGCTAATTTTCTGTTGGACACGGAATCCCAATCTAAACTGTACTTTATAAATGTCGTTTTTTTCAATCGTCACTACGCGATATTCCATCGTATAAGGTTCATCGGTTACCTCGATATTAACAAACCAGAAAAAATCAGCGCGTTTTGGTCTTTTGTGTAAGATGCTGTAGAGGATTGGCGATTCTACCATCGTAAGTTCTGATACTTTACTCAAATACACCAAATGTGTGGCGTATTTGGGCAATGTTGTGTCACGAGAAAGGGATCTGAGTTTGTCTCTGAAATTATGTAAATCTTCTTTGTTAATGACGTCGTTTTTAATTTTACCACCCCTGAGTGAAGAATACATAATTATGATATACAGCGCGCCGACGAGTACGGTGAAGAAACCACCCTCGGCAAATTTTGAAAGGTTGGCAATTAAAAATACAATTTCAATTGCGAAGAAAAGCGTCATGATTGGAACAACAAACGCCATTTTATACCTTCTGGATTTCAAGAAATAAGCTAGCAAAATACTAGTCATTAACATGTCGATAGTGATAGCCAGTCCATAGGCGGCTTCCATTTTCACGGCTTCTTCAAATAATAATACCACAGTGATACAGCCGAGTAGTAAAAATGTATTAATTACTGGAATGTAAATCTGACCTTTTATATCGCTAGGGTATTTTACGGTGAACTTGGGGAAGAAGTGAAGTCGAATCGCCTCAGATACCAAAGTGAAAGCGCCCGTAATCAAAGCTTGGCTCGCAATAATGGTCGCGATGGCGGCAATTCCAATTCCCACGGGTAAGAACCATTCCGGCATTAATGCATAGAAAGGTCGTTGACCATCTAGCGTATGTCCTTCTTGAGAAAGTAGCCATGCGCCTTGTCCAAAATAATTTAGTACCAAAGCGACTTTTACGAAGGCCCAAGAAGTTCGGATATTCTGTCTTCCGCAGTGGCCCATGTCGCTGTACAACGCTTCAGCTCCGGTAGTGCAAAGAAAAACGGCACCAAGGATCAGGAAGAAATTGTACTGATCATTCATCAGCAGAGAGATTGCGTATGTGGGCGACAGTGCTTGTAGGATTTCTGGATGGGCGAGGATGCCTCTAAATCCCAATGCTGCCAACATTGTGAACCAAACCAACATGATTGGACCAAATGATTTACCCACGAAACTCGTACCGGCTCGTTGGATCATAAATAATCCGATCAAGATTGTAATGACGATTGGTACAGTATTTAAGTCCTCTAAACCATCGATCAACTTTAAACCTTCAATGGCCGAAGAAACGGAAAGTGGCGGTGTGATAATACCGTCGGCCAAAAGCATCGCTCCACCAATTACAGTGCCTATGATTAGCTGTGGATATCTGCGTTTTAATAGATTATATAGTGAAAAAATACCACCTTCCCCTTTGTTGTCGGCTCTCAATACAAGTATAATATACTTGATTGTAGTCTGTATCGTTAGGGTCCAGAAAACCGCGCTGAGCCCGCCATAAACTAATTCCTTTGTAATGACAGATTTGCCCATGATGGCACTCATTACATAAAGCGGGGAAGTTCCGATATCGCCAAAGATGATACCTAGGGTAATCAGTAGGCCAGCACCGGTGACCTTGTTAATAGATGAGTGACTCATTGTTTTAGTGGGGCGAATTTAATGTGTAAATGTTCGCTGATGTAGAAATTTTATAAGTATGTGTTTTTTTTGTTCATAACTACCAAGTATGCCAATTCGCTGTAGCTGTGGATGTGGGCAACTAGGTGATATAAACATGCGGTAAATGTAGAATTGACAATTATTATTTAAGAACTTTGCACCATCCTTTTGAAAACATACTAAACAACAATGGCGAAAAAATCTTCCAGTTCAGTTACAACCGAGTATTCGGTGAATCACAATGGTATCAGTACTTATTATGCAGACCTCGTTTTTGGTCCAACCGCGCAGTCCAATTATTTATCGGCTGAAGTGTGCTTGGCAATTCAAGAAGCGGCTAGCCATGGAAAGTCTATAAGTCCAGCAACAGCCGATGAGGTTGCTGCGGGAATGCAGGCTTGGGCTTTGGAGTTGGGTGCAACGCATTATACGCACTGGTTTCAGCCATTGAGAGGGACTACGGCAGAGAAGCACGATAGCTTTTTTGAGCCTACTGGTGTTGATACAGGGATGGAGAAATTTGGAGGCAAGGCCTTGGCACAGCAGGAGCCCGATGCGAGTTCATTTCCAAGCGGTGGAATTCGCAATACCTTTGAGGCACGCGGTTACACAGCCTGGGATCCAAGTTCTCCGGCGTTTATCATGCCAAAAGCAGGTGCAAAAACTTTGTGTATTCCTACCGTATTCGTGAGCTATACCGGCGAAGCGTTGGATTATAAAGCACCCTTGCTCAAGTCCGTTGCCTTTTTAAAATCAGCATCTACCGATGTTTGTCATTATTTTGATAAAAACGTAAAAACTTGTTCTATCTCTTTGGGCATCGAACAGGAATATTTCTTGGTTGATGAACAGCAATTCAAGAGTCGTCCCGACTTGATGTTCGCCGGCCGTACCTTGATTGGAAATAGCCCAGCCAAAGGCCAACAATTAGAAGATCACTATTTCGGAAGTATTCCAAATCGTGTGTTGGCGTTCATGGCGGATTTTGAAGAGCGTGCTCATTTGTTGGGAATTCCTTTGAGAACCCGTCACAACGAAGTTGCTCCGGCTCAGTTTGAATGTGCGCCTCAATATGAGGATATGAATTTGGCTGTGGATCACAACTCATTGTTGATGGATTTGATGGAGAGCGTTGCATCGGATCATCAATTGCGCGTTTTGCTTCATGAGAAGCCCTACAAAGGAATAAACGGTAGTGGAAAACATAATAACTGGAGCATCATTACCGATACTGGGGTAAATGTACTTTCGCCTGGCAATAGCCCAGAAAGCAATTTGCAATTCCTAACGTTTTTTGTCAATACGATTAAGGCTGTTCACGATCACCGTGATTTGCTGCGTGCCAGTATCGCAACTGCCGCGAACGATCACCGCTTGGGTGCCAATGAAGCGCCACCGGCTATCATGAGTGTGTTTGTTGGACATACCTTGGAAAATGTATTGAATGATTTTGAGGCCAATGCAAAAACGGCGACAAAAGCTGGGGTAACGGCGACGATTAATGTTCCAAATATTCCTGAGATTTTGTTTGATAACACCGATAGAAATAGGACATCGCCATTTGCATTTACGGGAAATAAATTCGAGTTCCGCGCTGTGGGAAGTTCAGACAATTGCTCAAGTTCTATGGTGGTCTTGAATACAATCATGGCCAATCAGTTGAAGCAGTTTAAATCGGAAGTAGATGCGGTTTTGAAATCGAAAAAAGGGATGAAAGTGGAAGATGCCATCAAAGGCATTTTGCGTGGATACATCGCCGACAGTCGTAAGATTTTGTTTGGTGGAAACGGTTACGGAGAAGAGTGGAAGAAGGAAGCTAAGAAGCGCGGGTTGAGCAATATTACTACCACTCCAGAGGCTTTGAAGGCTTATTTGACCCCTGCGTCTACATCGTTGTTCGTTGACAATGGTATTTTCTCTCACAGAGAATTGGAAGCGCGCACAGAAATTCGTTACGAGACTTATGTGCTTCGTTTGCAGATTGAAGGTCGCGTAATGAATGAATTGGTGAGCAGTTATGTGATTCCGGCGGCTGTGAATTATCAGAAGCGTTTGGCGGATAATGTGAATGCGTTACAATCGATGGGATTGAAAAAGGATAGTCACAAGGCGCAGACTGAGATCGTTGAATTTTTGGCCAGGCATCTTAATCGTGTGTATGAATTGAATGAGAAGATGACAGCTGAGCGGGCTAAGGCGAACAATTTGGAGCATGCGGATCAGAAGGCTTCGGCCTATTGCAACAAGGTGAAACCTATGTTCGATGACATTCGTGAGTGTTGCGATGAAATCGAAAGGGTTTGCGATGATGCGGAATGGACTTTGCCTAAGTATCGCGAATTGCTTTCTTTGAGCTAATCTGTCAATAGATTTTACTGTGTGAACAAAATTGTAAAAACTCCCGCGAGGGAGTTTTTATTTTTGCGACATCGTTATGGAAAAAGTAGAGTGTTTAATTATAGGTAGCGGTCCTGCGGGATATACTGCTGCCATTTATGCGGCTCGTGCCGATATGAAACCTGTTATGTATGAGGGTTTGCAGCCGGGTGGTCAGTTGACGATTACTACGGAAGTAGAAAATTATCCTGGGTTTCCTCATGGGGTACAGGGGCCTGAAATGATGGTGATGTTCAAAGAACAGGCAGTTCGTTTGGGTACTGATGTGCGTTTTGGGATGGTTACGTCGGTTGAATTCAAGCAAGGCGGTCCTCAAAAAGTTGTAGTAGATGGAACCCACGAAATTGAAGCGCAAGCCGTAATTATTTCTACGGGTGCTAGCGCCAAATGGTTGGGAATTCCATCAGAGCAAAGATTGAATGGTTCAGGGGTGAGTGCATGTGCCGTGTGCGATGGATTCTTTTATCGCGGTCAGGATGTTGCGATTGTGGGTGCTGGAGATACAGCCTGCGAAGAGGCATCGTACCTATCAAAGATTTGCAGTAAAGTGACTATGCTTGTTCGCAAAGAGGAGTTTAGGGCTTCTAAGGCGATGCAGCATCGCGTGTTGACAACTCCGAATATCGAGGTGTTGTTTAATACCGAAACCGATGAGATTTTGGGTGATATGGGTGTTGAGGCGGTGCGGGTGAAAAATAACCAAACGGGGGAAACAAGAGAGTTTCCAATCAAAGGGTTTTTCGTGGCCATTGGACATACCCCCAATACTGATATTTTTAAACCCTATATCAACATGGATGAACAGGGTTATATCATCACAACGCCGGGAACCTCTTATACGAATGTTGAAGGTGTATTCTGTTCAGGTGACGCCCAAGATAAGATTTATCGTCAGGCTGTTACGGCGGCGGGAAGTGGGTGTATGGCTGCATTGGATGCTGAGCGTTGGTTGAGCGCCAAACATGCTGCGCCACAATCGTAAATGGTGAAAAAAGTCAATACATATCTGGGATTTGTATTGCTGGGATTTGTCCAGTTTCTGGGAGGTCAGAATATTCATTCAGTATTAAAATCCGATGGGACTTTAGGGGCAGTGAATGCCAATGAACCCTCTATCGCATTTTTTAAAAACCAATCTGAGGTTGGCATTATTGGCGTAAATACGTCATGGGTTTTCCGCACCAACGATCCATTTATGAATTTATGGACCCCCGTGGTGGTCAATCCGCCGCAAGGGTTTTATGGGGATCCGGTTTTTAAAATTTCCAATCAAGGGGTAGTTTATTTGGCTCATTTGGCAAAAAACAAGTCAGGTGTTTGGCCCAAGTTTTTTGATCGTATTGTGTTTGAACGAAGCGAGGATAGCGGCAAGACTTTTGGCGCAACCGATGTGGGTTTTCACGAGGGCAAAATGCAGGATAAGCCTTGGTTTTCAATGGACGAATGGCAGGGTAGCAAGGGGTTTGGGAATGTATATTTGAGTTGGACAGAATTTGATGTTTACGGAAGTAAAGAATCCCAAGATTCTTCTCGAATTTGGTTTGCACGTTCTGTTGATGGCGGTCGGAATTTCGAAACCCCAGTTGTGATTTCAGATGTTTCTGGCGATGCGCAAGACGATGATGGAACCGCGGAAGGTGCCAACGTTGCTATATCGCCCGATGGGGTTTTGCATGCCGTTTGGTCTCGCAATGATACGATTTGGTATGATTGCAGTAGGGATTGCGGAAAAACGTGGGGCAAAGATCAGTTGGTAGCCCGTCAAATCGGTGGTTGGAATCATTCAGGCGTTAGATCTACGATGCGCGTGAATGGGATGCCGGTGATTCAAAGTGATGCCTATGGTAACTTATATCTTGCTTATTCTGGCGATGCTTGTGACCATGGATTAACAACCCATTGGGAATGTATGCAGAGAAATGTGTTTTTGTCGGTCTTGCATGCGGGAAAATCAGAATTCAATGAGCCCATTGTATTGAATCGTCCGGCAAGTATGGAGAGTTTTTACGCCAAAGGGAGCGATGGTTTAAGTGGTGATATTGCAATACCCTTGTTCGAATTTACAGAGCAATATTCTCCCGCGATGGTGGTTAGCCCGAATGGAAAGCGATTGTTTATTGCTTGGCAGGATCGACGTAGAAGTCAAACGGGTTGTTTTTTTGATGTCTATGGTGTTGAAGTCTTGGCGAGTAAACGAGGGGAGTTAAAATTGGGCGAAAATGTGCGGCTCTCTAACAATGTGAGTATTGCGCCGGGGACTGAGGTTTTTATGGGTGATTATATTTCATTGGACTGGGCGGAATCGCTTCATTTGGCTTATACCGCCTTTAGCATCAAAGAGAAACATCCAATCATTTGTTTATCGAAATTTAAAGAAAGAAAAAGGGTGGGGTCGAGATTTTTGATCCAAGGAGAGGTGGGAATTACAACGCCAGCATTGGAAGTTGCGATTCAGCGTGATAAACAGCAAGCCTCTAGTACTTTGGATGCTTTGACGAATGAATCAGCGAAGAAAATCGATGGTAGACAGATTGCAATGTGGGCAGCATGGCCCGAAGCGAAGAGTTTTACAGTGGAATTTAAACTAGGAAAGCAGGTGATGTTTGAACATGTGTTTGAGAATGTGAAAGATGGACATGTGGATTTGTTGATTCCTGCCAGCAGATTTACTCCCGGCATCTACGAAATCGTACTTAGAAAGAAGGGTAAAATGGTAAAACAGCCCTTTTATTTCAATTAATTGCAGAAAGTGCAAGGAAATATGCACAGTCCTTTGCCTAAATACACTTGATATCATATTTTTGCCTTTCTTTAAAATAGCTATGGCAGTAATACAGAAGTTAAGAAATTCAGGAATGGTTGTGATTGTGGTTGTGGCCGCCCTGGTTTTATTTGTGATCGGTGATCTTTTAAATAGTCGTTATGGCTCAAATAACAATTCCGGAGAAGAAGGGGTGATTGCCGAAATTGGCGGTAAGAAATTCAAAGAGAAGGAAGACTTGGATCCTTTGGTCGATAAAATTTATCGTCAAAAGTTGGCGAGTGATCCAAAGATGGCCAAGAAGATGCAAACGGATGATAAGTTTCGTTTGAAGACTGTTAAAGAAATTTACAAGAGTGCTTGGGATGATCTGATCAAAAACAATGTGTTGATGGCCGAAATTGAAAAGTCAGGTATCACTTTGTCTGATGCTGATATCAACGAAATGTTGGTGGGTAAACATCCAAGCGAGACAATGAGGCAGATTCCTGATTTCCAAACTGACGGAAGTTTTGATGCCAAGAAGGTTGAAATGATTTTCAAGCAAGGAAAGGCAAATTCTGAATTGAAAGCAAACTTATTGTCGTTGGTGGAAAGTGTTACCAATTACGAAAAAATCGAACGGTATGCCACCTATATTTCTTATGCAAACGTAAAGACGAAAGCCGAAAAGGAATTTGAATACATCGTGGCAAATCAAGGTGTAACGGGTAGTTTGATCAACTTTGTACACAACACGGTGCCAGAGAAAGATATCAAAGCAACGGATGAAGATTTGCAAGATTACTTGAATCGTCACAAAGAGAAATACAAGTTCACCCAAGAAGCACGTAACATTAAATATGTCGTTTGGGATGTAGTTCCAACTTCTGGTGATACAATGGAAGCGTACTCTCAAGCCATGCGCACTGCCGATGGAATGCGTAAGCAAACTGAGCCTGATACATTTGGTGCTTTGGGATTCTACAATATTACAGAATTGCCTGATGATGCACCTGAGCCTTTGAAGAGTGTGGTGTGGCCAGCGCCAATCAATGCCGTTGTGGGTCCAATGTATAGCGAGGGTAATTTCTATATTTGGCAGAAGGTAGCGGAAGCGAAAGATACTGTTCCTACCGTTCGCGTATCGCATATCTTGATTCCTTCTTCAGGTTCTTTGCCTGATGGAACCGTGGTGGTGGATTCTATCATGGCTGAGGCAAAAGCAAAAGAGGTATATGCTCAGATTATGAGTGGTGTTGATATGGCTGTATTGGCTCCTAAATTGTCAACCGACCAAGGTTCTGCTGAAAAAGGTGGTGATTTGGGTTGGGCTGCCGCATCAAACTATGTACCTGAGTTTGCTGCATTTTGTAAGACTGCAACCAAAGGTCAAATAGGTGTTGTTAAAACCCAATTTGGTTTCCATATCATTAAAATGATGGAAGAGCCTCAAAGCAAAAAAATCAAATACACTCAATCTATCATCGAATTGGGTGCAAGTCCAGGAACGGTAAGTTTGATTGATGAGAAGAGCCGTGCATTCCGTAATAAGGTAACTGCCGAGGAAAGTTCATTCGATAAAGCGATTGAGAAAATGGCATTGGTTCCACGTGTGATGAAAGATGTTAAAACAGACAACTTGGCAATCCCTGGTATTGATGTATCCGCGGATGTTAAAACACTGATGTATTGGTTGTTTGATGACAAACGCGAAAATGGTGAAGTTTCCGATGTCTTCAGTTTTGCTAACCGTCATGTTGTTGTGATGTTGGAGAATGCCAAGCACGTTGGTTATGCAAAGTTGGATGATGTTAGATCTGAAATCGAACCTATGGTTCGTGAAGAGTTAAAAGGTAAAAAGATTGCAGAGAAGTTGATGAGTTTTATTGATAAAGCAAAAACACCTGCAGAATTGGCCCGTTTGTCTGGTGCTACATTGATTCCAATTGAGAGTTTGAAAATGAGTCAAAATTTCATTCCACAAATTGCTGCAGAATTGAAAGTTTTGGGTGCCATGTTTGGTGTTGAAGTAAAGAAATTCTCTACTCCAGTGATTGGCAAATCAAATACATGTATGATTTGGATTGATAAGCGTGACGATATTAAAGTGCCTAAGTCTGCTGGAGAAGCTCCAGATGCATTTGAAATGTATAATCGTCCTAACTATGTAATGAATACATTGCAAGAAGTACTAACCAAAAAAGCACACGTTCAAGATTACCGCTACAAGTACGAGTGGTTCTAATCTCGAAATAAGAATTTAATTCTGAAGGGGTCTTTCTTTATTGGAGGGCCCCTTTGTTTTTTTGTGAACGACCTTGCCATTCACAGCTTTGATTGCGTATTTTTGCAATTATGTCAGCAATAACCCACGAACAATCCTTAGAACAATTTCACGAACAATTGGCTTATGTCCTAGCAAATTATCATTCGCATGGCAAGAGCATTTCCAATTATAACAATGTAGTGATCGGCGGATTGGGCGGAAGTGGTATTGGCGGACGTATTGCTCGTTTGGCCTTTTTACAGCAATCGCCAGTTCCAGTTGAAGTTTTCAGTGAATACGGATTGCCAGCCTACGCTGATGAGAAAACTTTGGTTATTCTTTGCAGCTATAGCGGAAATACAGAAGAGACATTGTCCATGTTTGCGCAATCAAAATCAAAGGGTTGCGATATGATTTGTGTTGCAGCAGCAGGTAAGTTAAAGGATTTGGCAGCGGAGCATAGTTTGGCGTATTATTCAGTGGCATTGGGTTATCAACCCCGAATGACCTTAGGATTTGGTTTGGGCACCTTGGTGATGATTATGGGTGAATTGTTGGGTGGTGATAGCACTGCTTTGTTACAAGAAGTAGAACATATGTTTCTGCATTCTTCTGCCATTATCGAAAAAGCCCAAGTGATGTACGAAGCGTTTAAGCCTACCATCGCTAATAAATTTGTAGTTGTCTGCGATCTGCCTTATGAGGCCGTGGCCATCCGTTTCTGTCAGCAAATCCAAGAAAATGCCAAGGGGGAAGCCTTCGTTTCTGTTTTGCCAGAAGCCAATCACAATATGATTGAGAGCTATTATGGAAAACACGATACCAACTTTTTATTCTTAAACAGTGGTGCAAATGCTCGTGTGAATGCTCGCTTTGACTTTTTGCATGGCGTGTTGAGCAATTTGGGCAATGTGATTTATCAATATCCTGTTGATGATGCAAGTATCAAAACGCAATTCGAAGTGATTCATGCTACGGATTGGGTGAGCGTTTGGGCATCGAATGATAAGGGGGCCGACAATATGCAGGTGGGGATCATCATGCAATTGAAAGGCCACTTGGAAGGTATGAAATAAATCCAATGAAAGTCACATTTCTAGGCACCGGAACCTCTCAGGGTGTACCCCCGATTGGGTGTCGTTGCGAAGTGTGCAGCAGTCAAGATTTTAAAGACAAACGCCTTAGGGTATCCATTCATGTGGAGTGGGAAGGGGAGAGCATTGTAGTTGACAGTGGTCCGGATTTTCGCTATCAAATGATGCGTGCAGGTATTAAACAAATTGATGCGTTGCTATTTACCCATGAGCATAGAGATCATACAGCTGGATTGGATGATATCCGCCCATATAATTTCAGACAGGCCGCTGCGATTCCCGTGTTTCTTCATGAAAGGGTATTTAAGTCGTTCCAAAATCAGTTTGATTATATATTTCAGCCTGTTCCCTATCCTGGAATTCCCCAGATTGATTGGAATTTGATCGATGGAATATTCCAAACACCGGCAAAGCATACTGTAGAAACGGTAAATGTGATGCATTTCAAATTGCCTGTAATCGGGTTCATTTTTAATAAATTCGCCTATGTCACTGATGCCAATTTCATTTCCGAATCGGAAAAAGAGAAATTAAAAGGCTTGGACGTATTGGTATTAAATGCCCTTCGCAGAGAATCGCATATTAGCCATTTTACACTGGCTGAAGCAACGGCACTTGCTATAGAGTTGGGTGCGAAACAGACCTATTTTACGCACATGAGCCATCAAATAGGGTTGCATGAAGATGTTTGTGCTGAATTGCCTGAAGGGATTGATTTGGCCTATGACGGCCTTTCTGTTGAATTGCCAGATTGATTGGTTGCCAAGCCAGACTGAAAATTTACGGTTGATTCAATTGGCTCAATTAATTGTGATTATAACCGCTGAAATAAATCGATGTAAAATACAACGGCTTGATTGAATTGGCCCCTGGTTATGTATTCGTTTTTGCCGTGAATCCCAGATAAATTATTATTGCTGAATTCAAAGGGTACAAAACGATACATTCGGTTGGTTACTGCCGTGTAGTTCTTACAATCGGTGCCGGTAATGACTAGTCCCGGAACGACAACTGTTTCTGGGAATTGTGCGTGAATACATTCCTTTATTTGGTCGTAACCATCCCCGTGATCGGGTGAGATTGGTGTGGCTTCTTGTCCTTCTAGATAAACGGAGGCCTTAATTCTGGGGTCGTTTAGAACACGATTGATCTCTGACTCAACAAAAGCGATGTTATCGCCTGGAAACAAGCGTAGATTCACAATTGCTTCAGCTGTTGGTGGTACCACATTTTCTTTTGTGCCGGATTTAATGATTGTGGTTACGTGGGTTGTTCTGATGGTTGCGGCCGTTTTCTCGCCACCAAGTAGCACTGTTTTAACAAGTGGGGCCGTGATCCACAAATTGCTAAATAATGCCCGGTATCCCCAATCCATGTAAGGTGCAGCCTCGGTAAAAAGTCCCCTAACAGGGCCATCCAAATGGGCGGGGAATTGGTAATTTTCTAATTTGCTTAAGCCCCGACTTAAAATTGATGTCGCATTTTCTGGATTTGGCCATGCAGAATGTCCGCCCAATTGGTTGACAGACAATTTGATGCTTACATTTCCTTTTTCGCTTAGGCCAATAATAGCGCAGTTATTTTTTAAACCAGGTACGATGCCTTTCATGACCCCAAAGCCCTCATCTGCGATGAAAGAAACGGCGGTTTTATTTTTAATTAGATGTTTAGCGATGGCGGCAGCTCCGTTTTTACCTCCGGTTTCTTCATCGTGACCAAAAGCGAATATTAGGGTGCGATTGAATTGAAAACCTTTTGATAAACGATATTCTGCAGCTTCCAGCAGGGCCACAATTACATTTTTGTCGTCCAATGCGCCTCTGCCCCAAAGTGTGTCTTTGGCAATGGTGCCTTTGAATGGCTTGTGTTTCCAATCTACGCTGTCTGGGGTTGGAACGACATCAAAATGGCCTAAGAACATTGCGGCGGCCTTGTTGCTTTGCCCTTTTAACGTAATCAATAAACTATGCTGGTTGATGATCTCACATTTGGCGTTTTTGGCTATCAATGGATAGGTGTTCTTTACCCATTGGTGAAAATCTAGAATCGCATGGTGATTGATACTATCGTTGTTCGCATCGTCGTACCCAATTACTGGAATGGTTGTGGATTGGGCGAGATGTTCGAGTGCGATGTTATTTATTTTGATGTAATCTTCGCCATCAACCACAGTCACCGGTTTGGAAAGTAATGATTTGGGGGATTTTACCACGGCGACGATAATTATCGTCGATAAGAGGGCTAAGACAACAAGACCCGCAATTTTTAATGTTCGCAGTAACATTTTTTTCATCGTCAGTGAATATAGATGAATTTCCCCATCGCAGTTTCAGAGCCGTCGGAATTTATTGCAAAAACAAACAAAACACCCGAATTGGGTTTGCTGCCATCCAATCGTAAACCATTCCACGTAGCCTTTCCACCGTTGGCTTTGGTTTGATAAATGAGTTTACCTGTAGCATCCGCGATTTTGACTTCGGCATTGCTAGTAAGACCTTCAATGGTGATAATCCCATCGTATTTGGCTGTCACAGGGTTGGGGTAAATCTTGATTTTTTCGAAACTTTCAGCGGCTTCACTCGCATCACTTCGATAACTAATAATTCCCTTGTCTGTTCCGGCAAAAACCTCTCCTGTGGTATTCACCTGTCCAACACAAATCACGCGGTCCGAAAGCAAAGGACTATTTTCTTTGTTGAAATGCTTAAGAACGCGCTGACCGTATTCATCAACCAAAAACAATCCATTGTTGGTAGCCATCCATTTCCTGTTCCCACCGTCGATACAAATGTCGTTGATGGTTTCTTCACCCATTAGATATCCCAGTGATCCATCTTGGTCAATAATGTATCGGTCCAATTTGGGGTTGGTGAACAGTGCGCTTCCGCCAGCATAAACGTTTAATCCTTGGTTGGTTCCAATCCAGACATAGCCTAATTCATCTGCTTTGATAGAAAGGACTTCATTCGTGAGCAGCCCATGTTTTGTTGTGATCGTTACCAGTTTATCGTCGAACGGCGCATCCATATTTTTGCCTTCGTCGAAGACCAAAATACCACCGGTTTGTAGGATCATCCATTTTCTTCCTTGGTTGTCGATGGTGATATCCCTCACTTCAGAGGTCCCAATATCGAATGTTTTCCATTGACCGGCCTTGGTATAGCACATAAGGGGTACATCGGAACCAAACGAGCCAATCCATAAATTGCCTTTTGCGTCTTCTGCCATGCCCGATATTTTGATCAAATTGAGTGGGGCTTGACGTTTGAGTGGGCTGTTTGCATCATCAAACCGATTGATGATTTTATTGTTTTGAATTACCAGTATACCATTGGAATGGGTGGCTGCCATATACCAATCTTTGGCTTTGTAATATTGCACGAAAGTGAAATCGTACATGTTGGTGTTGAAGGTAGACCATAGGTTATTGATCCACCCTGTGGGAGTATAGATGTAAAACCCCGCGTTGTTAAATGTATTTCCAAATGTGCTACTTACACCACCTCCGGTACCCAATATTTGCGGGGCGTTTTGGGTCATCCTAAAAATGGTGGGGTAGGCCGGACCGTCGGGCATATAAGAAATTTCGCCATTGGGATCCTTCTTGATGATTCCTGGGCCGATGCCTGTGCTGAACCAGAAAATACCGTCTTTGAATTGGGTTGCTCCTGAGATGAGATTTACCGATTCTGTTGTGCTAATGCCATTTGAAATGGTTCGTATTTCACTTTGTCTTGCGATGTGCGTGCCTCGTTCATTGTTCCAAATGCGTGCTACAAATCGTTTGTCGTTTAGGTAGGCGAAGGTTTTTCCTTTTTCTAAAATGAAAATGAGGCTATCCATTTCGAATAGCAGTTTGCCATCAAATTGACATAGATTTTGGGCGGCGGTGCCCTGGTATGACCAATGCCATTGCAAATAATCGTTCAGATTTACAGATTTAGACCACTTGGCAGAACGAACGCCTTTATCGCTCCCAACAAAAACTGAATCGCCTACAACTGCAGTTGAAAGCACAGGAATTGCAGTTCCATTTGGGCCGATATTGCTGTAGCTGTCGTTAATTTCGTGAGAAATCAGATCCACAGTGAGAAGCCCAAAGTAGGTGGAAATTAGCGCTTGATCACCTTCAATACAAATATGCAAAATGCGTTTGTCACCTTGTAACAACTTAGAATAAAATCCGGGGACATTGATGACCTGTCTATCGTTTATTAGTAAGTCGATATTGCCATCGTTATACCCAATTACTAACGCATCTTGGCTCTTACTATAGGTGAGGGCTGTTATTTCTACGCCACTAAATCCCTCGTCCTTACCCAGTTTCTCCATATCGCCATAGTTCATCATAACCCGGAAGAAACCTTGGTCTGATGCAGCGTAGACGTATCGTTGGGTGGCTTCGCAAAGTTTGACATCCTTATAACTTTGGTGTGTCCGCCATTTGCCCGTTTGGATCAACTGACTCTGTGCATTTCCAATGATTCCCAAAAACAGTAGGGCGAAACTCAGTATTGTTCTCATCATCAGCGTCGTTTGGTATTAGTTAAAGGTATAACGCGCTTCTAGGCCGAAATCGGTAAGTGCGGTATAAAATTGATTTGCCACTTTGGGGTCCATCACTACGCGGTTGTATTTCAAGGCCAAATTGATTTTTTGGTTGACTTGATAAGTGATGCTTGGGCTAATTCTGATGTTTTTCATACCCGCGGTGTATTTATTGATATTCAAATCCACTTTGCGAATAACTGTAACATTATCTGTAACCGAAACGGTTAGGTCGAATCTGAAATCATTGGGGATGTACAACCAACGACCATTTTTCTTAAATGGCAAGGTGAGTCCAGTTGTTCTATAACCGGCGTTCAATTGGAATTCATTGCTACGCATTTCTGTTAGGTTAAAACTAGCGGCAAATAGTTTAAGTGTTCTTGAGCGTTTGTATTCGGCCCCAACAGTCCAATTGTTTTTGGTGGTTAAGTTCACCCCAACCAATGGATAGAATCCTTCAGTTATCGTCGCGTCTGCAATCTGATATTTCGGGGTAAGGTCTTTGCCAAGCATCGCCACTTCATCCGGATTGTATTTGAGGTTTTGGGTGTAATTGCCAATGCTGTATCTACCAGTATACGCATGCTTTAGGTTGATGTTGCTAAAGATGTTCCCTAGGAATTTGATTTTGGTTAAACCGTTGTAATTGACATTCCAGTTGGGTAGGGGGATAGATGGGAAACCGCTAACATCGGAGTAGCCTGGGTCTTTACCAGCGTAAGAAGCGTTGAAAGCGCCCACCAAAACGTCTTGAGAGTTTTTGCTATATCCTATAGGGAATTTGGTTACCGTATCGATGCCATTGAAGCCAAGTCTTTTCGCGGATAGTTTCGACGCCGTTGTGTAGCGATTGTTCAGGAATTGGTCAAACACAGGGTTGGTATGATTGTCGGTTCCGATGGTTACGTCTTTCACAAAATGCGTATTAAAGAACCACCCAGTTACATTGAAATTACCTGTTTGCGTTAATCCTTGATCCATCCATTTAAAGCCATCGTATTTGAAAACAGCTTGCGTTCCAACCGTCATGCTTCGCGAGAAATCCAATCGAATCCTGAAGTTTTTAATGGGTTCAATCGTGATATTTCCCGATAAGTTCTGGTTTTTGTTGTTTCGATAAAAGTTGGACTGACGTGGATCCATTTTAAGAGCACCTAAATCGGCGAGTTTATAACGGAGTCGAGAATCCTGCATACCCAACACGAATTTCAACCCCGGCTGCATGTGGTTAAAGTTGTTTCCAAAATAATCAGGTTTGTACGCGAATCCGGGCATCTCGGTGTTTTCTTTCAATTGATAACTGAAGCTTGCATTTTTTAACATGCTCACCAAATTGCCCACGAATACTTTTGCGGGGTTGGCCTTTTTGGTTGTTGGGGCTCCTTTTTGAAGTGCATTTTCGAATACAGGGGCTTCATCGCCTTCCTTTTTAACCGCAGTTTTTAGTTGCTTTGGTTTCTCCAAATCTCTCAGCCAAGGAATCTGTTGGTACAATTGCGTGAAATTCATCTGACCCGCAAAGTTTATGTCTTGGCCATTTTGAATCCGGTTGCCCAAACTTGCAAATGCCGGTGGCGCTTGATTCCATTCGTAACTTCCGGTATATGTAACGGTGCTGCTAATCCAACGGGTCCACTTCATTTTGCTAAAGGGTACGGTGTAATTGGCATTTACGTTTTGATAAAACTTAGTCGTTCGGCCAAGAGATAAAAATTCCTTTTTCACCGAATCCAACTTGATCTCGTTATCCAATCTGCCATAGGGTTCCTGAATCCGCGATGAAACGTTGGCGGTATAATTCAATTTTAAATTCTCAGTGAGCGGAATGTTGGTGTTGAAGTTTCTTAAAATGGTAAAGTTCTTATCGAACAACCTCGGATTCACCTGAATAAACTTGTTGTTGTTTCTAGATTGCGTTTCGCTATACAATCGATTCGCTTGGATCTGTGTACTAAAGCTAGAAGGAATAAAGTTGAAGTTGAAATCCTTGATTAGGTTCAATTTCTTCGACTTCATCTTTCTAAATGGTTTAATATACTTGGTGCCTTTTGAATAGGAATATCCAATGGTTGCTTGGGTGGTTTTCAAAAAGTACTCTTCGATCTGCTGATTGCGACGTGAATTGTTTTGATAGCTATATCCTAAGACAAAATTCGAAGGCGACCATGGTTTAGGGGCTTTGCCCATCGCACTGGCCACTCTCACGTTATTGAAGTTTAGGCTGTAGAGGGAGTTGTATTCTTCGGCGGCTTTTTTTACTGCGTCTCTTGTTGCGGCATCGGCAAGACCTGAAAGATAAGTCTGCATTTCCAAATCAGGGTTCAAAGGGAAGTATTTGGGTTTAACAAAACTCTCTGAGTAACCAATATACATTGGAATACTAATACCTGATTTCTTAGGGAAGAATTTTCCCAATTCTAAGTTCGATGCAATGTCGTAGTTTAAATTGGTGCTTAGACTTCGATCGTTTAGCTTCTTATCAACATCACCAAATCCGATCGTTCTCACGGTTCCGCTTAAGTTCAGTTGACCAAAATCGGCCAATTGCATTTGTATGTTTGCTAAGGATGCCCATCCGCCTTTGTTGGCAATTTCCTTTACTCTCAACTCATTGAACCAGGCTTCAAAACACTTAGGACTTGTTGAATTGTTTTTCAGTCCCACCATCATAACGCGCAAATTGCTGACATCAGGAAGTCCCATCACCGTAATTTTACCTTTGCCCATGAATCGGATGAAAGGAGCGGTCATTGGCCAAGCCGCATTCTGTCGAACAATTTTTAAGTTATAAAGCGAATCAAATGGGATGTCAATGAAGTTTTCATCGGGCCAGATCGATTTGTCTGCATTGGCCGAATTCATATTGATAAAGCCTCGAGTTAACTTTAGGGGTATTTCGTATTCGTAATAATTTGATGTAAGGTCGGTTCCGAATCGGATAAAAGCAGATACTTCGCCGTCGGCTACCGGGTTGTTTAAACTCTCTTCAGCATGGACAAACATCTGCATGCGCTTGTAGTTCCTTGCATCAAAAGTTGTTGTTTTGAAGGCAGCACGCGAGTCACCGGCTTTTAGGTCGCAGACTTTCAACGACAATGATTGTTCGTTTTCTAAAACTGTACCCAAGCTGGCCATATTCTGAACCCTTACGATACCTGGAGGTGAAACATAAGCAACAGGTAAACGTTTACTGTTCTCCTCTATGTTAACAGTGCTAACAACGAATTTGGTCCCGTCGTTTGGATCCTGCGGTACAATGACCCCGGGAGTTTTTAATGAGTTGGTATATCTACGCCAATCGGCCTTTACTATATTGATGTAACCCAATCTCAAAATCGCTGAATCATTAAAACCCGTCATTACCATTCGCATGAAACGGATGCTCTTGAAATCGCTGATATTTCCTACCGCTTTTTCGAATTCACGAATTGGAATTTTTAATTGATACCAAGTGATATCGAGAGATTTGCCATTGCGCAATTTGACATTGTTCTTTACTATATCGGCGATGTAGTTTCGACCCATTTGCATGTCGGCCGCGTTGATCTTGATTCGATATTGGAAATAGTCTTCGCTTTGGTTCAACGTGAAATCGCGGTTTACGTCTTCGTCACTTGGAACAGGTGTCGTTGACTTTGGCATTCCGGCATATTGGCCGGTATATTGCTCATTGTTTGAATTGCCTTGAGGACCTTGAATTCTAGTGTAACGACCGATAATGTCAGCATCTACACCATCGAAAAATCCATCCAAATAGTGACGATAGTTGTCGTTACTTGGATCTTGGTAAGCGTTCTGATAGTACTGAGACGATGTTCCAAAGTTGGTTGCGATGCGCTTTAGGAAGACAGTATCGAAATGCAACTTTTCGTTGACATCATCCATTCCATCTAGTCCAACGTCTTGCGCTTTCAAAGTCCCATTGTTGTTATCGAAAGCGAAGTTGATCTGCGGTCCTTCTGGTACAAAAGCGTAGTTGGTAGTGTCTATGTCATTGCTGGCCGAGGATGATGAGGGCAATCCGTTTTCGAACGATTTCCTTCTGTCCGGCAAAATGTCTTCGCTTACGTTACCCAATTGCAATAAGAATTCTCCTTTCAAGTTTGGGTTGTTCGCCATTGGGTCCAACATCCAAATCTCTATATAGTCTATGTTTGCGGCCTCAAAATCATTTTGGTCGATCTTTCGCGTTACACCCGCCCAGCTCAATTCGGGATTTAGCAATTCGCCATTGGCATTAACTTCGTTTGGATTGCTATTGAAATTATACAATCCGCGCATTTTGGGTCTGAAGAATAAATCCAAAGTGGGTAAAATGGTAGGGGTTCCTTGAGGGAAATTCCTTTGAGGGAACAATTCACGTTGGTCTACTTGTCGCTGAAAGGGGTCGCTTAGAATCGCATCAACCCTTTTCTTGATGTTATCTGGCATATCAACATCGCGGTAAAATAGGTTGTCAATGGTGTAAAAACTTAATGCCGCGTGGTGATTCATCCAGTTGAGTCGATCAGCATTTTTGGTGTCGGGGAATTTGTCTTCTTGTTTCTGAGGGACAGCTCCTATGGACCAGTTACTTACAGTTTTTACGTCGTTGGTTAATTCTGCCGATTCAAAATCTTCCAAATTCGACACCCCTCGCTGGTCGCCTTGTGATTTGTGGTTATGCGGATAAATCTTCGCGATTTCGGCATATGCAGTTATGTTCGATACTTCTTTGGTTTCCAAAAAAGGCAGTTGGTCGATCACTTTTGTGATAAACCTAGACTTGGAACTAAATGCCATATCGGCACCAATAATGGTATTTAAAAGTGGCTCCTCGTTGAAGTTGGTTTTGGTTGTCAAGGGTCTTTCGTACATGTGAAGTAGTGTGCCGCCGACCAATAGCTTTTTATTGAATTTGTGCTCTACACGACCTCCCACCAATGTTTTCTGTTGGATATTAAAGAAGCTCTGTCCGTTCGCACTTGCTCTAATTTCTGCACCACCCTGCAATAATCCTTGATTGGTGATACGAACTCTACCTAAGGCATAATCCACTTCGTAGTCCATACCCTCTGTGAGGGGCCTTCCGTTGGCCGTTACCCTCACTGATCCACGTTGTAAGTTGGTGGTTCCTAGGAATAATTCTGCGCCGTTACTGGATTTATAGCTCCCTTGTAAGAAGAATTTGTTATGCTTTACGTCCTGTTGAGCAAGCCATTTCGTACTGTCGTAAAGCGCATCGTAGCAGTAATATTCGCCTAAGTCGTTCCTGCCATTGAATTGTTCTCGCAAATAATCGCCAAAGGGATCAGTGACTGGGAAAATGATTCTGGCGAATTGGGTGTTTACTGTTAATCCTTCGATCGCATCAAAAATCCCGTCGGGTTTTGCCTCTTGCTGACGGTTTAGTTTGTCTAGGCCGAATACACGAATCAGTGGATTTCCATTCACTAATGCGGGACAATTTGCATTTCCGATGGGCAAGTAGTTGTAATCACCACCCGTGGTATCGTCGGCATAAATGACATTTAATTTGAAGTCTTCCAAGCTCAAGCTATACGTGTTTAGGGCATAAATGTTCTTCATCATCAGGCGCCACATTGGCAACTTTGTTCTGATGGTGTTGCCCTTAAGCATTTTCAAGAACATCAATTTCTGATTTCCTGGCGGGATATCACGCGAAAATTCACCCACTTGGTATGTCTTGCCTTCGTAGGTGTATTCAAAAGCCACAGCCAGAATTTCATCGTTGTTGAGTGGTTGATTTAATGAGATATAACCCAACTGCTGGTTGAGTGAGAATTCTTTATCTGTGAGCTGGCGTGCATAGTTAAGTATGTCGAAATCTATCGTTTGCTCAAAATAGGGCAGGGTTGCATAGATCTTGTCGATGGCTTGTCCTGTAAAACGCGTATTCGGATCTGCCGTAATGGTAGCGTACAAATTGTTTGCTGCGTTGTCCGCTGCGGGGTCCGATGAGCTTCCCAATGCAGGCCTGAAAGGCTTTGCCTCGCCCAAATCTTGAAATGCCAAGATATCTCTAGGGGTTTCTACATTGGCGTTTTTGTTCGTGACCCATGCTTCTACACGGTTAATAATCACCCCGCTGGCAATAATGGGTAGGTTTTCTAACGATTTGTTATAGTTTTCTCTGAAAAATTGAGATAAGAAATAGTGCTTGTTTTGGTCGTAATTGTCTGCGGTGATTTTGAATTCATTCATCTGCGCACCGCCTTTAAGCACCGTCTCTGTGCTCTGTCCCTTATTTTGACTAAAGACTGTTTTGATGGTGGTTTTTCCGAATTGCATCGTATTGGAAAATCCAAATAAATTGTTTGCTGGTTTGATTAACTGGGTTGGTAGGTTTAGATTGACATTACCCACTTGGATGTCTTTTAGGATCCCATCGGGCTTGCCTTTCCATCCCAAATTGGTTTGATTGTCGAATTCAAAAGCCGCTTCCGTATCGTAATTGATGCCCAACTTCACAAATTCACCTACGCTACCGTTGGCGCTGATTTGCATCTGCTGGTCAAATACTGGAACAAAATATTTTTGCTGACGTTTAGAGAAATTGGGATTCCTATTTACATTCATGCTCCCGCCCAATTTTACCATGGCGGACCCGTTCAACTGAAAATCAACACCCCCTTCTCCAAAAATCTTGGAAACAGTTGGGTTGTTTAATTCGGCTTTGATTAAATCCGTTACGCTTTTGTTGTTGCCGCCCAATGAGTAAGCGCTCTGCGTCTTTCCGCGGAAGTACTTTTCATTTTCGATTTTCGATTGTTTTTGGAAGTACTCAGCAACCGACATGCTTTCGCCGGTAGCGTAACTGAGCGATCCTAAATTGCGGAAACCTTCGTATCGATTGGCTCTGGCGTTGTATCGCCATTCGGTTTTAACGGGATTTTCAAGGTCCACATGGGAACCTGTGGTGCCATTTTTCTGTAAGCGATACCGCAGACTGTTTGTGTCTAATTGGCCGGAAAGGGGATTGCTAATTACCGCCAATAAAATCAACAGCATCGCACCGAATGTTGCACGCAAAATACGTGCGGTTATGGATTGACCATTAAATCTCATTCTGATAAACTTCTAAACGTTGCGTAGCGGTGTGGCTAATAGGCGGTTGCTTAATTTGCGAACTTGCAAGTTACAATATTTTCAATGAATTTTTTATCAATTCTTCAATGGTTGCAGTGCCTCCCAATTCTTTGCTGACTTTCATAAGTGCTTTTTCTGCATTGGCTTTTTGGTAGCCTAGTGTGGTAAGGGCCGATAGCGCTTCACTAAAGTTGTCGCTCACCCCAGAAAGCATACCCAATCCCATGGATTTTTTCCCCATCATTTTATCGCGAAGTTCCAAAACAATGCGTTGCGCACCTTTTTCTCCGATGCCTTTGATGCTTTTCAATAAACCAATATTCCCATTGATAATTGCCGCGGCCAAATCGTCTGGAGCTAAGCTACTTAACATTAACATAGCCGTGTTATTTCCTACGCCAGAAACGGATGTTAACATGCGGAACATATGCCTTTCGTCGGGATCGGAAAATCCAAATAAATGCATTGAAACGGGACTTTGATTTTCTACTTTAAAAAGCAAATCGACAAATAATCGCGCTGTTTTATGACCTTTGATTTTCTCGTAGGTCGTTAAACTAATCGCAGCAATATAACCCAAGCCTTGATTGGAAATAATCACGTGCGTGGGGTTGAGAGATTCTATTGGACCTTCTATGAAATCGTACATTTTGTTATCTGATTTGGTATTTTCGTTTGCGATAGATGTTGTTGGCGATGCCAAAAATCATCATGCTTAATAACGGCGCAATGATGTTAAACCACTGCCAATAGGTGTGCTCAAGTCGAGTTTTTTCGCTATCTAACAATCTCAATGTCTTTTCTTTGGCTCTGATTTCAATCAAACCATTGTCGTCTATTAAATAATCGATGCAATTCAATATGAACTTCTTATTTGCAAAGGTTGTCTTCGTAAATCGATCGTATCCCGTTGGGTAAATTCCACCTCTGCCACTCACCCCATTTCGAATGATATCGCCATCGGCAATGACCACCATTTTGCTTTCTCCATTGGGTAAGAAAGCGGATCCTGTATAGTGTTTTTGGTAGATAAAAGGCGATTGGAATTTCCCTTCCATCAATACGCCCGTAAGCTTGCTGCCGCCCCTCAAAGCATTCCTAAATCGATCGTCCCTGGATTGCATATAAGCGTTTTCCAAGTCCACGTTTGCTGGGGCTTGAATCGTTTTTGTATAGGGGCTGCTGCTCAATAATGGTGTTACATTAAGGTCCGTTTTTGATTTGGCAGTAAGTGTAGCTGGGAATTGACCCCAAACCGGACCTACGTTTTTGTTGATGATGTGGGGTGAACTAACCGACATGAACACGGGGAAATAATAGAAATCGATCATTTCTGGACGATTGCCCACGGGAATTGGAATTTGATTGCAATTGGCATCCATCAGCAGCGTGGATTCCATTTTTACGCCATAATGAAACAACGATGCGTTGATATTCTCCAACTGATTGTCCATGGCCGCAATAGAGCTATTGGTTTCAAAACTGTCGATTTCCACATGGACCGGATCTATCATCCAAATCACCTTGCCTCCCTTTAATAGGAATTGGTCAATCAAATACAATTCAGAAGGAGAGTAGTCTTTTGCCGGTTTAATGATGAGCAATAAATCGTTGTTGTTTAATCGCTGCTGTAAACTATTAATCAGAACACTGCCCATTTCTTCAGGGTTGCTCAATGATTTTAGTTTGTCGATGAATGGCTCTGCCGATTTAAGGTCCGCCACGTTAATATTCAACGCAGAAACATCGTAATATTTGCCCAATTCTGCAGCAAAATCTCCTACGCGATTGTCGATCATTTCCCCTGAACCATCCGCAACGGCAATCTTCTTGGGTTTATCTAACGTGCACTGTCTCAACCCATTGGCGATTTCATACTCAACGTTATCGATTGCTCTCTTGATATTGTTGTCGGCGTCCAAAGCCACATCGTGCTCGTAAAAATTGATTGCTACGGTTTTGCCGGCATACATCATTTCTGCACCCGGAATAATGTTCTTTATGGTGGTGCTATTGCCTCCCTCACCTTCAATATCGCGCTGATGAATTACCCCGCGCTGATTAAAATCGTCTAAAATGCCGCTGACTTCGGATAACTGCTTTCCTTCGAACGGGTCGATGATTTCGATTTCGATTTTTCTGCCGCTAAGTTCGCGAAATTCATAGGCCACATCGCGGATTTCATTGCGAAGGTTTTTGAATCGGGCCGACATATCGCCGTCGAGATATAGGCGGAAGTAGCACTTTTCCTCGAGCTCCTTGCTGAGTTTTTTGCTTGTTTCGCTTAGGGTGTAACGTTTTTCTTCTGTTAAGTCGATGCGCAAATAATAGAAATTACCTAGGATGTTTACGACGATGATCATTACCAACAGCGTGGTAAATTCCAAGATGGATTGAATGCGTGCTCCGTACTTTTTCATCACCATTTTCTGCTTTCAAACGCCATTTTCGTTGCCCCTAAGAAGGTTGCAATGAATCCAAAGAAATAAATTACATCACGGGTGTCTAGTACGCCACGACTTATTGATTGATAGTGAAAGTCAAGACTGAACCATTCTAAGCTTTTGCCGATGGCGTCCAGGGCTTTGATGTCTCCCAATAGACTTAATACGCCATACCAGAAAAAACACAATACCATTGAAATAATCAACGAAACGATTTGATTGTCTGTTAGAGAACTGGCAAACAACCCAATACTCGCATAGCTAGCGGCCAAAAGTATCAAACCAAAATAGGAACCCCAGGTAGCTCCCGCATCGGTGCCTTGCAATGGGTCGGCGAGTTGTTGAATAGTATAATAATAAAATAGGGTAGGTAAAAGGGTGAAGACAATCAATGCTACCGCCGCCAAATATTTCCCCATCAAAATTGATAGGTCGCTTACGGGTCTTGTAGTAAGGATTTCTATCGTTCCCAATCGACGTTCTTCGCTGAGGCCCCGCATCGTAATGGCAGAAACCAAAAAGATTAGAATGTAGGGAGCGATATTAAACATCACTTGAAGACTGGCCACACCTAGATCAAGGACGTTATTCCCTTTGATGATCCACATGAACAATCCGGTGATTGCCAAGAAAACGCCCATTACTATATAGGCAATGAAAGAGCCCAAGAAGCTGCGAATTTCCTTTTTAAATACTTCCCACATGGCTTGTCAAATTTCTAAAAATGGTTTCCAAACTGTCTGATGGCGCAGTCTCTTTTAACCCTTCCAACGTATTGTCGGCAATGATCTTGCCCTTGTTTATTAATATCACTCGGTTACACATGGCTTCTACCTCTTGCATGATGTGGGTGCTCAATAGAACTGTTTTTTCGCTGCCCAAATTTTTAATTACGTTTCTAATCTCAACAACCTGATTGGGGTCGAGTCCGGAGGTGGGTTCATCCAAAATTAACACTTTAGGATCGTGAATCAGGGCTTGGGCCAATCCAACGCGCTGTCGGTAACCTTTAGATAACTGTCCGATTTTCTTATTTCTTTCTGGTCCGAGTTGTGTTAACTCGATGACCAGTTCTAGCGCCTTCTTGGTGTTTTTAACCCCAGCAATTCCAGCTGCAAATAACAAGTATTCTGAAATATACATATCCAGATACAAAGGATTGTGCTCGGGAAGGTAGCCGACTAGCTTTCTCACTTCTAAACTTCGTTCTGCCAAATCCAACCCGCAAATCGAAGCATCGCCACTGCTAGCAGGGATATAGCCTGTTAGGATTTTCATTGTGGTAGATTTTCCGGCGCCGTTGGGGCCTAAAAATCCAACTACCTCTCCTGATGGAATGGAAAATGAAATACTATCTAATGCCAATTGCTGGCCGTATTTCTTGGATAAATTGTTGACTTGAATGCTCACAGAAAATACAAAAATAGTTGAATCGGATCAACCTTTTATACTCTGTATAACGATGAAGACACTTCTTCTATTCTAATTTCGTAGGAATATCTTCCGCGCTTGCTTTTGCTAGAGCGCGATCGCCCTCTACGATAGGATCCGCGTCGTTTTTTGCCATAATAAGGGGTGTATGGCATTTGGAATAGATTGGATGCAATTAAAAGGGTATCGCTCTTTACCGTTTCATTGGGAAAGTCGATGACTGCAGCGGGGTTTAAAGGCCTTCCAAGGAATCGAATTTCGAAATGTAGATGCGGGCCGGTGCTGTGTCCGGTGGATCCGCCCAGTCCAATGAGTTGACCTGCGTTTACCAATGTTCCCGGTGTATGCTCCAACTTGCTCAAGTGGCCGTAGAGCGTTTCTAATCCGTTGAAATGTCTAATCACCACGCAATTCCCATAGCCATTATAGTATTTGCTCATTCGAATCACTCCATCGAAAGCCGAATAAACTGAATCGCCGGTTCTGAGTTGTAAGTCGATGCCTGTATGGGGGCGACCAT
This sequence comes from Bacteroidota bacterium, assembly GCA_041192805.1. GTDB lineage: Bacteria > Bacteroidota > Bacteroidia > NS11-12g > UBA955 > UBA955. The sequence goes on along the minus strand of JBEEMF010000058.1, from coordinate 3,487 downwards.
GACGCCAGCCAAAAGGAGAATTCGTCTTTCCATAAATTGGCATCGCAAAATCACAATCCATTCCAAGGATGTTAATTGGGATGGCATCTTGAAGTTTGCGCAAATCAAATCGATAGGCATCTACGTGCATCGTGTCCCAAAAAGCATAGAAATCGTATTCGGGCAGCATGCCAGGGATGATGAATTCACCTTCCTCGTAGTAATAAGCAAGAGTATCGGCGCTGTGCTCCCACAATGAATCTTGAATGATCCAATCGCCCTCGTCTTCTCCGTAATCTTCTTCGTCGTCTTCGATCTGTGCGATAGCGAAATTGCTGCAAACGAGCATCAGCGCAAAGACAAAAGTCTTAGTCCAAAGTAACCAATATTTGGGCTTGCTGTGCATCGAGTAAGATTTGAGATTTTAACGCTTCGATTGAATCGAACTTCTGCTCATTTCTCAAATACTGTACCAAAAACAGGGTGAGGTGCTCGCCGTAGATGTTTTTAACAAAATCAAACAAGTGCGCTTCGATGCTAATATTTTCGCCATCTACCGTGGGCCTTACGCCGATATTGCAAACCATTTTGAAACGCTTGTTTTCTACCAAACATATGCCTGCATAAACGCCAAACGACGGAATGAGTTTGTAAGGGTCGTTTAGGTGGATATTGGCCGTGGGAAATCCTATCGTTCTGCCCAACTGTTTGCCATGAATTACCGTACCAGTTAGTTGGTACGGCCTCCCTATAAGTTGATTGGCCTCTTCTAAACCTCTATTTGATAATGCTTTGCGAATTCGTGTGCTGCTAACGGCAATCTCGTCGATGGTGGAAGCGGGAATTTCCTGTACTGCGAAATTAAACTGCTTGCTTAATCGGACTAGGGTGTTAAAATCGCCACTTCTATTGATCCCAAAGTGGTGGTCGTAACCGATTACGATGGTATGGACGTTGAGTTGTTTTACCAATATATCCGCCACAAAGGCTTCGGGCGATAGTTGGGAGAATTCTTGGGTAAATGGAAGGACCAGAACGTAGTCTATGCCTAAGGCAAAAACGGCTTCCGCTTTTTCTTCGATGCTCGAGAGCATCCGGAGTTCACGGTTGTTGGGTTCTACCACCAGTCTAGGGTGGGGGTGGTAGGTGATTAATAAGCTTTGCGTGTTTTGTTGCTTGGCTAGGTCAACCACGTGCTTTAACACTTTTTGATGACCCAAATGAACGCCATCGAAAGTCCCTTGGGTAATAACTAAAGGCGAACTTTTGGGGACTTCGGAGGGATTGCGATACAGTGGCGTGGTCATGGAAAGTACAAATTTCGGTAAAATATCCGCTGAGAGTTCTCGTTCTTAAACTAAATTTGTTGCTCATGCCCAAACGCTTACTGATTTTATTGTGTGTGCTGGCCTCGGCCAAGGCCTCGGCCCAAGCCGGATCGCAAGGCGTTTTTCGGATTTTGGATGTTCCAATGCACAGTAAATCATTGGCCTGGTGCGGTTATTTGATATCTCAACCCTCATCAGATATCCTTCAAACCACCAACAATCCGGCCCTACTCTCCGATGAACATCGTTTCAAAGCAGGACTTAGCGCTGGTACCATTCTCCCCGGCGTTTTTTCTGCCAATGCAGCCTTTGGGATAGGAAATGTTTCTCTGGCAGGTAAAAAAATATCGTTGCAAGGGTTTGCGCAGCACATCGACTTCGGCAGTATGGATGGCTATGATGCCGGAGGAAATCCAACGATGAAACTGGTAGCAAACGAAACCAATATTGGGATGGGTGGATCCATGACACTATCGCCTCAATTGAGATTTGGTGCCCAGTTGGGTATGGTATATAGTATTCTCGGTCCTTACATCTCCAATGGTGTGTATCTTAATTTAGGACTCAATCACATCAAAAAAGATTCAACATTATCGGCTGGTGTGCTTATTAAAAACCTCGGCGCACAAGTCATGAGCTATCAAGATGCAGGCAGAGAACCATTGCCTTTTAATATCCAAGCGGCCGTTGCAATCATGCCCAAACATATGCCCTTTAAATTTCATCTGGTGGCGCATAGTTTGCAAAAATGGGATTTGACCTATGACCAGTATCTTAATAGCAACGGTCAGATTGATATCAATGGTCAGACTGTGGTGCCAACCGAAGCGAAGTTCGCTGATAAATTGGGTCGACATTTAGCAGTGGGTACGGAATTGGCTTTGGGTAAGAATTTTGGCATTTATTTAGGTTATAGCCAGCAGCGAAGAAAAGAAATGATTACCGATGTAAGGCGTGGAACGGCAGGTTTTGGCTGGGGCTTGAAGTTTAAAATGGCCAAACTGGATATTACATATTCCAGTGCCAGTTATTTTAGCCGCCAGAATTCGAATATGTTTTCCATCATCATCGATCCCAATCGGTTTTCCAAGAAGCGCTCAGTGGCCTTCGTTCAGTTAAATCATACGCCTTGTCGCGGAATCCCTGAGTTATAACAGAAAGTGGGACAGAGAAAAATCAATATCGCAATAGACGGTTACAGCAGCTGCGGGAAAGGAACCTTGGCGAAAGCGTTGGCTTCGGCGTTGAATTATGTTTTCATCGATAGCGGGGCGATGTATCGCGCGGTGACATTGTTTTTGATGCGTCATTCGGTGAATTTGGATGATATGGCTCAAGTGGAACAAGCCTTGGCTCAATTAACGGTGGAGTTTGATGTGGACGATGCAGGGGCGTCTTTTGTGACGTTAAATGGTGAAAATGTGGAGAATGAAATTCGCACAATTGCGGTTGCATCGAAAGTGAGTGAAGTGGCGAAAATCCAAGCAGTGCGTGATAAGTTGGTGTTTTTACAACAGCAAATGGGAGCAAAAAAAGGCGTTGTAATGGATGGTAGGGATATCGGAACAGTGGTGTTTCCGGATGCGGAATTAAAGATTTTCATGACGGCCTCAGTTGAGGTGAGGACTCAGAGACGATTTTCTGAATTGGTGGCCAAAGGCGATGACGTGACCTTGGAGGAGATATCGGCGAATTTAAAGCATCGCGACGCAGTGGATTCTTCGAGGGAAAATAGTCCGCTCACAATGACCTCGGATTATCGGATTTTGGACAATTCTGAAATGGATAGAGACTCGCAATTTGCGTTGGCGATGGCCTGGGCGGATGAGGTGTTCTCGTTGATATCTTGAGAATAACGTTTGATTTAGATTTTGTTATTTCGCTGTTATTATGAATCGTCAGAAAATTGTTGCGGGTAACTGGAAAATGCACAAAACCTTGGAAGAGAGCCAAGCTTTGATTAGCGAAGTAAGAGGAATTGTTAGAGATGAATATCGCGGAGAAGGTAAAGTAGTTTTAATCCCAACATTTTTGGCGTTGCCATCTGCCGTTCGATTGCTAGAAGGCAGTGGATTGTTGGTTGGGTCACAAAATGCACATCAAGAAGATCAAGGGGCATTTACGGGTGAAATTTCAGCAGGTATGCTTAAGTCGTTGGGTATTCAATATTGTTTGGTAGG
>JBEEMF010000057.1:0-74898 GCA_041192805.1 Bacteroidota bacterium | reverse complement strand
GTACGAGCCGCTCAACTGCGCATTGGCTACCCCAGCCAAGAACAGGAGCATCAGCAAGAATTTCCCTTTCAAGAAACTCGCTGATTTTGTGAATTTGTAGTGTGTATTCATATGGTTTTTTCTTTTGATAAATTTGCTCACTGTGATATAAATCAGAGAATTGAGCGCTTTAATGCACGCAATATCACAAGAAATAAGACAATATCTTTAAAAGTAATTTTATTGTGTCAATCCCATTACCTAAAGGAAAGCAAATAATAATAATTACTAAAATTATCAATCACTGCGAATAATTAAATGGATTGAATTAAGTCAAATCTGAGCTTGCGCTACTCGGATCCCATCCAATGCCGCACTCATAATTCCCCCGGCATAACCAGCACCTTCACCGCAGGGAAATAAATTGAGAATTTGAGGATGGGTTAAAGTGGATGAATCCCTAGGAATTCGAACAGGACTACTTGTACGTGATTCAATGCCTACCAAAATCGCATCGTTTGTCCGAAAAGCCTTCATTTTTCTACCCAAAACCACCAGCGACTCCTTGATACGCGAATGCACCGCAGAAGAAAGCACATCGCCAATTTGGGCACTAACCAAGCCCGGGAAGTAAGAATTCGATGGCAAATCGTTGCTCAATTTACCCTGTATAAAGTCCTCCATTCTCTGTGCAGGGGCACTCAAACTACCGGAGGCCCTAAACGCCGTTTGCTCCCAATGCTGCTGATACCGGAGGGCTCGAAGTTCACCATGAGCATTATAATCGTTAAAATCCCGATCGTCTACTGATACTACGAAGCCCGAGTTTGCGAAGTTCCCGTTGCGTTTGCTGGGGCTCCAACCGTTCACAACGACTTCGCCGGCCGCGGTAGCGGCCGGCGCTATAATCCCTCCAGGACACATACAAAACGAAAACACACCCCTACCCTGTATCTGCTCTACCAAACTATAAGAGGAAGGCGGCAAAAACTCACCCCTATTCTCACATTTATATTGAATTTGATCGATGATGGATTGAGGATGTTCCAGTCTAACACCGATGGCGAAAGGCTTTGCTTCGATAGCAATATCTGCATCCACAAGCATTTCGAATATATCTCTAGCCGAATGGCCCGTTGCAAGTACCACTTTATCGACTTTTTCGGTAGCGCCGCCGTTTAATCTCAAACCGACAATCCGATCTGATTCCATCACAAAACCATCAACCCGAGTATCGAAGCGAATTTCCCCACCATGGGCTTCTATGGTTTGGCGAATTCCCTCTACCAACTGCGGCAGTTTATTGGTCCCTATATGAGGATGTGCATCGTATAAAATAGAATCCGGCGCACCGTGATCCACCAAGCACTGCAATACCTTTTGCACCGGTCCGCGCTTGTTACTCCGCGTATACAGCTTCCCATCGGAATAGGTTCCGGCACCACCCTCCCCAAAACAATAATTACTGTCGGGATTCACCACCTTCTCACGGTTCAAAATCGCCAAATCTCTACGTCGTTCTTTCACCGCCTTCCCCCTCTCCAAAACGATGGGTTTGAGACCCAATTTTATCAACTCCAAAGCACAAAAAAGACCGGCTGGACCTGCGCCAATAATGTGAACGGGCGATGCCTTTTCTACCGATTTGAGTCGATATCCGTTTTCCGCCTCCACCAATTCTCCCTGCGCATAGACATCGGCTGTGATCAGGAAAAACGGGGCTCTACCGCGGGCATCCAAAGACTTTTTTCGCCATACCACCTTGCACGCATGGATATCAAGTCCAGCCGATTTTGCAAATTGCGCATTCACCCAATCCGCCTCCACCACGTCTTGGGGGAAGAATTTGAGTTGAAACGATATTGGCATGGCACAAAAATACGAGCCCAATGATGTTTTTACGACCTGAAAAACAAATTATACGCTTAAATCCGTTTCGCTTCCACCAAATTCAACCTCGATTTTGTAAATTTGTAAATATGAAAGAAGTGGTGGTTAGCGGCATACGTCCAACCGGAAAATTGCATTTGGGCAACTATTTTGGCGCACTCAAGAATTTTCTTCGGCTTCAAGAGCAGTTTGATTCCTATTTTTTCATCGCAGACTATCACAGTTTAACCACGCATCCAACGCCAGGTGATTTAAGCGCCTCAGTAAAGCGGGTTTTGGCCGAATACATCGCGTTGGGCCTAGATCCTGAGCAGTGTACAATTTACTTTCAAAGTGATTTACCAGAGACGGCAGAGTTGTATTTGTTCTTGAATATGAATGCATATTTGGGGGAATTGGAGCGAGTAACATCCTTTAAGGAGAAAGCAAGAACGCAGCCCGACAATATCAACGCTGGCCTTTTGACCTACCCTGTATTGATGGCGGCCGACATACTATTGCATCGCGGGATAAAAGTCCCGGTGGGCAAGGACCAAGAGCAGCACCTAGAGATGGCGAGAACCTTCGCGAATCGTTTCAATCGACTATACAACAACGAGTATTTTCCAGAGCCACAGGCATTTAGTTTTGAGCAAAATTTGGTCAAAGTGCCCGGACTAACCGGAACCGGGAAAATGAGTAAAAGTGCCGGGGAGGCAGATACCATTTACCTCGACGAGGAAGCATCTGTATTGAATCGGAAAATCATGCGCGCCGTGAGTGACAGCGGGCCTTCAGAACCAGGATCACCCAAGTCCATACCGGTTCAAAACCTCTTCGATTTGATGGGTTTGGTGAGCGCCACGGATACCATTCAATTTTTCGAAGACAGCCACAAAGCCGGGAACATCCGCTACGGCGATTTCAAGAAACAATTGGCCGCGGATATGGAGATTTTTATCGCTCCGCTGAGAGAGAAAATCCAAGCGACCTTGGGCGACGAGAAACGCCTAAACGATATCGCAAGGTTTGGCGCAGAAAAAGCCCGCGTCTCAGCCCAAAAAACAATCAAAGAAGTAAGAGAAATCATCGGATTTAGCAATCGTTAATCGTCTTGAACCACCCAAACACATCAATTTCAAACCCTTTGTATTAAATTGCACCCATGCTGAATGTTTCTTTGGTTATCCCGCTGTTTAACGAAGCAGAATCACTGCCCGAATTGCACGCTTGGATCGTCCGCGTTTGTAAGCAGGAGAATCTGACTTACGAAATCCTACTACTCGACGATGGAAGCGACGATGGGTCTTGGGACATCATCAAAAACCTAAAGAATCAAGATGCCAATGTTCGCGGTTTTAGATTTAGAACCAACTACGGCAAAAGTGCGGCATTAAACGTGGGCTTCGCCGAAGCCAATGGTGAAGTCGTGATAACGATGGATGCCGACCTACAAGATTCACCCGACGAAATTCCTGGCTTGATCGAAATGATTAAAACCGAAGGCTACGATGTCGTTAGTGGATGGAAAAAGAAGCGCTACGACCCCCTAAGCAAGACCATCCCAACAAAATTATTCAATTGGGCCACCCGCAAAATAAGCGACCTTGAACTGCACGATTTTAATTGCGGACTCAAGGCATATAACAACGAAGTGGTAAAAAACATAGAGGTTTACGGCGAAATGCATCGCTATATCCCAGTGATTGCCAAGTGGGCAGGATTCCCTAAAGTAGGCGAAAAAGTTGTTGTTCACCAAGCCCGTAAATACGGAAGTACTAAGTTTGGCATGAACCGATTCGTGAATGGATTCCTCGACCTGATCAGCTTGTTCTTTATGAGCAAATTTGGCAAAAAACCCATGCACTTTTTCGGACTTCTTGGAGTACTCAATTTCCTCATCGGACTTTTCATGGCCTGCTGGATTATAGTAGAAAAATTGATATGCGTCATCCAGGACAAACGCGCCCCATTGGTCACTGACAGTCCCATTTTTTACATCGGATTGGTTGCAATGATCATCGGCACACAGCTATTCCTAGCCGGATTTATTGGTGAATTGGTGAGTCGTTCTAATCCCGAGAGGAACAATTACAACATCAAAGAAACAACCGACTAATGCAATTCGAGGGCAAACACATTGTCATCGTTGGACCTGCCCATCCTCTTCGCGGTGGCCTGGCAACCTACAATGAACGTTTGGCCAGAGAGTTGATGCAAAAAAATCAGGTCACACTGCTTACCTTCAGCCTTCAATACCCCCATTTTCTATTTCCGGGTCAATCCCAATTCAGTAGCGACCCAAAACCTGAGGATTTAACGATTGACATTGCCCTAAATTCGGTTAATCCAATGAATTGGATTTCGGTAGGACGTAAATACAAAAAAATCAAGCCGGACATTATCATTTTTCGATATTGGATGCCCTTTTTTGGGCCTTGTTTTGGCACATTTGCTCGCATCGTAAAAAGCAATTATCACACTCAAGTCATTGCGATTACAGACAATATTATCCCCCACGAAAAACGCTTTTTCGACACCCCTTTTTCGAAGTATTTCTTACCTGTTTTAGATGGCGCCGTTGCCATGAGTCGTAAGGTATTGAAGGATTTACAAGATTTCCCACTCAGCAAACCGGTTGCTAAAACTGGATATCATGCGCATCCACTATACGACAATTTTGGTCATTTCGTTTCGAAATCTGAGGCATGTAAAGTTTTGGGATTGGATGTAAACAAACGATATATTTTATTTTTTGGATTCATCCGCAACTACAAAGGCCTCGATCTCTTGCTTGATGCCATGGCATTGTTACCTGAATCCTTGCAGGATGTCAACTTATTGGTCGCTGGAGAATATTACGAGGACAGTGCCCCCTACGACGAGATTATCGCACGAAAGCAATTAGAAAATCGGATAGAACTGCACACCAAATTCATTCCCAACGATGATGTACGGCTATACTTTTCCGCGGCCGACATCGTTGCCCAGCCCTATCGCAATGCTACCCAAAGTGGGGTTTCACAGATAGCGTATCATTTTGAAACGCCAATGATCATCACCAATGTGGGCGGACTATCAGAATTGGTTCCTCACGGCGAGGCAGGATGGGTATGCGAACCTACGGCAGAATCTTTGGCAGAAGCTGTTGTCTCGATGTATGAACCAGGAAGAATTGAGCACGTTAGAACTTCGCTCAAGGAACTCAAGAAGCAATTCAGTTGGCCCTCGATGGTGAAGGCTTTGGAAGAGGTCACCAGTTGATTCAAACACAACAACCATGAAATTGTGGAACGCCTGTGAACAACTTCACGGGTATTTTTTATTTAACTAACTATTGGATAACACATTGATAACAATGTAAACTAAGATTGCATGAAAATATAACAAACCAACAACATGCTTAACACTACAATCGTAAACGGAGCCGAAGTCATGGAAATTTTCGGGTTTGCCTTTATCGGAGGAAATTGGATTCCTCTGAAATAATTACGGGGCTCATTCACTATCTTTGATCCCTCCTAGAGAGGTGTCCGAGTGGTCGAAGGAGCACGCCTGGAAAGTGTGTAAACGCCAAAAGCGTTTCGAGGGTTCGAATCCCTTCCTCTCTACAAAAAACCCAGTTTATACCCTCTTTTTCCCCGAATTCAAGCGAATTTGGGGTTTTTTATGGTTAAAATACCCTATTTTCCCGATTCATTCATGGGCGAGGCAAAAAAAATCGAAATCACCAATTTTCTATTGATTTGGGTTACTCTGTTTTTAGCATTCCAATTCCCATTCCAGCTCTTTCTCTTCTCTTATGCGGTTTTGGGGCCACTCCACTACCTTACAGAAATCAATTGGTTGGAAAAGAAAAACTATTTCCTATCGGACCAAAACGATAAGCGAAATTACCTCAAAGCGGTATTTATTGGCTTGCTTTTACTCACAATCACATTCGCCTTTTTTGAAATTGGAAAATGGGAGCTAACCAAACCCCTGCACGAATCAATCTTAAAATCCGATTTCTCAAAACCGCTCAGCACCTATACCCAATGGAGCTTTTCAGCCTTGTTCGTGGTATTCATTTTCGCCGTGGTTTTCCAATCTACCCAACAGACCACCAATCGGATGCTCATCATTGGAATCTGTGCACTTGCCACCGTCTTCCTATATAAATTCACCTTTTTTGCCGTTTGTTTTGGCATACTCCTGCCAACAATCATCCATGTATTTCTCTTTACGATACTGTTCATGTGGTCGGGTGCAAAAAAAAGCAAATCTACCTGGGGCTATGTAAATGTTGTTTCGATGTTCTTCGTTTTACTTGTCATCGCATCAAAAGAAACGCTAGCCCTCCCCTCTGAAACAGCAAAATCTACTTTCGAAACCTTCATCGCGACCAACTTCCACCAGGTCAACTACGCTTTAACACGCATGCTTGGTCATTCCGATGGTAGCAACTGGAACCTGCAACTCCCCATCGTTTGGAAAGTTCAGACCTTTATCGCCTTCGCTTATACCTATCACTACCTCAACTGGTTTTCCAAAACATCTGTCATCCAATGGCATAAGGTCGATAAACGCAAAATGTACATCACACTTTCTTTGTGGATTGCCTGCTGTTTGATGTTTTACTTCAATTATCGCATCGGACTAGTAGCCATTTACGTGCTAAGCATGTTGCATATCATCTTAGAATTCCCATTAAACGTAGCCTCAATAAAGAGCTTATTCCTCAGCACAAAAACGGACGTCAAAACAAAATCGTGACCTACGAAACTCGGTTATCGGAAATGGATGGCTCAGTTTAACAGGATTTTTGGAGAATTACGGATCGAATTTTTGAAATTTTTAGTACGCATTTTTTGATTGCAGTACATGTATCTTTGAGATACCATGACAACCACTTACATCTATTTAGGCGTTGCAGCTCTTGTTTTGCTGGCATCTATCCAAACCGTTCAACAAGGAAGTATCGCAATCATTACCATGTTCGGTAAATACCGTAGAATTCTATATCCAGGACTGAATTTAAAGATTCCTTTTCTTGAGGTGATTTATCGTAAAATATCGATCCAAAACAGGAGTATAGAGTTGGATTTCCAAGCGATTACACAGGACCAGGCAAACGTTTATTTTAAGGCGATGTTGCTTTATTCAGTATTCGATAATCGTGAGGAAACGTTGAAAAATGTGGCCTTTAAGTTTGTTAACGACCGTGATTTTATGACAGCGTTGATCAGAACGATTGAAGGTTCGATTCGCGGATTTGTTGCTACCAAAAGACAAGCCGAAATCCTAGCCCTTCGCAAAGAAATCGTAGAATCGGTAAAGGAAGGGATTGATGCTGTTTTAGAGGCATGGGGCTACCATTTGATCGATTTGCAGTTGAACGATATCACTTTTGATGAAGTTATTACCAAGAGTATGGCGCAAGTAGTGGCATCGTCTAATTTGAAAGCGGCCGCTGAGAATGAAGGTCAGGCCTTATTGATTACCAAAACCAAAGCTGCGGAAGCGGAAGGTAACGCCATCAAAATATCTGCTGAAGCCGAGAAAATCGCGGCGCAGATGAGGGGTGAAGGTATCGCATTGTTCCGTAAAGAGGTTGCCAAGGGTATGAGCGACGCTGCCATCGAAATGAAGGAAGCCGATTTAGACTCATCTTTCTTGTTGTTTAGCATGTGGACGGAAGCGATCAAAAACTTCGCAGCAGACGGCAAAGGCAACGTAATTTTCCTTGATGGATCAACGGACGGGATGAACAAAACCCTGAAGGAGATGATGGCGATGAATCAGATTGATGCCGCCGCCGGTAAATCCACCAAGAAAAACTTAGGTTAAGCTGCTTAGGTATTTGAATTGGGCCTTTAATACTATATCATATCAAAAGGTAAATGACAAAGAACGTCCCAGAGAAACGAATCGCAAAGGGAGCTCCATAGCAGTGACAGGGATAGTTCTCCTATTCTAATTCGCGACTGACATAAAAATGACAATAATTCCGAGTTTCCGAAAACCTTAAAACCGATGCATTGTTAAATTTGCACCATGTCGGAAGCAGCATCACAAAATCAATATTTACATCAGCTACAAACAAGCATCGAGCCCCTTAGAACGAAGCTTGCACATCACCCCCTTTACAACAAAATCAACTCGCGTGAAAAGCTTCAGACTTTCATGCAACACCATGTATATGCGGTATGGGATTTTATGTCGTTGCTGAAATATTTACAAAACAACCTCACTTGCACCCAGGCTCCATGGACACCGAAAAGCACAGCCGAATTGCGTTTTTTTATCAATGAAATCGTGTTGGGCGAAGAGAGCGATGAAGATCCAAATGGCGGACATATCAGTCATTTTGAGTTATACAAACGTGCGATGTCAGAGGCGGGCGCATCGTTCGAAGGCATCGACGAATTGGTAAATCGCGTTGCAGAAGGGACAGAACTGCGACAGGCGATTGAGCTAAGTAGCGTTCCGAGTTCAGCCGCGAAATTCATCGCGACCACTTTTGATATCATCGACAGAGACAACCTACACGAAGTGGCTGCGGCGTTCGCATTTGGTCGGGAAGATTTGATTCCAGACATGTTCTTGGCGATGGTAAAAGAGCTCAATGCCAACGGTCAGAATTTTAACACGCTGATTTATTATTTGGAAAGGCACATCGAATTGGATGGCGACCATCATGCGGGGCTCTCTGCGTTGATGCTTTCCCATGTTTGCGGCGAAGATGCTCAGAAGTGGTCCGAGGCCATAACAACCGCGCAGGAAGCATTAACTGCTAGGATTGCATTGTGGGATGGAATTGCGTCGTTGATTTAACCAAACTTTCCTAAAGCGCTTCGATACCCTTATTTTTGAGGGATGCGATGCGGGCGATTTTCTACTTTTTCGATTCATTTCAGAAGTCTTCTCTGGCTTGTTTCGATAATGTTACTAAACCCATTGAGCGCACAGAAAGCAATCCCGGTTGAGCCCTATATCGCAGAAGCGCAGCAACATTACATTGCAAATTGGAAGAAAAGCGTTCGAACATTAACCCATGATTCGGCCGATTTCATCGGACTGCCTTACCCTTATTCTACCCCAACCCTGGCGGGCAATCAGATGTTCCGCGAAATGTATTATTGGGACAGCTACTTCATCAATTGCGGATTGCTTGCTTATGGGAGTCATCCCCAACGTGACGGCGAATCTACTGCCGACGAGAAGTTTGCCATACAGCAAGCCATTAACAATTGCAACAACTTAATATACTTGCTAAACAAATTCGGGTTTGTCCCCAATGCAAATCGTTTTTCGATGACAAATCGAAGTCAACCACCTTTGCTTGGCGCGATGATCAACGACATTTTCGAAGTCACCGCCGATACGGCTTGGTTACGCGTTGCACTAAAAGCGTTAGAAAAGGAGCATCACTGGTGGATGGAAAATCGTTCACTAGGGTTATTGCCCCAAGAATATCAAGGCATTGACGGCGCACAAAAAAATCCCACGGCCTTGCGTTTGAATCACTATGGCAACAACGCGAACGATGCTTTTTTACTTCGATTTGCGCAGTTTCTGAGAGGTCGTTTGGGCTCGGGGTTTGATTCGATGTATTCCAAACTAAACAACGACAGCATTCGGAGCCCGGAAGGCAAAAAACAGGGTCGTGGAATTCAACTTTCTAACCACCTTTTGGCGGAGGCGGAGAGCGGATGGGATTTCACCACAAGATTTAACGCGCGGTGCATGAGCATCGCCCCATTGGATCTTAACTGCTTGCTTTATTTGAGCGAAAAAACCCTCAGCAATGGCTATAAAGTCCTACATGAGCACAAAAAATCAAGGATCTGGGAAAAGCGCGCATCAATACGCAAAGCATTGATAAACAAGCTATTTTACGACAAACATACTGGATGGTATTGGGATTACGACTCGGCAAAACGTGAAATCAACTTCAATCACAACGCGGCCCAATTCATGCCCTATTTTGTTGGATTGGCAAAGCATAATTCTGGAAATAAAACGGCCTTAGTACGATTATCGAATACTTACATCGGCAAATTTGGCGTTTATCCTTGCTTGCCATTGTCGAAAGATTCTTCTGGGATTGAAGCAAATCGGGTGCTTTGGAAAACCCAATGGGACAGTCCAAATGCTTGGCCACCGTTGACGCATTTTGCAGCGCAGGCCATCGAAAATTATTCCAACGGCCAGGGGAAGGGGAGATTGACAAACCTCATGCTCAACATAAAACGAAACCAACTTATTTTATCGTTCATGGAATCGGTGGAAGTCCAATTTGCGATCACCCAAAAATTTTGGGAGAAATACAACATCGATTATGGCACCTTGCAAGTAGTGAATGAATATCCGATGCCCGATTTTTTTGGATGGACGGCGGGAGTCTATATGGAATATCGCATGGAATTTGAGGGGCATTAATAGCAATCCCTTATTTTCGTAGTATGATTCACGGTAAAAAAGTTGTGGTTGTTCTTCCGGCGTACAATGCGGCGCTGACGTTGGAGCAAACGTATCGTGAAATCCCGTTCGACATTGTAGATGAGGTTGTATTGGTAGACGATGCGGGGGGCGACGATACCTTGTCGGTTGGGGCGAGCTTAGGCATCAAACATTTAATTCAACACGAGAAAAACCTAGGCTACGGGGGCAATCAAAAAACCTGTTATCGCAAGGCGTTGGATTTGGGGGCGGATATCATCATCATGCTACATCCAGATTATCAGTATACTCCAAAGCTAATCCCCGCCATGGCTCATCTGGTGGCCACGGATATTTACCCGGTGGTATTGGGATCTCGCATTTTGGGCAAAGGCGCTTTAGAGGGGGGAATGCCAATGGTTAAATACATAGCCAACAGGATCCTTACATTAATTCAAAACATATTAATCAACCAAAAACTTTCTGAATACCATACGGGTTACCGCGCATTTTCGAGAGACGTTTTAGAGTCCATTCGTTGGGATTTGAATTCGGACGACTTTATTTTCGACAATCAGATCATGGCACAATGCGTAGATGCTGGATTCAAGATTGGCGAAGTAAGCTGTCCAACCAAGTATTTTGAAGAAGCAAGTTCGATCAATCTGCGGAACAGCGCCATTTATGGATTGGGATGTTTGGGGGTCTCTATTCGATACCGACTACATCGATGGGGACTGTGGAAATACTCGCTGCTTAAGTAATTATTAATTATCGCAAATCCCGAATATTAAAATTACGGATTATCGCAACTTGATTAGATTTACTAGTGTTAATTTGCGTCGCATTTCAAGTGCATTGGAATTTCTCAGTGTTCGCCTGTGTAATCGGGGGAAGAGATTGGCTTCTTGGATGAGCAATAGGTAAATGAAAAGATTCGCAATTGTAACAGGCGCAAGCAAAGGACTTGGCAGAGCCTTCGCACTTGAATTGGGCTCGAGAGGTATCAACACCATTCTTGTGAGCCTTCCAGGTGAAGATATTCATTTATTAAATGAGGAAATCATTAGCACATATAAAACATCATCGGTTTTTTTTGAAGTGGATTTGTCTGATTACGACGATGTGATCTCATTTTCCAAATCAATTAACGAAATGTATTCCATTTTCCTTTTAATAAATAACGCGGGGATTGGTGGTACGATGAAATTCGGAGACGCCCCGGTGAACTTGGTCAACAAGATCATGCAATTGAATATAATGGCAGTCGCTGTTCTCACGCGACAATTGATACCCAACCTCACGAGTCAAACCCAGAGTTTTGTGTTAAACATATCTAGTTTGGCCGCCTTTAATCCGGTGGGTTATAAATTGGTATACCCAGCATCAAAGGCGTTTGTAGATTCATTCACCAAGGGAATGAGTGCGGAATACAAGGATTCAAATGTATTTTTCAGTGTAATCAATCCGGGGGCAATGCCAACGAATGATGCAGTTGTAGACCGTATTTTAAAACAGGGATGGTTGGGTAGAATCACCCAATTATTACCGCAGGATGTGGCTCGCAAAAGTTTGAATAAGTTATTCCAGAAGAAGCGACCTCACCGATTCAATCCCATCAGCGAATTGATCTTATGGGTATTACCAAGCAGGTTCAAACTCCCATTCCTTACGGGAATCGTGAAACGGGAGTTTGATAAACCCTAATTATCATTCGGCGTTTCTGATAGCGCCACAACAACCAAGTCGCGGAAATCAAGACAATTTCTGCAATTTACTCTGGCACATAAAATCTGTTTTAGGTAACTGAGTTTTTGCAATGGCGGCAAAACCGCCATCCACTTCTTTGAAATTATGAACCCCGCGAGATTTTAATATAGAAGCAGCAATCATACTCCTGTAACCGCCAGCACAATGTAGGTAAAATGGCTTTGAATCGTCCATTTCCATGAACCAGCTATTAATGCAATCCAAGGGCTTATTGTAGGCTTCGTCTACATGTTCCGCCGCATATTCCGTCTCTTTTCGAACATCCAAAACATAGGTTTCCTTATTCCATTCTGCCTCAAAAGTCTGTGGTGAAATACGATTTACCGTATCCACTTCTCTTCCAGACGCTGCCCAAGTTTCAAAACCCCCACTTAAATGCCCCAACAAATGATCAAACCCAACACGCGTCAATCGCATCGCAGTTTCTTCTTCACGTCCGGGCGCAGTAATTAACAAAATCGGAGTTTTCACGTCCCCAATCACAGAACCCACCCATGGCGCAAACTGACCGTCAATTCCAATATTGATACTTCTAGGTACAAATCCCTTGGCAAATTCTCCAGGAGCGCGCGTATCCAAAATCACCGCACCCATGGATTCCGCTGCCACTTCAAACGCATCTACCTCTAATTTTCGCATCCCATTGCCCATCACCACATCCACCGACTCATAGCCCGTTTTATTCATTGCAACATTCATAGGGAAATACGCTGGCGGAGGCAACAATCCATCCAATACCGCTTCAATAAAAGCTTCTTTCGATGGCTGATTCAACGCATAATTCATTTCTTTTTGATGCCCCAAAGAGTCCATCGTCTCCTTCATCATATTTTTACCGCATGCACTACCCGCGCCATGTGCAGGGTACACCATCGCCTCATTTGGCAAAGGCATGATTTTGTTCATCAAAGAATCATATAACATTCCAGCCAATTCTTCTTGGGTGATGGTTGCTGCTTTTTGGGACAAATCAGGGCGACCAACATCGCCAAGAAACAGAGTATCACCACTAAACAAACTGTGAGGCGTACCATCCGCATCCAACAACAAGTAACAAGTACTTTCCATCGTATGTCCGGGTGTATGCAACACTTTAATTTTCACATCACCTAGGGCAAATACTTGACCGTCTTCAGCTATCAAACATTCAAACGATGGCGATGCCGTTGGTCCAAAGACGATGGGAGCGCCTGTCTTCTTGCTCAAATCTAAATGACCACTTACAAAATCCGCATGAAAGTGCGTCTCAAAAATGTATTTCAATACAACGCCGTCCTTTTCCAAACGATCTAGATAGGGCTGTACTTCGCGAAGTGGATCAATAATAATCGCCTCTCCACCACTGTGAATATAATAAGCACCTTGTGCCAAGCAACCGGTATAAATTTGTTCTATTTTCATAGTTTACTTTTTTCTTTGATGGGTTTAAAAGGTCCGTATTTATGTTGTTTTTCAGAAAACCCATCGGCATACGGTCCAAATGGATAATCAAATAATTTCTCTTCCAATAGGGGCGATTCTTTGCCTAGGTCTTTGGACGGACGGGGTTGCGAATTGACATAAGCCGCCAAATCCCAACAATCTTCGTCGCTCAATAGTGGACCCCTATACGTTGCACCCTGAGGCATGTTCGCTTTCACATAGCCAGCAAATTTAGACAATAGAAATAGACCAGCCGCTGAATTATATGAATGTGAACCCCAAAGCGGTGGATACTGATAAGATTTCCCATCTGCAGCCAACTGGCCTTCACCATTTTCTAAATGACAGCTAACACATTTTTTGGCATAAATCATTTTCCCTCTAACTGGGTCAGCCGCCCTCGACAATAAAGGCATCTCGTAAATACCTGAACCTTTGGCCTTCTGACCTTTGGGGACATTACCACCCACATAATTGATATAAGCCAGAATGGACTGCATTTCTTTACTCCCTTTTGCTGGCGAAGTGCCATTCAAAGATCGCTCAAAACAACTCGAAACTCTCATAAATAAGTCCTCCGAACTTTCGCCGCGAGGTCGGTGAGGACGAAATTTCGGATAGGTACTCCATACAGAACCAAAATTGATTCCATAGGGTTGATTCCCAGCTTGCAAATGGCAGTTTTGACAATTCATCCCATTGCTAATTTGAGCAACGCTTCCTTTTGGACCCAAATATTGGGATGTATTGGCAATCAATTCTCTACCATATTCAACCATATCTTTCTTAGCACCGGGCACCAAACTCAAATCTTGGGCTGTCCATAAATCCGAGGCGGTATCCAAAGGCGGAAAGTCAACAGGCGCAGCACTATCCTGATACAAATCTTGATTCAACCCACTACTTTGATCCAAATCTTCCGCCGCCATGTCCTGTCCAACAAACCAAAAAACAGAAATCATTATCACAACCACCAAAATCACAGAAACGCTCCAAATCAGCACTTTTACTTGCTTCTGAAGCTTAGTGGTATCGGTTTCTTTCTTTTCCAATGCGTTACGATTTGAAGTTATAAAATTACGCCAAACATCTATTACAGACAATGATTTTCATTATCTATCTAACAACAAAAGATTCAAATTCCAAACAACCTTTCCGCATTCTTAGTGGTTACTTCCGCCACTTCAAACAATGAAACACCCTTTACATCTGCCAATTTCTCCGCAACGAGACGAGTATATGACGGCTCGTTTCGCTTCCCGCGATGTGGCATCGGCGACAAATACGGACTGTCCGTTTCTAAAATAATATGTTCCATATCAATCTTCGCGAGCACCTCACCCAAACCTGAATTCTTAAATGTCAAAACACCGCCAATCCCCAACAAAAAACCGTCTAATTTGATTATTTCTTGCGCCAATTCGTAACTCTCCGAAAAGCAATGAAACACCCCACGCAATCCTTTTCCTTTGTACGACTTTAATAGTTCTATGATACGATGCGTAGCATTTCGAGAATGAATTGCGATGGGCAAACCTTTGGACAATGCGAATTCTACCTGGCGGATAAATGCCAACTCTTGAATGCCCTGGGTTGTTTTATCCCAATACAAATCAATGCCAATTTCACCTACCGCGCAGTATGTATGCGTATCGGCAAGGTTTAATAACACTGACAATTCTCGATCCCAGTCCTCTCCAACATCGCAGGGATGCAACCCAATCATTCCATAACAAACTTCCGGGTAATCTCGCATCAAATCATGCATTCCATCCACCGTATCTAGATCCACATTGGGCAGTAATATCCTATCAACGCCCATTCGAATGGAACGAGCAATCACCTCAGCTCGATCCTCATCAAAATCTTTACTGTACAAATGACAGTGGGTATCTACGATTCTCATCTCTCTAAATCAATCACCATTTCAAAGGTTGCTTTTGCAAAAACGCATCGATGCCTTTCCTACAGTCAACACTACCTCGGGCAACCGCATTTTGTTTGGCGGCATAATCCAGAGCCTCATCGCGAGTCATGCCCGGAATGGTTTGCAACATCCCCTTTACCGAAGCAATAGCCTGCTGCGATGTGTTTTGGCAAAGTTCCTTGGCCATCTGATTCACAACATTATCGATGGCATCAGAAGAAACCAATCGCTGCACCAGACCCAAATTAAACGCCTCTTCCGCCTTTAGCACTCGGCCCGTTAACATCAAATCCCTCAAAATGCCGCCACCAATTTTTTCACGCAAATACACCATCACCAACGCTGGGATAAAACCAATCTTCACTTCCGTATATCCAAATGTGGCATCAGGGGTCGCAACGCACAAATCAGCCAATGTCGCCAAACCACAACCACCAGCCAGCGCAGGACCTTCTACCTGAGATATCACAATCTTGGGCGATAAATAAATCAAATCGAACAATCTTCTTAACGACTGAGAATCGGCTTCATTTTCTTCCAAAGAGAAATCGCGCAATTTTGCCAAATACGACAAATCGGCCCCAGCACAAAAAGGCTTGTCGGCCGAGCGAATCACAACAACCCTTATCTCATCATTCGCGTTTACAGAGACCATTGCGGCCGTCATCTCCGAAACCAATTCCGGACTTAAGGCATTTCTCTTCTCCGGACGATTGAGAATTAATGTCGCAATACGACCTTCCACTTGGGTGAGCAATAATGAACTCATTTTACAAAGTTACATCACAAGCAATGAATCCTCACTTTTTGATTCTAGAGCGCCCCAATTCACTTCAAAGCGAGTCACGACCACGATGCCTCCATTCTATTTTTTCAATTCCCATTTGATGTATGTAATTTTTTAGTTTCTCCATGATTCGCCGTTGCGTTTTTTCATGATAAATCTCGCCCTGTACGACCAATGTTTGGCCCAATTTTTCAATGGTAAACAATTCTTGATAATGACTTACGACAAAGGATTCCGCACGATTGTAATTCGATTGAATTTCCAGTTCATGAACCAGCAAAAACGACATCAATCCAAACCCAATTCCCATCATTGCAGCACCCATCTTTCGCTTCAACCCCGCTTCGGAGCGATTGTCGATTTGGGTGAGCGTCATGAAATATCGATCAATAAAAAAAACGACAACCATCAGACAAATCAGGGAGCCAAATCCCAACTGCAGCGTTTGCAACTGTGGCAATGGGAGACGTTCGAACAACCCTAACAACTGCAAAACCCAGTGAATCAACAGATCAAGGAATCCAAAAAGAAAATCGGATAAAAAGGGTACCCAAACCAACAAAAGGCAAATCAAAGACAGATAAACCATCAATGAAAATAGGGGCAATAAAAACAAGTTCCCTAATAAAAACCATGTCGGAAAGGCCCCAAACTGAAATAAAATCAAGGGCAAAGTAAACAGCGTTGCACTAAGGGTAAGGCTTAAGCTAGAAATCACCGCATTCAGGACTGAGGATGGCTGCTCATAAAGATCCATCCAACGAGAATGCAATGTCGCTATACCCAACACTGCCAAATAACTGAGTTGAAACCCCAATTGCTCCACGATATAGGGATCTGAAATCCATTGTAAATAGGCTGAACCGCACAAAACATGCGTCAGTTTTTGTCGGCGATGCACTGCAAATTTCCCCAACCAAACCCAAGAAGCGCCAATCATTGCTCGAATTACAGATGCGGAGCTACCGCTTAAAAAGGCATAAAACCACCCGGCGGCCAACAATAAAAACAAGGTTTTTATTGTTGGCCGCCCCTGATATCCAAACCCCGTGACCAACCAAAGTAATGCCCCCATAATCAGTGATACATGCATCCCCGACACAGCCAGAACATGCAATAACCCACCAATCCCAAATTGCTTTTCTATCACAACATCAAGTCCGGATTTATCACCCACCAGCATCGCATAGGTCAAACCTGCATTAGTCTCATTCAATTGAGAATAAAGTACTCTACGAATCCAAGACAACAACTGATTTTTACAACGATACACTGGCGCGAACCAATCACTGATAGGCTCATTCTCTAACAAAATCACATCCGCGTCCCATCTCACATGCCCATGAATGCCCAGCGTT
This sequence comes from Bacteroidota bacterium, assembly GCA_041192805.1. Lineage (GTDB taxonomy): Bacteria > Bacteroidota > Bacteroidia > NS11-12g > UBA955 > UBA955. The sequence goes on along the minus strand of JBEEMF010000057.1, from coordinate 57,362 downwards.
CGCATAATTCTGCGCCAATTGGGATCGAATGGAACTTCAGGCTCCGAATAAGAATGTATCAAATCCGTAGGGACCCAATACTTTCTTAACGCTTGCGGAACACTTATCGTTTCTGAAGAATCTTTTCGATACAAAATACATCGCAAGGCCAGCGATGCATCGTAAACACGACCATTCTGACCTTTCCAACCGACACAACAAACGATTCCAGCACCTTTTTTTGTCGGCAGTATACTATCCCTGACTTCAATTAACGCCCAACCCTTAACTTTCTGAGATTCCCATGGCAAAGCATCTACTGAATTAACCCCTGAGAATAACCATAATGCCACCCCACAATGCAACCAAAATAGAGAAATCATGCGAATGGTAGGATTCCACTTTCGGTATTTGGGCTTATACATCCAAAAGTAAAGTAGTCCACCAAGACACAGATCCATCAGCGATAGCGGATAGCATTGCGCTCCAAAAACAGACAATTGAGGATTAAAAAACCCCAATCGGTTCCATATATAGCCGGCAAATAACCCCAACAGGGGAATAAAAAAAGGATTGGATCGAATAAACTTCTGCATTGCTGACCACCAAAGTCGCCGAATGCAATTGGCTTATTGGGTAAAGATTCGCTTAATCATCCGCCACATATCACTCGCAGATTCATCCCTTCTACGCCATTGTTTTTGTTCATACCAACGATCGTAAACATCCCCCCTCGCCGCCGCATTGGGCGCATCTATAATTTCTTGGACGAACAAACCCATATTATCCATGTCACCCCCAAAAAGGATGTTTGAGAATTCAAACCTCCTACTCAGCGGAAATTGACCAATAATTCCGGCTAAAGTTTGCGCACTCGAACCCCTATCGTTAGGCTCAATAACGGGCACTGGTATTGGATCAGGCAAAGCGATTTGAACTTCTTCAACGACCTCCAAAACAACAGTTTCCTGAACCGCGGCAATTTCCTCAAAAATCTCAATTTCTGCCATCACAGCTTCCGGAGAGGCTAAAGTTTCATCGATAACATCGACCTCTGTTGCGATTTCCGCAAAAGGCAATTCGATATTTGCGATTTCAACCTCAGGAACAAACAGATCAATTAAAAGGTCCGAAGTAGACTCAACAATTGTATCACTTGAAGTATCGGAGGTCAATTCAGAATCCGTTTCTTGCAACTCAGGAAACTCCATCGAAAGCAACTCAATATCCACTTCCATGTACAACTGAGCCGCCAATAATTTCAATTTTCCCAACGTCTCAATATCTAACAATTGGGTTTGGTCGTTTCGCACTTCATGATGTATACTTGCTAAGTTATTTAGCACTTCTAACAGGGGAGTTTTATTTGCTTCCATTGATAGCGGCAAGTTACAACAGCCTTTGAAATTTTGTCATGAGAGAATTTACACTTATCCACGGTTGCATGTTTGCAGGGAAAACCACTCAGTTGATTGGTTTATACAACGAAAGCATGTGTTCTACCGAGGAAAAATTGGCTGTAAAACCCCTACTCGACAAACGATACAATGCCACTACTATCAACACCCACAGCGGAATTCAAATGCTTGCCCATCGCATATCAAAAGCTGAAGAAATCTATCCGTTAATCAATGAAATGACCAAGGAAGTCTACATAGACGAGGTCCAATTTTTTGGACCATTCATTATTGAAGTGATCGGCGAATTGATGATGAATCAGATTAAGGTGGTGGCGGCCGGGCTCGACAAAGACTATATGGCACGTGATTTTGGACCCATGGCGTCGCTCAAAAAATTGGCCACCCAAAAAATCGATGTCAAAGCAAAATGTCATGTTTGTAACGGCAATGCCAATTTCACATTCCGCAAACCCGGAAACGACGATCTACTCTTGGTTGGACATACCGATATCTATGAAGCGCGATGCGAAGCACACTGGCTAGAAGGAATGAAAGATCGTATCGAACCCATTTCTCAGTAATCAGAAAAATCAACCAATGAATCACCCTCAAAAACCGAATAACACCTTTCGATTAACCGCTTTATTTAGAGAATTCTTCCAAAGTCAACAATCGGCGGGAATACTATTGGTTTTTGCCACCATTACTTCTTTACTACTTGCCAATTCTGCCATCGCCGAAGAATACACATCGTTCTGGAAAACTGAAATCGGCAGCAACTGGAGTGGATTCCACCTCAAACACAGCCTCACCGGTTGGATCAACGAGGCCTTGATGACCATCTTCTTCCTCTTGGTTGGTCTAGAAATAGAGAGAGAACTATACATTGGCGAACTCAGCAGTCGTAAACGTGCAATGCTCCCCGTAATGGCAGCCCTAGGCGGAATGATTTTCCCAGCACTCGTCTACCTCCTATTCAATTTCAATCACCCAGAATCTATTTCAGGAATTGGAATTCCAACCGCAACCGACATAGCTTTTGCCATTGCAATCATGGGTTTGTTAGGCGATAAAGTCCCGCCAGCGTTAAAAGTATTCTTAACCGCATTAGCCATCATCGACGATCTAGGCGCTATTGTGGTGATTGGAATATTTTACGGCAATGGATTTTCGGGATTGTATTTGATACTCACTGCATTCATTTGCGCCGCCCTATATTTCTTAAATCGCAAGGGGAATGAGAACTTTTGGATATACTTCATATTGGGATTATCTCTCTGGTTTTGCATGCTCCACAGCGGTATCCATGCAACCTTGGCCGGCGTAATCCTTGCCTTTGCACTGCCCTTCAAATCGGGAACCCCCGCCACCCTTTCCTATCGCATAGAACATAAAATCCAATGGCCTGTCACCTATATCATATTGCCATTATTTGCACTTTCTAACACTGCAATTACAATCAATTCCGAGATGACCGGCGCTCTCTTATCCCCCGAAAGTCTTGGCATCTTCTTTGGCTTACTGGTCGGCAAACCCGTTGGCATTTTCCTTTTCAGTCTGCTGGCAATTCGATTGGGAATAGCGAGTTTATCATCAAGCATCAACAAAACGATGATCTTTGGCGCAGGTATTTTAGGTGGAATTGGCTTTACGATGGCGATGTTCGTCGACAACCTAGCCTTTACCAATACCCAGCAAATCGATTTGGGAAAAATCAGCATTTTGATTGGCAGCACAACCGCCGCAGTACTGGGATTCCTTTTGCTACACTTGGCTGCAAAAGCGAAACATCGCGCTGCTTAAATTAGCCACAAAATCAAGGCGCTATCAATCAACACTCGATACCAACGGGCAAATCTAAACGCCGTTGGGAAAATGAACATCAACCCATAAATCGCTAACAACAAAATTATTCCGAAATTATTGCCATCGAAATTATTCCCATTAAAATCATTGAAAACCCACCCAACGGTGATCAGAAGAATCAGCAAACCGGCGACCATCGGCATGATTCTGCGCCACTTCAAAAGCCATAAATTGGGTGTTTGGGATACCGCATCTTTGTCTTTTTCGAAGTATTGCATCAACAAAATATTCAACAGGAAGATGCAAAATCCTTGAAACCAGAACGATATAAAACCGGCCGATGGCAACCCACCGAAGACGGCCGCAGCAAAGACGAAAGCTATCAAAACTGGGCCAAAAAAAGCAAGAACAGAACCGCCTCTCCATTTGAAATAGCTGTACACCAATCCTCCTAAAACCAAATAGCGAAGACTCAATAGCAAATCGAGGAGAGCCATTTCTCGCATGCCAAAACCCAACAAAGGCAAGACAACCGTCAGCATCAAAAGGATAAAACTGCCAAATAAAATCCACCCCACGGCCAAGACCAACTGCCAAGTAGCGAATTTCACACCGATTCTATCCCAAGCAATCGCATCAGAGATAAAATCGGCGGAATAAACGATTAAAATCAAACAAGAAACTATCCAATCCCAATTCGGGGGCGTTGCGGATAACAGAGAATTTAAACGAGTATCGTTTCCAAACTGCGCGCGAATCGTCAAAAAAACCAAAGCCACAACCGGAATTCCCAAGGCCTGTATGCCCAAAAACGGTTTCCCCTCCGATGCACCCCAATTTTTTAAGGCAATCCAGAGACGGGTTAACATGACTAATTTTTTAATGCAGTAATTTTTCCAATATTGGGAATGGCTCGCCTCAAACTCTCTTCAATCCCCGCTGTCATTGTCATTTCGCTCATGCTGCAAGTGCTACAAGCACCAGTTAATCTCAGAACAATGTCTAACTCCTCACTCACTTCCACCAATTCCACATCGCCACCATCAGCATGCAAATACGGACGCATGGTTTCCAAAACCTGTTCTACTTGCTGATTGATTTCACTCATGGTGAGCAAAAGTAATATTATTTTGTGATTTGCAACATACTCACTTGCTGAGCCAACGCACCCGCCACTTGATCGTAGGGTTTTAATTCGATGGCATCCGAGGTCAAATTGCCTTCATCAATCAATTTCATCAACGCAGGATTCAATGGCAATTCTCCCAAAAATGGAACGTTATACTCTTCACTTAGGGCCTTTCCGCCTCCCTCACCAAATAGTCTGTATTTCTTATCTGGAGCATCATCCGGGGTGAAATAACTCATATTCTCCACCACACCAAGGATTTTCTTGTTAACCGCTTCCATCGAAAACATACCCATCGCCCGGCGCGCATCGGTCAAAGCCATCTCTTGAGGCGTTGTCACAATCACCACACCTGTGAGCGGAACATTCTGCACCAAACTGAGCTGAACATCCCCTGTTCCTGGCGGCAAATCGATGATCAAATAATCCAAATCCCCCCAATCTGTATCCTGCACAAACTGCTTAAAGGCCGAAGAAACCATCGGTCCTCGCCAAACAATTGCTTGTCCGCGGGCTGTCATCAGACCAATACTCATCAATTTCACACCCTTCGCTTCCACCGGAATCATGATCTGCTTGTCGCCCTTCATGTACATTTCGGGCGATGCCGAAACACCAAACATCGTAGGAACACTCGGTCCATAAATATCCGCATCCAACAATCCCACTTTTGCACCCATACCGCTGAGGGCCAAGGCTAAACTAGCCGATAACGTACTCTTTCCCACACCGCCTTTTCCTGAGGCCACCGCAATCACATGCTTAACTCCGGGTAATGTATCCGACATGGGAATACTGCCTCTAACCCGGCTCGTAGTTGACACATCCACCATGATTTCCGAATCAACCATCATCCGAATAGCGGTTTTACAAGCATTCACCATCATGTCTTTCATCGGACAAGCGGGGGTGGTTAAAACGATCGTAAAAGAAATTTTATCGCCAATCACCAAATCCTCAATCATACCCAAGGTCACCAAATCTTTTTTGAGATCCGGATCGTCTACATGAGACAGGGCTTTGAGAACCGATTCGCGCGTAATCATTTTCCTTTGCCAAACATGCGTTTAAAAAATCGCTGCTCAAACGCCCAAAAGTATTTGAACTGTCCAAAAATGAACCCGTAAAACAACAACAAAAGATTATAAAAAGGCAATATCAATACGTAGTAAACCATATCAACCCACCAATCTTCACCCAAATAGGGCTTAACGAACTTCTTTAAATACATCACCGTGAATCCCGTTAAGGCAAATACCAACAAGATCACCCAAACCATCCATGATTTCTGCACGTTCCAACGTGTTTTAAGTCGATTTATAAAACTCACGCCGCAAAGTTACTTGATAAACCCGAGTGAATAAATTATGCTTACCTTTAAATGACAATTTTCCATGGGCAAAAGATAAATTGCGGACTTCCAACGATAAAGTTGAAATTTGCAGCAATGGATGAAATAAACATCAACGATTCAAATCTTGAGAACTCTGAATTAACTCCACTGCAGCAGGAATACGCCGAGGGGAACGCAGAAAGCAATAACACACAACTTATTTTAGTGCCGCTGCCCATTGGCGAAAATAGTTGGCTTTGGATGAATACGCCGCAATACATTGATTCAATCACCCCGATCATACATTGGGTTGCTGAAGATGCAAGAACTTTACGTCGATTCCTTTCCAGCCTAAAAGTGGGTATCCCTTTGAACGATCTCGATATTTTTGAACTCAACACCAGAACACCTCAGAAGGAATTGGAAGCGTTTCTAAAAGACATCCAAAATACCAAATTGATTGGGATGGCTTCCGAAGCAGGCATGCCATGTATTGCCGATCCTGGGGCGATGTTGGTGAAAATCGGACATCAACGCGGATGGGATATAAAACCGATCATGGGACCCAATAGTTTGATGCTCGCCTTGGCAGGAAGTGGACTCAGCGGTCAGACCTTCACCTTTCACGGCTATCCGCCCATCAACGAAAATGAACTCAAACAACTCACAGTTTTATTAAACAACAAGGCTACCGACAAACACAGTCATTTGTTTATCGAGACCCCGTATCGCACAGACAGGTTGCTACAATTTTTCTGCAAAAATCTTCCCCAAGACATGCTGCTTTGCATTGCCAAAGACTTGCAGGGACCAGCGGAACATATCCTAACGCAGCCCATCAGCGCTTGGAAACGAAAGGTGGAAACCCTAGGCAAAAGCCCTTGCGTGTTTATTGTGGGTAGATAATTCATCCAATACTCTGAATATATCCATCAAATCAATATTTCCACCTTATTCACAAACAGAGAACAACTTCTAAACGATTATTATAATTACACTGTTACCTTTGTATTTATCTATTTGTAGTCAATTAACATGAGAGACATATTCGACAAACTGCATGAGCGCATGGGTCCTTTGGGCCAATATGCCGACGATGCACACGGTTATTTCGCTTTCCCCAAATTGGAAGGCCCTATAGGCCCACGCATGATTTTCCGCGGAAAAGAACGCCTCAACTGGAGTTTAAATAATTATTTGGGATTGGCAAATCACCCCGACGTGATGAAAGCAGATACCGATGCCGCCGCACAATTTGGAATGGCCTACCCCATGGGAGCCCGAATGATGAGTGGAAACAGCAATTACCATGAGCAGTTGGAACGCGACCTCGCTAATTTTGTTCAAAAATCCGATTGTATCCTTCTGAATTATGGATATCAAGGTGTTTTGAGTGCAATTGACGCTTTGGTTGACCGCCATGATGTGATTGTTTACGATGCAGAAGCACATGCTTGTATCATTGATGGTGTTCGCCTTCACATGGGTAAACGGTTTGTATACAACCACAACAACATTGAAAGTTTAGAGCAACAACTGAGACGTGCTACCAAAGTGGTTGAAGCCACCGGTGGTGCGATATTGGTTATTACCGAAGGTGTTTTCGGAATGACAGGATCTCAAGGAAAATTGAAGGAAATCGTTGAGCTAAAAAGCAAATTCAATTTCCGCCTATTGGTAGACGATGCCCATGGCTTCGGAACGATGGGCAAAACGGGTGCTGGAACTACCGAAGAGCAAGACTGCATCGAAGGCGTGGACATTTACTTCTCTACGTTTGCCAAATCGATGGCTGGTATTGGGGCATTTATCGCCTCTGAACCCCATGTCATTAAATTCTTACGATATAATATGCGTTCTCAAATCTATGCAAAGGCATTGCCGATGCCACTGGTAATAGGATCAATCAAACGTTTAGAAATGATTCGCACACAACCCGAGTTAAGGGAGAAATTGTGGACCATCACCAATGCCTTACAAAACGGCCTAAAAGAGGCTGGTTTCAACATTGGAATCACTACAACGCCAGTAACCCCAGTTGTATTGAATGGAACGATTCCAGAAGCAACACACCTCATCCAAGATTTGCGCGAAAATTTTAATATTTTCTGTAGTATCGTGGTATATCCGGTTGTGCCAAAAGGTATGATTATTTTGCGCTTGATTCCTACCGCTGTTCACTCTCTAGAGGATGTTCAAGAAACAATCGACGCTTTTAAATCTATCAAAAACAAATTGGACTCTGGCGATTATCGCAAAGAAAATTTGGCTGTCTTCGCCTAATTTCGCTACTGTCTTTTGGACAGGTTAGCGGTGTTAGGATTACGGAAAAATATTACTCAAGGGTCGTTCTGGTTCGCCATAACGACCCTTTCTATTATGGGCATTGTTCGATGTCATTCCCAGGCTCAAAGGACAAAGACTTTAACTGAACTCCATGCTCCAAAGGGACTTCCGGAATTATCTAAGGATTATCGAAGTAAATATGATAGACCTAAACATAGCGGTCGGTGGAATTCTCAACCAGGAAAATATAGATCCGAGTACTGGACAAAAAATTCAAAACATCCGAAACCTTTATCAAATAAAATGGCCTTCGCCCTGCTGATGGAATTGCGAAAATCGCAAGAAGGAAAAAATCATTTGCAATATTTACAACCTGAACTCACTAAAATCCTTGATCGTAAAAATCCATTTCCCGCCAACATCAATATAAATAACATTGACAGCGCAAGCCTCGATGAACTCCCTGGAATTGGACCATCAACAGTACGCAGAATACTAAAATTCAGAGAAAAACTTGGTGGATTTTATTCGGCTTCACAATTGATCGAAATTCCCAAAATCGACACAACACTCGCGGAGGTAATGTCGGCCAGAATCACCATAGACAAATCCAAACTCATTCCGCTCAACGAAAAAGTAGATTTCAAACAACTTTACAAGCATCCTTATGTAGGCCCCAGCAAAGCCAAAATCCTAGGCCCTTTTTTCACGCAGCATCCACAACTAACAAAACGCATTTGGCTTGATATGCAGGGTCTTAGCATGGAGGAAAAATCGAAAATAGAGCCATATTTACGATTTATCGAATAAGACTATTATCCCTCCATGTAACACATCGAACAACCCACAAATTTCTTGAAAGAATTAGACAATGCGATTAACAGGTAAGGCCCACGTTTAATATCTTTGCAATCACTAAATATGATGAATTTCCAAGAAAGTGAAAGCGTTTTAATGGTTAGACAAACCGTGCGCGATTTTGCAGACAAAAACATACGTCCACACTTGATGGATTGGGATGAGTCTCAAACCTTCCCCATTCACATTTTTAAAGCCCTCGGCGAATTGGGTTTGATGGGTGTTTTGGTACCCGAAAAATATAACGGTTCCGGATTGAGTTATTTTGAATATGCTGCTGCCATTGAAGAATTGGCAAAAGTTTGTGGTAGCGTTGGCTTATCTATGGCCGCCCACAATAGTCTTTGTACCGGTCATATTTTGGCTTTTGCGAACGAGGAACAAAAACAAAGATGGCTACCCAAATTGGCTACGGCGGAATGGATCGGCGCATGGGGATTAACAGAAGCCAACACAGGTTCAGATGCTTTGCGAATGCAATGCGTTGCCAAAAAAGATGGAGACCACTGGGTACTGAACGGCTCAAAGAATTGGATCACCCATGGCATCACCGGCGATGTTGCTGTAGTTTTGGCTAGAACTGGCGAACTACTCGACTCCAGAGGTATTACTGCATTTGTTATAGAAAGAGGCACTCCCGGGTTCAGAGGTGGTAAAAAAGAAAATAAATTGGGTATGCGCGCCAGCGAAACGGCCGAAATGATTTTCGAAGATTGCAGAGTTCCAGAAACTAATATCCTTGGAAATATCGGCGATGGATTTATTCAAGCCATGAAAATCCTTGATGGCGGTAGAATTTCAATCGCCGCATTGTCGTTGGGTATAGCAAAAGGAGCCTATGAAGCCGCTTTGAAATACTCCAAAGAAAGAGAACAGTTTGGTCAGCCCATTTCAAGTTTCCAAGCGATTGCGTTCAAATTGGCGGACATGGCGACAAGAATTGAGGCGGCAGAATTGTTGACACAAGAGGCGGCCGATAGAAAAAACAAAGGACTCAATATGACAAAAGAAGGTGCGATGGCAAAATACTATGCATCAGAAGTGAGTGTATATTGCGCAAACGAAGCCGTGCAAATATTTGGTGGTTATGGATATACGAAAGATTTCCCCGTAGAAAAATTCTACAGAGATTGTAAACTTTGCACCATCGGAGAAGGCACAAGCGAGATTCAAAAACTCGTCATCTCAAGAAACATTTTGAAAGATTAAAAGAACTTGCCTTTATCGATAAAAACATCTATTTTTGTGACCCAAATAAAAATTTAACATGCTTATAATTAACGTAAAAGAAAACGATTCGCTGGAGAAGGCACTGAAGAAGTTCAAGAAGAAGTTTGAAAAAACTGGTGTTGTGAAAGCACTTCGTGCTCGTCAGGCATTCGAAAAGCCCTGTATTACCAAGCGTATGCAGAAAATTCGCGCCGCCTACAAGCAGAAAATGCAAATGGCCGACGTAGAAGCATAAGCTGCGATCGATTTAGCATTGGCAAGTCCAATTGTATAAACTATAGACTTTTAAAAAAGCCACCCTGCGGGTGGCTTTTTTCGTTTCCCGGATACCAATCACTTCCGTGGATGCAAAGCATGAACCTGCTTTAACTTCTCAAATGAATTCTTTGTATACACTTGGGTGGCCGACAAATTTGCGTGGCCCAAAATATCCTTTATCGCCAATAAATTCGCCCCATTATTCAACATATGCGTCGCAAAACTATGTCGCAACACGTGCGGACTCGTCTTCGCCGCATGTGAAAATAACTTCAAATACCGATTTACCATCCGATATACCAACATTGGATAAAATGGCTCGCCCTTCTCCGTCTCGAACAAATAAACACCGCCATGGCTACCCATGTACTCCTTCAGCCAATCTACTACCTCAGGATGCATCGGTATAATCCTTTCCTTGTTCCGCTTTCCCAAAACCCGTAAACTCCCCCGATGAAAATCGATATCACCGGCCTTCAATCCTATCAACTCACTCAAACGCATCCCAGTGGTGTAAAACAGCAACAAAAGCAGTCGATCCCGCTCCCCATGCTCCACCTCATTCCAAGGAAAATTCGCAAACATATTGTGTAAGTCCAACGCAGGAATGTCCTTCACCAGCATCTTCGGCATCTTCGGCAGAATAATCTTACTCATCGGATCGCCAACCATCAAACCCTGCTTGCGCAAATACTTAAACCACCCCCGCACACTAGACACTTTGCGATGCACGCTTCTAGATGTCAAGCCGGCACCCAGCAACATCGACATAAACCCTCGAATATGGATGGCCTTGCAATCAGCCAACGAACTCACATACTGAGTCTCCAAAAAATCTTCAAATTGCTTTAAATCGCCCGTGTAGGCCGATACTGTATGAACCGACATACGCTTTGTCTTTGCGATGTAATCCAAAAATTGATTACGCAACGATTCAAAAGCGACGCCCATGATTCAGGATTGAAATTAATCAATGGTGGCTAGCACCTTCAACTCGATCCCTATCGGAGTTGGCAAACAATTGATTTCCAATGTGGTTCTACATGGCGGATTCTGACCAAAATATTCGGCCCACAATCGGTTGTAAGTAGGGAAATCATCCTTCATATTGGTCAAAAAGACCGTCACATCCACAATATTATCCCAAGAACTTCCCGCATCCTCTAAAATCCAACGCACGTTCTGAAATACACTTCTGCATTGTGCCTCGATATCGTAACTCTCAATCTCACCCGCCTCGTTTAACATCACCCCGGGAATTTGCTTGGTCCCACGCTCTCTCGGACCCACACCACTCAAAAACAATAAATTACCTACCCTCTTGGCATGAGGATACAAGCCCACTGGCTCCGGCGCTTTTCCGCTATTGATACTTTGATCAGACATAAAACAAATGTAAAGCGCACAATTGGATCTTCACGAATCCAAATTTCAACATCTATAAAACTGTCATTCCGTTGGACACCTCACTTCCGCGGACGTGCAGGAGTTGCCGATTTTACCGGCGCAGGCTTCACCGGCGCAGGCTTAGCCTCGGTCCAAATTGGAGGTGTACGATATACAATCGCTCCAAATGTGGCACCCTGAGCCGACATTTTACCGGCAACCACCATCAATTTATTATTGGGTGTAAATCTGGCTTCTTTGGCAGTGCTTATCAGGTTCTTCTGTACCGAAACACAAACACCGGTATTCACATCCCAAACCCGAATCTCTCCATCATTACCCGTAGAAACCAAATATTGATCGTTCTTGGTAAAAGCCACAGAATTCACCTTCCAAGTATGTCCCAACAACGTTTTCAAGGGCTTTTCCGTTGCGATATCCCAAACCACCACAGATTTGTCGTTCCCGCCCGTAACCATCATCCGCTTGTTGTTCGATAAGCCCAAACAGTTCACCGGCATCGTATGAACCCCGGCAAATGTTTGATATACTTTACCCGTAAAATCAATCGATTCTACGTTGTTATTACCATTATTTGCGACAAAAAATGTCTTACCATTTGGCGCTGTAATCAAATCATTCACCGGCTTTCCATAGGTATAAAAACGTGGCTTTTGATTGTTTGTAGGATTTGCGATATCGTACAATCTGATCGTTCCATCCATGGAGGCCGACATTACAAATTTACCTGTCGCTTCAAATTCAACCGCAGTAATTGCATCGAGGTGATCCATTGTTTGAAACACCAAAGACCCATCCAAAACATTCACCACACGCAGAGAGAAATCTTTGGAACCTGACGCCAATAAAGTACTCGCTGCATCAAATGTTAGGCAGGTAACGGCCCCATTATGACCCGTAAACGTTTTTACCAATTTAAACATCCCCAGCGTATCGATAGAATACAGCAATATTTTACGATCCCAACCGCCCGTAGCCACCCATTTGCCATCAGGCGAAATCACTAACGATTCGGTCGAAGATGTATGTCCCATCAACTTTTCTTGCACAGAAAATACCGTATCCGTGGCTTGGGCAGATATCCCGTTTGATGCAATCGTTGCGACTGCAAACAAAACGACCAATATCAATGACTTAAATTGTACAAATGAAGATTTAGGGCGCTGTGACATATTCATATGATTTGACTACCAAAACTAAAGCCAAAATACCCCCCAAACTGCGGTTGTGGATAATTGCTTTAAATCAAGTGTTCATCAAAGACAATTCCTTGACGCTCAAGCTTTTCTAAAATCAGCGCATACCATGATTTATCGAATGGCAAACACACTCCACGATCGGCGTATTCCTCTTCCAAAAATGTTTCCACACCCATCGCCAATGGCAATCCCACCGTTTTCGCCATGGCCGTTCTATCACCGCCCTCACCCATCACTTTCAACACAGAATACCAATGCTTTTCATCACCCAATGAATCCATCACACCCAACTTATGAACCATTACAACTTCATCGCGGTGGTTGGCTTCCAAGGCCCATCGATCCAATAAAATTTGCTCCAAAATTTGCGCTGATGTTTTACCCACAACAACCAAATTCTCGCAGCCCAATTCCAATTGCAAAAAACGCAAATGTCCTTCGATATTTACCAAATCAACCCCTGAACTCAAAAGTGATTCAATCCACAAATCCGTATTCAAACAACCTGTGACTTTGAAAAACCACATATCAGCCGTTATCATGGGTGATTTATCTGTCTCATTCACTCGAGTCGCAGCATCCGAATCCTCAGCATTTCCCAAATCAATTTCATCAAACAAAACATTTTTTGAATCTGTAAATCCTTGCAATACCAAAACATCCCACGCTGCGCAAAAATATCTACGTCGCAATGTCCCGCGCAACAATGTCCTAGCCTTGGTTAACCCGTATAATTTTTCATAGGTCAAGCTATTTCGATTCGCATAAACATCAAACACCCCAATCCCCGGCACCGTTATTTCTCTAGCATTGGCAAAAATGAAATGACCATCCAACTGCATCACTTCGCCCTCCTCTTTCCAAATGCTAGAACCGCCTTGTCCTGCCAAAACTACGTTGGTGGGATTCCATGTAAACTTGTATTTCCAAGGATTATTTTCACAGCAAGCCTCATCAACTAGACCGCCGCAATGACTTTCAAACGTAACGACCTCCAAACCCAACGATTTGGCGTGATCAAACAACTTACTGGCCGACAAATGATCAATTCCGGGATCTAAACCCAACTCATTCATGAATAGCAAACCCTTTTCCTTGGCTTGCGCATCCAGTGCCAACATCCCTTCCGAGGTATAACTGGCGGTAAAAAGATGACATCCATGCTCCAAACACAAATTGGCGACAGGCAAGTGCATTGGGGGAGGCAGAACACTCACCACCACGTCCAAATTCTTTAAAATATCCGACACTACTTGGGTATCCGACAAATCGGCAACCACAAGATGCGTTTTCTCGTTCACTGTAAACGAATGCTGTAATCGATGGAAATCCAAATCATAGACATAGAGTTCTCTACCCACCCGAGCGCAATACTCACCCAAATATTCCACCAAATACCCCGCACTTCTACCCGCTCCCAGTATTCCAATTTGCTTCATCGAATGATTATTTTTTGGCCCTTTGTCGTTTCGCCTCATACAACATCAATGAAGCCGCCACAGAAACATTTAAACTATCCACCATCCCAAACATGGGAATATTAATATTAACGCCTTTATCTCTCCAAAAATCAGAAACGCCTTCACTCTCCGTCCCCACCAGCATTGCCGTTGTTTGCGTGAGATCCATATCCCAAACACTTTTCGAATTCTCCATAAAGGTTGTGTAAAGACGCACCTCATTGAACTGTATGATGTCCCATGCCTTTTGAACCGACATTACGAACAATGGCACCGTAAAAACTGTCCCAACGCTATTGCGAATCACTTGCGGATGATACGCATCGATGCGTTCGTCGCATATAACCACGCCATCTGCCGCAGTGGCATCAGCAGAACGAAGCAAAGCGCCCAAATTACCCGGTTTTTCCACCGATTCAACCAACAAATAAAGTCCGCCCGGTTTTGGCTTCCACTCCAACGGCTCTGAAGGCATTTCAAATATCGCAAGCGCATTTTGTCCGCTTTCCCTAACAACCACCTTAGACCAAGCCGAGCCGAGGACTTCAATCATCCAAGTAGCATCCAACTCCTGACCCACGTTCAACAAGGTTTTTAACTCCTTCCACGACATTTTATCTGGATTGATTGCCAACTGCTTTACCACCAGCCCTGATTTCATGGCCAGACGAATCTCATTGATACCTTCCACGGTGAATTGACCCGCAGTCCTGCGGTTCTTGGCCTTTTCCTGCAATGCCAAAACATCTTTCACCCATTGATTCTGCGCGGAAGTAATTGATTTGATCATAAATAACAGGTTTTAAAAATAGTTTGGGGAGCGATTAGCCCATGTGACTGTTATCCTCAGACAGCCAATCGGCGTCTTTTTTTACTCGTAAGTATCGGGCAACCATCAAACCAAAAAACATATTGGCCAATACCAATCCCGGCAGACCTGAAATATAGCTCCATAGGGTGCCCATTTGCGCCGCTCTGATTTCCTTCACCAACTTATCAAAATCGTCGTTGCTCATGAACTTCATTTGCCCCAAACCATCTTGCAACTGCTCAATCAGGATCCCCTTCGTTTGCTCAACCAAGGTCACATCAACCAAGCTATAAAGCACGTAATCGGCAAAACTCCCCACTAGAACTGCAAAAAACACCGCGCGAAAACAACTGCTGAGCGCCTGTTTGTATTGATAATAACTGCCTTCCAATTGCTTTCGATCGCCCAAACCGCCCATAATCATGGCCGAGAGAATGATCAAAAACGAAAGAACCGTAAAAGCCGGTAAGAATCGATATTCCCAATGTTGGGTTAGATATACGATGACTTTGGCGACAAAAATAAACACCCCAGCCAACAAGCCGTGGAACACCGAAGCGCGATTCAATAACAACTTTATCCTATCAATCATGATTTTTCATATAACATCCTCTGCGGATGGTTCCCAAAACACGCCCCTTCAATACATCCGCTTTCCTAGGTACATTATAAGCCTTGCTTGGATTGCGCTCATCCATCAAACAGTATTCGCCATCTAATGTAAACAGAGTCAAATTGGCCTCAGCCCCTTCACCCATGGCATCCAACGCAACACCCATAAATTGTCGATTCCCCTGAAACAACAAAGGCACCCACAACTCCGGTCTTTCGTATTGAAACGCTTCACACATGAGCGAAAAAGTTTGCATCAAAGTGGCAGCACCCCAAGCGGCATAATCAAATTCGAGTTTTTTATTTTCGATATCTTCTGGATGGTGATTCGACATCACCGCGGTAAGAGTCCCGTCCAAAAGACCCAAAAGCAACGCCTTCCTATCCGATTCGGCGCGCAAAGGGGGCAACACTTTCAAATTTTCATCAAAATCCAACATTGCCTCATCCGTATACATCAAGTTCAACACTGGAACCGCTGCATAAATCTCTACGCCATCGGCTTTCGCCCTGCGGATGACATCTACGCTTTCTGCCGAACTTACACCCATTACCCTTAAAGGCGACTTCAAATATTTCGCCAACTCAATATCCGCCAATAGCTCCACCGTCTCGCTCACAGAAGGAATCCCCTTGAATCCCAAACTAGCATTTACCAAACCTTCATGAATCTTACCATCCGGCGCCAAGGCCTTTTGAAAAGGAAAATGAATATAATTCAAACCCAAAGAATGGGCATATTGCATCAATTTTGTGCGTAAACCCAAAGAGGCACTGCCTGTTATCCCATCGGTAAAAGCCAACGCCCCAGACAAATGCATTTCATACATCTCAGCCATCTCCTTGCCTTCACCCCCAACACTGCTATAACCCAATGGGAGTATTTCCGCGGGCAACCCTTTTCCGATGCCATTGACCTGCGCGATTACAGATTCGTTGTCGGGCTTAGGATTGCTACCACACAACGCAGCCACTTGCGTAAATCCACCTTTCTGTGCTGCTTCGCTGTAAGATAATAACGTTTCCTTCCAAGGCTCTCCTGGATCGGGACAAACGCCAAAGGGATCCATCCAACCCATCGAAACATAGGCGCCTTGACCATCGATTAGCTCCGAGGCCGCCAATCCAAGTCCTTCACCCAATGCCGAGATTACGCCGTCCTTAATCACAATTTCCACACTTCGATTGTGCAACGGGTGCCCCGGAGAAAACAAAGTGACGTTTTGAAGTAATGCGGTATGGCTCATGATTTTACAGATTCAGATGGGATTATTTTTTGTCTTAATAATATGATAACAACTTCTACTGCGAAGAAAAACGCAGCCCCCCATATAAACAAGCGCCAAGGGGTGTTTAATGGGGCATTGTGCATAATCGGTGCGATTCCGTCGCCTTTGGATAGAGTTAAACCAATTCCACCAGGCACCGACATCGATTTCCAATCATCAAAACTCCGCAAATCTGATTCTTGTCGGCCCAAATTCAATGCAACTTCTACACTGTCCTTCCCACCGCTACCAACCAACCAGAAATACCCAGGATACTGGGGCTGAGACCCTACATACATAGAAGTATGTTGGCTAGAATTCTGTTGTAAATCTATGACGATGTTACCCGATTTGACGCGCAGCGAAGCTGCGCGCTCATCTACTTGCACATCGCTTGGCAAAGGCAACAAATTCCCACTAAACAATTCTCCATACAGTGGCTGCTCCACCACCGCAGAAGAAGCAATAACCTGCGTAAAAATGGGCAAAAACCACGCCGATGACTTCAAAGATTGACTTCCACTGCGCAAATCACTCAGCCAAACCCAATAACTACCCGCGCCCTGAACTCTTTTTAGCAAAATCGGATCACCGCTTTCTAATTGCAGTACCGTTTCAAAATCCAACGACGATTCCAATTTCAAATGGCCACCCACCCAAGGCATCTCCGTCTTTTCCGATATAGATTCACCAAACGCCTTCTCAAATATGGGGTGCTGAACCCCCGCTACCGCCAACCGATCAATCTGTATATCCCCGCCTGCACCGGAACTTCTTTTACCTAAAACACCACCTTTCGCCACCTGTCCGCCCAACCACTCACCGCGCAATTCCCCAAAGCCTATATTCAAATTCTTCCGACGTATTGGATCGACAAAAAACTGCAGTACCACCTTGCCAGAAGCCACAAAATCTCTCAAGGCAGCCAACTCTTGGCCCGAATAAACCCCATCATTGATCAAAACAATGGCATGCGCAGAACTCAAAATCCCTTTATCGCCCGCCAATAAATCGGACCTTGTAAAATCCACTTTCTTTAGCAATGGCTGTGACGCAAACATCGCAGAAACCGCATTGTCGGTACCCAAAACACACACCACCGTCTGATTCTGTTTGATAGGATGCAAATATTTCTGATTGTCGTACCCAAACCCATCCTCATCCAACTGCAGCGCACTGGCCTTTGATAGTTCGATCTCCGACAGGGGGAATTCCACTTCCGCAATTCCTTGGGCCTCCAACTTCACCGACTTCACGTGCATCGTCTTTTTCTCACCCAGCATTCTTAGCGATGTTTCCTTGGACGATTCCGAATAATTCCGAATCCTGGCCTTTAGCAACACATTAGACCCGGCATCGGCATTTTGCCAAACACTCTCGTACCAAACAGTATCTATCGCCACGTTACCGCCCCCTTGTGATGGATCCAAAGGATATAAAACATATTCCCAATCTACGTTAGGCGCCGATAACAATTGAGGTTTAGCATCCAAGGCCGATAGCTGACCATCCCCAAAGGCCATGACTTTGAGAGACGAAATCCCACCCTCGTGCAGCAATTCATCCACTTGAGCCATCCAATCAGACCATTTTCGCTGTTGCGGACAAAGAGGAATCGTATCGATAACGGACAAAGCTTGGGCGGGCGACATCCAGCCAGTGTTGGTCAACGGATCTTGGGTAAGTAACCTCACCTGTGTCTCCTGAGCCAAACCAAACAACATCTTTCTGGCTTGGGACTTAGCTTGCTCGATGATCACTCCATCGGCATTTTTGGTACCCATAGAATAAGAGTTATCGAACAGCACAACCACATGACTGTATTCTTGATTGCGCGTGGATGAACTACAACTCGGCATCGCAAAAGCAAACACCAAAGAGGTGATGGCCATCATACGAGCGAGCAAAACAATCCAATGCTGAACCTTCTTTTGCTGCCTAGCGTGTTGCAATCGCTGAATTAAGCGAAAAACACCCGGAAAGTAAATCGTTTGGGTTCTATGAAATTGAAAAAGGTGAATCAACAGCGGAATTGCCAGCAAAAGCAATCCCCAAAGCATATTTGGCTGTTGAAAATGCATTAGAACAAACCGTTCAGTGTGCTCTCTACTTTTTGGATGATTTCAGCGGCGTGTTCCGGATTCTCTTGAAAATCTATATCGTCAACATTAAAAATCAACAGTTTACCTGTATAATTTGCAATCCAAGCTTCGTAACGCTCATTTAAACGTTTGAGGTAATCCAAACGGATGGCATCTTCATAATCCCTGCCCCGCATTTGAATCTGATGAACCAGCTTGGGAATTCCGGCCCGTAGGTAAATCAACAAATCCGGTGTTTCAATCTGATTGCTAATGGCATCAAACAATTGCTTGTAGTTTTCAAAATCTCTGGTGCTCATCAAACCCATCGCATGCAAATTGGGCGCAAAAATGTATGCATCCTCATAAATGGTCCTGTCCTGAATCACAGTCTTTTTACCACCGCGAATCTTTTGAATATCCTTCCAACGCGTAGTTAGGAAATACACCTGCAAGTTGAAACTCCAACGTTGCATGTCTTCGTAAAAATCAGAGATGTACGGATTGTCATCCATATCCTCCAATTGAACCTCCCAACCGTAATGTTTTGAGAGCAAATTGGTGAGTGTGGTTTTACCCGCGCCGATGTTACCTGCAACCGCAATGTGCTTAGCCATACTGCAATAATACGAAGGTCTTGCACCCCCTTACAAATCATTACAAAACAAAAGTTTTACACAATCCATTTTAGACCATGATTCCTGTAACTTTTCCTTAAAAATCGTGGGTTTAGGCCTAATTTTGCAGATAATTCATGCCAAGCAAAAAAACCGAGGCCACCGCCTCACAATGGGTACTGTTTAAAAGAATATTGGCGCTGGCCAAATTTCAACGACATTGGATGATCATCGCGGTTATTTTGACCATCATTCAGAGCGTTATCACCGCATTTCAACCCTACCTCTACAAAACTGTCATCGACGAAGTTATCATCCCAAAACAGTTCCAACTGCTGGAAAAATGGGCCCTAATTTTACTCATTTGGCTCATCGTTCAAGCCCTGCTGGGATTCGCAAACTCCTACCTTTCTGAATCCATCGCCCAATCTGTGATACTCAAATTACGACAGTATATATACGACCACCTTACCCGGTTAAAACTGTCATTTTACGACAAAACCCCAGTAGGAACAGCTGTTACCAGATCCATTAGCGATGTACAAACCATCACCGATTTGTTCTCATCTGGCGTAATCACCATTGCCGGCGACCTCATTCAAATCATCGTAATCATGAGTTGCATGTTCTATATGGACGTAAAACTCACGCTCATCACCCTTACCGTGGTTCCAGTATTGCTATTTGCCGCTAACCGATTCCGCAAAGGTATCCGCGATACCTTTCAAGACGTCAGAAATCAGGTCGCCAAGCTAAATGCCTTCCTCCAAGAACGAATCACAGGGATGCAAATTGTGCAGCTGTTTAACCGCGAAAAGGAAGAAAAACGTCGGTTCGACCAAATCAACCAAGCCCACCGCGATGCCAATATTCGCAGCGTATATTACTATTCCATCTTCTTCCCAATCGTTGAAGTCCTAGTTGCCGTAAGCTTTGCGCTAATCGTTTGGTATGGTAACGGTTCTCTCGTTCGCGGAAGCATCGAATTTGGTGAACTAACCGCCTTTATCATGTTCATCAACTTGTTTTTTAGACCGATACGCGCCATTGCAGACCGATTTAACAACATTCAAATGGGCATCGTAGCGGCAGATCGTATTTTTAAACTCATCGATGATGTCGAAAATATCGAACAAACCACCGAAGTAGCTGCGCCAAAATTTAGCGGCGACGTGAAATTTGATCACGTTTGGTTTGCCTATCAAAATGAAGAATGGGTCCTGCGCGATGTCAGCTTTCATCTTCCGCAAGGAAAAACCATGGCCATCGTGGGCGCAACCGGTTCAGGTAAAACCACTATTGCCAGCCTCGTAAACCAATTGTACCAACAACAAAAGGGCGATATTTTACTCGATGATATCAATATTCAATCGTTGAACATTACATCTGTCCGCCAGCAAATTGCATTGGTTCTTCAGGATGTATTCCTATTTAGCGGCAGTGTAAAAGATAATATTCGATTGCACAACGACGATATCGATATTGAGAAAATGATTAATGCGGCCCGCTCGATTGGCGCTTACGAGTTTATCGAAAAACTTCCAGGGGGATTTGATTACAATGTGATGGAGCGTGGAATGACCCTTTCCTTGGGACAACGCCAGCTTGTGAGTTTCATACGTGCCCTAGCCTTTGACCCAAGAATCATCTTATTGGATGAGGCCACCAGCTCTATTGATACGGAAACGGAGCAGCTGATTCAAAAAGCCATCGACCGCTTGTTAGAGAATCGCACAGCCATTGTAATTGCACACCGCTTGAGCACCATTGCCAAAGCCGATGAAATTCTAGTGCTCGAGAAAGGTGAAGTCAAAGAGCGCGGCAACCACGCCTCATTGATGGCAGCTGGCGGACATTATGCGCACTTGTACGAAACACAAATCTCCGAGTAAATCCTCGATTCGCTAATTTTATTCATGCAGAGGCACTGATCGATGCATTTCCATCAGCCAAATCATCTCATTCAAATTACCAATAAAACAGAGAGGGCGGCCATTGGCCGCCCTCTCTGTTAATACATATTTCTAAACAATTGAAGATTAAGCCTCTACAGAAGCCTCTTCAGGTTCATCATATTTGGCAGCCATCATGCGCTCGTACTCTTCCTTAGAACCAGTAATTACTTCCTGGAATCTGCGTAAGCCAGTACCTGCAGGAATCAAATGACCCACAATTACGTTCTCTTTCAAACCTCTCAGTTCGTCGATCTTACCCGAAATTGCAGCTTCATTCAATACTTTAGTGGTTTCCTGGAACGATGCAGCACTCATGAAACTCTGAGTTCCCAATGACGCCCTTGTGATACCTTGTAACACCGGAGTAGCCGTAGCCGATACCGCATCGCGATATTGTACCAACTTCATATCCTGACGACGCAATGTGCTGTTTTCCTGACGTAAATCTTTCAAACTCACAATTTGTCCGGCATGCATATTTGTGCTATCACCTGGATCCGTTACAAACTTCTTATCCCAAATGTTATCATTCTCCAAACGCAACGTCCAACGGTCGGCGATTTCACCTTCCAAGAAACGAGTATCGCCTGGATCAACGATTTCCATCTTCTGCATCATCTGACGAACAATTACTTCAATGTGCTTGTCGTTGATAGTTACACCCTGCAAACGATATACTTCCTGAATACCATTCAATACATAACGCTGTACTGATGCTGGTCCTTCAATACGAAGAATATCTTGAGGTGTAATTGCACCGTCGCTCAAAGGTTGACCGGCTCTCACATAGTCGCCATCGTGAACCAAAATGTGCTTAGACAACGGAACTTGGTAATGTTTAACTTCATCGTCCTTAGACGTAATGATAATTTCCTGGTTACCACGCTTCGACAAACCGTAAGTTACAACACCATCGATCTCAGCAACAACTGCTGGGTTAGAAGGGTTACGTGCTTCAAACAATTCTGTTACACGAGGAAGACCACCCGTGATATCACGGGTTCTAGTAGCTGAACGAGGAATTTTCGCCAATACATCACCACCCTTAACGGTAGAACCCTTCTTGGCAACCAAGATAGCACCCATAGGCATGTTGAATATTTTGGTTACTTCATCGTCACCTTCTACACGGAACTGAGGCACCTTCGTCTTATCGCGACTTTCTACAATCACCAATTCAGACAATCCTGTTTGCTCATCACCTTCTTCACGCATGTTCACACCTTCAATGATGTTTTCGTAAGTCACCTTACCATCAATGTCTGAAATGATCAACGTGTTAAAAGGATCCCATGTGCACATCACATCGCCTTTTTTCGCTTTTTGTCCTTCTTTTACCATCAAAACGGCACCGTAAGGAATATTGTAAGTTGTGATCACAGTCTTGGTCTTAGGTTCCAAAACTCTAACTTCACCAGAACGACCCAATACGATTTCCGAATTCTTGGCTTCGCCATTTTCATCAGTATCAAATTTGGTCACAGTACGCATCCCGTCGAAGCTAATCACACCTTCGTATTTGGTTGTCAATGTGTTTTCCGAAGCAATGTTCAACGCCGCACCACCCGTGTGGAAAGTACGCAATGTCAACTGTGTTCCTGGTTCTCCAATTGACTGTGCAGCAATTACACCCACAGCTTCACCCGCTTGAACCATTCTTCCAGTAGACAAGTTACGACCATAACAAGCAGCACATACACCTGTCAACGTTTCGCAAGTCAATACCGAACGGATTTCCAATTCTTCGATTCCTGCATCCTCAATGGCATGAGAGATTTCTTCTGTCAATTCCTGACCTCCAGAAACAATCAACTCACCCGTTTTTGGATGATAAACTCGATCCAACGCAGTTCTACCCAAGATACGTTCGTACAAAGGCTCCGCGATTTCATCGTTATTCATCAATGCACTCATCGCAATACCTCGTAGAGTACCACAATCAGGCTCAGTAATTACTACATCCTGCGCAACGTCGTGCAAACGACGAGTCAAGTAACCCGCATCCGCAGTTTTCAACGCCGTATCAGCCAAACCTTTACGAGCACCGTGTGTAGATACGAAGTATTCCAATACGTTCAAACCTTCTTTGAAGTTCGAAATAATTGGGTTTTCAATGGTATCACCACCAGAACCACCTGTGTTCTTTTGAGGCTTAGCCATCAAACCACGCATACCACCCAACTGACGAATTTGCTCCTTAGAACCACGGGCTCCAGAATCCAACATCATATAAATTGGGTTGAAACCTTGGTCTTCGTTCTGCAAATCATTGATCAATACACGAGCCAACTGGTTGTTTACACGTGTCCATAAATCAATTACCTGGTTGTAACGCTCATTGTTTGTAATGAATCCCATATCGGCATTCGCTTGGATCTCCAACACTTCTTCCATCGCTTTGCTAACCAACTGTTCTTTCTCAACAGGGATTTTTACATAGCTCAAGTTAAAGCTTAATCCGCCTTTAAATGCGTAGTGGAATCCTAAATTCTTGATATTATCCAAGAAATCTGCAGCCTTAGCAACACCGCTCAAACGAATGATGTTGGTAATGATATCACGCAAATTCTTCTTCTTCAACAATTCGTTGATGTATCCAACCTCGCTAGGAACCACTTGGTTAAATAGGATACGACCAATGGTTGTGTCGATGATTTTTTCAACCAACTCACCATTCTCCAATACCGTAGCCTTACATTTCACTTTTGAATGCAATTCGGCACGACCTTCATTGTAAGCGATGATGGCTTCTTCAGCACCGTAGAACGACAAACCTTCACCTTTTACTGGGTGTTCAGCGGTTGCCTTACGCTCTTTGGTGATGTAGTACAATCCCAAGATCATATCCTGAGAAGGAACGGTAATAGGTGCACCATTTGCAGGGTTCAAAATGTTGTGCGATGCCAACATCAACAACTGAGCTTCTGCTACAGCTGCATTGCCCAAAGGCACGTGAACCGCCATCTGGTCACCATCAAAATCCGCGTTAAAGCCAGAACAAACCAATGGGTGCAACTGAATAGCCTTACCTTCAATCAACTTAGGCTGGAAAGCTTGGATACCCAATCTGTGAAGCGTAGGAGCACGGTTCAGCAACACTGGATGACCTTTCAATATGTTTTCCAAGATATCCCAAATCACCGGATCTTTTTTCTCTACGATTTTCTTCGCAGTTTTTACGGTTTTTACTATCCCCCTTTCAATCAATTTGCGAATGATAAACGGCTTAAACAATTCCGCAGCCATATTCTTTGGCAATCCACACTCATTCAATTTAAGTGTAGGACCTACCACGATTACAGAACGACCAGAATAGTCAACACGCTTACCCAACAAGTTCTGACGGAAACGACCTTGCTTACCTTTCAGCATATCGCTCAAAGATTTCAAAGGACGATTGCCTTCGCTCTTAACAGCGCTAGCACGACGGGTATTATCCAACAATGAATCAACCGCTTCCTGCAACATACGCTTCTCGTTACGCAAGATCACCTCAGGGGCTTTGATCTCAACCAAACGCTTCAAACGGTTGTTACGGATAATTACACGGCGATACAAATCATTCAAATCTGAAGTCGCAAATCTTCCGCCTTCCAATGGCACCAATGGGCGCAATTCTGGTGGAATAACTGGCAACATCTTCATAATCATCCACTCAGGACGATTTTCTCCGGTTAACTGAGCACCGCGGAAGCTTTCGATTACTTTCAAACGCTTCAACGCCTCTTGCTTACGTTGTTGTGAAGTCTCAGTAGCAGCCTGGTTACGCAAGTCGTAGCTCAACGTATCCAAGTTTACACGCTTCAACAATTCTTCCAACGCTTCAGCACCCATCATGGCTACAAATTTGTTAGGATCAGAATTCTCCAACATCTGATTTTCTTTTGGCAAAGAATCAACGATGTCCAAATATTCTTCCTCTGTTAACAAATCCAAATAATTTACGTTGCTCGCTGCACCGGTTTGAATAACCACGTAGCGCTCATAGTAAATCACCATGTCCAATTTCTTAGTAGGGATACCTAACAAATAACCAATTTTATTTGGCAATGAACGGAAGTACCAAATGTGCGCAACAGGTACCACCAAGTTGATGTGACCCATACGCTCTCTACGTACTTTCTTTTCAGTTACCTCAACACCACAACGGTCACAAACGATACCCTTGTAACGGATACGCTTGTATTTTCCGCAATGACATTCGTAATCCTTGATAGGACCAAATATGCGTTCACAGAACAAACCTCCCATTTCGGGCTTGTAACTGCGATAGTTGATGGTTTCGGGTTTAACTACCTCACCGAAACTGCGACGTAATATGTTTTCAGGAGAAGCAAGCGAGATACGGATCTTGCTAAAGTTGTTCCCTTGTTTTTGTGTTTTCTTTTGAAGTTGCATGATTGGTTTCTAGAGATTAATCCATAAATGTTACTTCCAAGCCCAAACCGCGGAGCTCGTGCAGCAATACGTTAAATGACTCTGGGGTTCCGATGTTGGTGATGTTATCACCTTTTACGATGGCTTCGTACGCTTTCGCCCTACCTGTAATGTCATCCGACTTCACAGTTAAGATTTCACGCAAGATATTGGCAGCACCAAATGCTTCCAACGCCCAAACTTCCATCTCACCAAAACGCTGACCACCAAACTGAGCTTTACCACCCAATGGCTGTTGCGTAATCAATGAATATGGACCGATTGAACGAGCGTGCATCTTATCATCCACCATGTGACCCAGTTTCAACATATAGCTGATACCTACTGTGGTTGGTTGATCAAATCTGTCACCACTCAAACCGTCGTTCAAATACACCAAACCGTTCTTAGGGATACCTGCTCTTTCAGTTACCTCATCGATCTCAGCCATGGTAGCACCATCAAAGATTGGAGTTGCAAAACGCACACCCATTTCTTTTCCAGCCCAAGCCAATACGGTTTCATAAATCTGACCCAAGTTCATACGTGAAGGTACACCCAATGGGTTCAACACGATGTCCATTGGAGTTCCATCATTCAAGAATGGCATATCTTCCTCACGAACAATACGAGCAACAATACCCTTGTTTCCGTGACGACCTGCCATCTTATCTCCCACTTTCAATTTACGCTTATTGGCTACATAAACTTTCGCCAACTGAAGGATACCGGTTGGCAATTCATCACCCACACTGATAGAGTAATGCTCGCGCTTGTAATTGGTAACCTTTTCGTTATTTACATTGATGAAGTTGGTTAAACAACGAACAACAAAACTATTCTTGTCCGCATCGCTCGTCCAATTGTGGTAGTTCACATTGCTGTAATCAATGCTCATCAAGTTCTTTTGAGTGAACTTGGTTCCCTTTGGAATCAACTCTTCGCTGTACATGTTATATACACCTTGAGAAGTTTTTCCGCCCACCAATTGGAACAATTTCTTAACCAATTCGTCTTTCAACATGCCCAATTCCTTGCGATGATCATCATCCATCTTAGACAAACGAGATTTGTCACCTGTACGGGTCGACTTATCTTTTTTGCTCTTAGAGAACAATTTCTTATCAATCACAACACCTTGAGCACCAGGAGAAGCTTTCAAAGAAGCGTCTTTCACATCACCCGCTTTGTCACCAAAGATGGCACGCAACAACTTTTCTTCTGGAGATGGTTCAGTCTCACCTTTTGGTGTGATTTTACCAATCAGAATGTCGCCTTCTTTTACTTCAGCTCCAACACGAATCAAACCGTTGTCGTCCAAGTTACGAGTCATTTCCTCACTCACGTTCGGAATGTCATTCGTTAACTCTTCTTCACCACGCTTTGTATCGCGCACTTCCAATTCGTATTCAGTGATATAAACAGTTGTATACCAATCGTCTTTTACTACTTTTTCAGAAATTACAATCGCATCCTCGAAGTTATAACCCTGCCATGGCATGTAAGCCACACGCAAGTTTCTACCCAATGCCAATTCTCCGCCTTGGGTTGCATAACCTTCACAAAGAACTTCACCCTTGCTCACTCTGTCGCCTTTCTTAACAATCGGACGCAAGTTGATACAAGAGTTTTGGTTGGTTCTGCGGAATTTGATCAAATGATAAGTTTTGGTATCTCCAGTGAAGCTCACCAAATCATCAAAATCATTGTGGTCGTAGCGAATGCGAATCTCACGAGAATCAACATACACCACTTCACCATTGCCTTCGGCATTGATCAAGGAGCGACTGTCGCGAGCCACTTTTTCTTCCAAACCAGTTCCAACAATCGGTGCTTCAGGACGCAACAATGGTACGGCCTGACGTTGCATGTTAGACCCCATCAACGCACGGTTTGCATCATCATGCTCCAAGAAAGGAATCAATGAAGCTGCAATCGATACGATTTGGTTAGGAGCTACGTCCATATATTCCAACTGCGCTGGGTTCACCAATGGGAAGTCCCCTTCCTTACGGCTCTTCACCAACGTTGTCATAAAGTTTCCTTTTTCGTCCAACTCGGCATTGGCCTGAGCGATCGTTTTACCATCCTCTTCCTCTGCAGAAAGATAAACGATGCCACTTTCAACTTTTCCGTTAACTACCTTACGATAAGGAGTTTCCAAGAAGCCCATTCCATTAATCTTTGCGTGTACACACAAAGAAGAAATCAAACCGATGTTTGGCCCTTCAGGCGTTTCAATCGTACATAAACGACCGTAGTGCGTATAGTGTACGTCACGAACCTCAAAACCGGCACGTTCACGACTCAAACCACCCGGACCAAGTGCGCTCAAACGACGTTTGTGCGTAATTTCTGCCAATGGATTGATTTGATCTAAGAACTGACTCAGCTGGTTGGTACCGAAGAATGAGTTAATTACACTCGATAATGTACGAGCATTCACCAAATCCTGAGGCGTGAATACTTCGTTGTCACGAATATTCATTTTCTCACGAATGGTTCTTGCCATACGCGCCAAACCAACACCAAACTGAGCATACAATTGCTCACCCACGGTGCGGACACGACGGTTACTCAAGTGGTCAATATCATCCAATATTTCTGAACCGTTATACAATTCAATCAAATACTTGATGATGCTTATAATATCGTCTTTTGTCAATACACGTACTTCCATTGGAGTGTTAATCTCCAACTTCTTGTTGATACGGTAACGACCTACTTCACCCAAGTCATAACGCTTATCCGAGAAGAACAAACGCTCAATGATACCACGGGCGGTTTCCTCATCCGGTGGATCTGCATTCCGCAACTGACGATAGATTACTTCCAACGCTTCTTTTCCGTTGTTAGAAGTATCTTTTTGCAAGGTGTTATAAATTACATCATAGCTGATTCCGTTTTCAGACTCAGCATTCAAAATAATTGACTTAACGCCTGCCTCAACAATCAAATCGATGTGATCTTCAACCAACAAAGTGTCACGTTCCAAGATTACCTCGTTACGCTCGATACTTACTACTTCACCTGTATCTTCATCCACAAAATCCTCAATCCAAGTACGCAAAACCCTAGCTGCCAATTTCCTACCAATCACACGCTTCAAGCCAGCTTTAGATACTTTCACCTCTTCGCTCAATCCGAAGATGTCAAGAATATCCTTATCACTCTCAAAACCGATGGCACGCAACAACGTTGTTACCGGGAATTTCTTCTTACGGTCGATGTATGCGTACATTACCGCATTCACATCCGTTGCAAATTCAATCCAAGACCCCTTGAAAGGAATTACACGAGCTGAATATAATTTTGTTCCGTTGCTGTGAACACTTTGGCCAAAGAATACGCCAGGTGAACGGTGCAACTGACTTACGATTACGCGTTCAGCACCATTGATGATAAAAGTACCATTGGGCGACATGTAAGGGATAGTTCCCAAATAAACGTCTTGAACAATGGTTTGAAAGTCTTCATGTTCTGGGTCGTTACAACTCAACTTCAACTTCGCCTTCAAAGGCACAGCATAAGTTAGGCCGCGTTCGATACACTCATTGATGACATATCTTGGGGGATCCACGAAATAATCAAGGAATTCCAACACAAAGATGTTGCGGGTATCGGTGATAGGAAAGTTCTCACGGAAAACTTCAAACAATCCCTCTCCTTCGCGCTTGTCAGCGGGTGTATCTAACTGGAAAAACTCTTGAAAAGATTGGAGTTGTACGTCCAGAAAATCAGGGTACTCAATGGCGTGTTTTACCTTACCAAATGAGATCCTTTTGTTGTGTGTGGTGCTCAATTTTTTTGTTTTTAATGGTTTGACAGTGGTGTTGGTACTAAAAACGCCCAAAAGGCCCGCGGAATATCCGGGGCCTTAGGGTTAAACGGGGGAGTGTTTACTTAATTTCAACTGTAGCTCCGGCATCTTTCAATTTAGCTGCAAAATCTTCGGCTTCTGCTTTAGAAACTTTCTCTTTTACTGCCTTAGGAGCACCGTCTACTAAGTCTTTTGCTTCTTTCAAGCCCAAGCCTGTTAAGTCTTTAACGATCTTTACGATCTGTAATTTGGCGTCGCCTGCGCTAACCAAGACTACATCAAATTCTGTTTGCTCAGCAGCAGCGGCTTCGCCACCACCTGCAGCAGGCGCAGCAACAGCCACAGCAGCAGCTGCAGGCTCAATACCATGCTCATCTTTCAAAATTTGAGCAAGCTCGTTAACCTCTTTTACAGTAAGGTTTACCAACTGGTTCGCGAATTCTTTTAAATCTACCATTGTTATTTAATTTAAGTGTTTTTTTTGTTTAGTTTCTTTGTTCAAGCGCCTTAATTAAGCCGCCAATTTTTTGTGGTCCGTTGGCTTGCAATGCACCAATAACATTTTTGATGGGTGACTGCAACAAACCGATGATTTCGCCGATCAATTCTTCTCTTGACTTCAATTTGATCAAAGCCATCAACTGATCGTCGCCGATGAATACTGAATTATCAATCCAAGCACCCTTCAACAATACATTTGGAGAAGTTGCACGGAAGTCCTTGATCGACTCAGCCGGTGCCTTTTGAGACTCCGATGTCATTACACAAGTAGTTCCTTTCAACGTGCCTTTCAAATCACCAAAATCTTTTCCGCTTTCCTCCATTGCAATACGCAACAAAGTGTTTTTAACCATGCGCATCTCTACACCACGCTCAAACAACATGCGACGCAATTTATTGGTTTGGTTTGCAGTGAGTCCGGTAGTATCTGTAAGATAAACAAAACTGTTTGTCTTAAAGGTTTCGGTTAACTCGGTAACCACTATTGATTTATCTGCCTTATTCATCGCTTTATAATCCTGGGATTGATTTAATGTCTATACTCACACTGGGACTCATAGTACTGCTCATGTAAATACTGCGGAAATACGTTCCCTTAGCAGCACTTGGCTTCAATCGTTGCAATACCTGCACTAATTCCAATGCATTTTCACTCAATTTGTCAGATTCGAAAGATACTTTTCCAACTGAAGTGTGGATGATTCCAGTTTTGTCAACCTTAAAGTCGATTTTACCCGCCTTAACCTCAACAACCGCTTTTCCAACTTCCAATGTAACTGTACCACTCTTTGGATTTGGCATCAAGTTACGAGGACCTAAGATTTTACCTAAACGACCCAACTTTGCCATTACACTAGGTACAGCAATGATGATATCGATATCGGTCCAACCACCAGCGATCTTCTCGATGTAATCGTCCAAACCTACGTGATCCGCTCCTGCGTCACGCGCTTCCTGTTCTTTATCAGAAGTACAAAGTACCAACGTACGAACCACCTTGCCCAAACCGTGAGGCAAAGATGCAACGCCACGTACCATTTGATTGGCCTGACGAGGATCTACGCCCAAACGAACATCGATATCTACCGATGCGTCAAATTTGGTGGATGAAATTTGCTTAAGGATGTTACTAGCCTCTAGCAAAGTATACGACTTGGTGTTGTCGTATTTAGCTTCCGCTTCTTTTCTTTTTTTACCAACTTTCATAATTCAAATCAATTAAATGGGGCATCCCCTGTTACCGTGATACCCATACTGCGGGCTGTACCTGCAACCAATTTCATGGCAGACTCTACAGTAAAGCAATTCAAATCTGGCATTTTATCCTGAGCGATGGTTTGAACCACTTCCCATGAAACAGAACCTACCTTCTTACGGTTGGGTTCAGTAGAGCCTTTTTGGAGCTTAGTAGCTTCCAACAATTGAATTGCCACTGGGGGAGTTTTGATTACGAAGTCAAATGATTTGTCCGAATAAACGGAAATCACGACCGGCAACACCTTCCCCATCTTGTCCTGCGTGCGCGCATTAAATTGTTTGCAAAAATCCATGATGTTCAAACCTTTTGAACCCAAAGCCGGACCGATTGGAGGCGAAGGGTTTGCTTGACCGCCTTTTACCTGGAGCTTGACGAAACCTGTTATTTCTTTTGCCATTGTTACTGTTACAATTTTTGTATTTGGTTATAATTTAACTCAAGAGGTGTACGGCGACCGAAAATCTTCACCATAACCTTGAGCTTACGCTTTTCTTCGTTTACTTCTTCGATAACACCGTCGAAATCATTGAACGGTCCATCTACCACTTTTACCGACTCGCCTACTAGGAAGTGTTCTTCATCCATTGCTTCCGAATCGCTAAGGCTATCGGCGGTACCCAAAATACGACTTAATTCGTTTGGACGCAATGGAACAGGTTGGTCTTTAGATCCTAAGAACCCAACGACACCCGTAACACTCTTTATCAAAGGCATGATTTCTGGATCAGATAAATCGGCATGAACTAAAATGTATCCTGGGAATGCATTTCTCTCCTTAATTGCCTTTTTACCGTTCTTAATCAAATAAACCTTCTCTGTAGGGATCAGAATTTCAGGCACAAAGTCGCTCTTCCGATCGCGCTCGAGCTCGACCGTAATACTGTGCTTTACCTTCTTTTCCTGTCCGGTAATTGCACGAACCACGTACCACTTGTGTCTGTCTTCTGCCGTTGTCATGATTATTTGAATAGTTTATAAAATTGGGTTAAACTTACACCCAATACGCTGTCAAGCCCCCATATTACTAGGGCAAATAATAATGAAGCGACAAGCACAATCCATGTGCTTTCCCTCAATTCTTCCCATGTAGGCCAGCTGACTTTGTTAACCAACTCGTCTCTGGTCTCACGGAAATAGTTATTTATTCTTCCAAACATCGCGCTTTTATTAGCACGGGCACAAGGATTCGAACCCTGATCAAAGGTTTTGGAGACCTCTATTCTACCATTGAACTATGCCCGTATAAATGGGAGCATCTTACAATGCCCCCATTATATTCTTAATAGCTCGGCTATTACTCGATAATCTCAGTTACCTGACCAGCACCTACGGTTCTTCCACCCTCACGGATAGCGAAACGCAAGTTCTTTTCCATAGCGATAGGCTGAATCAATTCAACTGTAATTGATACGTTATCACCAGGCATGATCATTTCTGTACCTGCAGGCAAACTGATTTCACCAGTTACGTCTGTAGTACGGAAGTAAAACTGTGGACGGTACTTGTTGAAGAATGGAGTGTGACGTCCACCTTCTTCTTTGCTCAATACGTACACCTCAGCATGGAACTTCTTGTGAGGAGTAACTGATTTAGGAGCACAGATAACCATACCGCGACGGATATCATTTTTGTCGATACCACGCAATAAGATACCAGCGTTATCACCCGCTTCACCACGATCCAACAACTTACGGAACATTTCTACTCCAGTACAAGTTGATGTCAATGTTGAACCAAATCCGATGATTTCTACAGCGTCTTGAACGTTGATTACACCACGCTCGATACGACCAGTAGCAACTGTACCACGACCAGTGATCGAGAATACATCTTCTACAGGCATCAAGAAAGGCATATCAACCAAACGTGGTGGAACTGGAATCCACTCATCTACAGCCGCCATCAATTCCATGATAGTAGCTACCCACTTCTCGTCTCCATTCAATCCACCTAAAGCAGATCCACGGATAATTGGAGTGTCAGATGAGAATTCGTAGAATTCTAACAATTCACGCATCTCCATTTCAACTAAATCCAACATTTCTGGATCGTCTACCATGTCGACTTTGTTCATGAATACAACCAAACGAGGAACACCAACCTGACGAGCCAACAAGATATGTTCGCGTGTCTGTGGCATTGGACCGTCTGTAGACGCAACCACCAAAATCGCACCATCCATCTGTGCAGCACCCGTTACCATGTTCTTTACATAGTCGGCGTGACCTGGACAGTCAACGTGAGCGTAGTGACGGTTGGCCGTTGAATACTCAACGTGAGCCGTGTTAATTGTGATACCGCGCTCTTTCTCTTCAGGAGCAGAGTCGATTGACTCGAATGAACGCATTTCAGAAAGACCAGCCTTGGCCAGTACAGTAGTGATGGCCGCAGTCAAAGTGGTCTTACCGTGGTCTACGTGACCAATAGTACCAATGTTCAAGTGCGGCTTGGAACGGTCAAATGTTTCTTTTGCCATAGTTGTTTGTTTTGTGTTGTTTTTGTTTTTGAGCCAATGAGGGGAATTGAACCCCTGACCTTTTCCTTACCAAGGAAACGCTCTACCCCTGAGCTACATCGGCTTATCCCCACAAGAGTTGCCCCTTGTTTCGATGCGAGCGGGAGACGAGGCTCGAACTCGCGACCTACAGCTTGGAAGGCTGTCGCTCTACCAACTGAGCTACTCCCGCATTATTAGACATAAAAGTGTAGTGGGGGCAAGTGGACTCGAACCACTGGACCCGAAGGAGCGGATTTACAGTCCGCCGCAATTGCCGCTATGCGATGCCCCCAATAAATCCAAGGTTCCCCCATGATCGGTTGCACTTTTATATCTGGAGCCACCAGTCGGGATCGAACCAACGACCTACTGATTACAAGTCAGTTGCTCTACCAGCTGAGCTATGGTGGCTTTTAAAGTTAAGAACATGTGTGACCGAGGCCACTATCCCAAAAAGGACTGCAAAAATAGTATTTATTTATGAATTGACAAACCCTTATTGCATTTTTTACACATTAATTTTACTGTCCAATTCATCCATCCCCAAAAAACACCATTTCCTCAATTACCAATCTTGCCTCAACAATTTCTTTTATACCTTTGTACCCTATGCAAAAACGCATCCTTATCGCCGTAACCCTATTGATCTCTGCTATCCTCATTACCTTTGTGTTATGGCGAAATATCAATAGCACTACCGCAATTTCCCACGACATATTTGCCCTCAAATCGCCGCAGAAAATTACCAAAATTACCTTCTCCCCCAACAATACCAAACTGCCTTATCTTTCCTTAGAAAAAATTAATGAGCATTGGATCGTTCGCACAGAAACCCAATCTTTCCCCGCCGATACCCACGCAATTCACGAATTACTCTATTGGGCGATGCCGCAATTGCAGGTAAAATGTCCCGTAGCCGACGCCTCAAAAGAAACCGTAACTAAAGATATCGCCCTAAACGGCACAAAAGTCATCTTCTCACAAGACAACAAAGAAGTTCACTCTTTATATGTAGGATTCCCAACTCCAACCCAAGACGCTACCTATATGTATTTCCCCGGCACAGAACGTCCTTGCGAAATTACCGTCCCCGGATTTGTTGGCTACCTCACACCCTATTTCAATACCAACATTCAACTCTGGCGGTCGATGTTTATGATCGATGCGTCCGTCACCGACATCAAATCGATAAAAGTCACTTACCCCGTCCAACCCCAAGAATCATTTATTATTTCTCAGGATCATGATCGCATCGAATTAAAAAATCTTTCAAACCAGCCTATTGCAGCCAACCAAAGCTTAATTGCTGGATATTTAGAATTGTCTAAAACGCTCGCCCGCGAAGCGGGCGAGCCAGCCGGAATTAACAATAGCACCGCCGCTGTCAAACTAATCACCCAATCCCAACCCGTTGTGATTTTTGAATATACCTTCACCTCCCAAGCCGCCAAAACCATCACCATCTACCCCATGGATGTTACAGCAGGCGAAACCTATAGCATGGAAGAGAAAAATGGCAAACTCAAAACCAAAGAAACCAATATTTACTGGGCCAAAGAATCGGGCGACCCCCTGCTTTGGGTGATTCAAGACATCGTTTTGCATAACCGACTAAAAAAACTAAACGACTTCAACAGTCGTTAACCCTAAATCCAACCTGAAAGTAATCTCTTCAACCAAAGTAAACCCGCAAATTATTTCTTCAACCAAGCCCCAAATCATACAGTGAAATTTCAGTTTTCCATCGCCGGTGCCGTCCTTGGCCTCATGTCGTCAGGCCCCACAGGCGCAGTCATAGGCTTTCTCGTTGGCATGTACATCGACTTCGTAAACACCCCTGAAAGCGAACGGAATAAAACTAGTAGCGCCTACCAACAGCGAAGCCATAGCCAAGATTATTACAGCGACAACTATCCGCCTTCCGATTTCAAAAACTCCCTGCTTATCCTAATAGCAGCCACCATGAATGCCGATGGGTCGGTCCTTAGAAGCGAACTCGATATGGTAAAGGCGATGCTAATCCGCACATACGGAGAAGAAGAAGCCCGAATGCTACTGCTCAGACTTCGCGATTACCTCAAACAGTCGCACAACCTAGCCGAAGTCTGCAGAAACCTGCGCAACCGAATGGGCTATTCCCCCCGACTGGAACTGCTTCACGTATTATTTAGAATTTCTCGCGCCGATGGCGATATCTCTGCACCTGAAATCAACCTCCTTCAGCAAATTGCCACCCAGCTGGGCATCAGCACCCCCGATTACCTTTCGATTCGTGCCATGTTCGTGGCCTCACCGGATAGCGATTTTCAAATTCTGGAAATCAGCACCTCCGCAACCGAAGAAGAAGCAAAAAAAGCCTATCGCAAAATGGTGATGCGCTTTCACCCAGACAGATTGGGTGGACTGGACGATGCAGAAAAAAAAGCAGCGGAATCCAAATTTCTTAAGGTCCAACAAGCCTACGAAAACATCAAAAAATCCAAAGGCTGGTCCTGATGCGCGTTCACATCGCCCTGTTTTTCGTCAGCCTGCTCTACGCAATCCTATTTTCCTGGGCTGGGCAAATCATGCCCAACTATTTGCGACCTGAAGCCTTCGTCATGCTTCGCGTTATCACCGCTACAATACTATTTTACCTTGTCGCCCTGACCCAAACTAAGGAAAAAATCGACTGGAAAGCCCATGGCGAAGAACTCGCGATTTGCGGATTTTTTGGTACAAGCGCCAACATGTATCTATTTTTTCACGGCTTGGCCCTCACCCACCCAATCAACGGCGCCATCCTCATGTTGGTTACACCGTTATTTGTCGGCATATTCGACCACATCCGCGTCAAAGCCTACCCCAAACCATGGTTCATCGTAGGAACAATCATTGCCGCAGCCGGCAGCATTTGGTTGATGATTGGCAAAGGCGCTGTATTTAATAAAGAAACGCTAACAGGCGATCTGTATGTCGCCGTAAACGCCCTATTCTATGCCATCTATTTGGTCCGCGTAAAACGCATCGCCCATATATATAAACCCATCACCATCAATAAGATCACTTTCACCTTTGGCACTTTATACATGTTACCAATTGGCGGATGGGCATTATTGCACACCGATTTCCAAGCCTTCACACCCAACGTCACTGCCAAAGTCGTTTATGTCTTATTCTTTACGAGTTTCTTGGTCTATTTACTCAATTCTTATGCGGTAAAAAAAGCGGGACCCACACTTGCGGGGCTTTACATCTACCTTCAGCCGGTGATGGCTAGCATCATTGCGGTATTGCTTGGAGCCGATACATTAACTGTCACCAAAGTCGCTACGATGACCCTAATCATGGGCGGAGTATTTTTGGCCACACGGTTCTCTCCTAAATAATCCAAAAAATCGTTATCTTTGCATTTTATACAATTATGCATACCAAAGAAGCCAACGACATACTCAACAGCGCTATCGAAAGTGTAGAGAAAAACGGTATTTCTGCCGAGACCCTTATCCCTCAGTTACAAGCAGCTCGCGAACATGCACTTCAGGAGAACGATCCTTTGGTGACTCGCGCATTGCGTTTGGCTTGGCAGCATTTGGAATCCAACGAAGCCTTCGACACTGAATTGGCTGAAGAAATTGAAACTCCAGAAGAGAATTTCGCATATTTCTTGGCACTTTGTGTAAAATCAGACAACGCCCTCAACCGTGATGAGTTGCGTGTTATGACCAACCAACTCCAGCAGTTGGCCTAAGCCATTTCGATGCTAGGGTGTCGCATCCATATCGCTCGCGTTCTTCTGGCCCTAATACTTCTGTTTCAGGGCGGTGCTGATTTCGGCAGAATTGTTGTTCGATTGAAACACCAACCAGGCATCAAAACAGGCAGTTGCGAACCTGGCGATACCGACGTTGAAGTTTCATTTCCTTACTTCATTAAATAATTAAATCATATTTCAAAGCCGTTCGATGTGCTTTTGACTTGGGCAAATCAGCCAGTTCTTGTTGATTCGACTTCCATTTCACCCCATAAAAAAGCCCCGATTCGGGGCTTTTTTAGTATATTTGTAAAACTTAATATCCATGTCAGACAACCAAGCTTTAAAATCAACCGCCCTCTCTGAGTTACATACTTCATTGGGCGCCAAGATGGTCCCTTTCGCAGGTTTTAACATGCCCGTACTTTACGACAACCTCATTCTTGAACACAATTGCGTGCGCAATGCAATGGGCGTTTTTGATGTAAGTCACATGGGTGAAGTCTGGGTTGAAGGCCCAAAAGCCTATGATCTAATCGAATTTATCACCACCAACGATGTCAGCACACTATACGATGGTCGCGTCCAATACTCTTGTATGCCCAACGCCACAGGCGGTATCGTGGATGACCTTTTGGTTTATCGCTTCAATGCAGAAAAGTATTTGTTGGTGATCAATGCGGGCAACATCGACAAAGATTTGGCTTGGATTCACGAACAGAATAAAAACTACGGCGCTACCATCACGGATGTGAGCCCAGAATACAGCTTGTTGGCGATTCAAGGTCCAAAAGCAACGGAAGCATTGCAAAAATTGACAGCCGTGAATCTTTCTGATATCCCTTACTACCATTTTGTGGAAGGCGAATTGGCAGGTTTGCAATTGATCATTTCTTGCACTGGTTATACCGGCGCGGGCGGATTTGAGTTGTACGTAAAGAACGACGATGCGCGTGCTCTGTGGGACAAAGTATTTGAAGCGGGTGCACAATTTGGTATCAAGCCAATTGGATTGGGTGCCAGAGATACTCTGCGTTTGGAGAAAGGTTTTTGCTTGTACGGACACGACATCAACGACGAAACTTCTCCAATTGAAGCGGGTTTGGGATGGATCACGAAATTCAATCATCCTTTCATGATGAGCGAGCACCACCAGGCGATTAAAGAAAATAAGCCCACCAAGAAATTGGTAGGTTTCGAATTGGTCGATAGAGGCATTCCTCGTCAGTACTACCCCTTGTGCGATGCGAGCGGCGCGGTCATTGGCGAAGTAACCAGCGGAACGATGAGTCCTAGCTTGAACAAAGCAATCGGCTTGGGCTACGTGAAGAGCGAATTCGCTTCAGCGGGTTCTGAAATTTATGTCGAAGTGCGCGGCAAATTGTTGAAAGCAACGGTTTGTAAGATTCCTTTTATGTAATCCTTTTCGGTTCTGTCCGATAGAAAATTTTTCAAATACCCAGTAAACAAGGGGGAGGCCATGCCTCCCTCTTGTTGTTTAATAGATTGATTAACAATCAGCTAATCAACACTAAACCTCTGTAATTGACAAAAATATGACATCAAAGAGACTCAAATAATACAATTTTCACCTTAATTGGCGTGGATGAAAAAAAATCTAATTGTCACCTTATTACTCTTGAGTACCCTGAGCGCCAAGGGTCAAAGCACAACCAATAAATTTGGCCTCACCCTTGGCGCATCAATTCAACATTACAATGGGAATCTGGGGAGTAGCTTTTTCAAATTCAATACTGTTTGCTTTGGGGCGGTAAATACGTCTTTCGGTGCTTACCTCAACAAATCGTTTGATGTAAACATCACTGGTTCTATTGGTCATTTCGGATATCATCCAGAACATGAGAATGGCGTGGTAGTCCCTCTAGAACTCAGATGCCCTGGTTGTGAAGGATTGGGAATGGGAGAACTACGATCTCTAATGGTTTCAGGGAATATTGCGATAAAATATAAGTTTGCAAATGACATATTGCTCAAAGAAAACTCAAAATTTGCCCCATATGTTTACGTTGGCC
The DNA here is from genome assembly GCA_041192805.1 of Bacteroidota bacterium. Classification (GTDB taxonomy): domain Bacteria; phylum Bacteroidota; class Bacteroidia; order NS11-12g; family UBA955; genus UBA955. The sequence continues at coordinate 17,415 of JBEEMF010000057.1, read as the reverse complement.
TAGGCTTAAATCACCTGTCCGATAACATGAAAAGGAATTGCGTCAATGTTGGTTATCACTACACGTTGGTTAGCGGCGCTGGTATTCGATACAATATAAACGAGAAGTTCAGTATTGGTTATAATCTTGGAATTGGGTGTTTTGTTACAAAAAAGGTCTACAACACCAACACGTTGGAAAACGCAATGATAGTAATTGATTCAGACCACACAAACATAGAAAAAAGAAAAGATCTATACATGCAAAACACTTTGTCTCTAGGCATGAATTTTTAGTCGCAAGTGGCCGAAAAGCATTTGTGGCATTCGTTTTTATCGTCGCCAACAATCAATCAAACCTTAGCGCCTCAATCGGATCCAAGCGCGACGCGCGACTCGCTGGATACAAACCTGCACCCAGTCCCACCACAATACAAACCACAACGGCAAGCAGCATCCACTCCCACGGAGCAACAAATCCTGCGCCCAAGGCCACGCCAACCAAATTGCCGATAATCAAGCCCAGCAAAATTCCGCCGGCACCACCGATCTGGCATATCACCACCGCCTCAATCAAAAACTGATTCTTTATCTGTTTTGCCGTGGCACCCAACGCCTTGCGCAAACCGATTTCTCGGGTACGTTCGGTAACCGATACCAGCATAATATTCATCAAACTGACCGCCGCACCCAACAACGTAATAATCGCGATCACCGTACCTACTCCCGACACCATTTTGATATTCTCCAGCGCTTCCTTAGCCATCGCCGTGCTTTGCTGAATCACGAAATTTTCTTCTTCGCCAGGTTTTAAACGCTTAATTCTGCGCATCAACGTATAAGCCTCACTCATGCTTTCGTCCAAATCCAGCACCTTGTCAACCGCCACATTTATCATACAATTGTCCTGCATGTTTTTCATGTCGCGCTTGGCACGGGTAATCGGCACAAAAATCACTCTATCGCCACCGCTCATTCCCATACTCGATCCCTTGGTTTGCAAGGATCCAACCACGCGATACGGCTTTCCATTTACCGCAATCACCTGATTGATGGCCCTCCCCATTTTATCGGAGCCGGGAAACAACTTATCTACGATTTCCTGACCCACCACAACTACCGGCACAGCACGTGTCACCTCGTTATCAGTGAACGTCCGCCCCGCACCCAATTCATAATTTGCCGTTTTTAAATAATCTTCATCGATGCCAATCACCCGAACATTAGGGTTGGTTTCGGCCGACTGAAAGGAGGCCTTCCCTGCAAAATCCGCATTAATACTCAGGGCAACCGTAGAATTCCTACCCTCCATCCGCTTCTGAAACTCCCAAGCCTCATCAAACGTAAGTCGCGTATTGTCGTCCACTTCCCCATATCGCTTCACACCCCCCGCATTTTTGATCGTAAAACTCTGCGACCCCATTTTGCTGAAGGTCTTTGTCACAGCGATTTGCATCGCACTGATGCTCGTGAGGATGCCAACCAAGGCCGCAATCCCAATGGCTATGATACTCGAAGTGATGACCGCTCTAGTGGCGTGGGCTTTTACCGAACCCAGTCCTTGTTTGATATTTTCGGCGAACATCGACATCGGAACCGATCCTTAAGATCAAGAAAAAGACTGTCCGCAGCCGCAAGTAGATTCCGCATTGGGGTTATTGAATGAGAACCCGCGATTTGCCAATCCATTTTCCCAATCCACTTCCATTCCCAGCACATACATTACGTGGGCTTTATTCATCACAGTTCTTATCCCGTCAACGTCGTAAATGGTATCGCCCTCTTCTTTTTTATCGAAAGCCAACAAATAGCTCATTCCGGAACACCCACCGCCTTTAACGCCGATGCGCAAATACTGGTCGTCGCTCAATTCCAAACTCGCTTGAAGTCGATGCAATTCAGCCAAAGCAGAAGAAGTAAATTTAACGGGGGCGGTTTCAACAGAAGAAATTACGGTTTCCATAAATACAAATTTAAGACAATCGGAAAGGATTCTGCATAAACTTCTCGACGAACGGGTTGTATCTTTGCCCAATGGATACACTTACGATGATTTCCCCGATGGCGATATTCCCTGCCGGAACGGATATGATTTTTATTCTTTGCTTGATTGTATTGCCGGCGTTGTTGGTATTTTTCACAGCCCAATACATGATGAAACAGCATGTATCGAACAGTTTACAGTTGATAAAGACGGAAGTATTAAAAACCAATCATCAGAGTTTCACTCCTTTGAAATTGCAGGCTTACGAGCGGTTGGCATTGTTTTTAGAGAGAACCAGCATTCCTGTTTTGATCCAAACCTATGCAGAGGCAGGTCAAACGGCCCGCGGCTTCGCCGCGGCCGCCACGCACGCCATCAAAGAAGAATACAACTATAATGTATCGCAGCAAATCTATGTGAGTTCTCAAATGTGGACCCTTACAAAAGCCATCAAGGAACAACACCTGCAATTATTGCAAAACATTACCGCATCCCTGCCACCCGAAGCCTCCGCCGCCGATTTATGTCAAAAACTCATCGAATTCCTCCAATCCATGGAAGTGCAACCCCAAGATCGCGGACTGGAATTTATGAAAAATGAAATCGCCTTAACGCTAGGTCAATAATCCCATCGCGCAGCATGTCAACCGAAAAAAAGAACAATAGCGGCCTGCCCATCGATGTGGTTTACGGTCCCAATGAAACAAAATCAACCGCTTCGGAGCAACCCGGTCAATTTCCCTATACTAGAGGTGTAAAGGCAGATATGTATCGCGGCCGACTCTGGACGATGCGTCAGTACGCCGGATTCTCTACCGCCGAAGCATCAAACGAAAGATATCACTACCTGCTCAACCAAGGAACTACTGGACTTTCCGTAGCCTTTGACCTCCCCACACAAATTGGTTACGATTCAGACCATGCAATGAGCGAAGGCGAAGTCGGAAAAGTAGGCGTGGCCATCGATTCGCTATCTGATATGGAGACCCTATTCAAAGGAATCCAATTGCAAGATGTCACCACCAGTATGACCATCAACTCAACCGCTTCAACACTACTTGCGATGTATGTCGCTTTGGCAAAAAAACAAGGAGCAGATTTGAGCAAAATTGGTGGGACAATCCAAAACGATATATTAAAAGAATACGCCGCCAGAGGTACTTACATCTATCCCGTAAGACCAAGTATGCGTTTGATTACCGATATTTTTGAATGGTGCAGCCAAGAACTTCCGCGCTGGAATACCATTTCTATCAGTGGGTACCATATTCGCGAAGCTGGATCTACCGCCGTCCAAGAACTCGCTTTCACATTGGCCAACGGAAAAGCCTACGTGGAAGCAGCCAAGAAAAAAGGGCTAGACGTGAACGTGTTTGGCAAACGATTGAGTTTCTTCTTTAACGCACACAACGATTTCTTTGAAGAAGCAGCCAAATTTAGGGCCGCGCGAAGAATTTGGGCCAACATCATGAAAAGCATGGGCGCAACCAACCCCGATGCCATGATGCTGCGTTTCCATACCCAAACCGGTGGATCTACACTCACCGCCCAACAACCGGAGAACAACATCGCCCGTGTTACGATTCAGGCCTTGAGCGCTGTTTTAGGCGGCACACAGAGTCTTCATACCAACGGTTACGATGAAGCGTTAAACTTACCAACGGAAAAAGCGGCAAGAATTGCCTTACGTACGCAACAAATTATTGCCCATGAAAGCGGAGTAACCAGCACTGTGGATCCTTTGGCAGGTTCGTATTACGTGGAACACCTAACAGATACGCTAGAAGCGGAAGCGATGAAATTGATAAAACTCATCGACGAGATGGGTGGTTCTGTTGCTGCCGTTGAAGCGGGATGGATGCAAGAGCAAATTGCCAGAAGCAGTTACGAAGCACAAAAATCAATCGAAAATGGTGAGCAAATTTTGGTGGGTGTAAATGCTTTTACTTCTGATGAAACAGAATCGATGCCATCCTTCAAAATAAACGATAGTATTCGGGTTCAACAAAGCGAAAAAATCGCCCAAGTTAAAGCAACTCGAAATGATGAAATTTTTTCGTCGGCTATCAAGAATCTACACGATGCAAGTGGTACAGGAACCAACTTGATGCCCCATATTTTGGACTGTGTAGAGTCATATGCCACATTGGGAGAAATTGCTGATATACTGCGAAATAGGTTTGGAGAGTACCAAGAATAAGTAATTGTTGTAACGTGTATTTTACATACCATTTAGTACCTTACTAAAGAAAATTAAAAAACAAGCAAAAAAAATTAGCAGTTTGTGAATTTTGTTATTTTCTTAGCACTCTAGTTCAAAAGTGGAGCAGAACTTTGAATTACAAACTCAGTAAATTATCATTAGTTAAACACATTATCGAAGCGAAAAAAAATGACGGACAAAAAGGCACATGAAGTTTCTTGGCAAGAATGCCTTACAATCATCAAAGACAATGTAACGCCTCAGAGCTACAAAACGTGGTTTGAGCCAATCAAAGCCATCCGTTTAACCAACAAGGTGCTTACGATCCAAGTCCCTAGCCAATTCTTTTACGAATGGTTAGAAGAACATTACGTGCAACTGCTTCACAAAACGCTTAAAAAAGTCATTGGTCCAACCGCCAAGTTGGAATACAATATCATCGTGGAAACCTCTGCCCCGGGTCACGACACTACGCCTTACACCATTAACCTTCCAACAGGAAGCAATAGCACAAAATCAGTGCATAACGAATTGAGTATGCCAATCAACTTGGATACACCCATCAAGAATCCGTTCATCATTCCTGGTTTGAAGCGCATGAATATCGACAGTCAGTTGAATCCCCGTTACACGTTCGACAATTTCGTGGAAGGTGATTGCAACAAATTGGCGAGAAATGCCGGTTTGGCCATCGCGCAAAAGCCGGGTGGAACTGCATTTAACCCCCTTATGGTTTTTGGTGGATGCGGATTGGGCAAAACTCATTTGACTCATGCTATTGGTAACCTCATCAAGCAAACACACCAGCAAAAAGTTGTGGTTTTTGTTAGCGCTGAGAAATTCATCAACCAATTCATCGATTCTGCCAAGCAAGGAAATAACAACCAGTTCATCAATTTCTACCAATACCTAGATGTATTAATTGTAGACGATGTTCAATTCTTCGCCAAAAAAGAACGTACCCAAGAAATATTCTTTCAGATTTTCAACCACCTTCACCAAAACGGCAAACAAATCATACTTGCTTGTGACCGTGCGCCAAAGGATTTGAAAAATATGGACGAGCGTTTGTTGTCGCGCTTCAAATGGGGCTTAAGTGCTGATTTGAATACGCCTGACTTCGATACCCGCGTTTCTATCCTGGAAAACAAAATGTACCAAGATGGTATTACGCTAAATCGCGACGTGGTAGAATATTTGGCCCACAACATCGATACCAACGTGCGTGAGCTTGAAGGTGCTTTGATTTCTTTATTGGCACAAGCCAGCCTTACCCGTAAACAGTTGGATTTGAACCTTGCCAAGCAAATTGTGAAGAATTTTGTAAAAAATTCAACCCGCGAAATCAGCATCGATTACATTCAGAAATTGGTTTGCGACTTCTACAACATCCCTGTAGAGGCTGTAAAATCTAAGACTCGTAAACGCGAAATCGTTCAAGCCCGTCAGATTGCCATGTATTTCACCAAGGACCTTACAAAAGCTTCTTTGAAGAACATCGGTATTTTCTTTGGTGGCCGCGATCACTCAACGGTGATTCACGCTTGTCAGACAGTAAACGATTTGATCGAAACCGATAAAAAATTCCGTCACGACGTGGAGGAAATCGAGAAGAGAATCAAAATCAACACTTTCTAATACCCCCTTCTAAGTTTATAACGGAACTGCATGCCTAAGTTTCATCAATCCATGCGTTTCGCATTAAACGGGCTAATCACTCTGCTCCGCACTGAGCGCAATTTCCAAATCATGGGAATTGTATCCGTAATTGTTGTGATTGTTGGCTACAGCCTTGATTATTTTGGCGAACACCTAAACCGTTTCGAATGGGCAATTTTATGGTGTGTGATGGGATTAATTTTTGTATCCGAAGGCCTCAACACCGCCTTAGAAACCACCATTGATGTACTTCACCCAGATCAGCATCCCATGATTGGTCGTGCAAAAGATATGGCTGCCGGCGCAACCCTTGCCGCTAGCATTATAGCAATCATTGTTGGGCTCTACATCTTTGGCCCACATGTAATGTCGATTCTGAGTAATTAATATTCCAAATTTATCCGCCGGAATAACGGTTCACGGAATTTAAGATTTCAACTCCATCCGCGGTAAAATCAATCCTGGGCCATTAAAGCCCTAATTCTTTGCGCTGTTTGGCATCAATCTCACTCGGTGCATCAATCATCACATCTCTTCCGCTGTTATTTTTAGGGAATGCTATGTAATCGCGGATGCTTTCTGAACCGCCGAACAAACTGCACAAACGATCAAATCCCAATGCAATTCCACCGTGCGGAGGCGCTCCATATTCAAAGGCATTCATCAAAAATCCGAACTGCGACTGGGCTTCTTCCTTGGTAAATCCGAGTAAATCAAACATGCGCGACTGCAATCCTCTATCAAAAATACGGATTGAACCACCGCCCACTTCAACTCCATTAATAACCATATCGTAAGCATTGGCTCTTACTGCACCTGGATCTGTATGCATCAATTCCAAATCCTCTGGCAAAGGACTTGTAAATGGATGGTGCATTGCATGCCAACGTCCGCTTTCCTCGTCGTGCTCCAACAAAGGAAAATCCAACACCCATAGTGGCTTATAATTAAATGAATCTCTTAAACCCAATTCGCTCCCCATCAACAAACGCAACTCATTCAATTGCTTGCGTGTTTTATTCATCTCGCCTGCCAACAACAAAATCAAATCACCAGGTTCGGCACCAAAGGCATCTTTCCATGCGGTCAAAGCCTCGGCATCATAAAACTTGTCGACAGAACTCTTGGCTGAGCCATCAGCTTCAATTCTGCAATAAACCAAACCTTTGGCTCCAATTTGTGGTCGTTTTACAAAATCTGTAAGACCATCCAATTGTTTCCTTGTATATGATCCCGCACCTTTGGCACAAATGCCAATCACTGAATCAACAGAATCAAACACTACAAAATCTTTACCGCTCACCAAATCCACTGCAGACTCAGGGGATTTCAACTCCACAAACTGCATATCGAATCGGATATCGGGCTTATCGCAACCATACAAGCGCATCGCATCAGCATAGGTCATACGGGGGAAGGAATCAAAATACACCCCTTTCACCTCGGCAAATAAATGCTTTGCCAATCCTTCAAATGTGCTTAAAATATCCTCACGCTCCACAAAGCTCATTTCACAATCGATCTGTGTAAACTCCGGCTGTCGGTCCGCACGCAAATCCTCATCCCTAAAACACTTTACGATCTGAAAATACTTATCAAATCCACTCACCATCAGCAATTGTTTGAATGTCTGAGGACTCTGAGGCAACGCGTACCATTGACCTGGATTCAAACGAGATGGAACCACAAAATCGCGGGCTCCTTCGGGTGTGCTTTTAATCAATACGGGCGTTTCAACCTCCAAAAAATCATTATTACTCAAATAATTACGAATCTTTTGCGCCAAATGATGTCGCATTTCCAAATTCGCGCGAACAATATCTCTCCGCAAATCCAAATAACGATACTGCATGCGAATATCATCGCCGCCATCCGTTTCATTCTCTATGGTAAATGGGGGTGTCTTCGCTTGATTTAGCACCTTCAATTCTGAAACTACAATTTCAATTTCCCCGGTGGAGATTTGTTTATTCTTTGACTCCCGCTCAGCAACCTGGCCTATTACTTGGATCACATATTCACGACCCAACTCACCGGCTTTTGCCAACATTTCCGGGCTATAAGCTTCGTTAAACGACAACTGAGTAATGCCATAGCGATCGCGCAAATCAACGAAGGCCATTGAACCCATCAAACGGATTTTAGCTACCCAACCCGAAAGGGTGACAGTATTACCAACGTGCGAAATACGCAATTCACCACAAGTATGCGAACGAAACATAAATGCAAAAATACGACCTCCGAAACGAAATCCCGTGGTGAAAAATGCCAAAGAAAATTATCTTATTGCGAATCGGGCCAACCTTGGGCTTTTATTTCAAATTGGTTGTCGGATTTCGTGCGTAACATATTCTTAGATGTCACATCGGTAGCATAGCCAATCACTGTAAAATCGGGCATCGTTTTGATTTTTTCATAATCCGTCTGACCCACGGTGAAAAGCAATTCATAGTCTTCTCCACCATTCAGCGCCACGATACTCGGATTCAAATCAAACGACAACGCGGTATCAATTGTCTGCGAGTCAATGGGTAATTTCTCCTCGTAAATATGAAATCCGCATCCGCTAGCCTTTCCAAGATGATGCAATTCAGACGCTACGCCATCGCTCACATCAATCATACTTGTGGGCTTGACATCCAAAATCTTCAATAATTCAACGACGTCTTTGCGGGCCTCCGCTTTCAGCTGTCGGCCCACGATATAATCGTACTGCTCCAAATCTGGCTGCATGTTCGGCACTTCCAAGAAAACGCGTTTCTCTCTTTCCAAAATTTGCAAACCCATATAAGCACCACCCAAATCACCGCTGACCACCAACAAATCACCCACTTGGGCGCCGCCGCGATATACGATTTTATCTTTTGCTACGCGGCCATAGGCCGACATAGATATCACCAAACCGCTTTGAGACGTAGTTGTGTCGCCACCCACCAAATCAACCCCAAAATGCTCGCAAGCGATTTGCATTCCCGCATACAACTCCTCCACCGCCTCCAAAGAAAACCGATTACTCAATCCCAATCCAACCACCACCTGATCAGCCATGCCATTCATCGCATAGACATCGCTAATAGCAACCGAAATCGCCTTATAACCCAAGTGTTTTAGAGGGTGAAAACTCAAATCAAAATGCACGCCTTCCAACAGCAAATCGGTGGTCAGCAAACCAAAATGATCCCCGCAATCGATTACAGCACAATCATCGCCAATCCCTTTAACGGTCTTAGAATTTTTTACCTCAAAATGCTGTGAAAGATGCTGAATGAGTCCAAATTCGCCCATCGCACCAATCTCTGTACGCTCACTGTTATCAAACATTTTACAAAGATACGCACTACAACGCAACGCAAACATTCTTCACCTCAGTAAAGAATCGCATCGCCTCCAATCCACCCTCTCTGCCTACGCCGCTGCTTTTCACCCCACCAAAAGGCGTCCGCAAGTCCCTAAGCAACCAGCAATTGATCCATACGATACCCATCTGTAACTGCGCCGCCACTTGATGAGCACGCGTGAGATGCTGCGTCCAAACCGTGGCTGCCAACCCGTATTCTGTTGCATTCGCCATCATCAAAACCTCTTCCACCGTATCAAACGGCGTGATCGTAATTACCGGGCCAAAAATCTCTTCCATATTGCATCGCGCATCAAACGACAACCCTTCCAAAATGGTTGGTGCGATATAATAACCGCCCTCAAAACCCTCCGGCTGCAGGGCTCCACCACCACACAAAACTGTTGCTCCCTCACTTTTTGCCAATTCGATATATCCCAAAACCTTTTCAAAATGGGGTTTCGACACGATGGCTCCCACGCGGGTATCCGCATGCAATGGATCGCCCACCTTCATCTTCAACACCTCAGCAACCAACGCCGATTTCACACTTTCGTATGCGCTGCGCTCTACAAAAACACGACTTCCACACAAACAAATTTCGCCCTGATTCATGAATGAACTATTCACCGTTGTCTTAATCGCCTTGTCCATTTCGGCATCAGCAAAAATGATATTCGGATTTTTGCCGCCCAATTCCAAGCTCACCTTCTTAAACATGGGTCCTGCAACACTTGAAATATGCTTTCCCGTCACCGTGCCACCCGTAAACGAAATCGCCTTGATTTTTGGATGCTCTACGATGGCTTGGCCTACGCTACCACCCAACCCATTCACGATATTCAACACGCCATTTGGCAAACCAGCCGACGTACAAATTTCGCCCAACATCGCCGCCGTAACAGGTGTAAATTCACTCGGTTTGGCCACCACACAATTCCCCGCAGCCAAGGCCGGAGCGATTTTCCAAGTGAACAAATACAAGGGCAAATTCCAAGGACTAATACATCCCACAACGCCAATCGGAGTGCGCAAAGTGTAATTGATGGCCTTGTTTTCCATGGCATGACTTTCACTGGAAAACTGCATCGCCGCCGTTGCAAAAAATCTAAAATTCTGCCCCGCACGAATCATCTCATTCTTGGCCAACCACAAAGGTTTCCCCTGGTCGTTGCTCTCGGCCATCGCCAGCGTATCACGCAAACTATCTATCCCTTCGGCGATAGCATTCAAAATCTTAAATCGTTCTTCAGCAGGGGTGTTACTCCACGATGGAAAAGCCAATGCCGCCGCTTCGTAAGCATCCGCCACATCAGACGCATCTGAGTTAGGAATGTTGCCATAAACACTTCCCGTAGCGGGGTTATAATTATCCAAAACCGACCCATTGTTGGCCGCTTTCATCTCCCCATTGATGTAATTTAATATGTTCATCTTCCGTTGATTAGAAAGTCGCTGTTATTAATTTCGATGTAAATTTCGTAGGATTTTTCAGACGACCAAATCGCATTCTCTCTCACTTGGATTCCATACCCTTTTCTAGGCTGAAAAGAAATTCTCAAATCCCTGTCCATAAACCAACTGCGCTGAATAACCGTCCACTGCATGATTTCGATTTTCCCTTTTCGATACGTCACCATCAACTCCTGCAATTCCGCCGCCGTATCCCTGGCATTCATTCTTTCGATTTTCAAAGGCCCCGATTCATCAATCGTAGTATCAAAAGCGGGTTGTGTTTTAGACTTTTTCGATAGCGCAAACACCGACCACGTTCTGATGGCTTCCAACTCGTTGTTCCAGTCCAAAGTGTCGATCGATTCGGTTTCTACCTTCTCCCCTTCCGTCACAGTTTTTGTCATCCCGGGTTGAACTTTTTGCAACCACGCAATTTCATTTTGCGCAAATCGCACAAAAGAATCGGGTTCCGCCGCCGCTTCTATATGAGAATCCTTTCCGCAGCCAATCAATAAGGCGACAGAAACAAACATCAAACCCAATATTCGCACTATATTATTTTGTCGGAAAACCTGAGAAAACTTCATGAATTTTATGCTTTTAACAACTATACAATTAACGACTTACCCGTCATTTCCACAGGCTGAACAACGCCCAACATTTCCAAAATCGTAGGCGCAACATCGGCCAAAATTCCATTGCGTAAATCCTGCTCTTTTTCTTGGGTTACCCACCAAACTGGGACAGGGTTTGTAGTATGCGCAGTATTGGGCGTTCCATCATCGTTCACAGCAAAATCGGCATTTCCATGATCTGCCAAAATGATAAATTCATACCCCATTTCTTCACCTACCTCAACCAAACGCTGCAAGCATGCATCCACCGTTTCAACGGCTTTGATGATGGCAGAATAAACGCCTGTATGACCCACCATATCGGCATTGGCAAAATTCAAACAAACAAAATCGTACTGCTCTTGCTGCATTTTCTCCAAAGCGCGTTCGGTCAATTCCATAGCACTCATTTCGGGCTGTAAATCATAGGTAGCCACTTTAGGTGATGATGCCATCAATCGCTCCTCGCCTTCAAACACAAGCTCGCGACCGCCTGAAAAGAAAAATGTAACGTGGGGATATTTCTCCGTTTCCGCTGCACGCAACTGTCGCAACCCAGCCATTGAAATCACCTCTCCCAAAGTCTGCTGCAGATTGTCGTTCTCGAACAAAACACCTGCAATCTTATACTTCGCATCATACTGAGTAAGGGTATAATACTCCAACTTCAATTTCTTCATTCCATGAGAAGAGATATCTTCTTGGGTCAATGCGCGCGTAATTTGTCGACCCCTATCGGTCCTAAAATTTGCATTTATTACAACATCGTTTTCCGCAACCAATCCTTCATTGCCTTTCAATAAACGAAGCGGGTTCATAAACTCATCGGTAATTCCTTCATTGTATTCGTCGTGAATGGCCTCGATTGAACCTGCCAACTTCCCTGTTCCATGAACCAACAAATCGTAGCATACTTTCACTCTTTCCCAGCGCTCATCGCGATCCATGGCATAATAACGACCTACAACAGTGCTAATTTTGGCATTGGTACCCGCAATCGAGGATTGTAAATCCTGCAAATACCCAAATCCAGAACGCGGATCTGTATCTCTACCATCCAAAAAAGCGTGTACATAAATATTCTTTAACCCATATTCTTGGGCGATGATACAAAGTTTTTTAATGTGTTCGATGTGCGCATGAACCCCGCCATCACTCAACAAACCCATGATATGAAAAGCCTTTTTCCCAGCCTTGGCTGAAGCCATCGCTTTCAGCAAAACTGTATTGTCCTCTACTTCATTTTGATCAAATGCCTTATTGATTTTCGCCAACATCTGCCAAACAATCCTGCCCGCGCCTATATTCATATGACCCACCTCAGAATTGCCCATCTGGCCTTCGGGCAAACCTACATTTTCACCGTCCGTGCGCAAAGTTGCATTGGGAAATCTCGCAAATAAAGAATCCGTAAATGGCGTAATCGCCTGATTAATGGCATCCGAATATGAGCCGTTGCCCAACCCCCAACCATCCAATACCACCAAAGCCACTTTTTTAACCATAACACAAAGGTACAACAGGCTATAATTGTATGAAGTAAAATCACGATATTTGTGTCATGATTTTACACTTTTCATCCCTCGCAAGCTCAAAAATCAAAGGGTTTATCCTCTTGGCTTGCATTATTGCGGCTGCAGAAGTGAAATCACAGGTGGTGTACGATGTAGAACCCGCCGTGGAATCGTTAGAAAAAGCGAGGAAAGAACGCACCAAAAGCAGCGACAAAAAAATCAGCGGATACCGCATTTTTGTCGGATTCTCCTCCAAACGCGCCGAAGCCACAGAAATTCAAAAGAAAGCCGATGAAATTTTTGGCAGTACTTATGGCGCTTTGTTGATATACGACGAACCCAATTTCAAAGTGTACATCGGAGCCTTTACCACCGCAGCGGAAGCAGATGCGGCACTGGCCGATATCAAAAAAGAATTCCCTACCGCCAGAAAATTGCGACTTCAGATCCCAAACCCAGGCTATTCAGGCCCTGAAGGCAATTAATCCCCATCGCAATGACGGCCAAAAAAGACCCCCAAACAGAAAAAACCAAGCAAGAAGTGCGAGCGCTTTTCACGGGGTACTTAGAATTGCATCAACATAGAAAAACGCCAGAGCGCTACGCAATTTTGGATGAAATATACTCGTCAAAAGTGCATTTCGATGTCGATGAGCTATTCCTAAAAATGAAAACCAGAAACTATCATGTTTCTCGGGCTACCGTCTATAACACCCTTGATCTGCTGGTTGAATCGGGATTGGTGAAACGGCATCAATTTGGTCAAAACACGTCCCATTACGAGCAAGCCTTTGGCTATAAGCAGCACGATCACTTAATTTGCAATAAATGCAAAAGAGTATTTGAGTTTTGTGATCCCCGCGTACAACAAATCACTAGTACAATGGGCGGATTACTCAAATTCGAAGTCAGCAGTCACAGTTTGCACCTTTACGCAAATCCACAAACAGATCCACAGGGCAATTGCATTCAATGCAACATAAACCCGAACACACTATAAAACTAAAAATTCTATAACTCTTATCAATGGTTGATGTAATATTAGGCCTCCAATGGGGCGATGAAGGAAAAGGGAAAATTGCTGATTACCTAACCCCCAAATACGACGTGGTAGCGCGTTTTCAAGGCGGTCCAAATGCTGGGCACTCCCTAGATTTCGAAGGAAAGAAATTTGTTCTAAACACCATTCCTTCAGGGATTTTTCGTAAAGAAACCATCAACTTGATTGGCAACGGCGTAGTGATTGATCCAGTGCGATTGAGAGAAGAAATTGAGCGCATCGTAAACGAATGCCCCGACTACAGAGAGCGTTTGTTTATTTCGCAGAAAGCCCACCTAATCCTTCCAACCCACCGTATCCTCGATGCCGCTTCTGAAGCCGCAAAAGGCGATGCGAAAATTGGAAGCACACTCCGCGGAATTGGCCCTACCTACAAAGACAAAATTGGTCGTTCTGGCCTAAGAGTTGGCGATATCCTTGATGCCAATTTCAAGGAGAAATACCAAACTACGGTAGCTGATCATCTAAAATTGATCGAGTTTTACGGATTTACCGATTTCAACTTGGCCGAAGAAGAAGCCAAATTCTATAGCGCCATTGAGTTCTTGAAAACGCATAAAATTATCAATAGCGAATATTTCATCCACGATTGTATCTCTCAAGGCAAGAAAATCTTGGCCGAAGGCGCTCAAGGCAGTTTATTGGATATCGAATTTGGAACCTATCCGTTCGTAACCAGTAGCAATACATTGGCGGGTGGCGTTTGTACCGGCTTGGGTGTCGCCCCAAAACACGTCGGCAAAGTATTCGGAATCTTCAAAGCCTATTGCACCCGCGTAGGTTCCGGACCATTTCCTACCGAACTGGACAATGAAACAGGCGAATATTTGCGAATCAAAGGACACGAATTTGGTGCTACAACCGGACGTAAACGTCGTACCGGATGGATTGATTTGGTTGCCCTAAAATACACTTGCATGTTGAACGGCGTAGACGAATTGATTATGATGAAGAGCGATGTATTGAATGGCATGGATCAAATTGCCGCTTGTACTGCTTATACGATCAATGGCGAGCGCAGCGAGCAAGTGCCTAGCAATATGTGCAACGACCAAATCGAACCAAATTTAGAATGGTTCCCAGGTTGGAGCGAAGACCTCTCTCATACCCAAGGTTTTGAAGCGATGGACCAAAGGTTCAGAAACTACGTCCACTTCGTTGAAAACTACCTCGGAACCAAAATTAGAGTCATTTCTCTCGGACCAGAACGCGAAAGCACTTTGGTAAAAGACTAATATTCACCGCTCCCGATTCCCTTTGCCATAACGACAAAGATTCACCCTCACTTATTACCTTTGCCATTATGAAAATCATTTGTATCGGCAGAAATTACACGGAACACATCAAGGAACTCAACAACGAGACCCCCGAGGAACCCGTAATTTTCATCAAACCCGATACTGCGCTTTTACGCAATAACAATCCGTTTTTCATTCCCGATTTTTCGAACGATGTCCATCATGAAGTAGAAGTGGTGGTGAAAATCAAGAAGCCGGGACGACATATCCCGGTGGGTTTTGCCAAGGACTATTACGATGAGGTGGCGTTGGGTATCGACTTTACCGCAAGGGATGTGCAAAGTCAATTGAAAGCCAAAGGGTTGCCCTGGGAAAAAGCCAAAGGGTTTGATCATTCCGCGGCAATTAGTGCGTTTATTCCTTTGAACAAATTGACAAACGAGGGTTCTGAGGGCATATATGCTGCGACATTTTCATTAGAAAAAAATGGGATGGTAGTTCAGAGCGGTAATACCAACCAAATGATACACAACGTGGATGAGATCATTGCACACGTTTCAGAATACTTCAGCTTGAGAATTGGAGATTATATTTACACTGGAACGCCTGCCGGCGTGGGCGCTGTAAAAAGTGGCGACCAACTAAAGGGCTTTTTGGCGGGCAAAGAGATGTTCAATTTCGTCGTAAAATAGAGAGGGCGGCCGCTAAAAAAGTGTCAAAGTGACAATAACCTTTTTCTAAAAAATTTGCACTTTCTTTGTATACTGATGTTAAAATCCATTAAAGCCTTATTTCTTACTGCATTATTAACAGTAATCATCCCGAATATCTCAGCACACAATCGGGTAATGCCTCCCCGAAAAAACGTATACCATGTTGCACCTCCCCATTGGTATGTTGGTTTTCAAAACCCAAATCTTGAAATAATATTGCACGCCGAAAACATTCAGCAGTTCAAAATTTCTCTCGCCCCATACCCTGGCGTATTAATGGATACGGTAAAACCAAGCGCAAACAACGATGTATGTTACATTCAATTAAAGATCCAACCCAATACAGCATCCGGAGTTCTTACCTTCAATATCGAACCCAAAGAAAAAAGGAGTAAGGCATTAAGCAGCTTCACGCTCAACTACGAACTCAAAGCCAAACGCGTTAAAGAACAACAAGCCCCTGGACTCACACCCAATGATGTCACCTACCTCATTTTCCCCGATCGATTTTGCAATGGCGAGAACGACAACGACAATGAGAATATGCAATATCGCGTGAAAGTGGATCGCGGTGGATTGAAATCCAGGCATGGCGGCGACCTCGCAGGGGTGAAATCAAAATTGGATTATCTCAAAGACCTCGGCATTACCGCATTGTGGCTCAACCCTGTGCAAACCAACGATCAACCCGAGGAAAGTTTCCATGGATACGCCATCACAGACAATTACGAAATCGATCCGCGATTTGGCAGCAATAAGGAATACATCGAGCTCTGCAGCGAAATGAAACGCAAAGGACTCAAAATGATCATGGACATCATCCCCAACCACATCGGCGACAAACATTGGATGAACCATTACTTCGATACCGGCTGGTTCAATTATAAAGACACCTACGTTCAGACCAATTTCCGCGCGCCCACCGTTGCCGATCCCCACGCTGCCCCTTCAGAACGCGCATTGAATGTAGATGGATGGTTCGTTACCACGATGCCAGACTACAATCAACGAAACCCGCACATCGCCAACTATTTAGATCAACTATATCTATGGTGGATTGAAGTGGCCAATCTTTCGGGCTATCGCATCGACACCTATCCTTACGCCGACCAAAACTACATGAATCATTTGATGGATGTTTTGCTGTCAGAATACCCCTACCTCACAATTTTTGGCGAAACCTGGGTCAACCATACCACTACCCAAGCCACTTTTGTTAAGAACAATATCAAAGGATTTGAAAAGAATAAATTGCCTGGTGTTACTGATTTTTCAATGTGCTGGGCCTTTCAAGAAGCTTGCTCAAAGCCATTTGGTTGGACCGAGGGCCTCAACCGCATTTACATCACACAGAGCGAGGATTTCTTGTATCAAGACCCGAATAAGAATTGCACCTTCATAGATAACCACGATATTTCTCGTTTCTATTCGATCGCCAATGAGGACATCGATGCTTGGAAAAGGGGCATCACCTTATTGCTCACCACCAGAGGGTTACCCTGTATTTATTATGGCACAGAAATTCTGATGACCGGAAAGACGGAAAAGTCTGATGCTTATGTTCGATTCGATTTCCCTGGCGGATGGCCCGGTGACCCAGTAAATAAGTTCACACCCAAAGGACGCACATCGAAAGAAAATGAGGCTTGGAAATGGATGC
>JBEEMF010000056.1:0-24149 GCA_041192805.1 Bacteroidota bacterium | reverse complement strand
AAATAATTGAAGAAAAAATAATTCCCCAAATCATAGTCATTATACGATTATTCGGCAGTGACATTAATCAAAAGTACATTTAAGTACATTGAATTCCAAGTTTATGACCTTCATCATTTTTATGAGCGCTTCCTTTTAAGTAGTTTCGTACCCTAACAATAACATTATGCCATTTTATCATAGATCTGGACAAATTCCTGCCAAGCGTCACACCCAGTTTCGCAAACCCAATGGAGAGTTATATTCCGAGGAATTGGTGAGTACCGAAGGCTTTAGCAGTATTTATTCATTGGTTTACCATTGTCACCCACCAACATTGGTTAAAGCGATGGGAAAACCCTACAGCGTAGAACCCAAAGTGGCGGTTGAGAAGAATATGCAGCATCGTAGCTTCTTAACCTTCAAGACAAAGCCGGAATCGGATTATATCAAAAGTAGAAAAGTGCTATTGATGAATTCAGATGTGCAAATGGGTAGCGCAGCACCAACCAAAGGCTTCTCTGATTATTTCTATAAGAACTCAGACGCGGATGAAGTGCTTTTTATCCATGAAGGAACGGGCATTCTTAAAACCATTTACGGAAACATCGACTTTGAATACGGCGATTACCTGGTGATTCCTAGGGGTACAATTTATCAATTGCATTTTGACGATGAAAACAATCGCATATTCTTTGTAGAGTCGCCTACGCCAATTCACCCACCCAATCGTTACATGAATAAAAGCGGACAGTTGATGGAGCATTCGCCTTATTGTGAAAGGGATATCAAGTTGCCCACGAATTTGGAAACCCACGATGAGACAGGCGAGTTTGAAGTATTGATCAAAAAGCAAGGCATGATTTGGCCTTATACCTACGCAACGCATCCATTTGACGCCGTTGGTTGGGATGGATACCTGTTCCCATATGCCTTTAGCATTCACAATTTTGAACCGATTACCGGTCGCTTGCATATGCCACCACCAATTCATCAGACGTTTGAAGGTCGGAATTTTGTGATTTGCAGCTTTGTGCCGCGCATGTATGATTATCATCCTCAGTCTGTTCCCGCCCCTTACAATCATAGCAATGTGGACTCCGATGAAATACTATACTATGTTGCCGGTGATTTTATGAGTCGTAAACACGTGGAACGCGGTATGATTTCTTTGCATCCCAAAGGGATTCCTCACGGGCCGCACCCAGGTACTGTAGAGAAGAGTCTTGGTAAGAAGTTTACCGAGGAACTTGCTGTGATGATCGACCCATTTCACCCCTTGATGATTACCCAAGAAGCGATGGATATGGAAGACCCGTCGTATTGGAAATCTT
This sequence comes from Bacteroidota bacterium, assembly GCA_041192805.1. Taxonomy (GTDB): domain Bacteria; phylum Bacteroidota; class Bacteroidia; order NS11-12g; family UBA955; genus UBA955. The sequence continues at coordinate 22,836 of JBEEMF010000056.1, read as the reverse complement.
GGGTAGAATGAGAGATTTCCGCTGGTGTTATCCAGTAAATTAAAAGTTTCATAATTTACATTATGTTAAATTGACGGAAACAAGAAAAGGCCACTGAATAAACAATGACCTTCCCTAATTACCTTATTTGATATGATTGGATTCGGATAAACCCTATCCTAATTTACTCTTTTTATTATTTACCAGCAGCATCTGCTTCCATGCTCTTCACCAACTGTCCGTATTTTTCTGCACCTGAAGCATCGCTAATTTCCAAACAAGCAGATTTTAATGCCTTACAAATATTGATTTGATCCGTAGTTGAATAATCTACATTGTCCAAAGCGCGCTCCAAATACTTTTTGGCATCAGTAAACAAGTTAATTAACTCCTGCTCAACCAATTTACGTTTCGCGCCCTGAGCTGAACTGCGCTTATCATACAATTTACGACTTTCATATTTCATCAAAGCCAACCCCAAGTTGAAGTTGGCATCGTAATTGAATTCATCCAACTCGATTGCCTTTTTGTAGTCAGCAATTGCTAGGTCATACTTTTCCTGCGATTCATACAAGAAAGCCCTGGTGTAATACAATCTGCTAGTTGGGTCGATTCCGATTTGCTTGTCGACATCATTAAACAACTGCTTTTCCTTGCCAATACTCACAAAGTGATTTACTAGCACTTGGAACATTGCTCCATCGTTATTCGACGTTACAAGAGCTTTGCGAATACAAGCCTCAGCTTTTGCAGTATCGCCCATTGAAATGTAGGAACGACCTAAGCCCTCAACCAACGCAGGAACCACGTTTCCTTGATCAACAAGATCTTGAATAATCTTTATTCTCGTAGCTTTATCGGTATGTAACGATGCAACCTGAGCATAAGTTTCCATAAGACTTGCCTTGGTGATTTTGTTGTTTGCGAGGTTGTTCGACATTGAAGTATCCAATTTGTCGTACAGCGCTACCAATTCTCCGTAATAAATACACAATTCATTAAAACGCAATGAATCTTTAGAATTGAAATACGGTGTAGACTCGTTAAATGCTGCAGCAAATGAATTTCCGGCCAATCCAATTGCAGTTTCTAGATCATCGTCCTTCTTTGGCAAAGTGCTTTGGAAGAATTTGTTCATCGAAATGGTTGCTTCTAGACCAGCTTTGTCGGTTAGTCCGTTTAATAGCTCATTTCCTTTTGCACCAGCAATTCTTGAGTAGACATCTGCCCTTACCAAGTACATTTTAGGCAGTTCAGCTGTTTTTGGATTCAATTTCGCCTTGTCGATTTCCTCTTTGGCTATTACTAAATCTTCAACGGTGTTACTCATTAATGCATACTCGGCAGAGTTAACTGCTTTAATCTGTGCTGTAGAGCATTGGGCGAATCCCAGGGTTAGTGCCAACCCTAGAGTGGATTTCATGATTTTATTCATCGGTATCTGTTGTTTCTGCTTCGTTTTCTTCCGTTGGAGTTTCCTCCACAGTATTGTTTTCTTCAGATCCGCCAATTACCACGGGTGTTTCGCCATCGATGAATTCGGTTTCTTCCTCATCTTCTTCTTTTGGCGATTTGGCCAAGCCTGCGATGGAATCCGCTCCTTTTAAGTTGATAAGTCGAACCCCTTGCGTTGCCCTACCCATAACCCTCAATTTGTCGATCGCCATTCTGATGGTCATACCACTCTTACAAATGATAATCAATCCATCTTCGTCAGTAACCGACAAGATTCCAACTAGACTTCCTGTTTTTTCGGTGATTGAGATGGTTTTAACGCCTTTTCCTCCCCTACCTGTAATGCGATAGTCTTCCAGGTCGGTGCGTTTGCCATATCCTTTTTCACTTAAAACCAGGATGGTAGCTTCACTCTTTCTTGGATTTACACAAACCATGCCAATCACCTCGTCGTCTGCTGATTCCAAGGTAACACCTCTTACACCGGCTGCGGTACGACCCATGGGACGGACTTTGGCTTCTGGGAATCGGATAGCTTTTCCTTTTCTCTTAGCGATGATAACTTCGCTATCGCCATCGGTTAAACAGGCCTGTAGCAACTCATCTCCATCTCTCACAGTAATCGCATTGATACCGTTAGTACGAGGACGACTATATGCTTCCAAAGATGTCTTTTTAACCACACCCATTTTGGTAACCATAATAATGAAGGTGTTCTCCAAGTATTCTGGATCCTTTAAGTTGATTACGTTGAGGTAGGCTTTTACTTTATCATCACTTGGAATACTAATCAAATTCTGAATCGGCCTTCCCTTCGTCGCTTTGTGACCCTCAGGAATCTCATAAACCTTTAACCAGAAACATCTTCCCTGCTCGGTGAATAGCAACAAATAGTTGTGTGTTGATGCGATAAACAAGTGCTCTACGAAATCTGCATCTCTGTGAGCGACACCTCTCAAGCCTTTTCCACCCCTATTCTGTTCTTTGTATTCACTCAACAAAGTCCGTTTGATATAACCCATGTGAGAAATGGTAATAACCACTTCATCGTTTGGAATCAAATCTTCGATATTGAATTCTCCAGCGCTAAATTCGATGTTGGTACGTCGTGCATCGCCATACTTCTCTTTTACTTCAGTGATTTCCGTTTTGATGATTTCCATACGCAAATCCTCACTAGCCAAAACACTTTCGTAATACATGATCTCTTTCAATACCCCATTGTATTCTTCGCGGATCTTATCGATTTCAAGGCCTGTCAAACGCTGTAAACGCATTTCCAAAATGGCTTTAGATTGAATTTCAGAAAGACCAAAATTCGACATCAAACCTTCTTTTGCGGCATCAGGTGTACGGCTCTCACGGATTAATTTGATAACAGCATCCAGGTTGTCCAATGCGATAATCAAACCTTCTAGAATATGGATACGTTTCTTCGCTTCGTCCAATAAATACTGGGTTCTGCGCATCACGATTTCGTGTCTGTGATTCACGAAATGCCTAATCATGTCCTTCAGATTCAACATTACTGGACGACCTGCAACCAAAGCAATGTTATTCACTGAGAAACTGCTCTGCAATGGAGTGTATTTGTATAACTGGTTCAAGATTACGTTTGGAACCGCATCTCTTTTTAGTTCGAATACCACGCGCATACCCTGACGTCCACTTTCATCGCGAACAGCCGATATACCATCAATCAACTTTTCATTGATCAAATCAACCGCCTTAAGGATAATTTGGGTTGGCGTTACTTGGTAAGGAACCTCGGTAATGATAATCATTTCCTTACCGGTTGAGGTCACTTCGATTTCCGCCTTACCGCGCATTACAATTCTGCCACGACCGGTTTCAAAAGCGTCTTTGATGCCCTCAACCCCGTAAATACTACCCCCAGTTGGAAAATCGGGGCCCTTCACGTGATTCATCAATTCACTAATCTCAATATCTTTATTTTCGATATAAGCAATGATACCGTCACACACTTCAGTTAAGTTGTGAGGCGCCATGTTTGTTGCCATACCTACAGCAATACCGCTGGCTCCGTTCACCAAAAGGTTAGGGATTTTTGCTGGCATTACGGATGGTTCTTGCAAGCTTTCATCAAAGTTTGGTCTGAAATCAACAGTGTTCTTGTCGATGTCTACCATCATCTCTTCCGCAATCTTCCTTAAACGAGCCTCTGTATAACGCATCGCAGCCGGTGGATCTCCGTCTATTGAACCGAAGTTACCCTGTCCGTCAACAAAGGGATAACGCAAGCTCCAGTCCTGAGCCATACGCACCATCGTGTCGTATACTGAACTATCACCGTGTGGGTGATACTTACCCAATACTTCCCCTACGATACGGGCTGATTTCTTGTGCGCACGATTTGAGGCAAGCCCCAAGTCCGTCATTCCGTATAAAACCCTTCTGTGAACTGGTTTTAAACCATCTCTAACGTCTGGCAATGCCCTGGAAACAATCACCGACATTGAATAGTCGATGTAGGCTGTTTTCATTTCATCCTCAATGTTGATTGAGATAATTCTTTCTGTGTTTTCGTTTAGTTCATCCATGAAAATAGTCGATTATACAAATAACGCCAAAATCGGGGTTGGTTGGTTGAATTTATTGGGGATGTTGCCCACAAATTTTATACATTTTTGGGGGCTTGTTGGCTATAAAAACAAAAGAGGAAAGGTTGCCCTTTCCTCTTTTGTTTTATGACCCTTGGGAACGACTTACTTGCGCAAGTCGGCCGGAGGATTGTATTGTACTTTTTTACGAGGCAAGGATGTGGTTCCGGGCTTCATATACTTGATTTTACCGGCCCCTGTAGGCTCCAACATTTGGATTTTGCCCATACCTAAAGCGTCTAACTTAGGCTGTAGATCAATGATATCGCCCGCTACAACAACGGTTAGGTTTTCAAGATTCATTTCCTCTTTCGCCAAAGTGTTTATTTGCTCTTTGGTGATCGACTGAAGTACCTTTAACTGTTGGTCAGCGTAATCCATTGGCAAATTGCGATTGGCCATCTGAAGGATATAACCTGCTTTCTGTCCAATTGATTCGTATTCCAATGATTCGCTCGCAATCAAAGCAGATTTGGTAAAATTGAATTCCTCGTCTGTAATGCCACCATTTTTATATCTCACCAATTCATCAATGATTTCGATAATTGCGCTGTCAGTGGCCCTTGCTTTAACTCCTGCACTGATTGTATAAGTACCTGGCATGTCTTTGTATGCAGGAGAATAACCTCCACGAATACCATATGTCCAAGCTTTGTCTTCCCTGATGTTCAAATTCAAACGAGAATTGAAGTTACCAGCCAAAGCAAAGTTCATAATGTTGTTTTGGAAGAACTTTCCAGCGTAATCATAAGGTTGTGACTTAAAGCCCAAATAGATATCACTCTGCTCAGCATCGTTGTATTTCACGCCAAATATTTGTGGGGTTCCCATTTTCGTTGCCGCCACCGGCGTATTAATGGTTACTGACCTCTTCTGCCAACTATTCAAGAAGGCAAACTTTGTGTAGATTTCATCTTCAGAAACTGGCCCTACGACAACCATTTTTGTCAAATTGGGTACATAATTCGCCGCATAATATGCTTTGCAATTTTCCATGCTCACTTTGTCGTAATCGTCAGACAATAAAGCCGTTCCTAGTGCATTTTCGCCATTCATCAACCTGCGATATGCGTTGCTTGCTCCAGTGCCACGGTTTGTTAGACTAGACTTTGCACCTTCTTTAACCTGTTTCTTGGCTTTCTTAAATTCAGATTCATCCCAACGGGGTTTGAACATCATTTCTTGCAACAATACGATGGCCGCATCCAATTTGTCTTTTTCACAACTCAAAGTGATACTAGTTCCTGTTGAACCACCACCAAAGCCAATATTGACACCCAATTTCTCAAATTCTTTTTCTAAGTCTTCAGGAGTTTTTGTCGATGTACCTGTATTCATTGCTGAAGCAGTCATCTCTGCTGTTCCCGCTGGAAATACCTTGCCATCTTCCAATAAACGTCCACCCTCGATATTCAATTGTACGATTACACGTGGGGTTTCATCGAAGTAAGTCGACCAGATCTCTAAACCATTCTCCAACACTTTCTTTGCCACCTTAGGTGATTTTGCAGAAGTGATTTCTTTGGGTTGAGGACGTACGCCGCGATCAAAATTGTCTTTCACAGGTCTTGGCGTTAAACCTTTGTATTCAGCATCAGCCAAGGCACTTGTAAATCCAGCATTTGGGTTAACACTTTGATACTTGGGCTTTTCTTCGCCTTCAGCAACCTGACTCGGTGTGATGATAACGGTAGATGAGAATTTGTTTTTCAAGTACATGTTGTAAACACGCATGATATCGGCCTTCGTTAAGTTTCTGTAACGACTTGCATCATCTTCCAGGTTATAACCACTACCATCTGCATTCTTTGCATCCAAATACCAGAAAGAACTCAAGTAGTTTGCTTTTGTGCTTACATCTTCCAAACCGCTGGAATAATTACTGAGGATATTAGTTTTTGCACGATCTAAATCTTCATCAGAGAAACCAATGATTCCGAAAGAATCGATGGCGCTTTTCATCATTTTTTGAAGTCTAGGCACATCGGAATAAGGATAGCCAACGACAGTGAAAGAAATTTCACCCGCCAACTCATGGTTAATTGAACTCAATGGATTGTTACTTGCATCGGCTTGCAATGCCCATTCGGCATCAACAAACTTCTTATATAAAGTAGAGCTTCTTGTTCCACCCATCAAATAGGTCAACACGTCCAAAGCCGCTTCGTCCGCATGTCCAACTGGAACACCAACGAAAGTTGAATAAATCAACGGTACATAAGCATTCGCATCAGGATAGGTTGCTACCTTATTTTCTAGAATTTTCACTCTTGGAACCGCCTGTTTTTTCACTTCAGGGCCGCGTTGAATGTTTCCGAAGTATTTATCAACCCAAGCTACGACTTCGTTTGTATTGACATCACCGCTCACGATAACGCAGGCATTGTTTGGAGAGTACCAACGCAAAAAGAAGTTTTTAAGGTCATTGCTATCCGCACGATCCAAATCATCAACAAAACCAATGGTTGACCAACTGTAAGGATGCTCTTTTGGATATAATTCTTGGTCTTTTACCTCCATCAAGAAACCATAGGGAGCATCATAACGCTCAGCCTTTTCATTTTTAACGGTACTACGTTGGATTTCGAATTTCTTATTGGTGAAAGCTTCAAGGAAAAATCCCATACGATCTGCTTCCATCCAAAGGGCTGTCTCGGTAAAGTTGCTAGGGAAAGTTTCAATATAAACGGTACGATCTCTAGTGGTGTTTCCATTGACATCTCCCCCATAATTCTTGATTATTTTGAAATGCTCTTCATCGGCGATGTGCTTAGAACCTTGAAACAACATGTGCTCAAAGAAATGCGCAAAGCCTGATTTTCCGCGGGTTTCTCTCGCAGATCCAACGTGATAAGTTACATTTAGGTGAGTTACGGGATCACTGTGATCCTCACTTACCATAAGCGTTAAGCCATTGGGATACTGGAATTTCTGGTAAGGGACAATCAATTTACCAGGTTTTGCATCAACCTTTTCGATAAGTGTTGCTTGTGCTTGTGTTAGGGAGATAAATGACCCCATCGACAAGCAGAGAACTAACAGTTTTTTCATAAGTTTCGCGAAGTTAATAATTTACTTCAGTTTTTCCATCAAATAAGGACCGGTGATGCTGTCGGCCGCCAAATGGATATCTTCAGGCAGACCTTGAAACACCAAATTACCCCCAGCATTACCCGCTTCAGGGCCCAAATCTATGATCCAGTCAGCACATTTGATAACGTCCAAATTGTGTTCGATGCAAATCACAGTATTTCCTTGAGCAATTAATGCCTGAAAAGATGCCATCAATTTTTTGATATCGTGAAAGTGCAAACCTGTAGTGGGTTCATCAAAAATAAACAAGGTACCACCCTCTTTATTTGGACTCACTTTACTTAAGAAAAAGGCCAATTTAACCCGCTGTGCTTCGCCCCCACTCAAGGTATTTGAACCTTGTCCGAGTTTTACATAGCCCAAACCAACATCTTGCAAAGGCTTTAGTCGATCCCTGATATTTTTTAAGTCATCAAAGAAAATCATCGCCTCATCAACCGTCATCTCCAGTACATCAAAGATGTTCTTTCCGTTGTATTCAACTTCGAGCACTTCTTTTTTGTATCGCTGTCCGGCACAAGCTTCACATTCCAACTTGATGTCGGCCATGAATTGCATTTCAATCACGGTTTCACCTTCACCCTGGCAGTTATCGCATCTTCCCCCATCAACATTAAATGAGAAATGGGAAGGTTTAAAACCGTTGAATTTAGACGTTGGTGTATTGGCAAAAAGGTCGCGAATTTCATCAAAGGCCTTAACGTATGTCACGGGGTTACTGCGACTACTCTTGCCGATGGGGTTCTGATCTACCATTTCGATGGCTTTAACCAATGAAATCGACCCGGATAGTTTTTTGTGTTTGCCAGGCTTTATCGTACTGAACTGGCCCAATTCACGACTCAATGCAGGGAATAAAACCTGTTTGATCAATGTTGTTTTTCCTGAACCCGATACGCCTGTTACTGCAGTTAGGGACTCCAATGGAAACTTAGCGGTTACATTCTTAAGGTTGTTCGCAGTAGCGCCTTCAATCTCAATATAATGCGGTGTTTTTCTGCGCGATTTTGGTACGGATATCTCTTCGATATGATTGAGATATTTTGATGTCAAACTGCTTTCACAATCTCTCAAACCTTCAAAAGTTCCTTGATACAGCAATTTTCCTCCATGTGTTCCAGCCAAAGGCCCAATATCAATGAGGTTTTCAGCACTGCGCATGATCTCTTCGTCGTGTTCAACAACTATCACGGTGTTTCCCTCGTTTTGCAACGCTTTCAACACTGTAATGAGTCGTTCTGTATCTCTTGAATGCAATCCGATACTTGGTTCATCGAGAATATACATTGAACCAGTTAAATTGCTTCCCAAAGACGTCGCTAAGTTGATTCGCTGACTTTCTCCACCGCTAAGGGTATTACTTAAACGATTTAACGACAAATAACCCAAACCCACATCGCTCAAAAATTGGAGACGATTTTGTATTTCCTCAATGATTCGATAAGCAATGGATTGGTCGGTATCGTTTAATTTTAGATTATTGAAATAATTTAAGGCTTTATCGACCTCCATTAACAAAAGCTCTTGGATATTCAGGTGCTTTGGATGGTTGTTATCTTCAAACGTGGAAATGATTTTTACGTAGGCCGCTTCTTTTCTAAGTCGGGTTCCCAAACAATCTGGACAGGTGGTTTTTCCACGATAGCGAGCTGCCAAGACGCGATATTGGATTTTGTATGATTTTTCTTCGATGTATTTGAAGAAATCGTAAATACCAGGCAAGGCTTTGCTTCCATTCCAAAGGAGTTGGATTTGTTCCTCGTTCAAGTCTCTGATTGCTCTGTGAATTGGGAAATCAACTTTATTTGCCAATCGGATAAAATCGTTCCGCCACTCGCCCATCACTTCGCCTTTCCAAGGAGCTACTGCGCCTTCAAAAACACTCAGCGATGTATCAGGAATTATTAGGTCGTTGTCTAAGCCCAACACGGATCCAAACCCTTCGCAAGTTCTGCAAGCCCCATGAGGGTTGTTGAAGCTAAGGAAATCGCGTGTTGGAAGTTCAAATTTCATACCGTCCATTTCAAAACGGTTGTTAAATTCAATTTTCTCTGTTGTATCTGTTAGGTAAATGCTGCAATTGCCTTCGCCTTCCCAAAATGCGGTTTCGCAAGCATCGAATAATCTTGATTGAAACTCATCGTCGTCCTTTTGTATCGTCAAACGATCAACGATGATAAACAACTCTGTGGCTATCGAAATCGCATCGTCGATTAATGTCTGAACAGAAACCGTTTCGTTATTTACCCAAACTCGGCTGTACCCTTTCTGAATGAGTAAGTCCCAGTCCGCATGGCTATAAGTTTTTAATACCTGTGGCGCTAGAATCAGTAATCGCTCCCCGTCTTTTCTACCTAAACAAAAATGATAAACATCTTCTGAGGATTCGCGTTTTACTTCCCTACCCGAAATCGGTGATATTGTATGTCCGGCACGACTAAAAAGCAATTTAATATAATCGTAAATTTCCGTTGAAGTGGCGACAGTACTTCTAGGATTTCTAGTATTGACTTTTTGTTCGATGGCTACTGCTGGGCATAGGCCTTGAATGTCGTCCACCAAAGGCTTTTTCATTCTTCCAAGGAACTGCCGAGCGTAGCTGCTGAGGCTTTCTACGTAACGACGCTGACCTTCGGCGAACAAGGTTTCAAAAACCAGACTCGACTTCCCACTACCCGAAACGCCGGTAACCACGGTAAAAGAACCATGATCAATATCTACGCTAACGTGCTGTAGATTATGCTGTTGGGCATTGATAATTTTAATTTTCTTTTCTATTGAAGACACGGGCAGGGTAATTCTTAAATATTTATTGAATCGTGTCTTTTTGGATAGCAGCGCCGGCACAAATGCCCCTTCCGTTGGTAATATTGCTATATACTGGTGATGGATCTGAGAAAATTCCCCCTTGGGCTTTATAGCTCGCCAATGATTGCAAATAACGATAGTAATCATCGCTCAGAGATCTTACTTCAACCAGGAATTTATATTGGATTCCGGCGTTTCCGTAACTGGTGATGAAATCAAATTGTTTGGCGGAACCGTTGAAACTTCTGTCATCAATTAGAAGTCCTCCTAAATCTGTTTTGATTCCATTTTCATTTAAAAATGGATCTGTTGTTGTGGGCGGCATAACTAACCACTCTTGGGTAAAGTCATCAAATCGATACAAGTTAATTTCGTAGTAGTTTCGCTCAGAGCCTGGGTCGGAAATAAAGCAGGTTAAAGTCCCAGTTTCAAAACCCATTGAATCAAAACCGGTTCTGTCTTTCCAAATTGATTTCGCACTTACCACTCTATTGGGAATTGTTAATGTGCCAGAGGCTGTGTTGAAATTGCCTTTTTCAACTCTTACGGTATAAACTCGTCCTGGGCTGGGTTTGAAGTTGGCCAAGTATTTCTGAACTGAAAGATCGTAGACTAATGTTGATGTTGATGAACCGTCGTTAACCGTAACAATTGCATTTTCGATCATCTTTGGCGGATTGGTGTCGTTGATTGGAATCGTAGAAGACACTTGCACCGAAAACAATTCATCGCTATTTACAAATGAATTTACTACGAGCTTGGGAGTATGTTGAATGCTCGACATATCCAAGTTGGTATCGCAACCCAAAAATAGTGTTGAAGCAATAACGGCAGTGATACTAATTGATTTAAATCGTTTCATGGTTAAAATTCTATTCTATAAAAGCCAGATGGAACAAAAACAAAGGCGGAAGTACCTTTAAGGACAACATTGTTGGTATTGGGGTCAATACTTAATTTTGCATTCATAGGGTTGTTTACGCCTATTATGTTGTAAACCTGGATTCCCCAAAATTCTTTGTATCCTCGGTTGTAAAAGGGCTTGATTTGTTTGGTAAAACCCAAGTCAATTCGTCGGTATGCGGGCATTCGATAGTTGTTTTTCTCGCTGTAATCGTAAACCAATTTATTGTCTGTGGTAATATACTTACCGGTGGGCACGCTGTAAACATTGCCGCTCATATACATGGCCGCGAAATTGATTTTTAACCAAGTCTCAATCTGAAACGTCAATTGAGTTTTAAATTGATGCGGTCTATCCCACCGGTACCTGAACTCTTCCCCGTTGTTAATGAATTCAAAGGTTCGATTGGATTGTGAGTATGTATAGCTTGTTAGGCCTGTGATTTTTCCTGATTTTTTAGAAAGCAAAAACTCGATACCCTTACTATCTCCATCGCCTTGAACAACACTGCGTTCCCAGAAATTCTTTACCAATGGGTCTTCATCGATCCCTGTTAAATCAGTAATTCCGTTGTATTTTTTGTAATAAAATTCTGTCGAGAATTCAAGTCCAGCACTCACCGGCATAATATAGGCAGCTGTAAATTGTGACGTTTTCTGAGGCTTAAAGGTAGCGCTGCTAGGGAACCATACATCGCTCGGCAATACCCCATTCACGCTAGATAATTGGTGCAGGCCTTGGTTAGAAACCGAATATCCCAATTGTAATCTTTTTTTGCCTTCTAGCAGTTGACTAATGATGATTCTAGGCTCTGGACGACAGTATGTCTTTGTTGGGGTAATGAATGTCCATAACCGAACACCTAGGTTCATGCTTAATCCAATATTTGGATGTACCTCTAATTCTGCGTAGTTAGCCCATTCCAAATTCGTTTGCACATTGGCCATTCCATAAGCGGTATCTATACTCCCCGTATTTGTTTGGTCCACCAGTCGAAGTTGGCCAGGTTCTAGATGATGCAATGTGAATTGGCTACCGTAATTTATGGTCTGTCGTGGATTTCTGACATAAGTAAAATCGCCATTTACCGTATAGTCCGCGATTGAATTGCTCGATTTCTCGCTCAATTTTGCGGTTTTTGTATTGCCCCCTTGAGTAATGCTGCCATCTAAATCAAAGTTGGTGTAGTATTTATACCTTGAAAGGCCCATAGTAATGGAGCCGAAATGATTGGAATAAAATTCATGCGACCAGCGTGCCCCAATTTGTGTGTTTTGCCAAGAGGTTAGATTTTTTAGGGTGTACACTAATCGACGCCCCAAGCTATCCGTTTCGTCAACCGAGAAGGAAAGACCATATTTGTCTCGTCCGTTATAGGCCCAGAAATTCCACTGTGTGTATTGATTTTTCTTGTAGTCAACCCTTGCATTAATGTCGTGAATATTGCCAATCAAACCACTACTGCTGTTGCTACCTGCTCCAATTATCCAATCTAAATAGCTCCTTCGAACCGAAATTGAACTTGTAACCTTTCCTCTATGGTCCAGTGGGCCATCCATCGCAATTGTAAATGTAGCAGGGTCGGCATGGATTTTACCGGTCCAATTTTTCGCTGCTCCCCCGGAAGTTTGAATATCCAGAACTCCACCCCCAGCTCTTCCGCCGTATCTAGCAGGTGCCACTCCACGGTAAAAATGTACTGATTTCAGAATGTGCGGATTGTAATTGGAAACAAAGCCAAACAAATGTCCATTGCCGTACAAGGGCAAGCCGTTCATTAATTGTAAATTTTGATCTGGGTTTGAACCTCGAACTACAAGTCCCGACAAACCCTCAACGCCGCCAGAAACACCGGGTAGAAACTGAAGATATTTTACCGGATCCGCCACGCTCCCGATACTTGGCGATTCAATGATTTGCTTCTGTGTTGGAGAATAGAAAGAAGGTTTCATGTTGAACAAAGACAGGTATTGCTCGGCTGAATCTAATTCGTTGTAACCTATGGGTTTTAGAAAGAAGTTCTTATTTACTGAGGCTTCTACTTCAATTTCAATTTTCTGGGTCTTAAAACCCGCGGCAGCCACAATGATAATTTTGTTCCCTCGAGTTGTTCCAAATTGATAATATCCATGATCATTCGACTCAACGGATGCATTTGTGGTGGAATCTATCAGGATTGCACCGGGAACAGTTTCTAGCGTTTTTTTATTGTAGATCCAACCTGTAATGGCCGGAATTTGTGCCAAAAGCCCGACAGTATTCAAACTCAATACCAACGAAAATAATTTCGCAATTCTCATCTTTACAAAGATAAGCCTTTCGTGGGTTATTGACCATAGTCTTTGGATAGTTCTATTCCAAATCCCTTAGCATGAAATCCTTTTTGTATCATTTGCTTCTTTTCGATTTTTAGCCATGTCGATTGGTGTCCAACCACCCCCACTTGTTCAATGCGAGTAAGGATGTTTTCGCCCAATGTCTCCAATAATTCCATCGAGTTCTTAGATTCTGATGCTATGATTTGACAGAGCGTTGAATAATCTAACGAATTATTTATATCATCTGATATTGACGATGATTTAATCATGACTCTAACGCTTATGTATAATTCAACACCTACGATTCTTTCAATCTCGAAATATCCAATGTTAGAATGCACAAGTTGTTGGTCAATAAAAATGGTTGTTAACATATTCTTGTCGTAAAAATCAGATGCAAAGAAAGTAAGTATATTACATTTGTGGACATAACATTATGAGTGAACACGATATTTCAGATTTACTAGCGGCCAATCAAGGAAAAGACCGTTACGTAGCCCCCGATTTTTATGCTGTGGACGATTTGCTAACGGATGAACAAAAGTTGATTCGTGCTTCAGTAAGAGAATATGTAAAACGAGAACTTAGCCCAATCATCGAGCATTATGCACAAAACGCCGAATTTCCGAGACATATCGTAAAGCAGCTCGGTGATATTGGAGCCTTTGGTCCCCAATTGCCTATCGAATATGGTTGTGGCGGGATGGACTATACCACCTACGGAATCATTATGCAAGAACTTGAACGCTGCGATAGTGGAGTTCGTTCAACTGCTTCTGTGCAAGGTTCGTTGGTGATGTATCCAATTTTTAAATTTGGAAGCGAAGCACAAAGACATAAATACCTGCCTAAGCTCGCTTCAGGAGATTGGTTGGGTTGCTTTGGATTGACTGAACCTGATCATGGTTCAAATCCAGGCGGAATGACAACGAACTTTGTAGATAAAGGAGATCATGTTGTTTTGAACGGAGCGAAAATGTGGATTAGCAATGCCCCCTTTGCCGATGTTGCTGTAGTTTGGGCAAAAAACGAGGCCGGTGTTATTCATGGAGTAATAGTGGAACGCGGAATGGAAGGATTCACCACGCCTACTACACACAATAAATGGAGTTTAAGGGCAAGTTGTACCGGAGAATTGGTTTTTGATAACGTTAAAGTACCAAAAGAGAATATTCTCCCAGGTGTTACAGGTTTGAAAGGCCCCTTGACATGTTTGAATTCCGCTAGATATGGAATCAGTTGGGGTGCTTTGGGTGCCGCTATGGATTGTTACGATACTGCAGTTCGATATTCTAAGCAGCGCATTCAATTTGGTAAGCCAATCGGAGGATTTCAGTTGCAGCAAAAGAAATTGGCTGAAATGTTAACCGAAATTACAAAGGCGCAGCTTTTGGTTTGGAGATTGGGTCAATTAATGGATAAAGGCTTAGCCACACCCGCACAAATATCTATGGCAAAAAGAAACAATGTAGAAATTGCGATGAATGTAGCCAAGGAAGCCCGTCAGATGTTAGGCGGCATGGGAATTACTGGAGAATATCCAATTATGCGACACATGATGAATTTGGAATCTGTAGTGACTTATGAAGGAACGCACGATATTCATTTATTGATTTTGGGAATGGAAATTACAGGCGAGAATGCCTTTTTATAAATTGAAATTGCAATAATATGTATCAAATCAAGTTTGGAACCGATGGATGGCGCGAAATAATCGCCGATGAATTTACTGTGGCGAATGTACGACGTGTAGCCAATGCCACCGCGCTATGGCTAAATCAAAGCGAATTACCAAAAAGTTGCGTTGTTGGATATGACTGTCGTTTCGGTGGCGAAATGTTCGCAAAAGAAACAGCGAGACAGTTGGCAGCGCAAGGTATAAAAGTTGTGGTTTCAAAAGGCTTTGTTTCAACACCAATGATTTCCTTGGCCGCCCATCAACTTCAAACCGGTGCGGGAATTATTCTGACCGCGAGTCACAATCCCCCAACCTATAACGGCTACAAGATCAAAGCAAATTATGGCGGTCCTGCAGTTCCTTCAGAGGTTAGCAAAGTTGAAAATTTGATTTCCCCTACCCTCGTCGATGCAGGCGATAGTTTTGAATCGTATTTTAACAATGGAATGATTGAATACGGCGATTTTGAAACCATGTATTACAACCATTGTTTGAATTCTTTCGATATGGATGCCCTTTCCTCGATATCCTCTGGTTTGGTTTACGATGCGATGTATGGTGCCGGACTATCGATTGTAAAACGATTGTTGCCCGAGTCTACCATTTTGCACGGCAGCTATAATCCTTGGTTCGATGGGCGTGCGCCTGAGCCAATATTGAAAAATCTCCCCGAAATTGGTCCACTTATCAATTCTAGTCCCTCCTATTTGTGTGGATTGGCAACGGATGGTGATGCCGATCGAATTGGTTGGTTTGATGAGAAAGGGAACTTTGTCGACTCACACCATTTGATATTGTTGTTGATTGAATACTTAACCACATTTAAGGGTTATTCCGGTAAGGTAGTGAAGAGTTTTTCTGTCAGCGATAAGATTCAAAAATTGTGCGACCTTAAAGGATTAGAGTCGATCACGACAAAAATTGGATTCAAATACATTTGCGAATACATGGTTACCGAAGATGTACTTATTGGTGCTGAGGAAAGCGGTGGTATTGCAATCAAAGGACATATACCTGAGCGCGATGGTGTTTGGATGGGTTTGGTTTTGATGGAATACATGGCAAAAACGGATAAGTCTGTGTCTGAATTGATCCAAGATATGTATGCTAAAGTTGGTTCTTTTGCTGTTGAGCGTTACGATTTGCACTTAACCAATGAGTTGAAAGAAAGCATTATAGAAAAATGTAAATCAAAGAGTTATGATTCATTCGGACCCTACAAGGTTGTGGCGGTTGAGGATGTGGATGGATATAAATTTAGACTCGACAATGGCTCTTGGGTTATGATTCGACCAAGTGGTACTGAGCCAGTATTGCGGGTGTATTCAGAATCTAAGGATTCGGCTTCGTCCTTTGCAATTCTCGATGCTACTAAGGCTTCAATATTGGGGTAATCATAAAACTATGACAAACAACGCTCCACTGCAGGTCAATATTAGAGATGTCATTGCCTCTAAAAATGCTAGGATTTTGAAGTGGATTCCGAATTTTTTTATCAATTGGTTTGAGCGTTTTGTTCATCAAGCAGAGGTTAATGCAATTTTGCGCAAACATCACAATGAGTTTGGAATTCAATTCGCAACTAGTCTAGTAAAGGAATTGGGCGCAAAAGTTAACCTTGTTAACATTGAAAATGTTCCAACCACTGGCAAGTGCGTATTGGTAGCAAATCACCCGATGGCCGGTTTGGATTCACTTTGTTTGTATAGTTCCATAGGTCAAGTTAGAAGTGATATAATGCTAATTGCCAACGATGTACTCGCTAACATCCCTCCTTTTAATGACTATTTTATTCCAGTGAATAAATTGGGGAAATCACCCAAAGAATCCATGATTCGCATAGATAATGCCTATGCTGCCGGTGGTATGATGATGGTTTTTCCAGCAGGTTTGTGTTCAAGAAAAATCAAAGGGGAAATAATAGACTTGGAATGGCAAAAGAGTTTTTTGATGAAAGCCATTCAATATGATCTGCAAATTATCCCTGTTCATATAAATGGCGCCAATTCAAATCGCTTTTATCGAATCGCAAATTGGAGGAAATTTTTGGGAATAAAATTTAATATAGAAATGATGACGTTGGCCGATGAATTATTTAAGCAAAAGGACAATGAACTTACAATTACCATAGGCAAACCTTTGTCGCCCAGTACGTTCAACAAGAAAAACGCAATGGAGGATGCTCAAAAAATCAAAGCACACGTCTACGAATTGTCTAGGAACCCATTGGCGAACTTTTCTAATTGATTGAAACAATAGCAATAAATTCATTATTTTCACGGCTTGAGCGGCGATGCAATGATAGAAAATCTGATTGAACCTATACCTACAGATAAGTTACTGAAAGAACTTACACGGGATATTTTTATACGACCTACGAATAACGCATCCAATGAAATATACATTTTCAAAGGGGATGATAAGCCAAACTTGATGGCTGAAGTTGGACGGTTGAGAGAATTGACATTTAGAGCTGCTGGCGGTGGTACGGGGAAGTCTTTTGATATTGATAAATATGATTCAGGGTCTTATAGTTACAGTCAATTGATTGTTTGGGATCCTCTAGAAAATCAATTGGTTGGTGGATATCGATTTGTGATGGTGCCTCAATCGCAAGATGAAACAGGACATTTCCATTTGTCGACCACCGAGATTTTTAATTATACTCAAAAAATTAAGGACACATACTTCCCCTATGCCATAGAATTGGGTCGGAGCTTTGTTCAGCCCGAATATCAACCTAGCTTGAGCAGCCGTAAGGGCCTTTTTAGCTTAGATAATTTATGGGACGGCTTGGGTGCTTTGGTTGTTATGAATACGGAATACAAGTATTTCTTCGGGAAAATTACGATGTATAGCGACTTCAACAAAGAAGCGCGCGACTTGATTCTGAGTTTTATGGATCATTATTTCCCCGATGAAGAGAATTTGGTTAGCATTCCATCACCAATACAGAGGATGTTTGATTGTTCCTCATTTTTAAGTGAATTAGATGGTCTGGAATACAAGGAAGGACATAAATTACTTAACTCAAAAGTGCGCGAATTGGGTGAGAATATCCCACCTCTTTTCAACAGTTACATGAATTTGAGTCCTACGATGAGAACTTTCGGTACTGCGATCAATCACCATTTTGGCGATGTTGAAGAAACTGGAATTATGGTATCCATTGATGATATTTATGACCAGAAGAAAGACAGGCATGTGAGATCTTATACGGAGTACCTCGAGTCTCTATAATCGTGGCCCATTCCTTTGTATGGAGGATAGTTGATTGCCTTTCATCTCGCCGAATATTCATTAAACGACAGTAATTTAATTACTTGATGAACTTTCCTGAAAGTTGGTTATTGCCCCAAAGGTCTTCAATTTTAATAAAATAGACACCTGACGACAGGTCGTCTATGTCTATAAAGTGTAACTCCATCGTTAATCTGCGATTTTCAATCAATTGGCCGTTGCGGTTGTAAATGAATACCTTATAATTATCTGGGTTTTTAATGTTTGATACAACCAGTTGTTGATCGCCATTTACAAAATAAACCCAACCTTGATTTAATTGCTGTTTGGGTATATTTGCATATTGGTCAATGATTTTTAGGGTCTCAAACGCATCAACTTTACCATAGCCGCTGTTGCCATTAGAATCATTGGTTGTGTATTGATCCTTTCTCGCTGTAAGTCGCCATAAGCTTCTAATTTCTAAAGGGGTTAGCCATTCATTTGCTTGTAAATAAAGTGCTACAATCCCAGCAGTATGTGGCGCAGCCATCGAAGTTCCAGAGAACATCGCCCAGTAGACATCGTTTCCATTGTATTGCGTTTTATGCATCAATTCATTATTTAACCAACCTGGTACTTGTCTTCGATGCAAAGACGACGTTATACTCTGGCCGGGAGCAATAATATCGGGCTTGATTCTGCCATTGGGATGCGTAGTGCTTTTTGGCATCGGTCCTCGGCTACTGAAACCCGCAATATCCCCTACTATATTCCAAGGCTGATTAAAATATTCTCCTTTGTAATTGGTCCATTCGTTTCTGTTGATATAAGCTCCAGCTGTCAAAGTATGAACCCCAGATCCACCATTCTCACCAACCGATCCTTCGGGAGTTCCTTCAATAAATTTCTTACCAAAACTCTGCTTTTTATGCCCTTTCCAAAAATGGCCCGATGTCCAACGATATGCCTGTCCAGAATTCCACGCATTGAACTCCCCGCTACTGGTTACACCCAAACGGATATAGCCATTGTAGGGTCTATTGTGTTCTGCAATGACCAAAAAATTCGACTTGCCATTGAATGGGTAGTTTTGTTCTGTGATAATCAATGCGAGCGTATCCTTTCCATTGATGTAAACAGATTTATAAGCTCCACAATTCACACAGTCGCCAGCCAAATTCCATGGAGTATTTATTAGGACATTACCAAATGTGTCGACCAAATTCAATTGGATTTTTAGTTTGTCCCCACTCCCATTTTTGATACCACCCCAAATGTCCATGTATATATTCTCACGAGGGTAATCTTTTCGATTATTGTCAACGACCAACGTATAAGCCGTATCGCCATTCAATGTCTGATTGATATGCATTTGATTTCTGCCGTCATTCCCTGCCGCGCCAACCACAATTCTACCCGAACCAGTAATTGCCTTCACAGATCGATCAAACAGTGAAGTACCATCATGAGGTCCAGTGTGCATACCCCAACTCAAATTACAAACGCTGGGTTTGTTTTGAAGTTCGGCATATTTAAAGACATAATTGTATCCATCGATAATGGTTGGGTTTGCGACAATATAATCCCCGAGGCCACTTCCACCTAGGGTATCATTGGCATATTTTATTCCAACCATTACTATATCCGACTCTGGCGCCATGCCACGATATTTTAAATTTGGTGAACCCAAGCCAGAACCCGCAGCTATTCCAGCTACGTGCGTACCATGTGAACCATCATCGTCGATGGCTGACGCGATACTAATAGAATCCTTATACTCGGTACCATAATTATATACTGCAGGGGTACTTCCCAACTTTTGCTGATTCCAGAAGCGCTGGATTCTCAAGGATTTTCCGTTAGGACTATAAAAAGTTGGGTGGTCTGTTTGAAATCCAATATCAACTATACCAACTACGACACCCTTTCCGGTGTAGTTCTGCGACAATCCGTTGCTGATGCCATTTTCCGCTTTGTCTACCCTGCTGTGAATTCTAGCGGTATCGTTTAATGGCTTGGGGCTGTTTAATCTTGAGGATACATCCAAATAAATTAAACCTGAATGTTCGATAATTTGATTCCAATTGTCAGCCGTAAATATCAAATGGGCAATTCGGTAATTGGGATTTTCTGGATCAATTAAACTGCTTACAATGAAATCGGAATTATCTAATATAAACGTTTCATTTACAATTGCTTGCGCGTGAAATCGATCATTAAACAGAGGAATAAGTTGTTTTCTTAGTGAAGCATCGGCAAAAATTTGGGCGGTTGGACTTAGGATTTGCATCGTCTTGGGTCCAGGCAATAAAGACTGTGTGAAGGCAGGTTGAGATTGGGCAGATACCTGGGGAAAAGAAAAAATATGGATAGCAATGAATAGAAATTTCATCTTGATTTTCTGCATGAAACAAAGGTAACGAGTTAGATTATAACTTTGCGGTATGGATTTATCGTGGTTGGAACGCACAGAACTCATCGTAGGAAGAGAATCGCTTGAAAAATTGGCGAATAGCAAGGTATTAATCGTGGGATTGGGCGGTGTTGGCAGTTTTGCCGCAGAATTCATTGCCAGAGCTGGGATAGGGGAATTAACCATTATTGATGGCGATATTGTTGATGTAACAAACAAGAACCGACAGTTACCTGCGCTTACGAGTACAATTGGCATGAAAAAGGCGGATTTGATGGCGGCGAGGATTAAAGATATCAATCCAGATGTTTCACTTACTGTGATCGATACATTTCAACGTCCAGAGCATACGAAAGAATTGGTATCATCTGAGAAATTCGATTATGTGATGGATTGTATCGACTCAATTACGCCTAAGGTCTATTTGATAAAAACATGCGTTGAACAAGGCCAACGATTGATATCTAGTATGGGTGCGGGTGGTAAAATGGATGCCTCTTCGGTGATGGTGGCAGACATTAAGGATACCTATAATGACCCATTTGCTAGATTGGTTAGAAAAAGATTACATAAGTATGGCATCTACACCGGTTTCAAATCTGTGTTTAATACGGAATTGGTGCACAGGGACTCGGTTAAGCTCACCGATGGGAGTAATTTTAAAAGGTCCTTTTATGGTACAATTTCCTATATGCCAGCCCTTTTTGGCTTAAGAATGGCGGCTGAGGTCATCGAAGACTTACGCTGATTTTTTGAGAATCGAAATGGCTGACATATATTTGGAAACATGATTATGAAAAAAACACTATTAACATTATCGGCTGCTGCTTTATTATTCATCACTGGATGTGATCCTGATTCAAAGTCAAATGGAAATGCTATCGACATCAGTGGAAAAACCAAACAAGAAGTATTTATGCTACATTCTTGGGAGTTGAGCTCCTGGTTAGACAGTTCATCTCAAGATCAAGTTGAGAATATCGAAGCTTGCTCGAAAGACGATTTTTATACTTTCAACACCACATCACAAGTTCAAGTGAACCGCAATACCGTTAAATGCACTGCTGGTGAAGCCAATGATGTATTTCCTTGGAGCATGACTGCGCCCAATGATACAAAAGTTACATTGTTTACCTACACTTGGGATATTACATCAATGACGGGTGAGCAGATCGTATTACGTCGTAAATACTACTTTAATATCGGAGGAACTACCGTTGATATGTTCTCCAAGGTGGTATTGAAAAAGCATTAATTAATTGACTTTATACCTTCTTTGGCGAGTTCCAAAGCGGGGTTTATCGAAAGAGCGGTTTTGTATGATAGCAAAGCCGCTTTTTTATTGCCCATTTTTTCTTGATTGTAGCCAATTAAACAATGCGCATTTGCATTGTTAGATTCTAAGTCTAGGGTTTTTTTGCACCAGTCGATGGATTCCTCATAGTTATCAAAAAGCGACTGTATAACGGCAATATTGTAATGCGCTAAAATATGATTTGGGTTTACTTTGATTGCTCTATCGTAATATTCTATGGCTACCGCGTATTTTTCCTTTTGCTGCATAACCAAAGCATAAGTATAAAGCGCCTCATCGTTGAACTCGTTCATTCGAACTGCCTTGGATGCCCACTGCTCTGTTGTTGGGTCGTTGCTCTGGTATAGAAACAGTGTTTTTTGCATCACCGCATTAAAATTCTCTGGATTTTTTAAAAGTGCATTCTCAATGACTTTTTTCGCAGAGACTGTGTCTTTTTGTTCTTTAAAAGCGATCGACATCAACACGTAGGCATTGTCGGAAAAATCTGTTTGATTCGTTAATGGCTTCAGTAATTCGATGGATTTATCATATTCCTGTCTTGCCAAATAGTATTTCGCCAACAAAAACGACGCTTCTGGGTAGTCGGATTTGATTTTTATGGCTTGTGTTAAATGCTCTTTGGTTTTGTTTGAGTTTGTTGAATCCATTGAAATCAAGGATTCTGCACATCTGTAATGATAGAGCGCTTGACTGGGACTAATTGAGATTGCCGTTTCAAAATCCAAGATTGCATCATTGTATTTCTTTTCGAAATAGAAGGTGTTTGCCCTTTTATAATACAATTCGGCATCATCTGGATTGCTGTTGATTTTCAATGAAATAGCTCGAATTTCTTCCGAAAAAGTTGTATCTGTTTCACTAATAAATCGGCCGGAATTTCGGTTGCTGTTGCAAGAAAGAACAGCGATTAGAACGATTGATAAAACAATCTTCTTCATTTGTGCTCGGGACGGGAATCGAACCCGTACTCTCATTACTGAAAACAGGATTTTAAGTCCTGCGCGTCTACCTATTCCGCCACCCGAGC
>JBEEMF010000055.1:0-4466 GCA_041192805.1 Bacteroidota bacterium | reverse complement strand
AGCGTCACCCGGTGTTCCAAATACCTTCTGCCTTCAAAGAAAAAGACAATCATCAAATCAGGAACATATCAAGACACCGTGAGATCATGGAGAGGCTGCGATTCTGTGATGACAATCAAATTAACCATCAATCAGCCAACGAGTTCGGGAATAAAAGTGAGCGCTTGCGATTCATTCGTCAACCCTAACAATGGCGCTGTATATCGGAAATCAGGCACCTACAAGGCCACTATTTCTAACAAAGCCGGATGTGATAGTTCAATCGCCTATTTCGTAACCATCGGATATAAAGACACCAACTTCATCTATTATAATGAATGTCTGCAAGCAACCTTAACCAATGGCACCAAAGTAACCAAAAGTGGTACTTATGTAGATAAATTCAAAACCTATTTGGGTTGCGATAGTTTTGATTACCACATCGTTAATATCACCAAGTCGAGCACTGCAAAACGCACACTCAAATTCTGTAAATTCATCGTTTGCCCCACAAATAGTGGCTTGGTCTTCAAAAAACCGGGCGTCTATTATGATACCATCAAAAACGTTGCTGGTTGCGATAGTGCCATTGAGTACACCGTGGTAAGCGCATCAACTTATGGAACTATTTCCCCCATTGCATGCAATAGTTACAAAAGTCCATCTGGCAATTATACATATACCGCATCTGGAACCTATTATGATACGCTCTTCAGTCTAAACAAAGCAGGCTGCGATAGTTTTATCACAATCAATTTGAAAATGTCTACCGCAACCAAATTGTCGTTATCACCCGTTGCATGTAGAAGCTATAAAGTTCCGTCAGGCGTTCAGGTAATCACAACCAGTAAAACCGTAAAAGACTACATCAAAGGCTATAAAGGCTGCGATAGTATAGAATACACCATTAATGTCACCATTAACAATGCCAACGTTGGTACAACAAGAAGTGTAAACACCCTATCGGCAACGACAACCAATTCCGCCGCAACATTCCAATGGTTGGATTGCAATAATGGTATGGCTAAAATTGCTGGAGCAACAAACAAAGATTTCACACCGGCTCAAGACGGAAAATTCGCAATCTCAGTGACTGAAAATAGCTGCACCGACACTTCAGCCTGTGTAACCTTTGCGGTTAACGGATTGAAAGAAATTCCTGCAAATCTTTTAAAGTTGACCCCCAACCCAAGCAGTGGCGCTTTTGTTCTCAATTGCCTATCTCCCTTGCATGATGTGAATATCTCCTTGGTGAACATTCAAGGACAAATTGGACAGACATGGTTGATCCGTGAACTCAAACAACAAGAGTTCAACGTCCAAGTATCCGCCGGTGTTTGGTATTTGAAAATCTCAGCAAAAGAAGGTCAACAGGTGATCCCTATGATCTTTGAGTAATTAGCGAATGACTACATTGCCTATTTCCCGCCCAAACAAAACATAGTGTTTCGGGAATTATTCAACTTATTCGTGGAACCACGGATATTGTAATCATTATTAATTCGTAAATGATTGTTTTTTAATAATTTATACGAGATTTATTTTATCATTTTTCTACGGTTATTCACATAATTTCAGCCTTTATGGCTCTTTTGTGGATAATAAATGATAATCGTCATGAAATCTATTGATTTTTACTAAAGTATTGATTTAATTGTACTTGCTAATCAATATATATATGAAAAAAATTTACCAAACACTACTTGATTTTCCAGGAATGGTGAATCAGAAAATCATGAACGCAGAATTAAATGCTGCTGTAACAAACTTTGACTCGCAGGGGGGAATTCGTTCTTACACTGCATCAATTTATCAACTCCTTTCTCTTTTGGTTTTATTATCCATGGAGATTGCCATCATCATGGGCGCAATGGACTTTATGGGATCCGATGCCTCAGGCTTAGCAAAAGCGGGTAGCATGCTAACCACAGTATTAATGATGTATTCAGCATTCCCTATTGCACACATCATCCGTTCTCGCGGCGAGAGTCTTGGCGCATCACACAACGGGATGGTAGGATTCATGTTTAAGGATTTCGTAACTACCAACTTGTTGATGTTGGGAGAAATTGCAGCGGTAAGCGGATTCATTTGTGCCACTTGCTTCAGTTTATCTTTCCTTTTCGATAGCGACCTATATTGTGTTTGCATGAATTCATCAATGCTTGGCGTTGTTGGTTGGGTGACCACATTGCCTATGGATGGCTTGAACGCTCTATTGGCTGCCTTGCGCTTGGATTACTTAAGTGGTGTAATTGCCAATGTTACTGCTTTCAGATTGGATGAAGGAGCAACATTTAATGGCGATATGCTTTGGAACCGCCACGATTTATTATTGGTAGGTGGTGCTTACGTAAATGTGATGCTTGGATTGGCTGTAGTGTATGTAAACCTTGCTATCTACAATTACATGTTTGGATTGGTTGATTCTTTAAGCAAGTGGATACAAAGCCCAACCTTACCTGTATCAATGAAAAATAAGTGATTTTGATCTAATTAATCAAAAAGCATTAATCAATAAGTTCTTTAATCATTGCAACGGAGAGGGCGGCAGAAATGCCGCCCTCTCCGTTTTTTTAAGGTAAAAATATATTCTTAACACCCAAAAATAGCAGGCCCAATATTTCCGCTGCTTCACCCTTTTTGTGGATTTCTTTTGTCGCATAGGCGTATGAAAATCGGATGCAAATCGACGTATCTTGAATGGCTATGTCTGATAATTTTCTTAACAATCCAACCCCAACCCACTCGGAGAGCCCGAACCAACTCCTTGAAACGTTAGAATTAATCTGTGATCTCCTACTAGAAGCACCCGTCAAAAATCTAGCCCTGCCCCAACTCGCACCCCTGATCGAATTCAGTAAACAAATCAACCTAAATGTGCTCGAAACAGCAATCCTAGCACTGGTCCATTCCGCCGATCCCGATTACGAAGAAGTCACCGAGAAATTCCTAATCAAAAAGCTACGTCACTTTTTCAACAACAAAAGAAGCCCCATTCAACAAGCCATCCACAACCTCGGAGAAAACAAAATCCTAATGAAAGAGCGGGATAGCAGCAACGATATCTACCTCCATCCTCGGTTCAAAAAAGCACTTAACTCAGGTGATTTGAATACAATAAAAGCACTGCAGCCCAAAGGCGTAGTCCCGTTTCTGAGGAACTTTATTGACCAAGTGCTGTCTACCCGACATTATCATCCATTTGGCATGATGACATCTCCATTTGATTCCGACCCAATGGCACAGCTCAATATCGAACAAAATAATAACCTCGTCTGCATCAAATATCTGAAAAAACATATCGAAACTGTAGCTTGTCCTGATATCGCAATATTGCTTTATATCGCTACGTTATCAAAAAGAGTTGTCGTGGACGAATCCATTAGCCTAAACGACTTTTTCAATCTACTCGAACGTCCGCATTGGGAAGTGAAAGCATTTAAAAAAGCACAAATTCTCAATGAAAATTGGCATCCATTCCAAATGGGATACTTCGAAATTGTGGGAAAAGACCTCATGGATGATGATATCGAAATTGCAATGACCGAAGAAGGGATCCAAGCGCTGTTGCCCGAGTTGAGTGCCGACATACTTGAGAGTCTTCTCGAGGCCAAGCAAATCACCGTTCCGCATCGCGCGCCGGAGAAAATTGCGCCCATCAAATTGCTGTTCGATCAGCCCACACAACTGCAGCTCAAGCCCATACAGCGCATGCTTCAGCCCCAAATCCGCGCCAAAATCAACGAAACCTTTCATACCCAAAACAAAGGCATTTCCATCCTCCTTTACGGATACCCAGGAACGGGAAAAACGGAATTCTGCTTGCAACTCGCCAAATCGCATAACCTACCCATCATGGAGGTCAATGTGGCCCAAATCCAAAACAAATGGGTTGGCGAATCAGAAAAAAACGCCCGCAATGTCTTCAAACAATATCGCAAACTGCGCAAACAATCGCAACGAGAATGCATCCTGCTGTTCAACGAGGCCGACGCACTATTTAGCAAACGCGTAGAAGTGAGCACCAGCGTAGACTCCATGAACAACGCCCTCAAAAATATCTTTTTGGAAGAAATGGAAAACATGGAAGGGATCATTCTAGCCACAACAAACCTCACCGGCAACCTCGATGCCGCCTTTGAACGTCGTTTCCTCTATAAAGTGGGCTTTGCCAAACCCGACACCCAAACTTCTGCCCTTGTCTGGAAAAATTATTTCCACCGCATCCCCATGGAACAAGCCACGCAACTTGCCAAAAGATTTGATTTTTCACCCGGGGAAATTTGTAATGTGAGACGCAAATACGATATCGAAAAAATCCTTGGAAACACACAAAAACAATTCGATCTCATTTGCGAAATCAGCGAAAATGAAAAGATCATCCACCAGCCCTTACGCACCAAAAAAGCCATGGGATTTGGTTAATTGCGAAATTTTTGGCAACACTAATTTCATTTGAAAATCATTTTTTTATGATAAATTGC
>JBEEMF010000054.1:0-2899 GCA_041192805.1 Bacteroidota bacterium | reverse complement strand
TCTAAATTGGTGATTTTGGTATAGCTGAATTTTACATCGCGACGTAATCGTTGGAGTAAATCTTCCAAAAAGTCCTTTTCATACATGTTTTTACCGCCCTCGTCTTCATCGTTGCTCCATTTTGTAGGGAAGCGCTTTTCGATTTCCAACGGTAGCAAACCACTGAAAATACTGTTTCGGCAATATTGGGTAGTGGTTGGTAAAATGCTCATATACATATCGTCGTTTTCTAGGCGATATCGCTCTTGCATGACTTCGGAAATGGCACGCCACTGATCGAATCGCAAATTATCCATCAAAATCATAAACACCGGAACATTGCCATCCAAATGCGGATTCACGGCACGACGGAAGAGGTTATGACTCATGGTTGGACCATCATCGCCGGTTTGTTTGAGTAGCCCTTGGTAATTGTCTTTGATGAATTTTGTAAAGTTGCGATTGGCGTCTGATTTCTGGGTTTCGAGGATCTCTTTCATGCTATCCTCGCCAGCACTATCCAATTCTATTTCCCAGTATACCAGCTTTTTATAAACGTCTTTCCACTCGTTGAAGTTCAGTTTGTCGCTCACCGTCATCCCGATTTGCATAAACTCTTTGCGATATCCCAAGGAGGTTTTTTCGCTCACCAAACGACGTTCATCGAGGTTCTTTTTGAGTGCAAGTAAAATTTGGTTGGGGTGAACAGGTTTAATGAGGTAGTCAGCGATTTTGGCGCCGATGGCCTCTTCCATTATATGCTCTTCCTCGTTTTTGGTAATCATAATGATGGGGAGGTTGGGCTTTAGCTGCTTGATTTGCGCCAGCGCTTCCAATCCATTGATTCCGGGCATGTTCTCATCCAAAAATACCAGGTCGTATTCGTTCTTTTTCACCGCTTCAATGGCGTCTCTTCCACTACTAACTGTGCTCATCTCATAACCCTTGCCTTCAAGGAAAATGATATGCGGTTTCAGAAGATCAATTTCATCGTCTGCCCAGAGAATTTTTGGTTTGCTCATACTTGTTGCATTACAACGCTCAATTGCCAAAATTCGTGCCACAACGCTGGTTTTTTTGAACGAACTTTGAGCTACTTTTATCGGATGAGTTCACACCACATTGTACGCGACAACCAAGAGCCGGCATTGATTATCGCCAATGGCGCGGATTGCAGTGATGCTTTGTTGCAGCAGTTGATGGAGTGGTCGCCGTATGTCTTGGCATTGGATGGCGCAGTTCACCGGTTGTTGGAACGAAATATTCGGTTTGATGCATGGTTGGGCGATTTTGATTCTGGGGCAAACGCAGATGAATTGGCGATTGCAAAAATGGGCGATGTGCAGCGCATTTGGGCGGAGGATCAAGACAAAACTGACTTACAAAAGGGCATCGAATTTCTGATTACAAAAGGACATAAAGCCGCAAATATCATTTGGGGTACAGGAAGGCGTGCAGACCATACTATCAACAACATGGCTACTTTATGGCGATATCACGAGCAGATAACCTTGAGTATTTTGGACGATCATTCGCGGGTGTATCCATTGGCAAAGCAGTTTAAGAAGTGGTATCCGGCGGGGACGCAAATCAGTTTGATTCCGGTGGGTTTTGCATCGGGAATCGCATCAAAAAATTTAGTCTATCCGTTGCTGGATCGTACGTTGGAGTTGCCGCATAGCACGGGGAGTTCCAATGAAGTTGAGGTGGATGGTTTTGTGGAAATTTCTTATTCAGGCGGACATCTATTGTTGATGGAGTGTTTTGATTGACCCCGTATCTTTGTTTACTATGAAAGTGATTTCCTATAATGTGAATGGCATTCGCAGTGCGATGAGCAAGGGCTTGGTGGATTATTTGGCCGAGCAAAACGCCGATATCGTCTGTTTTCAAGAGTTAAAAGCGTTGCCAGAGCAAATTGATGAGGAGCCTTTGAAGGCCTTGGGCTATGAGTGTTATTGGTTTTCTGCGCAAAAGAAAGGTTACAGTGGGGTTGGGATTTTGACAAAGCAAACACCGTTGCATGTGGAGTATGGCTGCGGCAATGATTTATATGATTTTGAGGGCAGGGTGATTCGCTGCGATTTTGCTTGGGGCTCTGTAATAAGCGCTTATTTTCCCAGCGGAACGGCGGGGGATATCCGACAGGATATAAAAATGGATTTCTTGCGTTTTTTCCATGATTATGCCCAGAAAATCCGCTCGATGGTGGGGGAATTGATCGTTTGTGGGGATTACAATATTTGTCATAGAGCCATCGACATTCACGATCCAGTTGGGAATAAGAACAGCACAGGATTTTTACCCGAGGAGAGGGCTTGGATGGATCAATGGTTTGAATCGGGGTTTACGGATACTTTGCGAGCTTTGAGGCCTGAGCCTCATCAATACACTTGGTGGAGTTTTAGGGCCAATGCTAGGGCGAACAACAAGGGCTGGCGCATCGACTATGTAAGTGCATCGCCCAAACTAGCAGGACAATTATCGTTGGCCGGCATTGATGATTTTGCCAAACACTCCGATCACTGTCCTACCTGGGCGGAGTTTACAATTACTTCGTAATTTCTTTGATCGTTCCTTGAGGGGTGATAATCAGCAAATCCGTTTGTTTGATCGTCTCGGTTTTGGTCTGAATAGGCACGTGAATTTTGTATCGCACATCCAAATTATAGACGAATTGAATACTCGGCGTTAGTGGCGACGGGTTGATAACCGCATCAAAGCCATCGGTGGAAACTTGGTTGTAAAACATTGTGGTTCTTTGGGTTGATGCTGGCTGTGCAACTCCAGATTTGCTCGGATCCGTGTTTTCGTCAGCTTCCAAAGTGCTAACGGCTAGCGGCTGGTAAGGCCTGTATTCATCGATAGGAAAATATTGGTGTCGTTGCTCCTGCACCGTCCTAAAATTGGTGTCCAATGC
>JBEEMF010000053.1:0-3965 GCA_041192805.1 Bacteroidota bacterium | reverse complement strand
GGCTTGCCCAAATAATGCCCCCCTTCAATCAATGCCTTATCTACCCTATCCGTGTTTCCCATTCAATGTAATTTTTCTAACCTAACCACTACGCAAAAATCCAGATTACTTACCCAACAATTTCAAATTAAACAACAATCTGCGAAACAGTATCCAACCGTGAGCAAATAAATTCGGTAGCCATCCGTAATGCCTTTGCAAAACCAAATATCTCTCCTTCCAAGCTTTCTGCGTATGCTGAGCACTGCTGCCCCCCAATTCAAAATTGCTAATTACCAGAGAACTACGGAACGATTGACCCTGCATCTGCTTTAAAATCTGAATGATCCAATCCACATCCGCGGCCTGCCTGTATTGCAAATCAAATTTGGGCGACAAACTCCGCTTTGCCAAAAAACTCTGATGACAAATATTCATCCCATACCGAAAACTCCCTCGATGCAATCGACTCGGAAACGGCTGTGGCTTTAACTTCGATATCAACCCCACTGGCTCGCCCGCCTCATCCATAAATTCCGTATCCCCAAAAATCACATCCGGTAACTCCGCTGGCAATTCCCCCACCAATCTCTCCACCACATCCGCCGCATGAATTGTGTCCCCAGCATTCATAAACCAAACATAAACTCCCTTACACAGAGCCAAACCCTTATTCATCGCATCGTAAATGCCGGCATCTTTCTCAGATACCAACACATCAATCCGATCGCCCAAGCCCTCCAAATAAGCTACGCTGCCATCCGTACTGCCCCCATCTATCACAATCCATTCAAAAGCCTTACGCTCGGTCTGACCCATAATGGAATCTGCGGTTCGTCGCAATCCCTCCAAGTCATTGAAATGAATGGTGACAATCGAAAATAACAAGGGATGCGCCAGTGGGTTTGTCATTCGCCCCCGGTTTATGCCGCTTCCTCTTCCTTCTTCATTCCCAACTGAAGCAAACTTCCCGCCACCAATAATAAAATCAATGCTGAAGAAGCAACTTCAATAGTTAACATAGTACTGCGATCCGAAGGCTGATAAACCCAGACAATCTCATGATTTCCAGCAGGTACTTCCACACCTCTCAAAATATAATTCACACGCAATGCCTGAGCCTCTTTTCCATCCACAAATGCCTTCCATGCTCCGTTTTTCTCGTTGTAGTAAATTTCGCTAAATACCGCCAAGCCCGCGTTAGCATTGTTGCTCTTATAGGCTATACTGTCGTTGCTGTAATACGTTTGAGAAATGCCCGCCGCCGAATCAAGGCTAAACACCCTCGATTGCAATGTCAATCCTTTTGAACCACCCTCAACCTTACCTGAATAGTCCGCCTTCTCAATCACCGCATTCTTTTTCAAATCCATAAAATTGATATCACTCAAAGCATCTTTCGCCGTGGCCGCTTCCTTCACCGAATCCACAAACCAAGCATGACCCAACGCAGTATTCCTAGGAGCAACAATCTCAGATTTCTGATCCTGCGACAAACCAATGATGTAGCCACAATTCAACATATCTAAGGCATGATTATTCATGATATCGCCAGTTCCTGTTGGTCCAACGGCACTAATACAATACGACATTACATCTTGGTATCTGCTCATTTTTGCAGGATGGTAACCACCTACATTCTTGTGGAAAGCACCCGCCGTATTGTCGTTGAAAGTACGGTTGATACCCCCCCTGTAATCAATCACTCGCTTGCCATCCTTGTTGTTCGCAATGATCTGATTGTCAACCGCCGATGGCATAATCGCCTCTTCCGTTTCCTTGTCTTCCCAATTATCGTCGGTTAAATAACGCTTAGAAACACCCATCATATCAAACGATACCATTCCAATCACCAGCAAGCCAGTAACCAAAGCGCTGATCTGCTTCTTCAAAATCATATAAATCAAGAACAACAAAGCACCCATGAACATAATGCTCCTTACAATGTCGTTCCACACCATCGTGCTACGCAACGACTTGATCTTGGTCACGGTTTCCATTCCGCCTTGCTCAGCAATGCGCTTGTCGGTCTCAGCAGCACTGAAGTCCGTACCCATCGTAATCACAACCATCAAAGCCACCAACACAATCGAAACAACGGCTGTTAACTTCATCACACGCTGTTTACCTGCAGCACTCAAGCCATCTTCCGCCATCAATGTGATGAAACGATGCAATCCCAGCAAACCAATCATAGGTACCACAACTTGCGCAATAACTAAGGCCATCATCGGCGTTCTAAACTTGTTGTAGTAGGGAAGGTTGTTGAATAAGAATTCATTCAATGGGAAATAACGACCCATGCCCAGTAGCAGGGCGACAACAAACGTGACCAATCCAAAAATGGCCCAACGATAATTTAAAACTGCTCCCTCACTCTGAGGCTTATCCTTGCGCCAAACGAACGCCAAAATCAAACCAAATACAAACAAGAACATCATCGTAGCACCCAAATAAACCGGGCCGCTAGTAAATTGCAAATCACCAAAATATAATGGCAAACGGGTATCGCCAAAATCCACATCGCTCACCATTTCGTTGGAACTTCCGCCCTTAAAACCTGGAACCATCAAAGTGAACGATTCATCTACACCGTAACTCCATGAGAATGCATATTCCATGTCCAAACCCTTCTTACCCACTTGCTTACCTGTGCTTCCATTATCCGTCTCCACCGCTGATCCACCGCGCATGGTAGCTTTTGCGTAATCGTTGGTATCCGACAGCTTTCCGATGCAGGTTAAAACGGCTAAGCCCATTGCAACCGCTGCAATTCCTGATGACATCAATACGTGTTTGAACTCCTTATTTTTTACCGCAAACGCCCATTCAACCAAGAAGTAAACAGCAACCATAATTCCCGCGTAATAGGCAATTTGATAGTGGAAATAATTCACTACCATCCCGAAGAATAAGGCAGTGACAGCGGCACCCAATAAATATTTACGCTGACTTAATAATGCAAGTCCACCAATCACGCCAGGCATCACACCCATCGCCAATACTTTGGTAATATGACCCGCTTCATAACTCGATATGCTAAAGGTCATAAAGGCATAACCCACAGCACCCGCCGCAGCCAACCAACGATCTACCTTCACCGAAAGCAGTAATACGAACATGCTCAACATGGATACAAACAAGAAGTTGAACGGCGATTTCACCAGCCCAAATAACTCAGTAACCTTATACTTTAACAACAAACTGCTCTGCTCAACACCCGTAATCAAACTGCCAGGCATACCCGAAAACAAACGATCATTCCATTGGGGCAACTGACCTGTGCTCTCTTTTACCTGTTCGGCCGCATATCGCATCAACCGAACCTGCTGCATATCGCCCTGTTTTAGCACCATACCGTCGGACGGTGGCTTTAAATAGAGAACGGTGATAAACCAAAAACTGATAATGAAAAGCAAGAATATCCCTGCTTGCTTGAAAAAATGCTTGTTCAAATTCATGAGATTATTAGGCGAATTTCAGCAATTTACTCGGAAAGACAGATAACTCATTGTAAAAAAAGCAAAACGAAGAATTAATATCGCAATTTCACCAAAAATTTGCGGCCTCAATTTGTTTGAATTGTACCTTTGCCAAACTATGCAAAACGATTCCATTGTCTTTGATTTAATTGCTCTCGAACATCAACGTCAGATCGACGGTATCGAACTGATTGCCAGTGAAAACTTTGTAAGCGAATCAGTGATGAAGGCCATGGGATCTGTCCTTACAAATAAATACGCAGAAGGCCTTCCCGGCAAGCGTTATTATGGGGGTTGCCACGTTGTTGATCAAGTTGAACAGCTTGCCATTGATCGATTAAAACAACTATTCGGCTGCGCCTGGGCCAATGTCCAACCGCATTCTGGAGCACAAGCCAATGCCGCAGTTATGTTAGGTGTATTGAAACCCGGCGATGCGATTTTAGGGTTTGATTTAAGCCATGGCGGACATTTAACCCACGGAAGCCCAGTGAATTTTTCGGG
>JBEEMF010000052.1:0-3120 GCA_041192805.1 Bacteroidota bacterium | reverse complement strand
TTGGTTTTCTTCCTTCTTGTCCTTGGCGGGTGTCAAATCACCCCGAGGTACCATAACCGGGGATTTCAGGTGTCGCTTAGGAATAATTATTCCGTGAATCCGTCATCAAAGGAGAGTGTTACACAGCGCAAACTTTATTTAGGTTCTCGCAAAATTCAATCAAGCATGTCTGTGGTTACAGATCGTTGTGCAGATACAGCTTTCGGAGGGATTCGTGCTTCTCACGTTATGCCGACGATTCAGTTGGAAACCAAAGTGTTAGCTCAGAGGAATAAAGGCGATCGCCCCGTGCGTCACTCAGATTTGCGGGTTGGTAAACAACTTTTAGCGACAGCGCATTTGCATCGTGTGCATTACAGTCTGCCTCCAAAAAAACACAGTGTTTTTAAGCCAATAGACCGCGAGGACTGGTTGGAATTGGGCTCAATCCTTTGTTACGCAGTGGGGTTGTTGTTGGTATTGCTTTCTTGGGCGATGGCAAGTGAAATTGTTTTTACCATTGGTGCATTTTTACTGGCCGGTGGTGCAATATTTTTTTTGGCTTTGGGAATCAATAATGTCACCCATTTATTTACTGGTTATATGACGATATTCACCGTGCTAGGCGCGATATATCTCATAATTAAATTTGGTTATTTAACTCAATTGGTTGCATTTTTATTGGATTAAATTATTTGGATTCCAAATCGCCCTTTTCCAAAGTGCTGATGTCGGTCTCGGTGGGATCCGATAGTGCGGCCACCCGATTGCTCTGCTGCTCGAGGAGCTTCTCAAACAAATTTCGCGCGTATCGCGCATTGCCAAATTTGCGGTCGGCACCAGTCAATTGGGCTTCAAAATGTGCTTCCAATGCTTCGGCCATGCCATCGCCCAAACGGTATTCATTCTTGGCGCAAATCTTCGAGAAAATCTCTACCAAGTCCTTCGCACTGTAATTGGGGAACTCAATGTATCTGGAGAATCGACTGCTCAAACCCGGGTTGGAATCAATGAATTGGTGCATCTCTTCGGCATAGCCGGCCACAATCACCACAAAGCGATCCCGGTCGTCTTCCATGCGCTTCAACAATACGTTCACCGCCTCGTCGCCGTAGCTGTCTTCTGCGTCTTGCGGCGCCAAACTATAGGCTTCGTCGATGAACAACACCCCGTCCATGGCTTGGTTGATGATGCCTTCGGTTTTCATGGCGGTCTGACCCAGATACCCTGCCACCAATTCGGTGCGATCCACTTCCACCAAATGGCCTTTTTTCAAAATTCCCAATTCCTTGAGGATGCCAGCATACAAACGGGCCACCGTGGTCTTTCCTGTTCCAGGCGCTCCTGTGAAAACGCTGTGTAACGAAACCTGTACCGCCTGCATGCCTTTGTCTTTTCGCATCTGCTGCACCTTGATCAGGTTGCTCAAACTCTTGATTTGCTCTTTTACCTCAGTGATGCCCACCAACGCGTCCAACTCTTCAAACGGACTGCTCTCTGCGGTGTCTTTGGTTGATTTGCTTGGGGTTTTTCCCGGCGATTCGGCGGGTTTTGGCGGTTTTACGGGGTCAGCAGCCGGCGCGGGCTTGTCGGAAGTGGGTTTATCTTCAAACTCGTCGGCAATCACCACCAAACGATCGGCCTCGGTGGTGCCTTGGATGGGGATGTTCGACAAGAAACTGTATAAGAAGTCATAGTCTTCCTTGGTTGCAATGTTGGAAATCCGGTAGGGCTGTCGCTCCCCTTTTACTTTGAACGAAATGTATCGCACATCGTTGATGGCGTCCAATCCTGGCGATAAATCTTTGATTTCATCGGGCTGAATCATGAGCCCATTGTAATAGGTCTTGAAAATGATGAATCCGCCAAAAATATACGCTCTGCATCGGTCCATATTGGGGCCACTGGCCTTCACCTTTCCGTACTCGCAATCTACCCACCAATAAATGGGTCTTCCGGTGAATGATTTGAAACCCAGCCACATGTAAAAGGGGATGAGGTCTTCGCTTTTTCGGAACTGACGTTGGTTCACCACTTTGTGGAAATGCTCCATGGCAGTGGTGTTGGTATCGAGGTTGCACAAGGCAATCAGCAATCCATAGCGAGATACTTTGATTACGTTTTCCCAATGTACTTCTTGCTGGTCGATGTTGTTGATCCAATCGTTATAATGCGGACCTGCCATTTCGGCCCAAATGGGTTGGAGATCGCTGGGTGGTAGTAACAAATGTTTGATGGTGAGGGTGATGGCCTCCATGTCTTCATTGCTAATTTCTGCGTCCTCAAACAATCGCTGGGCTTGCAATTTGGCTAAGTGCAGGTTACGCGGTTTCGCAGCGAGTTCTTCGGCCACCGTGATGCCCAGTAGGCCAATCATTGCGCCCATTTTTTGCATCTCTGGTTTAAAGCCACCCAACAATTGCACCCAATCCTTTAATGCCTTCCAAACTATGCGCTTATTCTTTGCGATGATGTTATCGCCCTCGGTACAGGCCGCATCAATCTCCACGATGTCAACCGATTGCATTTGATCATGCTCGCGTTCATCGAAATAGGCACACAACAACAATAGATGTGTGTTTTCTCGCTTGGTAAACAGGAATCCAAGCTGTTTGTCGGACTCATCAATCAAATTCAGAATAGAGGTTTGCATAGCGCAACCGCAATATATTGGCTTTTGGCTACAAAATTGTTGCCGAAGAAACTTTTGCTACCTTATTCTACTACCAGGCGATGCTGTTGAATGCCACTTTGGGTGTGAATGCGAACGAAATAAATTCCCGGTTGAAGGCTGTCCGGAATTCTCATCTTTTCTTCAGCGTAGCGTAAGATCTCCAGCCCATGAATCTCTCGGCCCATCGCATCGCACAGAAAAACAGACGAAATAGCGTGCTTGCCTTCCTGGTTGGTGGTTTGCAGGGTGATGTTTGATCCGGCTTTTACGGGGTTGGGATAGAGGGTGAAGCGATTTACTGGGATTGTGTGGGTGGCGGCGGAACAGGGCAATCGGTTTACGAAGGTCCAGATCACGTCGTTGAAGCCCACGGCCATAGACGCAGATCCAGTGCCACCGGGGGCGTTGCCCATTCGGATTAAGACCAACTTTTGACTTGGAACCACGTTGATATACTGACCGTTTTT
>JBEEMF010000051.1:0-5374 GCA_041192805.1 Bacteroidota bacterium | reverse complement strand
AAGAAACCGACGCGGTGAAGAACCCCAACGCATTGATTTATCCTGCCAAGGATTCCATTGTGTTGGAGAGTATGGAAGAGGCTGCCAAAGTATACATGGTGATTCGCAGTTCTCAGGAGGTAACCCCTTCCAATGTGGTGGCGAAATTTGCGGTGAACGCGGCGAAGGGATTGGCGAAAACCGAGTGGAATTTGCGCTATTCGGATCCATCGTTGCCGGTGCCAGCAGACAAAGGCTATCAAGCGGGGTGGGGACCTTATGTAACGCCGGGAACGTATTACGCGAGTTTGGAATTGTTGGAAAAGGGCAACGTGTCCAATTTGACGGGTATTACCGAGATCAAGGTTTCATATTTGTATGAGCCGAGCATTCCGTTGGCGAGCATCGACGAGAAATCGGCCCAGGTGGCGAAGTTGTTCCAGGTGAAGCAGAACGTGGCGAATACCAATTTGCGCATCGAAGAGATTCAAAACGGTTTGAATGCGATGAAAAATGCGGCTGGGGTTCCCAATACCAATGCCCGGGATTTTGCGATGCTTTCGAGCCAGTTGCAAAAAGTTGTGAACGATGTGAATTTAATTCTCAACGGGAACGGGGCTTTGGCTGTTGAGGAGTTTGAAACCACGGAAGCATTGAACGAGCTGTTTGGATCGGCGTATTACTCGTGCATGGATGCCTTAAACGCACCCACCAAGACACATTTGCAGAAATTGGATATCGTGAATGCTTCATTGGTGAAAATCAATGCCCAACTGGGCGATGTGGTGAACCAATACAACGCGATGGCGTCGCAGTACCCAGCGCTGAGATTGCCGGTGTTGCGATAAAAAATAACGGATAAAATCATAAAAGGAAGGGCCAGCAATTTTGCTGGCCCCAAGATATTGTATTTCAATTAATTAGGTCATTTATTTTGATTCTTGAGACCAACGCAACAATTCAATTGAATTTTGTGTCTATTGATTTGTTCCATAAGGTTTGAATACCCAGTTGGAGCACAATTTCTTTTTTAACAAAAAAATCTAGATAGCACACACAAGATGAAAGGATATGTTACAATTTTAAAAAGTGCACTACTAACTTTATTGGCTGCCTTTGCAATGATTGGTGACACTGCGGCGCAGTGTGTCATCCAGTACAGCGGATCCCCTTGTGTAGGAAATCCCGTGAGTTATTACGGAGCTGCGAAAGGCACTACCCACGACTGGGATTTTAACGGGGAAGGATCGCAAACGGGATTGAAAAACTTGAGTTTTGCGTTCAAAACTGCGGGAAATAAAACGATTACTTACATCACAACAATTAACGGAACGAAGTGTACTTCAACATTGAATTTGGTGGTAAGAACTTCGCCAACGATTAAATTGAAATTACAAAATTTGTATGAACAGTGTTTTGAAAAGAACTTATTCTGTTTCTCAGATAGCTCATTCAACAAGAATGGTTCTAAAATAGAAATGATTCGTTACTTTGTGAGCGATGGTCAGTTGTTTGAATATACCAATCCTACCTTGCCACAAACTTTCTGTTTTTCTATAAAGGACGAACGCGGTGGAAGTTTCGACATTTTTGTGGAAGTTACAGATGAGTGGGGTTGTGTGGATACAATGGTCTTAGTGGGCGCTGTAAAGGTGCGCGAAAAGATTGGTGCGCGTTTTACCAGTAATAAACCGGTAGCTTGTGATAGTGTAACGGCAATTATTGAAAATCTTTCACGTATTGATAAGAGTCAAGTGAAGAAAATCACTTGGTATTTGGGAGATAAAACTACTAGTACACAATGGGGTCCGACCATCAAACGTACTTTTTACGGTCAAGGAACATACAACTCAAAGGTTGTCATAGAGACGATAGATGGTTGTAAAGATTCGTTCATTGTTGATTCATCGGCCACCGTATTTAAGTCTAAGGCTACAATTTTGGCTAGTAAGGATTCAGTATGTGTATCTAATCCAAGGATTGACTTTGGGGTGGTTCAAGTCCCTAAAGGAGCAACGGGTTTGTTATGGAATTTTGGTGATCCCAATACGGGAACACAGAACTTTGAAAATATAGGATGGACTTCAAGTCATTCTTTTTCGGGTCTTGGACCTTTTTTGATCAATTTAACTTATTCTCACCCAATTTGTGGTAATAACTCAGTTTACGATACCATCATTGTATTGGGGCCTACTACAACCATTGAATTAACAGGAAATCGTTTGCCAGAATTCGAGGTTTTCCAATGTCCAAAGGACGTTATGGATACAGTTCACTTTAAGAACTTCTCAACTTTCTACCACAACGATAGGGATTATACCGACGATGACAGTACGTTCTACAAATGGAATGGTACTTTGGGTCATACATTTCAAAAGAATGCGAATGGTACTCCACGTCAGATTTGGCAGAAGCCTTTGAGAAATGAGAAGAACTCGAACGGCACGAAATCCGTATATGCAGGTAATGCTGCTCCAGCAGGGGGGAATGATTACTTAAAACGTGAGCGTGTTTGTGCTGTAAGAATTTGGGATTTTAGTGATACCTACGCACCGAAGTGCACAACGGATGTAACTCGAAATAGAAACGTTTACGTAAACTGTCAATATTCTCGTGATTCTTTGCCAACGCACTACTATAAGTCTTGGGATTTGGTTTTGTTGGATCGATTCAAGAACGCACCGATGGAAGATGCGATTTTCATAACTGGGACCGGTGTGTGTAAGAAAATTCAAGTGTGGGCATCCGATACATTGTGGATTGTCGAAGATTCAATTTTGTTTATTCCCCGCGATCCAGGTGATTCTGCCACGGCGGCTGATTCTAAATATGTGAATGCGATAAAGCATTATGTTCCTTACAAATGGCTGAAAGGACCGGGCGAGCGTTTGGTAGAAGATTCTATTTCAATCACCTTGGGTGCCAGTGATTCTGTATACATTAATGGAGCATTGTTCAAAGGCCCCAAAACTGTAAAAGCGAAAGACAAAAACATTATAAGATTGGTGAGTAAGACTGATTCTGTGATGTACAATTTCTCTGCCTATACCAAAAGAGATACTTTGCCATTGCCATTGTTGAAAATCAGATTAGCAAAGGGTGAAAAGCCTAAGCAGATACAAATGATATTGATGTCCAAGATGGGTCGATTTAATGGACTCACCTATGGTACAGACTATGTTATTGATTATAAAAGATATCGAGATTTATACTATGCGAGAATTCCACAATGTAACAATGTGAAATTGAACCATAAAGATACTTGTCACCCAATGAAGTGCGAAAGCGAAGCTACCAAGCAATTGGCTATGCTTCATGCCAACGCCGGTGGAGTAGGTTCAGGATTGATAAAAGATGCGATTGAATGTTTGGGCGCAAAGAACCCACAATATGGAATTACCTTTATCTTGAGTGATTTGAAACCGGGAGGTTCTTTCTCTATGGTACAAATCAACTTCGATTCAACTTGTAACCCAAATAGATGGGTTTCATTGAATAGTTTGAGTCCAGGTGAACGTCCTCCAGGTCTTCCATACCCAGGTTATCAATTGGCGGGTAACCCACCAAGTAGATATTCTAAGCAATACTCGGCTTCTGAAGTGTGCGACCCGAATAGATGTGTTACAGTGGGTATAGTTGTAGGTAACGGTGTTCGTAAGCCCGGAACTTTCTCGCCTCCAACAATAGATCGTCCAATCTGTAGTGATACGCAATGGTATAGGAAGTTTGCATGTTTCCCAATCATTGACCCTGCATTTGATGTGATTATTCCAAAGCCAAATGCCGTAGGTATTCGTAAGATTTGTAAGGGAGATCCAGTTTATGTTCGTCCGGTTCTTGGAAATAAGACCAAAACAGATGACCTTAAATCACTTCGTTGGTCATTTGAAACTGGAAATGCAAGTCCTTCCTATTCTCGAGGATGGCGCCGTTATGTTCAAGAAGACTATTTCAGATACCAAATAGTGCCTGGAAAAAACCAGAAGAGATTGTATAACTACGTGATACAAACCCGTGGTGGTGAAGATCCAATACAGGTTCCATGTACAGATATTTGGAATAACGGAAATACCAAAGTGACCAAAAGAGATACCATCTTTACTGCGGAGATTCGTGCTTGGCAGATTGGAGCCGACGTATCAGTTGTTTGGGAGAGAATGAGGGAACGTTTGGTTGCACGTGGATTTGATCCATTTGCTTTAACTGGTACTCAAATTGCTCAAATGATTTGGAACAACAAAGGCGTTATTGGTCAACCAGCCACAGGCGCTTACGGTTGTATTGATACCGCTGGATTTGGTAGATTCATCCGCTTCTATGTTATTCCAAATAAGGATAGTATGACGATTTTGAGTTATCGTGATACAACCATTCGTCCTACGGATATATATAATTTGAATGGTGTAAATTTCAACTCATATCGTTTTATCCCCAAATGGGTTGGATATCACTTGATTAGTTTGTCGATGACATCTTCTAACGGAAAGTGTGATGATATCGCGGCGTTCCCAGTGTTGGTAGGTTTTGCGATGGAATTGGAATTGCCAGACAGTATTGTTTGTCAAGATCAAGCCACTACTT
Organism: Bacteroidota bacterium; assembly: GCA_041192805.1. Lineage (GTDB taxonomy): Bacteria > Bacteroidota > Bacteroidia > NS11-12g > UBA955 > UBA955. The sequence continues at coordinate 814 of JBEEMF010000051.1, read as the reverse complement.
TGAAGGCATTGCCTAAATACAAAATGTTCCACCCAGATCCAATCAACTTTGGAACATGGGATTTCACCGACTACTGGAGAGATCCTGCACGTCAGGCTGAAACTGCTCAAGGCAAGAAAAACCGCGAGCCATTCACCAAGTGGGATTGGAACAAAGCCGATGACGATCCAAGCAAGCCAGTTACCAGCTTTGGCGGACAGCCTTGGGGTGGTACCGGTGTTGGAACGCCTGCATTGCCATGGGTTGATCTAGGTGGTGGTGGTGCCTTGGCTACCTACTACAAGAACGATTCAGGTGTGTACATTTTCCGCAACATAGCGGGTGATAGTACCGGCTGTATGGATACCGTTGAGCGTAGATTGTTCATCTCTCGCTTGGATGTAAAGTTTGGCTTGAACGTAAACGTTCCATCTTGTAACTCAATCATTGAATTCTTTGATAGCAGCTTCTTGCACGATCCTTGTTCATGGGCGATGAAGAACTGTAATGGTCCTACGCCTATGCAGTGTGATTACATCAAAGAGTGGTTTATTGATTGGGGTGATGGTGGAAACAACTTGTACAAGCGTGATGCTTCGAACAAGGCGGGATTGCCAGATCGTATCGCACACAAATACACCCGTAATGGTTGGTTTAAAGTGCAGTATAAACTCAAAACAGATCAAGGTTGTGAGGATACGTTTAGTCGTTGGATTTTGATTCCTGGACCTCGTCCAAAGTTTGAATTCACAAATATCCAAGGTAATGAAGCAATCATCTATGCGGGTGATAGTATTCAGGTTGGTAATTTAACAGACACACCATCGAGGAGATC
>JBEEMF010000050.1:0-4943 GCA_041192805.1 Bacteroidota bacterium | reverse complement strand
CACCAAGGCTCGATACAGAAAAATGGAGCTCCCTGCTTGGTCCAAAATCCAACAGCGTCCCATTCCGGACATACAAAATCTAACAATTTTTCACCACCCTTCTCGCACAAACTCACCCGGCTGAACGGAGGTTGCCTAAAAACAATCGCGTCCTTTGCGAACAAGTCATACCCCAATTTTAAAGTTCCATCCACTTCCAACCTCTCCGTGGCTCCGCTATAGTAAGCCCCATCAATCATCCATCGATCCGCCGCAAATTTTTCCTCAAATCTCAATTCATAATTCTCCAAAGCACCGTGAATGGCAAAACCAGGATGACCGCCCACAGAATACAACATCGGCCCCTCACCCAAATTGCTGATTTCATAATCCACCCAAAGCAAACCGCCTTGAGCAGAATAAATCACATCGTACTGAAAATGAAAAGGATAAGCCCTAAAAGTAGCCTCATCCCAAACCAATCTCAAGCGCAATGCTTGGCTATCATTCTCCACCACAGAAAAAGTACAATCACGGGCAAATCCGTGCTGTTTCATGAGAAAATCCTGACCCATAAAACGATATTTATCGTCCTTTAAACGACCTACAATCGGAAATAAATTGGGCGCCACACGATTCCAAAATTGATCCTGCTTGTCCCATAACAAATTCTTGCCATCACCCACACAAACAGATTGTAACTCCGCACCTAAGTTGCTTACCTCAATCCGCACATTTCCGCTAGTCCATTGAATCATTTCATGGTTCATGAGGCAAAGATAATTACTACAAACTCAAGTGTGACTACACCAAAGAAATCAGCCCCTCATTAAAAACTTACCCATAAAATCCTCACAACATAAGCGATTCTAAAAATCCGGAATTAAGTTAGCGTGGTGAATGAACTAACAGGAAAATACTGCGCTTTATTGCTCGATGATGAGAAATCCGGGCGTGACATGGTTTCCTACTACATTCACGAATATGCAAGTCATATTTTTGGCAAGGTCATCACCGCTTCCTCACTCAAAGAAGCCAGAAACCTAGTTCAAGTCAATGAAGTCCATGTTGTATTTTTAGACATAGAGTTGAAAGGCGAAATCGGCCTACAACTTCGCGATTATATCACAGAAAGCACATTAACCGTTGTGGTTTCCGCCTACCCTCAATATGCGATGCAAGCCATCAAAATTGAAGTGGTAGACTACCTACTAAAACCGATTTCTGAAGTAGATTTTACAGCCATTTTAGCAAAACTAGAACGGAGATTATCACCGGTATCAGAATCGGCCAAACCCACTCTCATTGTGCGTGAAAGCGGAGCAAGTATCGTGGTGCCTTTTGAGGATATTTTGTATATCGAAGCGGCCGGAGCCTACTCAAAAATTGTCACTTCAATTAAAGAACATTTGGTCTCAAAAACATTAAAAGTTTTATCCCCATCTTTGCCAAGTTATTTTGTTCGTGTACACCGCTCGTATCTGGTGCCCCAAGAACAAATTACCAGCTATAAGAGCAACTATTTATGTTTAAGAAGTGGACAGCAAATCGCATTGTCAAAGACTGGAAGAAAACTCTTGCAGTCCTATTATGGCAATCAATAATATTGCTGTCATCGGCCCAAAGCAATCAGCAGCTCGCCGAAATCTCAATGAGCGATGGCTTGCCCACCTCAAGCACCCGTAAATTAATAGAACTTGGAACTGGCTCTGTTGCCGTTGCCACAGATGCAGGATTGCTTTTCCTTCCAAACAACCAACCCAACCTTAAAAGAATATCCAAACAAATTGGCATACAGCAGTGTTGGGATTTGCACGAAGAAGAGGGGCTAATATACGTTGCGACATACAACGATGGATTGTATGTTTTTGAGATTGCAACGGGCAATTTGGTCAATCACTACGGAAAATCCGAATTGCCCAGAATACGAAGATTCAGAAAAATCAACCAGTCCTTGTATGCCGTTACTAGAACAGGTATCTGGAGAATCACCCAATCGGGTATTTTTAATGTATTCGATACCAAATCATGGATGCTCCCCGGAAATATGCCGATGGATGTTTTTTATTTCAATCAAAAACTTCATGTATTGTCGTATCCCGAACGCATCATTTATGAACAACAAGCCGATTATTCTTGGGCCGACCTATCGCAATCTTTACAAAAGATGGGCAGAAAAATCAATACTTACGATTTTGCCAATTTGGTTTCTTTTGTCCATGAAAACAAAGTATTTCTAGGCAGTGGAAATTATTACATGGTAATGGATAGCGCCTACCATTTTCAAAAATATGAAATGCCGCGAAAACACAATGAATCGTGGGCCTTTTGGGATTTTAGAGTCCACAACGGAATCGTTTATGGTGCCGTTACCAATACAAACGACTTCGACGATGGTTATTTACACGTCCACAACCCCGCAATTCATACATATTCACCACCCCATCAAAATCCGATTTGGTCCATCACCCCAAGTCGTTTCAAAGATGCCCTATGGCTATGTACCGAAAACCGAGGCGTTTTATTACTAACCCAACCCAAGCGCTTTTTTCCAGCAGAATTAAGCTTTGAAAAAAAATTCGCATCCGAAAATTTCTTGGTCGGGATAAACGATAACGACGTTAAAATTCAGGCCAAATCTAGCAATCAAAATTGGACATCACATCTCATTAATGATCGTATCCGGAGCGTATTGGAAATCAATAAGAAATTGTACCTATGCGGTGCCGATTATTTGTGGATTTACAATCCTGTAAATAATCAAATTACACAGAGTATCAGAACGCATCTATACCAATGGATGACGGCCATTGGACAGACCATTTACTTCTTTGAACCCTACGATAAAATTTGCATTTTCAAGCCTGGCAAAGACAAACTGCCACGCAAAACTGAAATCGATGCAATTTCAGATGCCGTAGTTTCGCAAAACAACCGCCTGATATTCCACAAAATCGGAAAAGGGTTTGCCATCATCGATTCATCAGAAAAATACCACGAAATCACCTGCAAGAAGCCCTTCAATCAATACACCTTACAGTTTCAAGTCTCTGGTGAGCAATTGCTCGTTCAAAACGGAAACGACATAGAATTGTATCAAATTGATTTCAATAATTTCTCGATGAAATATATCGGGAGTATTAACCTCACTTTCCCATTTCTTGATATTAAAATTTTAAAAATTACGGGATCCAATATCGGATTTCATCTGTTTACCGGAGATTACATTTTCACTGTCAAATTTTTTCACAACGGCAAGCAAATTGAGTTACTTCAGCAACAATACTTGGGTCAATGGAACACAAACTTATGGCTGTATACAAACGGAAACCAATTCGCAATTGATAGAGGAGATGCCGTTCAATTTGTGAATCAATCAAAAAAGTCATTTTCGGAATTCCGCCCATATTACGGCAGTAACAACATCAACCTAAATCCACTAGAAGGGATTCTCAACATTTATCAGAACAAGAATTTCCAACTGATTACAGTGGGGAGCAATTACTTTGATATCAATCGATCGCTGTTTGAAGTTAACCTTCTCAATATTGACAATGCGTCAACTGAAAACATGTTTTTTACCGGAAATCGCTATCGCTGGATCAACGAAATGGCCGTGGGAAGGTATAAACTAACTATTACTTCGCAATCCACCACAACATCAAACTTTGTTTGGTCCAATTTGATTTTTTATAAAGATCTTCCATTCTGGCTGATTGTATTATTCTTCTTTGTCCTTTTGTTCGTTTATTTTAATTCCCAAACGAAAATGAAAGGGTCACTCAACCGAAGAATTGTAACACTGCAACTCAAAACACTACAAAACAACTTCAATCCGCATTTTATTTATAATTGCATGAGCTTAATTCAATCACTCATCATTGGAAATCAACAAAAAAAAGCCATTGAAGTCACTGCGAAATTGGCCAAATTGAACAGAATATTTCTTGAAAATTCAAACAGCGAATTGATTTCCTTACACGACGAAGTTACCTTTCTAAAGGAATATGTTGATATGGAACGACTCCGCTTTGAAAGTGATACTGAATTTCAATTTCAAATCCACGTACCTAAGAATTTTGATATCAAATCATGGCGAATTCCACCCATGATCTTGCAACCATTGATAGAAAATTCAATCAAACATGGAGTATTGGCAAGTGAAAAATCCACGGCTATACATCTTTACATACACTCAACCGACAACCAAATCCTTGAAATTAGAATTGAGAATACGTATACCAAGCAAAGAAAAAAAGTCAACAAAGGCATCGGCATCGGATTAAAATTGGTATCCGATCGCTTGTCGATACTTTCCGAACTCCATCCCAATATTTTCCGCACCTCTTTCACCGCAGGCATGGAAGGCTCAGATAAATTTGTTGCTCGAATTGAGATAGAACACCTATTGGGCCGAGACAAATCATTTCAAATCATGAATCAATTGACAAACCCGAATACCCAACAAAAAATAGACAATGTGGGGGGGTAAAATTCAACATACCAATGAGTTAGGCAATAAATAAGATTAGATAGTAAATAACAATCCCCACTCTAAATAATCAGCCACATTTAAATGCGCCTTCAGTCGCTGCTGAAAAATCAACCATCAATTTACTTTTGATCGGTGATTTTTAAATTTCGATGTACTGTTTGAACCATGTTTGAACCGGGCAAAAACAGCAAGGCCCCAAATCTCTCTGAGGCCTTGATTTCATTGGGTGGAGAATGCCGGAGTCGAACCGGCGACCTCTTGCATGCCATACAGGTATTTTACATTTTGTTATTTTTAGATATTTTCATTATTTAATTGAATATCAACATTTTACAAAAGTCATATTTAGCTTTCTTTGTATTCTTTGAGGCTTTTTTAGCTAAAATGTTTGAACTATGTTTGAACCAGCATACCATGTCATCATCTCTAAAAGTCATATTATTCAAAGGCAAAATCCTCAATAATGGGG
>JBEEMF010000049.1:0-6170 GCA_041192805.1 Bacteroidota bacterium | reverse complement strand
ACACAGCTTTCCAATCTTTCTCACTTCCAATTTGTGTTGGTTTTAATCGATTTGTAAATGTGCCATCACCAAGGTTGCCCCAACCATTGTATCCCCAACCCCATAATGTACCATCAGCCTTTATTCCCATGGAATAATAGCGATTAGTTGCAACAAAAACCCAATCGTTATCCGTACCAATCCTAACAGGACGTGTTCGTGTCACGGTCGAGTTATCACCTAACTGTGAGTAGTCATTCAAACCAAACCCCCAAAGTGAACTATCTGATTTGATTAACAAAGTATGATAAACTTCTGGACCTGTCGCTACAAAACTCACTTTTGCATCAATCCCAAAATTAAATTGAGCGCTTTTATTTCCTCCTTCAGCACTGGTTATATATGGAGTTTGAGCAAATAAAACATCTATCGCAAAGAGGAAAAACAATCCTAAAATGCTGTTTTTTTGTCTGAAATTTTTCATAAATTATTTAGGTCAACATAGCAATGTTATATATTATATTTCATTTTTCCAAAAATGCAAATAAAATACTTTGCAAACATTCTTTTTTCACTTATGAAGAAGCCCATTTGAAATTGTGCGAAATATAGTATATTCGATTTTTCTATGAAATCTATTAAATTAGCCTTATTTGTAGCCGCATTGATCATTGCAACCCGTGTTCATGCTGTAAATTATTATTGGACTGGTGGTACGGGAAACTGGTCAGATTTAAACAACTGGGCAACGAGCTCAGGTGGATCAACCAAACATAGCCAAGTACCAACACCCGATGATGACGTTTTTTTTGATGCAAATTCATTCGGTGCGTCTGGCCAATCCATGACTATAAATGTTTCAAATGCTGTTTGTAGAGATTTTATCTGGGGTAATGTAAAATTCAAACCTCGTTTCGCCATTGCTGACCCCACATATGCATTAAGAATTTATGGATCACTTCAATTAAATTCAAATATGCTGTTTGATTACAAGGGCTATTTTATTTTTGAATCTACAAAAAAAAATAATACAATAACAACTGCCAATTTCAATATTCAAAAAATGGAATTCAAAGGAATCGGAGGCGAATGGACACTTCAAGATTCCTTAAAACTTTATGGAGACATTAACAATTATGCTTTATGGCTAAATGCCGGCCATTTGATTTCCAATGACCAAACTATAGTTGTAAAAAGTGTTCATTCTTATGGCACTAATGTGAGGACATTGAGTCTCGGCAATTCACAAGTGCATTTGAAAGACAATGAAGGTGTTTGGCGAGTTGCTAATATTAATTTTTATCTCAATCCGGGTACATCAAAAATTCACATCTGGTATCAAGGGTCGAGAAAAAACTTTCATCATACAGCATACCAACCCAAAAGTCGATTTCACGACATCATATTTCATGATAAATTCTCCAATCCAACCATAGGCGACTACCTTACAGTAAACGACTCCACATGTATTAATAATCTAATCTTTGAAACGTACGTAAACGGAATGGAAATTTCCGGCGCAATTGTTAAACGAATTGTTTTCAACGAACGTGTGGATTATGTAAATTTTAATAATGCCAAAATTGGAAGTGTATTATTTAAAGATGATGCAAGGTGCTTGGGCTCTGCGAATATTGACTCATTACTACTAACGCCAGGCAAAAACTACAGATTCGGCGCGAATCAAACCCAAACGATCGGCAAACATATTGGCTTGTCAGGGTCTTGCAATGGCAACATTTATTTACAATCTGATTTCCCTGGAACACAAACAAAATTTATAAAAACAAATGGTTCAGTAAATGCGAACTATCTTATCCTACAAGACGTTGATGTTTCTGGCGGTGCCACTTTTATCAGTTCAAATACCTATGATTTAGGAAATAATACTGGTTGGAATATAACAACCGCTACAAGTAGAAATCTATATTACATTGGCAAACAAGGCAAATGGGGAGTTCCGAATTCTTGGTCACTTAGTAGCGGAGGGTCTCCAACAGGCTGTATACCAAGTCCAATTGATAATGTAACATTTGATGCAAATGCTTTTGCCAGTACCAAAGACACTTTATTTTTAGACCAAACAAACAATCGGTGCAAGAGTTTCAGCTGGTTATCAACAGCTGCAGGTAGTACAATTTATTCCAAGCCGTATCAAAAATTAGAAGTTTTCGGCAATTTGTTAATGAATGGCGATGCAATCAATGCAATGATGGGCAGTGTACAATTTGATGGCACCACTCAAGGTAACACGATTACCAGTAATCGATTCAAATTTACATGGCTCGATTTTGTTAACTCCGGCGAATGGATTGTCCAAGATTCTCTTCATGTGATCGGATCTGAAAATTTGTTTTGGGAAGCTTTGGTTTTACGTGCGGGAACATTGAATACCAACGGTAAACCGATACGTACGCGGCGTTTTACCTCGTATGGCGATGTAAAAAGAAAATTAGTATTAGGAAAAACAATTTTTACTATTTCCAAATCATGGGAACCAGCCTGGTACATTACCGGTTCGAATTTTCATTTGGATGCCGGAACTTCAGAAATTCAGATTTGGCGGCCTGATTGGAGGAAAGTATTTCAACATGACCCAAGGATTCCACAGGCAAAATATAATGTAGTTAAGTTCATGGATTTAGTCCAAAACACCGCTGGCACTGACTATGTCCGTATCAACGACAGTGTAAGCATAAATTATTTATATCTAAGGAGTTATGTGGGCGGCTTGGAGATCACTGGGGCCAATATCAAAGAACTTTGTGCAGACGAAAAAGTATTTTTCCAGAACAGCAATGCCACCAACATCACAAAAGCCACTTACAAAAAAGATGTAACCGTGATGGGGGAATCAATTTACGATTCATTGATATTAAGCCCCGGATCTGTAAACAAATTTGAGTACGGTAAAAAACAAACCATAAAAAAATATTTTGGTTTAAATGGAGATTGTAAAGGATTGATTGCATTGGAGAGCACCGAACCAGGAAAAACAGCCACACTTCACAAACCATCAGACTCAGCCAGCGGCAAGTATTTGACAATTAGAGATATAATCGCAAATGGCGGTGCCATTTTCCGAGGAGTAAATAGCGTAAACCGTGGGAACAACTCTGGCTGGTCCCTATCGCCTCTTAGCGGGAAAACCTACTATTGGGTTGGTGATTCAGGACAATGGAGCGACCCCTTGCATTGGTCATTAATCTCTGGAGGATCTTCAAGTGGTTGTGTTCCAGGGGCTCTGGACGATGTGATTTTCGACTTCAATTCATTCACAAGATCAGGATATTATGTAAATATCAATCTTGGAAACGCAAGTTGTAATAACATGACATGGACCAGCACTGTGAGATCTGCAATCATTAAAGGACCAGATAATCACAGACTAAAAATACATGGCGATCTTAGATTTAGAACGAATTTGGATTATCAATTTGAAGGCATTGTTTCAATGGAAGCTGAAGATACGGGAAACGTCATATTCCCTTATTTCAAGCCCATCAGAAGAATGGAATTCAATGGAACCGGTTCCTGGAGATTATTTGACTCGCTTCAAGTTACGGGCGATAGGGATTGTAATGGATTATTCATCAACAACGGCCATCTATACACCCAAGGGCGCTACATGAGACTTCGCCGATTGACATCAGAAGGCAATGTTATAAGAAAACTTACCTTAGACACCACTCGAATCGACCTCTTTAATCCATGCGATTGGGGATGGATAGCGACCGGCACGAATTTTATTTTAAGCGCAGAGAAAAGCACAATTCGAATTGTTAGGCCAGATTGGCGGAAGTGTTTCCAGCATACAGTCACTTTCCCAAGAGCGAAATTCAACAAATTACACTTTGTTTACAAATCAACAAACACACAAGGCACCGATTATCTGAGGCTTACCGACAGTATAAGTTTCAATGAAATTATAATGGACAATATTGTTGAAGAAATGGAGATACCTAGCTGTTTTATTGGTAGGCTAGAATGTAAAGAAAAAGTCAAAGCCCAGTTTGGTCAAAATCGTTATGTTTCATCAAATACTGAAGCTAAAATTCGTTTTGCAAAATATTATAACGAATGTGATTTTTATGGTCGTACACAATTTGATACACTAACACTTAATCCGGGTGGAATCTACAAGTTTGAGAATGGCCGCGGTTTCACCATTAAAAAGCTGCTCGATGCTGTGGGAAATTCTTGTTTTTCGATCACCATTCAATCGACCAATGTAAACCAACAAGACACCATTGGCTTCTTACCTTCTGCCGTTGCGTTGATTGACTATGTTGAAATGCGAGACCAACATGCCCGTGCTCTCAATTCAGTCAAAGTAGGGTCCTTTAGCTCTGATGTGAGTGGCAACACCAATTGGATATTTCAATCAGCCTTAAATGCTCGATATGGGCTGGGTCCGGACACTACGTTGTGTTTAGGTGATTCACTCCGATTAAACACAACCTTCTTCAAAGGCGCTATCGGCTTCGAATGGAGTAATGGAAGTAAAAACTCTACGCTAACAGTCAAAAAAACAGGCGTTTATTGGGTAAGAGTGACCTTCACCTATCGAAATGATACTTGTTGGAAATATGACAGCATTGACGTAAAATTCACTCCTATTTCAATTGGGTTTTCTCAAAAGCGCGCGAGTTGTGACGTAGCTAAAGATGGAACACTAAAAGTAACCTACCAAGGTTTGAATCCTCGAAAATCTTGGCAATGGAAACATGGCCCAACATTGGACACATTATCAAACTTAACCAAAGGAAAATACATTATAACAGTTTTCGATACCAAAGGATGTAAATTAACAGACAGTGTGGTCTTGATGTCTGACACTTTCAAAGCACTCCCAACTATTATCGATACAAGTTATTGTTCAACTAGCCTAAAAAAATTAATTCTCTACAATTCAGACTCACTAAGTTATAAAATGAATTGGTATAATAAGACGGGCAGCTTGATAAAAACTACAAATAATTTCAAGACTCCCAATATCCTTGATTCGTTAGATTATCAAAGAGCTTTCGTAAATAACCAGGGTTGCATAGGACCCAAAAACTCTGTTAGTATCCTTGGCAAAGTATTTGGTGACAGCATTAGTATAGCAGAATATAAAGCAACATGTTCAACATCAAAAAATGGAGCTCTTAAAGCCATTTATACAGGAAAAAGCATCATCACTTGGTCTTGGAACAACGGAAATAAAACAGATAGTATTGCTCAACTTCTGCCTGGCAAATATTATGTTATAGCGACCAATACACAAGGCTGTGATTTAATTGACAGTGGCACTGTTGGATATGAAATCGTGGCAAATCCAAGAGGTATTGACACCGCTGTTTGTTTCTTTGATTCAGCAATCATAGCTCACACTCCGGTTCCCGGAAATAAACTTTACTGGTACAATGGCAATTTCAATCTTATTGACTCAAATCATCTCCGACACAGTTTCGTAGACAAGGATAGTATCGTATATTGGGTACAACTGGTGAGTAATAACGGATGTAAGAGTGCACTAGTAAAAAATAAAATCCGAGGCATTAAACTGCCACCATCACCTGGATTTATTAATCCACTATTCCTATGTCAAAATATTAACAGCGACACGCTGAAAGCAACAGGTAATCGCATCATGTGGTATTCTTCTGCCAGCAGAAAAAATCCATCCACAAATGCACCAACACCTTCAACCAAATCAATTGGAAAACAGGTCTTCTACTTAACCCAATCTGTTGGGGCTTGTACTAGTCTAATTGACTCCATTATTGTTGATGTGTCAACTTCAAAAATCATCACCTTAGGCGATACAACTATTTATGAAGGAACCAAGGCCACATTAATGGCCAGCGGTACGAGTAAAATAAAATGGTATCCAAGCAAACTCGTTGAAGATTCAACCGCATTTTCAACCACCACAAAACCGTCAAAGCGAACTTGCTATATTGCGGAAGGCTTCTCTAATGTGGGCTGTCGATCGAGAGATACTATGTGTATCGATGTAATTAATGCGTTAACCTTTGAACTTCCCAATTTAATTACCCCAAATAGTGATAGTCAAAATGATTATTGGGATGCAAGTATTCTACCAGACTATTACAAGTTCACTTTATACATCTATGATAGACAGGGCAAGCTCATATTAGACCTACCTAAATACAAAAACAACTTCTACGGTCTCGATACTGAAG
>JBEEMF010000048.1:0-17564 GCA_041192805.1 Bacteroidota bacterium | reverse complement strand
TTGAATTGAGAAAACGGCGCAGAATGATTTTAATGACGACAAAAACTGATATGTCGTTTCAATTCTATCAAAGAAGTATTTTTTGTTCCAAATGGTCATTGTTGTTTCAACTGTGAAGTCGCCAGTGAAAAGACATCGGTGAACGACATAACTCATCTGATAATAATCATTGTTGAAATGCTCATCATAGGTTTTGAGTTGAGTTTCAAAAATGGTCAGGAACCTCAAGATGTTTCGCTGCAGTTGTAATGATGAACTTTTCACAACCATTTATTTGATTGAACTATCAGTATTTGCATTTGAGTTCAACAAATTCCATAGTGGCTCAATTGTTTTATTTGATTCATAAGGGTTTAATGAATGAGCGTACAACTCGGTAGTAGAAACTGACCGATGACCCAACCAATTTTTCAAATCGTATATATCTGTGCCCAATGATTTCAAATAGGTGGCTAATGTATGTCTACTTTGGTGGCATGTAAATTTTGGAACATCAATCAACTGAGAAATCTCATTTAACGATTTGTTGATTAAGGTAACAGATGAACTAATTTTATTATTATAACGCTTCCAAAACCCCACATCTATACTACTTGGAGAATTCTCAAATCCTTTCAAAAAGGGGAAAATAAACTCGTTATGATGCTCTTTGGCATATGATTTTATCTTGTCAATCAAAACTTGGATATACCTTGAATGCAACTCCTCTAAATCAACCTTGTATTTGCTGTTTCGAGTGATTTGTTCGGTTAACGAAATATACATCGCCGAACCCTCTTCGTGATTTTTTAACTCGTTTTCCAAATCTGTAATCTCCGTGAACTCTTGAAATGCCTTTCGTGAATTAGAATCATCTACTCCCATTATTTTCCTGTAGCCCTTCATTTCAGGTAATTCAATTGAATTCAAAAATTCAATCTCATTCCGTATTTCTAATTGCAAATTCAAGAATTCCGTCTCTTTCAAATAAACATCATCCTCTAATCCCAAATTGGAATCCAAATTCCATTGTTTATTTGACCAATCCCAAATTGGAATCCAACTTTTGACATACCACTTTATCCTATCAACATTTTGAGTATTCAGAGGAAATTTCAGAATCCTCTTTGTCTTCTGCATTCTAATGATAAAGAAATCATCCTCCAAATCACCCCATTTCAGTTGAAGACAGTCTCCAATTCTGATGCCTTGGCTCCAAAAACAAAACATAAAAATATTCAATGAATTAAACAACAATGGTCTCATTTTAGGATGACTGGGATTCAGGTTATTAACTTTCCATAAATCCTCTGTCTTAATATATTTCGGAGCTGACTGGATTTTCTCAGGAATGTATCTATTCACAAAGGGTACTTCACCATATAAATAACCATCCTCTTTGGCTTTTGTAAGAACAGTGCGGAACACCTTGAGGTAATTTCTAATTGAATTCTGTGAGGCAGTTTGTTGTTTAGTTCGTGATTGAACATTTTTGTACAAATAATCCCTGAAATCTAAAACAAACTCCTTGTCCACCTGTGACATCTTGATATCAATATTCTTCCTGAAATCTTTTAAGTGATAGAAAAGAGTATTGTATCGTTTTGATGATGAAAATCTCAATTCATTCTCCTTGTATTCGATACATTTTTTTAGGTAACTAAACAGAGTTTGTTTATCCAAACCCGATGACTTCCCCTCATTTCTCATTTCATAAAAACCCAATCTTCTTTCAATAATGTGATTAAATTCCTTGTAGTCGGGATGTGTAGACAATACCCTATTTCTCAGTTTTGACCAATGTCTTTCATGAATAAAAATTCCAAGTGATTCGTATTGTCGTTTACGGTTTTTAGTGATTTTGATTTTCACATGTTGTAACCCATCCTTGTTTTTTTTCAACCACAAAAACGGAATGTATGTCGTTTCGTTTTTCACAAAACAAATATAAAATGTTTACACAAATGTTTACACAAATAGACCAAATAAATCAAAAATACAACTAAGTATACTTTTTAAGTAATTGAATATCAATTACTTAAAACATCATTAAACTCATAGTTTAATTCCCCCCAATTCCACTCCAAAAACACTCTAAACCCCTGTAAATACAGGGGTTTTCATTTTTCTGTTAAAACATTTGTTAAAACATTTTTTTAACCACTTGAAGACAATTCAATTAATTGAAGTGATTGATTTTGTTTTTCTTATAAATAGTAGTAAATTGGTATTTTATTGATTTAGGCGACTATGCTCTGTTTTATTCACTGTGACTTTAAATTAACCAATTGATTTGAAATCATGAATTATTTCCAAAACAATAGCAGAATTTTGTTTACCCTTTTTTTTATTTTCTCGATATTCTCGGCAAATGCGCAAATTCAAAAGGGTTCTGATATTGTCGGAAAGGTGTCAGGGGACGGTGCCGGCTCTTCAGTAAGTATGCCTGATGCCTATACAATTGCGATTGGGGGATTTAATAATAATGTTCAAGGTCATGTAAGAGTTTACCATTGGGATAGGAATGTATGGGCCCAAAAGGGTTCTGATATTGATGTTGAGGCTTTTTACGGCATGCCCGGGATTTTTGTAAGCATGCCCGATGCCAATGTCGTAGCAATAGGAATAAGTGCACTCACATCTTTTTACGACAGTTCTGCCGGTTATGTTAGAGTGTACAAGTGGAATGGTAAGGCCTGGACACAAAAAGGCTTGGATATTATTGGCGAAACGGCTGGGGACCATGCCGGTATTTCGGTAAGTATGCCGGATTCCAATACCATCGCAATTGGGGCAGAACATAATGATGAAAAAGGAACTAACTCAGGTCATGTGAGGGTATATCATTGGAGTGGAAATATGTGGTCAAAAATCGGTTCTGATATTGATGGTGAATCGGCAGATGATAATTCAGGTCGCTCAGTAAGTATGCCAGATTCCAATACTGTAGCCATCGGAGCGCCGGCTAATGATGGGAATGGAGAAAAATCTGGTCAGGTTAGGGTTTATCGTAAGAACAGCAATATGTGGGTTCAAAAAGGTGCAGATATCAATGGCGAAACTGACAACGATGTCTTGGGTACTGCTGTAAGTATGCCAGATGCCAATACTGTTGGGGTTGGGGCTCAATTTAATAGTGGGATTGGGGATTTCGCAGGTTGTGTGAGAATTTATCGGTGGAAAGATACTTCATGGGTGAAAAAGGGTGCTGATATCGTTGGTGACTCGTCTTTCGACTATTCTGGTTTTTCCGTTTGCATGCCTGACTCTAATAATATTGCGATTGGGGCACCCGCTAATGACGTGAATGGAAAAGACGCGGGTCAAGTAAGGGTGTATCATTGGAACGGTGCGGCATGGATTCAAATTGGTTCTGCACTATATGGGTCCAAGTCAGGAGCATGGTCCGGGTGGTCTGTTAGTATGCCAAATGAATATACACTTGCTATTGGAACTCCAGGTTATTCAAATAGAGCTGACTCGGGCGTTGTGAGAGTTTATGGTACTTGCAACATTGACTATTCTATTGATTCAATCATTTCTATTCAACCTGCAGACCAAGTTGCCAATGTTAATGACAGTGCACTTTTTAATATTAAATCAAATAATAACAAAATAAAATATCAGTGGCAATCCAACAATGGATTTGGATTTGTTAATCTGATTAATTCGTCTCTGTACTCCAATGTTAATGGGGACTCTCTTAAAATACTAAATGTTACAATTGGTAATAATATGCAACCATTTCGATGCATAGTCGCTGATAATAACTGCTTGGATACCTCTCAAACCGCAATTTTGAAAGTTTTTAAAAAGACAAACGTGGATGATGATTTAAGGCAAAATCTCTTATTTATTTATCCCAACCCCGCCAATAGATTAATCAATGTGAAGGCAATTGCTCCATGTGTGGGCTCGTCGTATTTGATTGAGGATTACACCGGGAAAGTCGTTTTGTCAGGAAAATTAACATCGGAAGATACTATTATTTATTTGGCGGATATGCCTGCAGGTAATTATGTGTTCAGACTGTTGGGGAAAGGTGACTTAAATCAACCCTATCAAACGTTTAGAGTAATAAAAAAGTAAACTTACTTTCCTTTCGTTAGTTTCTACAGGTGGTGTCGTTGATTTATATTTGAATCACTGCAATAAGTTAAATCCCCACTTCAGCCAAATAATCCCACCATTTCAAATAACCCAAAACCAAATACACATACCTACAATGCGCATCTTTGAAAACGATGCCATCACAAAACCCAATTGCTCGTGACTTAACGACTTCATTCCTCGCTCTTTCACTGTTCTTCCCCCAATTCCACTTTTTTCGTTCGTAACCCATTGATTTTCAATGGGTTATTTTTTTGGTTTACACAATCTTAAAACTTTTGACACGTTTTCAGGAAAAATTCGAACGAGAAATTCAGACCTATTATGGCCCTGTTGCGCAAAGGCTGGAAGATATCCTTTGTTGTGGGTGGCGTAGAAAGCAACGCGGGCAAAGATGATGGCCAAGGCATTTTTGTCACCCGTTTTATACTTACAAAATAATTTTTTTACCAACCAAAAGAAAGGGCGGCCCAATGGGCCGCCCTTTCTTTTGGTTGGTAGTATATGTGAAAATTAATTGAACGTGTAACGCAAGCCAAACTGCATCTGCCAAACATCATTCAAACCTGCACTCTTTGCTGTAACAGAAGAAATCAACTGATTGGTCTTATCTCTGTTCATAGAATAAATCGGTTTGCCGCTGGCATCCTTTCCTTCGTATTTCAACAAAGCTGCATAATTCACCTGATCACTCACACCCCATGCATTGTTCAACATGTTTCCGAAGTTGTATACATCCAAACGCAATTGCAATGAATGTTTCTTTGGACTGCTCATTTTGATGTCCTGAATGATTGAAACATCAAAAGTAGTTAACCAATTCATCAACACACCGTTTCTCTGGGCGTAGCTTCCTTTGTTAGCACTCAAATATTTATCTGAACTTAACAAACTATTGAAAGCTGCTTTTTGCTCCTGAATGGTGGCAGTATCCTTGTTAACAACAGTCTGTTTCCAGTTGATATCATCCGCAGTATTAGGAATGTAAATCAAATCGTTGTTAGCCAATTGGTCGCCATTCATATCATTTGAATAAGTCATACTGTATCTACCCATGTTACCAGATTGCATAAATACGCTCACCGTTGTTGGGAAATTCTTAGACTTCGTTTTGTAGGTCAACGCACCAATGATACGATGACGTTGGTCGTTGTCTGAGAAAGCCAAGTCTACAGTGTTGTTTCCACTCACAGAACGATTGTCTCTCCAAGAAGAATAGGCAATTGAACCACCCGTAATGATATCTTTCGTTTCTGAGAAATTATATGCAACCATGAATCCAAGACCCTTGTTAGCTGGTTTTTCAATTTTAAAAGTAGTTGAGTAGTTGTAACCCTTGTTCGTATTTGTCAACAAAATCGCATCCGTAACATTGTCATACACACGGTTGGCATTGTTTCCATATCCATAATATGCGCGGTTATCGGTACCCCCAAAGTTGCCCAAAGGATTCACCTGGTTTACGTTTACGTAATTGATGTTGTTGATGGTTTTGTTATACATTACCTCAACCGTACCAATCATATTCCATGGCAATTTGGCATCTACACCCAAATCCGTTCTCCAAAGTTGTGGGAACTTGAAATTCGGATCAGTCAACGCTAAGTTAAACGAAGATGGACTTGTAGGATTGGCAGGTATGAATGCATTAACATCTTCCGTAAAGCTTTTCACTTTTCCTTGACTTGGAATTTGATTGATTCGTACGTTATCATAACGCATAGAACCCGTAGTCACACCATTGTTGCTCAACTGATTACTGATCCAAACAAATGCTGGACGACCAGCAAATAAACCTGATCCACCACGAACCTGAATGTCGCGATTGCCTTTGGCATTCCAGTTGAATCCCATACGAGGAGAAACCAATGGTTTGGCAGTTGGCAACGTCTTGGTAGAGTAATTTGCCGCTTTACCATCAGGACCAATGAAATTCATCGTATCTACTTTTTTGTTCCAATATTCACTTTCTGAAGAATAAGATGGGATATCAATTCTAACACCCGCTGTAATCTTCAAACGCTGACTCACCTTAAAATTGTCCTGAATATATGCACCCGTTTGATTCACCTTTGGGCTAGCAGTAGGCAATGCACCTTTATCAACAGCACTGTAAGTAAGTGCATAACGAGCCAATTGAACAGAGGTATCACCATTGGCACTCTTGTAGAAATCACTTAGTGATTTGTATATAAACTGTCCGTAATAGGTAGGCGTAAATGTGTTTTCAAAGGCAAAATGTTCAAAATTGAAACCCGCATTCACAGTGTGTTTGCCTTTGTAGTACGTCAAATTTTCTTGAATCTGCAAAGTGTTAGTATTCAATATGTTATTTGGCGTAAATGGCTCATATCCAAATGAAGTGTAGGTCTGTCCAGCTTCCATGATATCTACCAATGGGAAGATTCCACCACCACTACCACGGAAATCGCGGTTTGCAGTATAGCCAACTTGGAAAGATGAAAACAAACTCTTGCTGATGTTTGTATTTAATTCACCAATGATTGAATTCAAGTTGTTATTGATGATATAATTGTTATTTGCGAAATTTAACGCATTTACTGTTCCATTCCTGCCACCAGAGAAAACACCAGAATTTGATGCCAATACATCTCTGCGTGATACCAAAGAATTGTATCTCAAAGAGAATTTATTTTTATCGTTGATATTCCAATCCAACTTCATCAAATACTTGAAACTATAAGTTTCTCTCTTATATCCATCATATTCACCCGCTTCGTAATTGTATTTGGTCTTAAGGAAATTCTGAAGTGAATCCAAAGCAGAAGCACGAACACGCGTTACGTTAGCCGTTCCACTTGGCTCACCACGATTGGCTTTGAACTGTGTACCTGGATCCGTACGTCTTTCTTCTTCCGCGTTAACAAAGAAGAATAACTTATTTTTTACGATGGCCCCACCCAAACGGAAACCAATCTGTTGCACGTTGTACTCGTCAGTTTTTACATCAACCTCACCCGCTTTCTTACCAACCATTTTGTTATTTCTAGTATTCATGAAAGCACTGCCTTCCAAATTATTCGTTCCAGAACGAGTAACCGCATTTACACCGGCACCAGTGAAACCGCCCAAACGAACATCGTACGGTGCCAAATTAATCTGAACTTCCTGAATCGCATCCAAAGAAATTGGAGTAGATGCTGTTTGACCTGCAGGCGCTGATGCCAAACCAAAAGAGTTATTGAAAATTGAACCGTCAATTGTCAAGTTGTTATAACGTGAATCTTGACCTGAAAATGAAACACCATTTCCCGTTGTCGACGCCACTGAACTAGACCTACTTTGTGGTGTCATACGCATGAAATCATTTAAGTTTCTGCTCAATGTAGGCATCGTGTTCAACGCTTCTTGGTTGATGTTTGTGCTCGCTCCAGTGTTTTGAGAGTTAAGTAATTTCGATTTTTGAACCGCGATATTCACCGTTCCAACAGAACCGCCCTTTGCAACGGCAACCATGTCTAATACGAAATCTTGTCCCAAAGTGATGAAAACATCACCCACTTCTACAGCACTGTAGTCGCCATAATTGACAGAAATTTTGTAAGGACCACCGATTCTCACTCCAGGGATAGAATAATAACCTGAGTTACTAGACGACCCTGTAAAAACAGAACCACTGGGTTCGTGGGTAGCTATAATAGTAGCACCCTTTAAAATTTGACCTTCTCCGTCTTTTACCAATCCGGTGAAACTTGCGTTGGATACCTGCGCATTACTAATTACAGCAATCACACTGGTAATCAACAACATAATGAAATGTTTTATTTTGATTTTCATAGTTTAGATTTAACATCAAAAAAATGAAACAAGTCTAAATCACGTGTTACCCCAATGTTAAATATTGGGGTTTTATATTAAATAAACCATAACAAACAACTTAAAATTGTTGCCACTCGCAAAAAAATCTTTTTTAGTGAGGGAATTCTATCGCCCCATGTAATTCATCATGCCAATCAGCAATGCACTGAGACCCAATAGCTGAAGTCCTGCGCCAATGTATACCGAACGCAAATACTCGGAAGGAAGGTCCATTTTCCGCAATTTGGCAATACTCAAACCCTGACTCGTAATGATATACATCATCAACAATATAAAGTATCCCACCATTGGATTGTAACCCAATTCTGTCAGATAATCCAACCACTTCGTGTAGCCCAAAACCAAATAGACTCCAACGATGCAAAACAATATATACATCCCTACGATCCGCATCTTAGAAAATGATGCCATCACAAAGCCCAACTGCTCGTGACTCAAGGTCTTCATTCCGCGCTCCTTCACCGTTCTACCTAAAAAGGTCGTTACAATCATCACACCCAATCCCGCGTAAAAAATCATCTCTGAATTCATGATGGCAAGTTACAGCGAAGTTGATTTACTTTCAGAAAACAAAATGAATTTGTATCCCAAACTTCAATGTTCATTTGCCTTTATCACGCAAAGTCAATTACTCTACAACCAACTGAACGCCACTCACTGCAGCGATAGTTTTGATTGAGATATGATAAATTCCAGCAGCTAAATCAGAAATATCAATTGATGGATTTGGTTTCAAATTATATAAAGTCTTTACCAAAATTCCAGTCGTGGAATAAATCGTAATCTCATCCATCGTAGTTTCACAATTTAATGTAACCGTCTTGTTTGATGGATTTGGATATAATGTCACAACTGGCTTCACATTCGCTTGATTACCTGCTCCTACACCTTTGCCTTCGAAACGAATATTGTCGATATAACAAATATTATCTGAACTCCTGGCTGGCGCGGTGGCAAAATCTGGGAATATAATTATCTGATCATTTGACTCGCCGATGCGTTTGCTGAAATCAAAAACCAACTCTTCCCAAGCACCCGTGGTAGTATTAGTAACTTTGATCTCTCCAGTTGATGCGCCTGATGCGGATGCAAACTTGATCCCAACATCGCTCTTCACCGATTTCCAAACAAGCATTTTTACTATACAATTGCTCGCACTTAAAGTAAATGTGCCGATATCAGAGCCGTGCTTACTCTCAAAACCCGCCCATGGCTGACCTGCTTTCATTGCCGTGAATTTTGCCACCGTTGCCGATACGTTGAGTCCCGAAGAACTAGGATTCGCTACAATTTCAACCGCAGGGTTGGCCCCGTTTTCGAAAGTGGTCCATGTGAAAGTCTTTCCATTGCCTGAGGTTTCAAAATCAATGGGGGATTTTTGCGCTGATAAGCCAGTAACTGCTGCAATCGTGAAGGCAGAAACAAAGAGTCGTTTTAGTATTTTCATCTGTTCAATGGCTAAGCCATCAAAACGAAGGTAAGTATGTTAATTGTAAAAATTACAATAAGTAAAAATTAATCGCGAATCATGAGGAACAAAACCAAAAAGAACAAATTACCTTTGAGAAATCAGATTACAATAAATTGACCCTTAGAATCTTGGAATTATTCATTCGTTATTTAATAGTCATATTGCAATATTTAGTTATAAATAGAAAAAGTATTTCTCAAGAAATTAAACCATGATTCGGCCCGCTATTTCATTCATTTTAGCCATTTCACCCCTGCTCATCACGCCAGAGATCCCCTGGAGCAAATCTAAATCAGGTGGTGGGGTAATCGTCTACACCCGACCGGTTGTTGGTTCGGACATCAAAGAAATTAAAGCCACCTTTGAATTATCTTGTTCTCTAAATTCGGCTGTGGCTTGCGTAACCGACATCGCCAATTATCCAAAGTGGATTTATGCCACCAGTGAATCAAGGGTATTAAAAGTTATCAGCCCAACGGAAATAACCATTTACCAGAGAATAAATACACCTTGGCCACTAGACGATCGCGACATCTGCGGTCATTATGTGATGAAACAAGACCCAACGACGCTAGATGTAAATATCACAACCCATGCCGAGCCCAAGTTAGTTCCAAACAAAGCGGGTGTAGTGCGCATCCAATTCAATCGCACTATTTGGAATATTAAGTCGTTGGCAAAAAACAAATTACATTGTGAGTACTTTATAACTTTCGACCCCGCCGGAACAGTTCCCGCATGGATGATCAATTTATTCATTAGCGAAGGACCCTACAGCAGCCTCACCAAACTCATTCAAGAGGTCAAACAGCCCAAATACGCCAACATCAAATACAGTTGGATTAGGGAAAAGCATCAGTAAATAACATAATTTCGCAAACATGGAATACCGCAGACTCGGAAAATCAGGACTACCCATATCTGAACTCAGCTTTGGAAGTTGGATCACTTTTGGAAATCAAATCGAAAATAATACATCCGAGCGACTCATGGACATTGCCTATGAAGCCGGGGTAAATTTTTTCGACAATGCCGAAGTATACGCCGCAGGGGAATCGGAAAAAGTCATGGGCCAAATTCTGAAAAAGAAGGACTGGTCGCGTGATTCTTACATCGTCAGTTCAAAAGTATTTTTTGGCGCGGGGCCCAAAGTGCCAACTCAACGAGGACTGAATCGAAAACACATCGTAGAAGCATGTAATCAAGCCCTCCAACGCCTGCAAGTAGACTATCTCGATTTATATTTCTGTCACCGCCCCGACAAACAAACACCCATCGAGGAAACCGTTTGGTCGATGCACCAACTCATCCTCGCCGGAAAAATCCTCTACTGGGGAACTTCGGAGTGGAGCGCGCAAGAAATCATGGAAGCGCATATGGTCGCCCAGCGGTATAACCTCATCGGACCAGTAATGGAACAACCCCAATATAACATGTTGGTGCGCGACAAAGTAGAAGTGGAATACGATCAGATATACAAAACCGTAGGTCTGGGAACAACCATCTGGAGTCCGCTCGCCTCGGGTTACCTCACCGGAAAATACCTCAACCAACCCCCTTCAGAATCACGCCTAAATCGCGCCGAACTCGGTTGGCTTTCAGAAAAACTCTTGAAAGAAAACAATCGCAAAATCGTTGGCAATTTGGTGGAATTTGCAAAAGAAATTGGCGTTTCGATGCCGCAATTCGGCGTAGCATGGTGTCTAAAAAATCCCAATGTGAGCACTGTCATTTTGGGCGCAACCAAAACTGAGCAACTCGAAGAAACCCTTAAATCGACTGAAATCCTGCACAAACTCACCCCTGATGTGATGGAGCACATCGAAACCATTCTTCAAAACAAGCCCCAACATCCGCCGTACTAACTGTGGCATAAGGTTTGCACATTTGGCGCGAATGAAATTTCGTGGTACGCTACTGATGTCGACTGTTTTCCTAAGCCTTCTCGCTTGGATCGGTACATCAAACGCAGACCCCATCGAAAAAGCACTCAAACTCATTCGCATTTCTTCCAAATCTGCAAAACCCATATCCAAACTCCGAAAATCTTCGGTACCTAGAGATACAAATCAGGCATCGGAAGATATCGCTCAACTCAATCAACAAGAAGCGGCACTCATTTTATTCAAAAGGCGATTCACCAAAGACAGTATCAACCCTGTGCTCTATCACGCCCAAGCACTGCTGCCTAACAACAAAGAATCCGACGCCCAACTCCGACTAGCCTTAACGGCAATGCAATATTGGGGGACAACAACAATTAGCAAAGCCGGGAAAGACAAATCCGGGGAAATTTGGAAAAAATACGACAATAAATATGGTGTAACCTACAGAAATACAGATACACTGCTTTTTGAACTCACACAAACCTGGTGGACCCAAAAACCGAATTACAATTTGGAGCACGCAAGAAAATTATTGCATGAGATAGAATTCCATCACGAACGTATTTCTAACTATCAAGTCGACATTCAACGCATCGAAGATGAAACTTTTAATCAAGCTGTAGCCAAACTCAAAACGCCAGCAGATACTGCCTTCCATGCCCCAAAATTTGAATCGATCGCCCTCAAATCACACCACAAACTCATTGAATTTCAAAAAGAATACATCGAACGTTTAGAATTTGATTCATTGATGCACTCCCGCGATATCCAAGCTTTATCGGCCAGAAGGTCTCAATTACTCAAAATCAAAAAGCCCACCCAACAGGTAAAATTGATGATTCAACAAGCCGAAGACACACTGGTGCAGTGGGAATACGAATTGGCTTGCAGCGAGGACCAAGAGTACAGCTATTTACGTTTCCTAAAATCATACCCAAAAGCACCGCAAAAGAATGCGATTTTGCAAAAACTAGATGCGATGGCTTTTGAACGGGCACAACAAATCAATACGGTTGAGGCCTATGAAAACTATCTCAAAAACCAGCCCCAGCCGCCAATTGGTCGGCAAGACCTCACGATGCGCGCGCAATTTCTACTTCGAGCCCTCACCGTAATTCCCGTGCCATTTGCTTACACCAACAAAGACGGATTTTACTTTGCCGATTCATCAACCGGTCAGCCCTGGATGGAATTGGACTATAAAATGGCCTACCCTTTTGCGTTGAATAACAACAAATCGCAGTTCGTTGAAAACGGCTCAACACTTATACCGGGCTGCGCACTGGTGATGCGAACAGATACCTTTGGCTTGATAGAATACAGTTACATCACCAAAGATGGAAAACCCTTTACCAAAAACAATTACGAAACAATTTATCAGTTTAGTAGCAGCATGGCCTTTGTTCAACGCGGCGGCAGATGGGGCATTCTCAATTACCGCGGCAAAGAATTGTTGCCCTGCAAATTCGAAAATCTACGATACGATACCGCAGCCCATCGAGGAGCATTAAAAACAAACAAAAAGTGGGCGCTCTTCAACGAATCCGGCAAGCTAATCACCCCGCCCAAATACGATGCAATTGGTTTTGAAACATGGGAAAATGAACCCACCGAATCCCCCGCTAAACTGTGGGTTAAAAATCGATGCGCCGCCCAAATCAACGGAAACTGGGCCTTGATTGATACGCTAGGAAATTCACTAACCCCCTTCGCATACGAAAGCATGACCTCACTGCCTTTTGGTCGTTTCATGGGCAAAATCAACGATGGATACTGCCTTTGGCGCGATACCATTCAATGCAGTGCGGAATACTCCGAGGCCGTGGATTTTGGCAAACCCTATACCCTAGTCCAACAAAAAGGTTGGGGAATTATTGATACCCTCGGTAGAATTTTGGTGCCCCCGATTTATGAAAAAGCCCTCTTGGTAGGCAGTACAGTGGCGCTGCTAAAGAACAAAAAATGGAATTTTTATTACTCTCGCGGCGAATTCAATTTGCCAATCAAAGGCGCGATCGACGATTTTAGAATGCATGGCGATGGAATGGTTTTCGCACGTCAAAAGAAAAATTGGATCCTGTATCACGCCTACACTAAAACTGTGAGGAAAGTAAAAACAACTGATTTACAACAACTTACAGACACGTTACTCTTAGAGCCCATTGGCAACAGTTGGTTTATCACCCATGCCAACGGCAAAGTATTATTATTGGATAGCCTCAGCAGCCTTAGCAAACTAAACGACCATGAATGGTTGGCGAGCAAATCATCGGGCACAGGATTGTTGTGTCTGCCATCCATGCAGTGGAGCCTAAAGCCAAAATATCAAGAAATCATCGTGTCGCAAAAACCATCGCATTATATGGTAAAGAGCAACGGAAAATGGGGCGTGGTCAATAGCTTCGGCGATATAATTGTGCCTATCATTTACGATGCGATAACCGATACCGAATACCCTGGATATTGGTATGCATTGCAGGGCGAAAAAACCCTTTGGATCAATGCATCTGGAGCTGCCTTGTTGAGTAAATAACGCATGCCATTGGCGTCTTTGTTGAATGCCGCATTAGCCTTTACGATTTTGGGCCGATTGTACGCAAAACTTTGGCGCGCAGCCTCCCCTTTGTTTATCTTTGCAAATCGGTATCGATTTAATACCATTGCCTCAACAATACATGGTCCCGTAGTAGAATGGATACTACGAATGCCTCCGGAGCATTAGATACAGGTTCGATTCCTGTCGGGACCACCTGAAAGCGACGCCAAACCAGTAA
Source organism: Bacteroidota bacterium (assembly GCA_041192805.1). Taxonomy (GTDB): domain Bacteria; phylum Bacteroidota; class Bacteroidia; order NS11-12g; family UBA955; genus UBA955. Next base: position 3,504 of record JBEEMF010000048.1, on the reverse strand, counting down.
ACTACTGAGAAAAATAGAAGAGTCGCAAGAATAACTGTTTATTCGAAATCGATAATTTATATTTGCTACAATGAGTTATAAAATTCAGTTTTCACAATGGTTGATGCATCAACTCCAACAAGCCGGAGCCACCGCCGATTCATGTGAAATTTTACACCCCCTCGTTTTAACGATCGGACTCGTTGTCCTAATAGCAATTGCCGATTTTGTTTCTAGAAAAGTCATCCTCACAGTGGTGGCTCGGTATGCAAAAAAATCCAATAACACCTACGACGATATTCTGGTTGAAATGCGGGTTTTTATCTATCTCGCACATGTCGTCCCCGCCCTCGTTGCCAAAAAAGGTCTCCTTTTTATATTCAACGAAAACTCGGATTGGGTCAATATTTTACAACATCTAATCGATGCGTATATCATCATCGCCATCATCCGTTTTGTGCAAGCAGTGCTCAGAGCAATCAAAGTGTTTTTACTCAATTCAGAGGACTTCAAAGACAAACCCATCGGATCGTATACCCAACTGCTAAATATCATCAATTATGCGGTGGGTATCCTATTTATCATCAGCAACATCACCGATAAACCCCTGTGGACATTGCTAACGGCTTTCGGTGCCCTATCAGCCTTGGTCATCCTAACCTTCCGCGATACCATTTTGGGATTGGTAGCATCCATTCAAATTTCAGGGAACGACATTGTAAGAATGGACGACTGGATCGAGGTACCCAAATACGGTGCAGACGGACATGTGATTGAAATTAACCTTACCAATATTAAAGTCAAAAATTGGGACAATACCATCACCACAATACCAACCCATGCACTCATTAACGATGCGTTTAAAAACTGGAGAGGCATGGAAGAAAGCCAAGGCCGGAGAATGAAACGCTCCATCAATATCAAAATTTCTACCATCCAATTCTGTACCCCTGACATGCTGGAGCGATATAAAAAAATTACGTTGATTCGGGACTATATCGACAAAAAACAAGAGGACATTGACGCATACAATATCAAAAACAATATCGACAAAACGGTCCTCGCCAATGGTAGAAACCTAACCAACGTGGGGATTTTTAGGGAGTACATGTACCGCTATGTGGATCAACATCCCAAGGTGAACAAGAAATTGGTGGCCCTTGTGAGGCAGTTGTCTCCCGGCGAAAAAGGATTGCCACTAGAGTTATATTGTTTCACCCGCGACAAACAGTGGATCGACCACGAGAATATCGCAGCTGATATTTTTGATCATGTGCTTGCGGTTGTTCCTCAATTTGATTTAGAAATTTTCGAATCCCCGTCTGGGAAAGAAAGTTGATTGCAAAATAATTTCGCGTACGACTTTACCCTATTACTCACTGCGATTTTTGTATCTTTGATTCATGGTGATCCGCTTGCCCAAATGGTTCTTACTTTGCATCTGCGCTTTCTTCTTAAGCCAAGGGAATAAAGTAGTTGACAACCTATTTGAATATTCCAAAAACATTGAGATTTTCACTGCCCTCTACAAAGAATTAGGCACCAACTATGTCGATGAAATCGAGCCCGGAAAATTGATGAAAACCGGCATCGATGCGATGCTTAAATCACTGGACCCCTACACCAATTTTTTTACTGAATATCAAGCCGAAGAGGCCCTGATCGAAAAACAAGGTCAATATGGCGGCGTAGGATGCAGAATCATGCTCCGAAACCATTACCCCGTTGTCAATTTTATTGAAGAAGGTTATGCCTTTAACATCGCCGACGTTAGACTCGGTGACATCATCACTAGCATCAATGGCATCTCCTTACAAGATAAGTCAACCGACCAATTATTGAGTCTGGTTCGGGGCGCACCCAATACATCGTTCTCCATAGAAATTGATCGCGAAGGCAAAAGCATCAAAAAGCAAATCACCCGCATGGCAATCAAAACAGCCAGCGTATCGTTCAGTGGAATGTATCAAGGGGATATTGCCTACGTAAAACTGGAAGAATTTGGTCAGCACGCTGCCGACGAAATAGAAACATCGCTCAAAAAGATGATGGAGAAGACGGAGTTGAAAGGGGTGATTTTGGACTTGCGCGACAATGGCGGTGGACTCTTAAACGAAGCCGTTCAAATCGTGGGACTTTTTGTGGGCGAAAATCGATCAATCGTAACCCTCAGAGGTCAAAATGTAACCGGTCCAAAAAACTGGATCACACCAAACAAACCCCTTTTGCCCAATACGCCGCTTGTTGTGCTTGTGAATGAGCATTCTGCCTCAGCCTCCGAAGTCGTGAGCGGCAGCTTACAAGACATGGACCGCGCAGTGATTATGGGTCAAACGAGTTTTGGAAAAGGGTTGGTGCAGAATTATGCGAGCTTGCCTTACAGAACCCAAATGAAACTCACCGTTGCCAAATACTATACTCCCAGTGGGCGATGTATTCAACGACTTCAATATGGCGATCGCGATGAGAATGGCGTTGCCAAAACGATGTCGACCGCGCAAAAAAAGGCCTTCAAAACCCAAGGCGGAAGAACCGTTTATGAAGGCGGTGGCATCGATCCCGATGTTGCTTTAAAACCCTACCAAGGATTGGAAATACTAAAGTGGCTGGAACAAGAAAACATCATTTTCGATTGGGCAAATCAGCAATACAACTCACTACCCGACACATTGTTTCAGGCCATTTCTGATCTACAGTATACGCAGTTCTCCCAATACGCAGTCAAAAAAAGTCAGGCCAAATTGCAAGAGAAACTCCATAAATCTATGGCATCGATGTACTCAGACACTCAGTTTTTACAACAGATTTCAGGATTAAAAATAAATTCCGACCAGGTAAATACCAAAGTAAAAGCCGATTTAATCAAACAAAAATCAAGCATCATACTTGCATTAAATCGCGCGATGATGGAAAGAAAATTAAAGAAAAATCGTTTTCATCCAGCGTGGCTACTCTTGGATTTGGAATCAAAGGAAGCAGCAAAATTACTGCATGAACCCACGCGCTATCAATCCTTGTTAAAATAAATCAATACTGCAACCCCTTCAAAATGTTAAATGCATCAACAGAATTCACTTTGGCATCCATCAATATCGCAACAGATTTGATGACCTTGGGATTCTTATGGCTCTTGCTCTTGGGCTCCTTTGGTGGTCTGTTGGCCGGTTTACTCGGTGTGGGCGGGGGAATGTTATTTATCCCTGTGATCACTTCCTATCTGCATCAATACGATATCAGCAGTGCAGAAATGGTAAAATTTACCTTGGCCAATTCCATTGCATTGGTGTTTATGTCGGGCGTTTCTGGGACCTTCCGCCAAATCAAAATGGGAACTTGGCAATGGAAACAAAGTCTAACCATTGGTATTCCTGGAGCCATTAGCAATTACTTCATGACCCAGGCCATTCAAGACGGCGACTGGTATCAAAAGGAAGTCTTTCAAGGCGTCTTTTTGGGATTCTTAGGCTTGAGCATTCTCAACATGATTTTTGGGAAGTCAAAATCTTCTCGCTCAAAAGATGGCAA
>JBEEMF010000047.1:0-3400 GCA_041192805.1 Bacteroidota bacterium | reverse complement strand
CTTCTTTTTGTAGGGAACACTTGTTCAAGTTGGGCACAAAACAAACTGCAGCTCAACCTTCAGAAAGGAGTAGTTTACTCACAAAGTATGCAGTCAAAATATTTGACTACCACAACAGTTGAGAATGAACACATGGACATGGAGGTTCAGGTATCCTGCGATATTTCTTATGAAGTATTGGAAGTGCTCGATTCTAGTTATCATTTAGAGGTTTGGTATGAAACTATGTCAATGAGTATAAAATCTCCAGAAGTGAGTATGAATTTCAGTTCAGAATTAGAGCAAGAAAATGATTTACTTTCGAACATTCTAGGAGCAATGGTCATGGAGCCGTTCGAAGTAAAATTAAATAAACAAGGGAAGGTCCTCGAAGTAAAAAATATAGAAAATTTATTCAACTCGGCACTTGATGAAGCTGGTTTAGACCCCATTGATCGGGAGAATATCAAAGCACAATTGAAGCAGTCTTTTGGTGATGAATCTTTAAAGGGTAATATTGAAATGATCACGGCGATTTTTCCAAAAAATGACGTTGCCATTGGCGATAAATGGTCAGTGAAATCCAATATGAAATCTATTATTGAAGTAGGAGTAACGACTACTTATGAGTTAAAACAAGTCACCCCCGAAGAATATATCATTCAGGGCTATGCAAAAACTGATACTGAGAATAATCTTGAATACATCAAGATGAGAGATGTTTACACGAATTACAACATGTCAGGAATTACGGTATCAGAATTTAGAATAAATAGAAAGACAGGTTGGATGAATAGCGCTACAATGGACCAAGAAATCAATGGTATTGTAAAATCTAAAAAGGATCTCAAAAGTGCTGTACTGAATGTCATAAAAATCAAAATGAAAGGTCAAATTTTAATGACAGGAAAAGCCTCATGACCCCAAGCCCTGAACACAACGCTAAAATTGCTAAGCTGACCTTTGCACAAGTTTATCCACTTTATGTGGCTAAGGTGGAACGCAAAGGACGCACAGAAGCAGAATTGCGGCAAGTGATTGAGTGGTTAACAGGTTTTGATTGGCCACATCAGCAAGCTTTGATTGCAGAAAAAGTGAATTTTGAAGTGTTTTTTGACCGCGCCCAATTGCATCCAAATGCAATTTTAATCAAGGGGCTTATCTGTGGTTATCGTATTGAAGAACTAGAAAATGAACTCACTAGAAACGTCCGCTATTTAGATAAGCTCGTAGATGAATTGGCTAAAGGCAAAGCGATGGAAAAAATCCTGAGAGTTTAGTTCTATAGTTTTTAAGATCCAAGATTCAAGACCAAAAAGACCCTTTTAGACGGGGCTTTTAAATACCCCCCCGGAATTGGCATTATTTCGTTTCATCAGAAAATCAAATCTGTATGAAATCAATTTACCTTCTTTTGCCATTGTTCTTCTTTGCTGTATTTACGTCCTATTCTCAAGTGACCTATACATTTTTGGAGCACAACAATGTTTCAGCCTATATTTCTAATATGGGCACCTATTTTTGGAACAATGAATCAAGCCCAGTAATACGGTACGAGGTTCCCAAAGGCTCGGGGCATAATATGATTTTTACTTCAGAGTTTTGGTTTGCAGCCAAAGATGCAGCAGACTCAATTCACATGACCCAAGGGGGCTTCGAAAATGTTAAAGATATTTTTAACGGACCAATTTCTATTCCGGGAAGCTACGATACGCCTGAATATCAAGATATTTGGGAGCAAAAGATTTGGCAGATTTGTCAAGCAGACATCGATAATTTTAAATTGATTTGGCAATGCAATAATGGTTTAATTACTGTTGGATGTGACGATATTCCTCCATTATCACAGGAAGTTCTTGACAATATTTATAGTTGGCCAGCTCATGGCGATGTTACAAAAGGCCAATCATACTATTTAGCGCCTTTTTATGATTATAATTCGGATGGCAGTTACAATCCTGATGACGGAGATTATCCCATCATCAAAGGATGTTGTGCGACGTATATGATCAAAAATGATGCTGCGTTTCCTCATAATTACACCTCGACGGCGCCAATAGGCATGGAATTACATCTGATGTTTTATCAATATTTAACCGCAGACTACCTCAAGGACATCACTTTTGTAGACCTTTTAGCCATCAATAAAAGCGGAACAGATTATCCTGAAATTGCCCATAGTATTTACTTAGATGCCGATGTAGGTTTTTATGGGGATGATTTTTACGGCTGCGACTCCACCAACAACGTCATTTATTTTTATAATGCAGATAACGATGACCAAGAGTTCAATCCTTTTTTAGGATATGGAATTAATCCGCCGGCATTTGGAGTAGTAAGTTTAGAGCAGGATCTTACGGCTAGTGCGGTTGTAGAAATAGGGACTTCTGCAATAGATGAAAAATGGAACGTAATGAACGGGCTACAGTTTTTTGGCACTCCTTGGTTGAATCAGAGTGGTCAGCCAACAAATTTTTTGTATTCGGGAAATCCAAATGACGTAAGCTCCTGGAATGAACTCAGTGCAATGAATCCACCGGGCGACGTAAATGGCATTGCATCTGTAAAGAAAAATAATTTCAATAATGGCGATACACTCAAACTGTCATATGCCTTTTTGTATGCGCGAGATGGCACTCATATTGAAAATGTTCAGTCAATCATCGATATGGCTGCCGCAGTCAAGGTTTTCTATGATAATGAATCAGATGTGGCATGTAATGGCGCTACTTGGAATGTTTCTGAGCAGGATGCATTTCAAATTAACATTATGCCTAACCCGAGTTATGGCAAGTTTCAAGTCAACACATTTCATTATCAAATTGATGAAGTCAATGTGAAGAATGCATCCGGACAGCTTATCAAACGAATGACACCTATTTGTACCAATCAAATGGAACTTGATTTAACAGGTGAACAGTCGGGTATTTACTTCTTAGAATTGAAATCAGAATCTAGAATTGTTGTAAAAAAGATTGTCGTTCAATAGGTGTATTTTCGTACATTCCAAGCATTGATTTTTATTGTACTTTCACTACATGATTCAACATAATTCGATGAAAATCCTTTTTTTACTCTTCACTTTTTGTTGTGGGTTTGCTCAGGCTCAGGTTAGCTTTTTAGGTTTTGACCGCGATTATTGCCCAGATGCGCTTTCGATCAGCTACACTTATGAAAATTTTAGTTTGCCAGGAGGCTCTTCTGCAGAGCATGGCTTTAGAATTTTCCGAGACGGCGTGCAGGTTTATTCTCAGCAAGGGTCTATGAATAATAGCACTTTGTGTTTGGACCTTTATTTTGTGAATGACGCGGTTGGATTTATCGTAATTCAGGCGCCGGGTGGAGGCAAGCAAGTGCTCAGAACGCAAGACTACGGCAATAATTGGCAAATCATTGGTGGAGGTGCTCCAAATTATTTAGG
>JBEEMF010000046.1:0-22322 GCA_041192805.1 Bacteroidota bacterium | reverse complement strand
ATAGGGTCTGACACCTGCCCGGTGCTGGAAGGTTAAGAGGGGATGTCAGCGCAAGCGAAGCATTGAATCGAAGCCCCAGTAAACGGCGGCCGTAACTATAACGGTCCTAAGGTAGCGAAATTCCTTGTCGGGTAAGTTCCGACCTGCACGAATGGTGTAACGATCTGGGCACTGTCTCAACCATGAGCTCGGTGAAATTGTAGTCTCGGTGAAGATGCCGAGTACCCGCAACGGGACGGAAAGACCCCGTGCACCTTTACTATAGCTTTACATTGGGTTTGGGTAATTGATGTGTAGAATAGGTGGGAGGCTTTGAAGCGATGTCGCTAGATGTCGTGGAGCCAACGTTGAAATACCACCCTTCAATTATTTGAATCCTAACTCCGCAATGCGGAAAACAGTGTATGGTGGGTAGTTTGACTGGGGTGGTCGCCTCCAAAAGAGTATCGGAGGCTTCCAAAGGTACACTCAGCACGCTTGGTAACCGTGCGCAGAGTGCAATAGCATAAGTGTGCTTGACTGTGAGACCTACAAGTCGAGCAGGAACGAAAGTTGGGTATAGTGATCCGGCGGTTCTGTATGGAAAGGCCGTCGCTCATAGGATAAAAGGTACGCCGGGGATAACAGGCTGATTTTGCCCAAGAGCTCATATCGACGGCAAAGTTTGGCACCTCGATGTCGGCTCGTCACATCCTGGGGCTGGAGAAGGTCCCAAGGGTTGGGCTGTTCGCCCATTAAAGTGGCACGCGAGCTGGGTTCAGAACGTCGTGAGACAGTTCGGTCCCTATCTGTTGTGGGCGTTGGAAAATTGAGAGAATCTGACCTTAGTACGAGAGGACCGGGTTGGACGCACCTCTGGTGTATCTGTTATGTCGCTAGATGTATCGCAGAGTAGCTACGTGCGGAATAGATAAGCGCTGAAAGCATCTAAGCGCGAAACTAGTCTCAAGATGAGTTTTCCTTTAAGGGTCGTAGAAGACTACTACGTTGATAGGCTACAGATGTAAATACAGTAATGTATGAGTCGAGTAGTACTAATTACCCGTAGACTTACCTACTCTTTATTATTTCTTATTTCCAGCATTTGTCATAGATCTTTATTGACCTTATGGTGGCTATGGCGATGGTGTCCACCTCTTCCCATTCCGAACAGAGAAGTTAAGCCCATCAGCGCAGATGATACTTGGGTAATACCTGGGAAAGTATGTCGCCGCCGACTTTATTAAGACAAAAAACCTGACCTTACGGTCGGGTTTTTTTGTTTCATGTCGTTTATAATAATAGGGTTTCTATGATTGATAAGAATACCATCATTAGTTGTTCTCGGTATCCCCTATAGCTGAGCCCATCGCCCAGCAGCATGTAATTGAATTATTAATAGTATTGGTATCGAATTTACTTGGATCTTTCAATCCGCTTCACCTCATCCCACATCACATCCATTTGCGCTAAGGTTAAATCATTGAGCGACATTCCCTTTAATTCGGCAATGCTTTCAATGGCTTTGAATCGTCTGATAAACTTATGATTGGTTAATTCCAATGCATCGTCTGGATTGATCCCACTCAGTCGGGCAAAATTGATCAAAGCAAATAAATAATCGCCAAATTCGGCTTCTTTATCCGCCTTGTTTTCCGCCGCCTGAAATTCTTGCCACTCTTCCTCCACCTTTTTATAAGCATCCTCCGGATTGTTCCAATCAAATCCCACCTGAGAAGCCTTTTCTTGCATACGGTAGGCTTTGACAATTCCAGTTAAACCCTTCGGAACGCCATCTAAAATCCCATTTTTCTTGGTGCCCTTCTCCTTGATTTTGATTTGCTCCCAATTCTGTTTCACCTTATCTGAGTCGTTTGCTTCCACATCGCCATAAATGTGCGGATGTCTGCGGACAAGCTTTCCAATTAATGATTCAATGACATGCCCAACATTAAAGTCGTTGGTTTCCGAAGCAATCTTACTATAAAATACAATATGCAATAGTATGTCGCCGAGTTCTTTCTTTATCTCCTCTGAATCCTTTTGTATGATGGCGTCTGATAACTCATACGTCTCTTCAATGGTTAGAGTACGTATGGTCTCCATGGTTTGCTCTTTATCCCACGGACATTTCTCGCGCAATTCATCCATCACATCCAACAACTTGGAAAATTGATCCAATATTTCAGCTCTGTTCATTTTGTTTAATCGTTATTCGATTTGCTCTCAAGCATCAAATCCATAATAGCCAAGGCACACATCGCTTCAACAATCGGTACAGCCCTTGGCAATACACAGGGGTCATGTCGTCCCGTGGCCGTAATTGTTACATTTTTACCCAATTTATTCACTGTGTTTTGTTCTTTGGCGATGGTGGATGCAGGCTTAAAGGCCAGCTGGATTTTAATTTCTTCGCCATTACTCATACCGCCAATGACCCCACCGCTGTGATTTGTTCGTGTACCAATTCTATTTGATTCGCTAATCCATTCGTCGTTGTGTTCCGAGCCTTTCATGGACGCAGCAGAAAATCCATCGCCAAAGGATATGCCCTTTACAGCATTGATATTCAATAAATATTGACCCAAAACAGATTGTAATTTACCAAATACGGGTTCTCCAATACCCTTTGGCATTCCGCTAATATTGCATTGGATCACTCCGCCTAAACTGTCGTTTTCTGATTTTGCCAATTCAATGGCTGCAATCATGGCCTCACTTGTTTCTACATCCCAGCATCGTACAAGGCTTCTTTCAATGTCTGATGCATTGGGTGGTACTTCGCATTTTGGGGCAATAATTGTATAGATTTGATTTACCCATCCTGTGATGGTTATGCCTTGTTTTTCCAAATATTGGATTGCCAAAGCACCTGCTGCTACCCATCCTGCGGTTATCCTTGCACTGCTTCTGCCTCCACCACGATGATCTCTGTGTCCGTATTTGGCATCGTATAGCAAATCGGCATGGCCGGGTCTGTAAATATTCTTTAAATCGTCGTAATCCTCAGACCTCGCGTCATTATTTGGAATGAGAATGGTAATCGGAGAACCCAGGGTTTTCCCTTCGAACAGTCCTGAGATGATTTCTATGATATCGCTTTCATTCCGGGAAGTAGTTAATTCACTTTGTCCTGGACGTCGGCGCTGCATAGAAACTTGCACAGCCGCCAAATCTATCTCAACATCTGATGGATATCCATCTATCACAACCCCAATTGCAGTTCCGTGGCTTTCACCAAATGAGGTGATGGTTAAATTCTTGCCGATGCTATTTCGTGCCATTTCGTTTTGATCTACTACTACTACTACTACTCGATTACGTAATTTACCAAGTGTGGTCGATTTGGATTTTTGGACCTTCGGGTGTGCCTACAAAAATCAAACTGAAACGTCCACTCAATGTATCGTGAGTAGGCTTATGCTCTTGAATGACCTCCCATCGTCCGATGACTTGCGCTATGTAGGCGGCTTCATTCACCCATCGGATTTCGTCGCGATGAAATGTGAGTTTCCCCATAGCGTCTTTATTTGGGTAGCCTTTTTTATAGGAATCTGTAATTTCTTGCCAGCTCGTTTTCACTTTCTTATCGGTAATAAATCGCACGCTTGAATCTTTGATGTAGCCCGACATGAAAACATCGATGTTCGCATCGTTCCAACCCTTAAGTTGATAATCAAGCACCTTGTTTACATCGTCTAGTGTATATGCAAACACGCTTTGACTCTTCGATATATTTGATACGGCGTCTGAACCACCGCTTTGGTAGCGATAAATAAACGAAACTATCGTACAGACCATTGCAAAAATGGCGAGAATCCAAGTTTTGCGCGAGTTAGTTCCTTTCTTCTCGGTGCCGGTCTCTGTTGTATTATTGTTTGGGGTTTGCGAATTCATTGGGTTGGCTGTTAACTTAGTCAAAGGTACACTTCTTCAATTGCTCCCAAAACTGCGGGAAGGATTTTTCTACACATGTGGTGTCGGTATAACTCAACGCGGCAATCCATGGTTTTAGCGCCGAGAATGCCATTGCAATGCGATGGTCTGATTGAGTGTCAATATGGAGTTGGGCAGGGAAGAATCGGCCAGAACAATTCAATATCCATTGGTCTTCCTTTACAGAACCCAACATCGTTAATGTGCACCCCAATCCTTTGATATTTTCTTGGATCGCCAATATTCTGTCGCACTCTTTAAATCGCAAATTATGAATTCCGCTAATGATTGCCGATTTTCCCAAAATACACCAACCAACGACCAATGCAGGAACGAGATCTGGGTTGTTTTTTAGGTCGATGCGTAAGGTTTGATCGTGCTCGAGAATTTCATCATCCGTTAAAAACTTGAGAATCTGATTTATTTCGATTTGATGTCTTGAAATTAGAATTCCGTTCTTTGTTTGTATCGTTTCGATGCCAAGAAGATTGCCGAATACGCACATCGCTGAATCACCCTGGGAACTTTTAATTTTCGATCCTTCGAGCGCGAGGTCCTTAGCTGTCTCAGAATTACTCATTTTTAAGCCAAGTAGTTCTATCGTTGCATCCTTCGACATACCGAGTAGGACCGGGTAAAAGAAGGCGGCGGAACTCCAATCGGATTCTAGTATTTCTAAATCAATTGGGGTATTCGAACTACTGTAGTCTCCATTTATCGTAATGCAAAGCCCGGTGCCTTCATTCATGCTTGAGGTTTCAATGCCCAAATGTTTCAATAGATGAACCGTCATTTCTATGTATGCCTGAGAATGCGAACTGTCTGTGATAATTAGTTTTTTATTGCCCTTAAAATGTGGAGCCATCAATAGCAATGCACTGGCAAACTGAGAACTAACTGCAGCGCTGATTGTAACGTCGGACCATTCTTTAATGCCAGCATTGATGAAAATGGGGGTATGTCCAACCTGGTCAGAATAACTTATGTCGGCGCCCATCTCAATTAAAGCGGTTACCAAAGATTCGATGCTTCGACTGTTTAAGCTTTCATTGCCAGTGATTTGGCAAGGCGAAGTAAAATTGGCCGCGGCGAATGCAGTATACAGTCTGCACGGTGTTCCAGCATCTTGAAAATAATAGGTTGGCGATTCACCTGTGTTTTCTTGGGTAAGCGCATTTACCAGCAACTGCGTGTCCCTGCACCCATTGGCAACAATGTCTGAGTTGTCTTCAAGCCACGATTTCAGATTTCCCTGGCCGGCAATGGCAATCAAAGCTCGGTTTAGTAGGCTTTTACTTACCGGGAGGTTAATTTGTGTGGCCGACATACTCATTTAATACTTTAATTACGGCCTCAGATGATACTGAGATATTGAAATCACATTCTCCAGGGGCAAAAGCCATCGAAAACAATAATTTGTCGTGGTTATTTTTTTTGTCCGCCCGTATATAGTTCATTAACGTGGGTATGTCGTCCTGACCAAAATGAATTGGATCGTATAGCCCTTCTACAATCGATTTGATCGTCTGGTGCAAAGATTCGGTAGCTTCGACTTTTGGCGATGATTTTGTGGCCAAGGCCGACTCCATGACCAATCCCCAAGCAATGGCGAAACCGTGCGGAATTGGCTTCTCCTGATCAAGACAATATGATTCTAATGCATGGCCAATCGTATGACCAAGATTTAATAATTTCCGCTGTCCCTTTTCTTCGAAATCGGCGTTAACGATGCGCGATTTGATTTTGATGTTCCAATCCAAAATACTTAACCACGCTTGGTGGTCATTGGCGTTTGGTATGGGTTGCTGAACCTGTGTCCAAGCTTTTCCACCCAATAAAATCCCGTGTTTGATCACCTCGCCCCATCCGCTCAATACCTCGTTTTGGGGTAGTGTTTTTAACCAATGTGGTGTGATAAAGATATGAGTAGCGGTAGAAAATGTGCCGATATAATTTTTGTAATGACCTAAATTGATGCCAGTTTTTCCTCCAACGGATGCATCAACCATCGCCAATAAGGTTGTGGGAATATTCCAAAATTCAATGCCTCTCAAATACGTTGAAGCGCAGAAACCCCCAACATCGCAAAGAGCGCCGCCACCGATGTTAATCAGTAATGAACTGCGTTGGGCGTTGTTGTCTTTTAGCCAAGTGTAAATGGTTTCGCAAATGCTGAGATTTTTGGCATCGTCGCCATTGGGAATTGTAAGAATGTGGGATTCGGGAATTCCGCCTACGCAATCGTCAATGAACGACAAACAAAGGGATTGGGTTGATTGACTGCACAAGAAAAAGACATCCGGTTTTGCAGCGATGTTGGTGTCCGAAATGTTATCAAATCTCGATGATAACGCTTCAGAGAATTCCGTGGCGATATCCAAGCCACACCAAATCATGATTTGATTTTTTCGTATCGCTGACTGTTGGTGGGGTCGATTTCGGAGAGAAATTTCGACATCGCCGTTTTTTCAGGAACAGGTGCCCCTTTGTATATTTCTACCAACTCCGGCCACTTGGTTGAGAAGAAGGATTTTTGCAACAAGCAGTTTTGAAATATCGACTGGGTTTCTTTGAGTTTTTTGATATTCTCAGTGATATTTTTTCTGGCCTGCTCGGGCGTGGCGGCAAATTCGTCCATTCCCTTGCGATGATAATTGTAAGTCAGCAATCGCAGGTCTTTATACCTAGGGTTGGTGAGGTTCTCCGCCAAATAGAATCTATTTCGAATGCCTTTTCCATCGCCTTGATTCCATCCCAATTTATTGGTCATCATGGAAACCATACTTTGCATCTTCGAGAAATACGGCGATCCACCCAATTCGGAAAAACTGTCGAAGTCCATTCCAATGGCAAGGTTAACGTAATACGCCAATAAAGTCGTGAAGTCATTCATATTCATATTCTCTTGATATTCGAGGTTTTCGAATTCGCGATAGCTAAAATTGATGTCTTCGTCGTTGAACTGAAAAATCGTGGTTTTGTAAGTGGAATTATAAGTTGGCCGCACCACCTGAAACTGCATACTGCCCGAAAAGTCGTTGTTGTTGATCGAGGTGATATCGAAAAACATACTAAACTCGATTTTTTCTTGCGTTGCAATGTTTTCGTCGGTCCATTTTCTTGTGTTGATGAACTGCTGCGCGGCATTCTGAAGGGTTTGCAACACCTGCTTATCGGTCATTTGAACCCGAGGTGCAACAATTTGTATGTTTGCTTTTATTTCTTGAGAAAATAGGCTGGGTATGGTCATTGCAGTTGCAACAACTAAAAGAAGGATTTTCTTCAAGGGATTTACGGAGTGTTTCATCAATGAGTTTGGGTTAACCATTCTGATAAAGATTGAAGGAGTTTTTCAGCGACCTCCGTTTTGGATGCGGTGGGGATTTGCCATTGTTTGCCATCATTACAGAAAACGGTGACGGCATTGGTATCCACGCCAAATCCGGCTTCGGGGTTGTTTTGTGAATTAAGAACGATGCAATCTAGGTTTTTCTTTTGCAATTTGCCTAGCGCATTGTTGTTTTCATTTTCTGTTTCTAGCGCAAATCCGATGGTGATCTGGTTTTGGCGTTTATTGCCCGATAAATCACTTAGAATATCGGGATTTTTTTTCAGTGTAAGCGTAATAGAGTCCTCAGACTTTTTAATTTTTTGCGATGCGATTTCAGCCGGAGCAAAATCTGCAACAGCCGCTGCCATAATTAAGATATCGCATTGGGGGAAAAGCGCTAGACATTTCGTATGCATCTCTTTGGCACTGAGGGTAGGGTATACCGCGCAGTTTTCAGGCAAAGCCACACTCACTGAGCCATAAACTATGTCGACCGTTGCGCCAGATTGAACCAAAGCATCAGCGATCGCAAATCCCATTTTACCAGAACTGTGATTGCCGATGAATCGTACGGGGTCGATTGATTCTTGTGTGCCACCCGCGGTGACCAAGACTCTTTTACCTGTAAAATAATTGGGGGCGGGCAATAGTTGACTTTCAAGGACAGCGAAAATTTGTTCGGGTTCTGCCATTCTACCTTTTCCCGATAGGCCCGAGGCCAATTCTCCATCTTCAGGGTCGATTATATTTACCCCTCTACTCATCAGTGTTTTTATGTTGGACAGGGTTGATGCGTGCGTCCACATGTCGAGGTCCATTGCCGGAGCCACCCAGACTGGGCAGCGAGACGACAGGATGACCGACATCAGCAGATTATCGCACAGCCCATGAGCCATTTTTGCCAAGGTGTTAGCGCCCGCGGGCGCAATTACGATGGCATCGGCCCAAAGGGCCAAATGGACGTGGTTGTTCCATTCGCCTTGGCCATTTTTGAAAAAATCGGATAAAACTGGGTTTTCGGATAGAACCGAAAGGGTTTGGGGTGTGACAAAAGATTTGGCAGCCTCAGTAACGACGACCTGTACTTCCGCACCCTCCTTTTTGAGAAGTCGAACCAATTGCGGGATTTTATATGCGGCAATGCCACCTGTAACCCCAACAATGATTTTCTTATTTTTAAAGTGGTTTTTCCGGAGCATCGGGGATTCTCCAGTAGGTTTTTTGATCGTCAAACTCCTGCGTAGCCATCAAAGTAGGTTTTGGCATGCGCTCATACATCATCGAGATTTCAATCTGCTCTCTATTTTCTTGAATTTCTTCTAGGTTGTCTGAGTCGTTGATGAATGGCTCCAAACGATTGCGCAACTCTTCTTTTTGCTTTTCAGCGATTTGATTCGCACGCTTAGAAATGATGATTGCACTCAAGTAAATGTTGTTGGTCTCTTGCTCTAAATTGCGCAAGTCACGTGTTTCGGCATTACGGGATATTGGATTGCTCATATGATTTCTTTCAATTTTGTGATTTCTTTGATAATTTTCACTCTCGTTTCTGTTGCATCAGGACTATGTAAACCGGCAGATCTGTTGGCGTCTAAATAATCGTCGATCAGATCAATGGCTTTTTCCAATCGTTCGATGCGCCTAGATTCAACGGAATTCATTCCATACAAAAACTGTGCCTTGTAGGCGATATATTCCAATTCCTCCTTCTGTGGGATATCGGGGTAAGATTTGAGGGCTAAAACAGCAGCAGCACTGGCGGCCTTAAATTCTGAAATTTGAAAATATTGGTTAACCGACTCAAACGCTTTTTTATGAACTCGCTCTCTTAGATTGTCGATGTGTTCATTGCACTTAGGAATATAGTCTGAATCAGGATAGGCATTCATGAATTCCTGAATCTCATTGATGATGTCAATGGTGTTTACTTGATCTAAGTCGTAATCCGCCACCGACATATAATCGCAATACAGGGCCATGTAAGAACAATCAACTACTTTGGGGCTACGCGAGAATTTGTAGGTGAAGTCTTTGAACAAAGTGCTCGCATCTTCGTAGGCTTTGAGATAGAAATAACAATAGGCTACTTTCACATAAGTAAGCTCTAGACTATCGCGCTTATTCTGGAAATATTCGTCTTTAAGTTGCTCGTATAAGGGTAGTGCGCGACCAAAATCCTCTTTGGCGTAAAGCTCTTCCGCCTTGGCTAGTTTTACGGTTGCGTTCTTGCCTTTGAAAATTTTCCCATAGTCGCTGCAACCCCCAAGGATTGTAAGGATGGCGAACATTAGAAATAATTTTAACTTGAACCGCATAATAAACTTACAAATATAAGCAAAACCAAGGGTTTTTGTATTAAAATCGACGTAGATTTTAGGGTGTTGGTCAGATTATTTTGTGATGCTTCAATCTCTTGAAAACTTGTGCATACAAAGCCGTCTTTTATCATCAATTTTGAAACTTTATGGAAGCCCTCAATACTGTTTCATCCATGGCCACTATGGCTACACAAATTCGGCGCGATATTCTTCGCATGGTTCATGCTGTTTCTAGCGGTCACCCAGGTGGCTCTTTGGGCTGTGTGGATTATTTTACTGCATTGCATTTTCATTTTATGAAGCACAATGCTGCCAATTTCAATATGAGTGGAAATGGAGAAGATATTTTCATTTTGAGTAATGGGCACATTTCGCCGGTGTATTACAGCACATTGGCTCGCTCAGGATATTTTCCCGTGCCGGAGTTGGCTACCTTCCGTAAGTTAAATACCAGATTACAAGGTCATCCCGCAACACATGAACACCTTCCTGGTATTCGCGTTGCCACAGGTTCTTTGGGTCAGGGTTTGAGTGTTGCTGCGGGTTTGGCGTTGCAGAAAAAGATCGACAAAGACAATCACACTTTGTGGGTGGTTACGGGCGATGGAGAATTGCAAGAAGGTCAGATTTGGGAGGCGGTAATGTTTGTGGCCCACCGAAAATTGGATAATATGATTGTTGCGGTGGACTTTAACCAAAAACAAATTGATGGTTCTACCGGCGATGTGATGGGATTGACCGAATGGACGTCGAAGTTCTTGGCGTTTGGTTGGGAAGTATTGGAAATGGACGGCAACAATTGGGAAAGCATCATGAAAGTGGTTCCCGAGGCTCAGTCTAAGTTGGGTGGTGGCAAGCCTATTGTTATCATAATGAAAACTGAAATGGGTCAGGGTGTCGACTTTATGATGGGCACACACGCTTGGCATGGTAAGGCTCCGAACGACGAACAGTTGGAACGTGCGTTGGCTCAATTGCAAGTGACGGAACACGGAGATTATTAATGGCATGATAATGGATTGACGGGCATCGAGTTATCCAAAATACAAACTATGAGAAAAATCACCCTATTGCTCTGCTTACTGATTGTGTCTTCGTTGGGCGCACAAGTAAAAAACGGGTATCCCGGACAAAAAACGCGGATGTTGTTTTTGCTTGATGGCAGTGGAAGTATGTTGGCGGAGATGGGAAATTCAACGAGATGGGCGGTAGCTGTAACGTTAATGAATAAAATGGTGGATACGTTGCGGTCGGTTGAGAATTTGGAGGTAGGTCTTCGCGTTTTTGGTCATACCCAGCCCAACGAGAAAAAGGATTGTAACGACACCAAGTTAGAAGTGCCGTTTGCGCCTTTCAATCACAAGCAGTTTGCGGCCAAACTAAAGACTATCAAGCCTTTGGGATATACGTCGATTGCGCAATCGTTGTTGGCATCGGCAAAAGATTTTCCGGCAGATCCTACGGCGAGAAATATCATCATTATCATTACGGATGGGGTAGAAGAATGCGGTGGCGACCCTTGTGCCATTAGTATCGCTTTGCAACAAAAGGGCATCATCTTAAGGCCCTTTGTAATTGGCTTGGGTACGGATAGCGAAACTTTTAGGAATGCTTATTCTTGTACCGGAAGATATTTTAATGCCGAGACACCGGCTCAGTTTCAGAAGATCATTGGCGTTATTATCAACCAAGCGTTGAATAATACTACGGTTCAAATCAACTTGCTCGATAACCAAGGTTTGCCGAGAGAAACGGACGTTCCTTTGACCATTTTTGATGCCGATAACGGGCAGATGGTTGAGAATGTGATACATACGATGAATGGCAAAGGGGTTCCTGATACTTTGTATTTGGATCCAGTACGTCGTTACCGCGTGGTGGCGCATACCAAGCCTCAAGTGAGTTCAGAGATTGTTGAAATGGTTCCAGGAAAGCACAATGTGATTCCGTTGCAAACACCCCAAGGAAGTTTGTTGTTGAAGATGGGTGGAATTACAAAGTATCCTCGATTGCAAGCGATTGTGAGGAAGGGGAATACAATGCAGACGATCAATGCACAGGAATTTAATACATTGGAGAAGTACATCGTGGGTGGCTATGATTTGGAGATTTTGACCATTCCGAGATTGAAGTTTAACGCAGTTCAAATCAAACAGAATCAAACTTTTACGATAGAGATTCCCAACCCAGGGGTGTTGCAGTTGAGCATCGGAAAAGATGTGACAGGTGCAGTGTTTCAGCGGGTGGATAATAAATTGGAGTGGGTGATGGATTTGAACGGCACGGTGCCAAAGCAAATGATCAATATGCAGCCTGGTGAGTATACGGTAGTGTATCGTACGGCAGGGGAGACAAGAACACTTTATAGTAAATCAAAAATATTTAAAATCAATTCAGGAACCAATACGCAATTATCGATCTAACACACATGAAATCATACGAAATTTTAGGACAAAAAGACACCCGAAGTGGGTTTGGCGCGGGATTACACGAAGCTGGCAAATTGGACAGCAATGTAGTTGCGTTGTGCGCGGATTTAACGGGTTCTTTGATGATGGATGCCTTCAAGGATGAATTTCCGGAGCGTTTTATTCAAGCGGGAATTGCAGAGGCAAATATGATTAGCGCATCGGCGGGTTTGGCTACGGGCGGGAAGATTCCGTTTGCGGGTACTTTTGCGAATTTCGCAACTGGTCGTGTCTATGATCAAATCAGGCAGAGTGTAGCTTACAGTCATAAGAATGTTAAGATTTGTGCGTCTCATGCTGGGTTGACGTTGGGAGAGGATGGAGCAACGCACCAGATTTTGGAAGATCTTGGATTGATGAAGATGTTGCCAGGAATGGTGGTGATTAATCCTTGCGATTACAATCAGACCAAGGCTGCTACTATGGCAATTGCCAAATACTATGGTCCTTGTTATCTGCGTTTCGGTCGTCCAAAATGGCCCGTTTTCATTCCAGAAGACATGCCATTTGAAATCGGGAAGGCATTGATGTTGAACGAGGGCAAGGATGTTACGATTTTCGCAACAGGTCATATGGTTTGGAAGGCAATTGAAGCCGGACATGCTTTGGCTGAGAAGGGAATTGATGCGGAAGTGGTTAATATACATACGATTAAGCCCTTGGATAGGGATGCGATTTTGGCATCGGCGAAAAAGACAGGTTGTGTGGTGAGTGCGGAAGAGCATCAGATGAATGGTGGTTTGGGTGATAGCATTGCTCAGTTATTGGGCAGGGAGTTGCCAACGCCGATGGAGTATGTTGCGGTGAATGATTCGTTTGGGGAGAGCGGAACGCCGGATCAGTTATTAGAGAAATACGGTTTAACTACGGCTGCGATAGTGGCTGCGGCGGAACGTGCGATTGCTAGAAAGGCATAAAAGGTTAGACAAATTCAGTTCGTTGCGGGTCGTTTCGATGCGCAAGCGGATGTATCTTTGAGGCCCTGCGAAGCCGGGCCTCATTTATTGTGGGGAAGTGAGCAATCAACGATGAATACGAGAGAAATTTTGGGTGCCTTTGCCCAAATCCAACCCATGCAGGCACTGGCGGCCGCGGCGGAGCACGCGGCCGCACCCATCCACCTCCAAGGGCTGGCGGGTTCGGGCTTCGCCCTCGCCACAGCATCGCTCTACGCCTCAACTTCCCGTCCCATCATCGCAATTCTCCCCAACAAAGACGAAGCCCAATATTTTAAATCCGACCTCGAAAATCTCCTCGTAGGGGAACCCATCTACTTCCTCCCGGATTCCTTCCTAAAACCCTATAACACCGCCCGTGAAAATGCCATGGGCGTGCAAGAACGCATCGAAACACTCAATGCCCTTCGCAAAAACAACAAACGCATCTTCGTCACCTATGGTTCCGCCATCGCCGAATATGTCGTGGATAAAGTAGAACTCGAAAAATCTTCCATCGATATCGCAAGAGGCCAAAACCTCGATACCGAATTTTTGATGGAATTTCTGGAAATTAATGGCTTTGAACGACGGGATTTTGTGTTCGCACCCGGTGAATTTAGCCTCCGCGGGGGAATTGTTGATTTATTCAGTTTCGCCCACGAATTCCCCTTTCGCATAGAACTCGATGGCGATATCATCGAAAGCATCCGCACATTTGATGTCAACGACCAGCTATCGCTCAAAGAAATTGCCCATTTTTCGCTGCTTCCCAATATTCAAGATCAACGCGATGAAGAAACTACCATTTCCATCACCGATTACTTTGATCCTAAAACGCTGGTTGTTTCGTTCGACCTAAGTTTTCAAATTGAAGAACTCGGTAAAGCATGGGAAAAAGCCCTCCAAATCCATCAAGAAGCCGTTGACTTTGGCAGGGAAGTCGTTCCCAAACACCCCAAACACATTTGGAATACGCCAAAAGGCTTGATGACGGCCCTTCAGCCGTTTACACAAATTCATAATAGTGGCGCTCGACCCACCGGAAAAATCGAAATTATTGAGTTCTTGCAACAGCCTCAGCCGCTGTTCAAAAGGAATTTTACGATGCTCACCGAATGGATGCAATCCAACAAAGCCGAAGGGTTAACCACCTTGGTGTTTAGTGAGAATAGCCGTCAGATTGAACGATTGATTGCAATTCTCGCCGATACTCAGTCGCAAGTAACCTTTGATCCAGTATATCAGGGTCTATCATCAGGATTTGTGGATCGCGACGTAAAAATTGCCTTTACCACCGAGCATCAGCTGTTTGATAAATACTATCGGCCGCGGGGACGACAAAAATATTCGTCGCAAACATCGCTCACGTTAAGAGAACTTAAACATTTAAAGCCGGGGGATTTTGTGACCCACATCGATCATGGTATCGGAAGGTTTGCCGGTCTTGAGAAAATGGATGTTCACGGGGTGAAACAGGAAGTGGTGCGCATCGTTTATAAAGACAACGACCTACTTTATGTGTCGGTGAACAGTCTGCACAAAATAAGTAAATACACCGGAAAGGATGGTACACCCCCAAGTATGCACAAGTTGGGGAGTCCGCAATGGGATAAGCAGAAGAAGGCTACCAAAAAGAAAGTCAAGGACATAGCGCGGGAGTTGATTGCGTTGTATGCCAAGCGGAAAGCGCAGCAGGGGTTTGCGTTTGGGCCCGACAATTATATGCAGATGGAGTTGGAGGCGAGTTTCTTTTATGAGGATACGCCGGACCAAGCCAAAGCAGTGGAGGATACAAAACGCGATATGGAATCTCCCCAGCCGATGGACCGTTTGGTTTGCGGTGATGTGGGTTTTGGAAAGACGGAGGTGGCGATGCGTGCGGCGTTTAAAGCCGTTTGCGATAGTAAACAGGTCGCGGTTCTGGTGCCAACAACGATTTTGGCGCAGCAGCATTATCGTTCTTTTTCGAAGCGATTTGCGGGCTTTCCGATTACCGTAGATTATATCAATCGATTTAAATCGGCCAAGGAACAGAAGGCCACATTGGATAAAGTGAAAGCAGGGAAGGTGGATGTGCTCATTGGGACGCATCGTATCTTGGGGAAAGACATCGAGTTTAAAGATTTGGGGCTGATGATCATCGATGAAGAGCAAAAATTTGGGGTGGCTGCCAAAGAGAAATTGAAGGAATTTAAGGTGAATGTGGATGCATTGACACTCACGGCGACGCCCATTCCGCGGACTTTACACTTCAGTTTGATGGGTGCTCGAGATTTGTCGATTATCAATACTCCACCGCCCAACCGTCAGCCCGTGCATACCGAATTACACATGTTCAACAAGGACTTAATTGCCGAGGCTGTTCAGCAAGAAATGGAACGGGGCGGACAGATTTTCTTTGTTCATAGCCGGGTGAAGGACATTCATGAGATGGCGAGGATTATTGGAGATCTGGTGCCTGGATGCAGGGTTTCTGTGGCTCACGGTCAGATGGAAGGACATGAACTGGAGGATGTGATGGTGAAATTTATTGAGGGGGAGTTTGATGTTTTGGTAGCAACAACTATTATTGAGAGTGGGTTGGATATTCCCAATGCCAATACAATTATTATCAATAACGCGCATATGTTTGGTCTGAGTGATTTGCACCAAATGCGGGGTAGGGTGGGTAGAAGCAATACGAAGGCGTTCTGTTATTTGCTATCGCCTCCGGTTTCTGTTTTGAGTGAGGATGCTCGAAAGCGGTTGCGCACGTTGGAGGAATATAATGAATTGGGCAGTGGGTTTCAGGTTGCGATGCGGGATTTGGATATCCGCGGTGCGGGGAATTTGTTGGGCGGAGAGCAGTCGGGCTTCATCAGCGAGATGGGGTTTGATATGTATCATAAGATTTTGGATGAAGCGGTGCGGGAATTGAAAAATGAGGAGTTTGATGCTTTGTTTGATCAACCCGAAGACATAAGTAGCCGAGACTGTCAGATCGATACGCAATTTGAAATGCTCATCCCATCGGAATACGTCACCCAGACAGCCGAGCGATTGGCCTTGTATAGCGAACTATCGAACATCAATACTGAATTGGAATTGCAGCGATTTGCGAATAACCTAAAAGATCGATTTGGGAAAATTCCGAATACAGTGGCGGCATTGTTGGATACCGTTCGATTGAAATGGGCGGGCAAACAGCTAGGAATGGAAAAGATTGCTTTGGGGAACGGAGGGATGCGATGCTATTTCCCTGGCGATGCCAATGCGGCAGTATATCACAGCGACAGTTTTGTGGCCATTATGGGCTTTGTTGCTAGCAACCCAAACAAGTTCAGCGTAAAGCAAACGGATAAGGCTTTGATTGTTAGTGTGAAAGGTTTGGATACGGTTTTTGAAGCGCTTCACGTATTGGGCGAGTGGGACCTACATCGAACAACAGAAATATAAGAATCTCAGTATGAATCACGCCAGAATAACATTTGTTTTGTTACTTATTGGATTATCAAAATGGCTGCCATCGTACAGTCAAACACAGGTTATGACGAAAGGGGAGTTTGCACACAATCCAGCATTGAAATATCATCCGCTAAAGCAGGATTGTCCTGGCACACCGATTTCTAATGGCCGTTACTACAATCCTGATTACCCGTTTTTGTTGACGTTCAAAGATGTGCAGAAATGGAAAAAGCAGACCAATCCGAATTTGGAATTTAAGAAGACCGATACATTTCAGCTGCCAATTTCTAAAGAGTTGGATTGGATTAAAGACGATTCGATTGATGGGGTTGCGTGGTTAGGTCATGCCACCTTTTTTATTCGCATCGGAGGGAAGACATTGATAACCGATCCCGTATTTGGCAATGCTTCGCGCGTGTTAAAACGGTTTTCCACCTTGCCCATATCGCCCACTGAACTACCTGGAATGGATTATGTCTTGTTGAGTCACGACCATCGCGACCATATGGACTATAGCAGCATGCGTTTGTTGTCTAAATTGAACCCGAAGGCCCAGTATCTCTGCGGGTTGTCAACGGCGCCACTACTAAAACGATTCAATCGAAATGGGAGAATTCAAGAGGCGGGATGGTATCAGCAGTATCAGTTGGATGATCAAACAATCAAGATTACGTATTTGCCGACTCGACATTGGTGTCGGCGATGGATTACAGATACCAATAGGCATTTGTGGGGGGCGTTTGTGATTGAAGTTGGGGGTAAAGTGATTTATTTTGGTGGGGATTCAGGTTACGGAAAACACTACCTCGAAATGCGTGAACTGTTTCCGCATATCGATATTGCGATTTTAGGAATCGGAGCGTATCAGCCTGAATGGTTCATGGAGTCCAATCACTCCTCACCAGCAAAGGCTTACCAATCCTTTTTGGATTTGGGCGCAACCTATATGGTGCCGATGCACTACGGGACATTTGATTTGAGCGATGAACCCATCGGTGAGCCGGCTGAACGATTGCTTTCAATAGCCACTGAAAATAAAATGACCCAGCGGGTATTGTTACCGGCACTGGGTCAGAATATTTTGGGAATGATGTATTAAACTATAATTTTCTAATTCCTGTCTCTTCGATGATGATGGCCTTGGCTTTGTACAAAACGCCAACGGTTTGCTTAAACGCTTTTTTACTCATTCCCAATTTAGATTGAATGAGATTCGCATCAGACTTATCGTGCAGTGCTAAAAATCCCCCCGCGGCGGTGATTGCCTCCAATACAGTATCAGACAGGGTACTCACTTTCTTATGTCCCATTGGGGTAAGTGATACATCCACATGTCCATTCTCTCTAACCAATCGAACGTAACCTTTTAATTGGTCGCCCATTTCAATTCTTTGAAAGACTTCATTTTTGTAAATAATTCCCTGGTGCTTTTGGTTTATAATGACTCTAAACCCAATTTCCGTTTCTTCAAAACACAATAAATCAACGGATGTGTTGTAAAGTATGTTGACATCCGTTTTATCGAGCCATTTAGAAATTTTTGTACTGGCTAACAATCTGTCAGTGACTTCGTCGCGATACAAAAAAGCCACGGTATGCTCTCCTTCCACCAATTTGCGATGTTGCTCTTTAAACGGTACGAAAAGGTCTTTCTCCAACCCCCAATCCAGGAATGCCCCAATGCCTGTTGCTGAAACCACTTCTAAGCAAGCAAACTGCCCGATTTCAATCATCGGAACCACTGTGGTTGCTGTTAGGCGGTCCTCGGAATCTCTGAAAATGAAAACATTAATAACATCACCTTCAATGGCTTCTGACGGACAAAATTTATTGGGTAGTAATACTTCTACTCCCATTTCATCAACCAAATACCAACCTTGTGGGCTATCGTGATGAAAGGTTAAATCAAGGAATAGTCCAGTCTGAATCATATCGTTTTGCAAAAGTCGGGGTAAACTTTCACATTCGCACGATAATAGACGTTTATCTCAGCAGTGTGACGCTACCAGAAAAGTGTTGCAGTTCGTTTTCTGGGTTTTTGAAGGTAGCATCATAGATATAAACACCGCCCTGACAAAGTTCTCCGTTTACAAAGCCATCCCACAATGCAGATTGGTCTTTGGCTTCAAATATTTGTTGTCCGTATCGGTTGTAAATGATGAGTTTGTAATTGCTAACGGTGAGGGGAGAGTAAAGTCCGAAGTAATCGTTCGTCCCATCTGAATTTTTGGGTGTAAAGGCCGTAGGGAACCAATACAATGGAATCGATTTTACTTTGATGCTCTTGGTCATCGTATCAGCACAACCATATTGGTTGTCGGCAATCAATGTGATATTGTAGTTGCCGTACATTTTATAAATATGCTGTGGATCTCTCACCATATCAAAATAGCCATCGCCAAAATCCCAAGACCATTTCGTATCGATTTTGGAATTGTTCGTAAACGCCACATTTTGCGTCATTAACGGGATGTAAGGGTCGTATTTGAAGTCTGCAATGGCCCGAGGATAAACTCTCAAGTTCTGGGTATTTGTATCATGACAGCCGAAGCTGTTTGTTACGATCAAGTTGACTTTATAAGTTCCGGAGTCGGGGTAAAGGATATTTTCGTTTCTCTGGCCTGATTTTCTGCCGTTGCCGAAATCCCATTTGTATGTGCTAATGGTTCCAATGCCAGCGGTTGATGCGTTTGCGAATGGGAACATCAAATCTTCACAATCGGGTTTAACCATGAAGTAGGCGTAGGGTTTATTTGCAATGAAAAGTGTGCGGATTATGGTGTCTTTACAGAGGTTGCTGTTGTATACGATGTACGTCACTGTAGGATATCCTGCCGATCCATAAAAGTGTGTCGGACTCTTTCCCGCCGTTGTTGTACCATCCCCAAACCACCAATATTCTTTGGCAAGGAATCCACTGCCTGGTGCGGTAAGGGATGTGAATTTAACGATTTCGTTTTCGCAGGTATCTTCCACAACGTAGTTGGCTTTTGGTGCGCCTAGGATGCTTACATTTTTGAGGGTAGTGTCCTCACAACCATTGGCAGCGCGCACTATCAATTGGACTTTGTAATTTCCTGCTGGTGAGAAATGGCCAACTGTTGAATCGCCACTTCCTTTATTGCCATTGCCATAATTCCAACGCCATTGAACGAGGGTGTCGTCAACTACGGTTGATTTATCTGTAAATAGAACAGAGTCTTTTTCACAAACACCATACGATGCAAAATTTGCGATAGGGCAGGGCGTAGTATCGCTTAAGGTCCAAATACCCGAGAATTTCTGTCCAGTATGAATAAGAAGCGTATTTCTTGATGCAATAACTCTTGACTGCACGGGATAACTCCATTTGTTGGTTGCGGCTACCCAGTTAATGGCTCCCATATTAGATTCTTGGATGGTGTTGGTTCCCGTGTTGTGTTCTGAGCCTCGGTATGAGAATCCTAAGCTGATCTCCGGTTTTGTGCTATAGCCGCCATCGTTTATTATCCAAAAGCGATCCAGCATCCTGCGTGCGTTTTCCGTCCCGAATTCATTCTTGACATTGTTCACGCCTGTTGGCATCGGACGGTTATTGGGCAGCGAGGCTGTTGGTGTTGGATAGGTTGCGATGGTTACAAAGGCACTGTCTTTGGTTTGCAGGCCTACATTTTTGACATTGTAATCAAAGGGGATATCGGCACCGGTTACAGTTTGGAATGGCACGGTGTATAGAGGGCCGGCTCCAGCATCGCGAATATTCCACTGAACATATCCATAACCAATGGATGGGAACGACTCGGAGACAATTCCGCCTGTAGTTTTGGTGATTGCCGTTTCGGATCTATTGTTAATGATTAAGGTTCTGCCGTTTAGTTGCAGTTGTTTTGAAAATAGGTTAAGTTTTCCAATTCCGCCTCCTGAATGGCCTCCACCCACAAGTATGTTCACTTGCATGGTTGGATTTGCGCTACATAGTAGGTCAAGAGCTGGAAATGCAGTTACTGCGGTTCCCATGAATAATTGCGCGGCTCCGTTTAGGGTAACCCGGCCATTGTTATTCATGAAGATGGCTCCTGCGGAGTTGTTGATCCAGTTTCCGGTATAGAACAGATTGACATCGCCGTTGAAAATCAACCTGGATGTGCCTTGTGCTTTGTAGTTTCCTTTGGTCCCTGATATAACAATAAAACTTCCCGAGTTGGCTACCACATGGGCGCCATTATGAACCCAGCCCTGACCATAAAGGAGGGAAGAGGCTAATAATGCTAGGGATAGCAGTAACTTTTTCATCGTTTCTGTTTAGAGCGGATTATTTCTTGTTCTGCAATTCGGTGATGGCTTTTAGCAAAGCCTCGTTTTGTTTCTTCAACAATTCGATTTGCGCTTGTTGTTCTTGGATGGCCTTAACCATGGGAACCACAAATTCGCTATAACGTAAACCGTAAAGGTCTGTTTCTGATTTTGCTTTGTCGACACCAGAGAAGTCGTATCCGATTTCCTTCGCCGCTTTTTCGACATCCTGAGCTACAAATCCTGAAAATCTTACACCTGTATTTGGGTTGTTTTCTGTAGCAATGATTTCGCTTGTAACCAAAGAATTACCAGCATGGTCAACACTTCCTGGTTTTAAGGCTTTGTTTAATTTATCGAAATCAAAATTGTAGGTAACTGGCTGAAGTTTTAAAATGAAATCTAAACCTGGTACATTTTGTTGGATGTTGGTTTTGTAGCGACCATCTGAGAGGTTGGTCCACGCTGCAAATCCTCCAATGGAAGTAACAAAGTTATTTCCAATACGCACTTGGTTACTGGCGGTTGTTACGGCTTGATAACCTACGGCAGTTGCGTTTGTATTTGCACCACCAGTCCAGTCTGGTCCGGCCTGGAATCCAATGGCAGTATTGTTACCACCACTTGCAACTCTGGCAAGCGCTTGATAGCCTATTCCTGTATTGTTATTTGCAGTAGATAAATCATTTAACACATCATAACCCACAGCTGTATTATTTCCGGCTGTTGTAGAACTGGGCATTGCGGCGTATCCTATGGCTGTATTTAATTGACCGGTGGTGTTGTTGTCTAATGATTGATATCCTAGCGCTGTATTGTATGATCCACTGCTAGTTCTATACATAGATTGGTAACCAATTGCAGTATTCCTACCCGTATTCCCATTGGTGTTATTAAATGCCCTAAGTGCCTGAGCCCCGACCGCAACATTGAATTCTGTAGATGTAGCTGAAAGTAAAGATTCAAATCCTAGGGCGACGTTAAGGTTTCCTGTAGAATTTGCATTTAACGACAAATCGCCTATGGCGATGTTTTGACTTCCAGAAGTTAAAGAAACGGAGGCAGGTGCTCCAATGGCTATGTTGTTTGTACCTGAAGTATTTGCAGTTAACGACCTGAATCCAACGGCAGTATTGTTATTTGCCGTGGTGCTGGTGGCCAAGGTTTGGAAACCGATGGCTGTGTTATTTCCGCCTGTTGTATTTGCCAATAAGGCATCCGAACCCACTGCCGCGTTGTTCGAACTTGTAGTTGTTGCGGCTAGCGCACGATTGCCCAGTGCTACATTGTCCGAGCCAGTAGTGGCGGCCTTTAATGCGTTATATCCATCGGCCAAATTTCTATTACCAGTGGTGTTGGCGGCTAGTGCTTCTGAACCATTGGCTGTATTGTTAATGCCCGTAGTATTTTTAGAGAGAGAATTATAGCCTACAGCGGTGTTATCACTTGCAGTATTTGTAACGCTTAATGCAAATGCTCCAAGTGCGGTGTTGTTGTTTGCGGTAGTTCCAGAATTTAAAGATTTTGCACCTATGGCAGTATTGTTATTTCCTGTTGCATTTGATTGTAAAGACAAAAATCCAACGGCAGAGTTGTTTGATCCTGATGTGTTCGAAAATAGCGCCTTACTACCCAC
>JBEEMF010000045.1:0-5476 GCA_041192805.1 Bacteroidota bacterium | reverse complement strand
CCTTCCATCGAAGCCGTCCAATCAATTTGTTGTTGCTCCATTTTGCTCATCCAATGCAAGGTGTATGGATCCAGCGTGCCGTGGGTTTGAATCGAGTTGACCGTCCAACCGCTGTTTTCTAGCAACAAGGCGATGTTGTTGGGGGAATAGAGTGCCGTATGTCGCGGCGTGTGATAGCCCGACCAGTTTTTGCCAAATCGGCGGCGTGTATAACTGTCGAAATTGGGCACTTCCACAATCAGTTTTGTGTTGCTGTGAGCGACTTTCAAAAGCTGCTTCAGGTGTTTTTGGGGGTTGTAGTCGTGCTCCAAATAATGCCACATGGTGATGACATCCATGGCTTTGTCATCGGTTAAATCGCCAATTTCTCCGGTTCGCAATTCCAAGTTTGCATAGGCATGCGCATCGTTGATCCATCCTTCAGCGCTAAAATCCAATCCAATGAAATGGGCATTACAGGTTTTGCTCAGGCTAGCGAGGAAAGTGGGTTTGCCGCAACCTACGTCAAGAATTCGGCTATTGGCGGATATGGGGTGATTGCGCTGCACCAGTTTTACGCGGGCGTTATCGATGTTTTGCTGATCTTTTTTTACAAACGATGCGTAACGTCCCCAAGCTTCTTCGATGCGATAGGGTAGATAACTTTCGGTATAGAAGTGGGATAGCTCAGATTCGGCAACCCTTGGGTTTAGAAACACCAGGCCACAATCGTTGCAACGGTCGAAGTTGTATTGAACAGCTGATGGCGCCGACATCATTGCATGGGTATGGATGTAATGGCCAAAATGCTGCGATTGGCAGGCCAAGCAATGACTGAGGGTTTCGGATTCCATCATGATAAATTGAATGTGTGTGCGAAAGTAGTGAATAGGATGTCAATTGTTTTGGGCGATGTTTTTGAGACGGGTTGCGATTTTCCGTAAAAGGAAGCACCCCAGTTGCGATTTTCCGTAATTGAATCTTGGTTCGTAGTTGTAGTTTCCCCGAATGATTCAGATTTCAGTCTCCAAGCGCTTGTCGTTCTTCGTTCTTGGTTGCGCCATGTTCATGGGCTCAGTGGGAGCTCAAAGCCTCCAGAGCCCGCTTCCCTTCAATTCCAATATTAAAACAGGAACGTTGCCCAATGGTATGCGATACTATATCCAACCGAATGCGAAGCCCGAGAAAAAGGTGGAATTGCGGTTGGCTGTGAATGCCGGTTCCATTCTTGAAAATGACGATCAGCAGGGGATGGCTCACTTTATTGAACACATGAACTTCAATGGCACCGAGCATTACCCCAAAAACGCTTTGGTTGATTACTTGCAATCCATTGGTGTGCAATTTGGCGCCGATTTGAATGCCTATACCAGCTTCGACGAAACCGTTTACATACTGCCGATTCCTACGAGCGACCCTGCAAACGTGGAAAAAGGTTTTGAAGTGCTGTCTGATTGGGCACAAAAGGCTTTGTTTACTGATAAAGATATCAATGAAGAGCGCAATGTGGTATTGGAAGAAAGTAGAGGTAGCAAGGGTGCAGATGAGCGGATGATGCGACAGTATTTACCAAAACTTGTGGCGGGGTCACAGTATGCCAATCGATTGCCCATCGGAAAAGATGAGATCATCCAAAATGGCAGTGCTGAGGCCATGCGTGCATTTCACCGCGATTGGTATCGCCCCGATTTGATGGCAGTGGCCGTTGCCGGTGATATTACTGCGGAACAAGCAGAAACACTGATCAATAAGTATTTTGCATCGCTCACAAATCCTGCTGAAGAAAGGGTTCGACCCGTTTTTGAGGTTGCGCCTTATGCGAAGAAAGAGGCGATGGTGCTGACCGACAAAGAAGCAACGATTCAGCAATTCATGCTCGTGTATTCCTCCAAAAAATCATCGCCCAACGTAACCTTGGAAGATTATCGCAATAGCATCGTTCGGAGCATGTTTTTTGCGGCTTTGAATAATCGTATGGCCAAATTGACCGAATCATCCAATCCTCCTTATCTCGCTGCCTACATGGGAGTGGGTGGATGGGCTAGAGGCAGCGAATCCATGCAATTGTCTGTTTATGGGGGAGAGGATTTGAAGGCGGGTGTTTCGGCTGCCATTGCGGAAATACTGAAAGTTGAACAATTCGGATTCAACCAAACTGAAATGGATGTGATTATACGAAGCATGATGAGTGGTATGGAAAAATCCTACAAGGAGCGCAAAAACCGTGAGTCTTCGAGTGTTGTTGATGAAATGGTGAGGAATTTTTTATCACAAGAATCAATCCCTGGAATTGAGCAGGAGTTCCAATATTACCTCGATTTTTTGCCAACCATTGCGTTGGAAGAAGTAAATGCGATAGCAAAAAACTGGCTGAGTGACAACCGTCCGTATTTTGCGCTGGCGATGGGTCCTGAGTCATCCCCATTGGCGAAAACCACAGAGAAACAACTATTGAAATGGGTAAGCAGCGCTTTCAAGCAAAAAGTTGTGGTACAGAAAGAAAAAGTACTCCCCAAAAGTTTGTTACCCAAAATGCCATCGCCTGGAAAAGTCATTGCCCAATCAAGCCTTGCCGAATTCGGTGCTACGGTTTATACCCTGAGCAATGGGCTGAAAGTAACGGTAAAGAAAACAGATTTCAAGGATGACGAAATCTTGCTAACGGGACTGCGATTGGGTGGTTCAGATCAATATGCACAGAGCGATAAGGTGAATAGTACTTTTCTCATGGATATCATTTCTCAATTGGGATACGGTGATTTTACGCCCTCTGAGTTGAGTGATTTTCTTTCCGGAAAATATGTTGGGGTGACGACTGGATTTACTGAAACCCGCGCTTTGGTTTCGGGCTCTTCCACCGTTAAGGATCTAGAAACGATGCTGCAGTTGAATTACCTAAAAATGACATCGCCCCGAAAAGATCCAGAACTATTCAAAGGGCTCATTGCGTTCGTTCAAGCGCAATTGCAAAATGTAAAATCAGATCCACAAACGGCGTTTATGGACAGTGTACAGCGGCAATATTACAACCATCATCCACTTGCGCCGATTTCCATTCCATCTGAAAAGGAGATGGGGTTATTGAACATGGATAAGGCTGTTGCCATGTATCAGAAAGAATTTGGGTATGCGGATGGATTTTCTTTTGTCATTGTGGGCAATGTAAATGACGACACACTCTTGCCATTGATGGAAAAGTATTTGGCAAGTTTGCCTGTAAATGGGCAGGTTAAAAAAATCGAAGATAACGGGTTGAGGCCCATCTCAGGGGTGAATACGCTCGCGTTTTACAACGGTTCAGAGCCTAAAAGCATGATCATAGAAAAGTACTATGGAGAAATGCCGTACAGCTACGATTTGCATATGCACATGAAGTTGTTGGTGGATATTGTGAATATTCGGATTGTTGAGGAACTGCGAGAAAAGATGGGAGGTATTTACAGCGGGGGAATGAATGGTGTTTTTGACAAGGAGCCTTACGGGATGTTTTCATTGTCGATGTTCTTGCCCTGCGGTCCGGAGAGTGTGGATACATTGATTGGAGCAACTCACGCTTTGTTGGAGCGGCTGAAACAAGAGGGGCCTACAGCCAAGGATCTGGAAAAGGTGAAGCGTGCGCGCATCGAATCGAACCGCGAATCAATGAAAAACAATTACTACTGGCTGAATAAATTGAGCGAATTGGCGCTTTACCCGGAGAGCACAGCGGGGATTTTGGATTTTGAGGCGCGAATCAATGCGATTTCGGAGGCCGATGTTCAGGCTGCGGCGAAGTTGTTGTTAACAGGGGAGAACGTGTTTCGGGCGGTGTTGTATCCCGAGAAATAATGAATTGCTATTTGTGCTATTGAAAAGCAACCATCGACCAATTCAAAAATCAACTAGCGGCCGTTTTCTTTTGCTGTTGTGTACGGTGCGAGGAATTTGCCAAAAAGCGTAGGGAAAATCGAATTATGAACTAGTTTTGAGGATATGCAACCTTGGGAATTGTTCGACAATCAACTGAAAAAGACTTTTGAATTCAAATCGTTCGAAGCCGCAATGGATTTTATGCAGCGGGCGAGTGTGGTGATTGGGGAATTGGACCATCATCCCGAATGGACGAACGTGTACAACCGGGTAGCGGTATCACTGTGCACCCATGATGCCGGTAATGTGGTTACCCAAAAGGATTACGACTTGGCGGCCGCTTTGGATGGGGTGTTTTTGGTTGCGTAGTTTGTTGTACATTAATATATTTGAATATGGGAGATTCAAATCCAGTTGTTGCATTGATCATTTTGGCCATCTATGCTTTGATTTGGCTGGCGCCTTTACTCATTATTTCAAAATCGTCCAAAACCACGGGCACCGAGAAACTCGCATGGATCATTGCCATGTTGTTTGTGTCTTGGGGTGCTTTCGTCTTTTACTTGCTTTTGGCGCCGCTGAAGAAGCGGTGATTCTCGACTATTGAAAGACAAGGTAAGTCATTACGGGATAGTGGTCTGAGAGATACAATCCCGGTCCGCGGGTGGTGCGATCCACCCAATAGGTGTCAACGTTGAGATTTTTTACAAAAATGTAGTCGATGGTGGGTCCCGCTTGTTCGGTGTTTTTGGCAAACCCATTGAAAGTGCCTTTGTTGGAGGATGAGGGTTTGATGTCTACCTGCACATGGGTTGCGCTGTAGGCAGCGTTCATGAAATGGTCCAACAGAAATTTTATGGGTTTTGATGTGTCTTGGCAGTTGAAATCGCCCATGATGATGGCGGGATCGGTCTTTGTTTGTTTCTCTACCAATTCTTTGATGATCATGGCACTCTGATATCGGGCGGTATGGCCCATGTGGTCGAAGTGGGTGTTGAAAATCCAAAGGTATCTGCCCGATGATTTTTCTTGGAATTTTGCGAATGTTACGATACGCGTCAGTGCGGCATCCCAGTATTTAGAGGGTTTGCTGGGTGTGGTCGATAGCCATTGGGTGTAACTGGTGTCGTTGACCAGGACGAACTTCTGTTGGTTATAGAAAATCGCACAGTGTTCGCCGCGTTGATCACCCGAGTCCCTGCCGATGCCCACCCAACGATAGGTGTCGCCCAAGGCTTGTTGTAGGTCGAGCAGTTGCCCATGCAAACCTTCTTGAACGCCCAAAAAATCGAAATTGGAATTTTTAAGTTGCTTTTTGATGGCCGGCAATCGCTTGGGCCAGGCATTGGCACTGTCGCGCGGGGTGTTGTAGCGAATGTTGTAGGTGATGGCGGTGATCTGTGCTTGCGATGAGATTGCGGATAGGCAGAAAATCAAGAATACCAGGGCACGAGACATACTACGAAGATGGCGATTAGGTTTGGTTTGTGCAAAACAAGAAGGCCTCGTCACAGACGAGGCCTTTCTTTTGCGGTGAGGGGGGGATTCGAACCCCCGGAACAGTTTCCCGTTCGTCAGTTTAGCAAACTGGTGGTTTAAGCCACTCACCCACCTCACCAATGGGGCTGCAAATATAGCAATCGAAATT
>JBEEMF010000044.1:0-14438 GCA_041192805.1 Bacteroidota bacterium | reverse complement strand
TTGATGCAAACGGCATCACAAAGCACTTTACATAGTATTTTTTTGGCAGGAGGCCTGAATAAAGCAGGTCCGTGGAATTCGTGGTATAAATTGCTGGCGCCGACAATGAACCTTCATGAACTGTCCATGTAATCTTGACAGCCACATCAGAATTTACCGTTTTTAGCACACCCTTGAGGTTATTACAACCATTCGCAGTTACAACAATTTCTGGTTTTAGAGGCTTGTGAACATAAACTGGCACAGAGCGAGCTGCTTCGCCGAAAACCCAATTGGAATCCGCATGCAAACGCAAAGTCACAACACCCGGCACAGAAGAATAGTCGCCCATTTTTGCAACTACTTTAATACGAAACGTGGGAGTTGAATTCCCTGAACTGTAATCAGTGGAAATGGAAGCATTAGGAAAATTCCCATCCAATGAAGCGGTGTATTTATGTATTGCTTTTGTGACTTGGGTTTTGATGCTAATTGATTGAGAATCGCCCTCGCACAGATCCATATTCGTTGGCAGTGAAAAGGTTGGGAATATTGTCCCATTAATGTACGGATTAGAGAGATTTAGACCAAATACATGATTTGTCGTCATGTTTTGAGCAAGTGTTGTATATCCCATATATTGCCAACGTCCATTTATGTCTTTGTGGTAATGATGCCCTCGAATAGCAAATTGACTCGATTGTTGAGAATATTTAAAAATACTAAACACCATGTCTGATGTTAATGAGTTAAAATAAAATCCTTGCGGTGGATTAGCATTGGGTGATGCCGCACAAGTATTGGAACTATCTTTACAATATGTATAAAAAGGCGCTGAACCGGAAATTCCAGTATTGTATTTGATTGATTTAATATTTTTAATGGAAGTTTGAGGTTCAATCATTTCAACTTTGATTGAATCACCATAAGGCACATAAAAACCTGGATTATAATAGTTTGTTGCGTAATAATTTTTTGCCGAATAATCCATGATTTTTGTAAATGCCACATGGCTGGGTTCCAGAGTGTTCACAGATGAAGGAAGGTTTTTCAAATACACTCGGGTTGTGCTTGTTGGGCTTACACATCCTAATGAATTCATATTCCAATTATCCAACTTACACCAAGTTTCACCCGTGAAATCGCACGTAAAATCCAGATACGTGGAATTTACGTTAATAGAGGATTTTACAATTGAATTATTCAAATCCAAAGTGCATTTAAAAATAAGACGATAGTATTTATTGATAAAAAATTCACCAAAGACGCCAGGCGATACTTGTGTGTTGTTAGTGTCCTTTTGTGTGTAATAGTATCCTCTTACATATTTTGAAGTTAGATTGTAATAATTACCACTTGAATCATATACCCTTAAAAAAACATTAGTATCACCGGCTGCCAATTGTGCATGAGTTGGAATACCGTACTGGTTTTTATAACCACTCACATTGTATAAAAGATTGCAAACAACCTCGTATTTACCTGACGACACAGACTTAACGGTAACCCAACCACCCGCCGTGTAAGTCTCGTCCACCCCTTTTAACGGAAGACAAAAAATAAATAAAGTAAAAAACAATAAAAACCTAGGCATAGATAATATCTAAGATCAATGTTAATCAAATGTACCATTACATACAGTCATATCAAAATCATTATTCAAAGGATTTACGAAACCCGGACTAAACTCAATACAAGGGGCTAGTACACCTAGTTCAGTGAAAAATTGGATTCCTTGTAGGTCGACCTAAAATTCGTAATGAACACAATTCGCTCCCGACAACCGCTCTTCCGCATCCATTCCAATTTAAAGCAATCAATCCACCACCCACTTGATTTGATTTCCGGCAATTCGGCTAATTTTACTCAATTAACAACTCAAAAATAACGAAAAAAGGGGGCTGCGCCCCCTTTTTTCGTTATTCCTATCATAAAAAAACGTCCCCGGATTTTACAAGGACATCTCCTAAATCAATATCTGTAAGTATCCTTCTTGTAAGGACCGTTCACATTCACACCAATGTAATCCGCCTGTTCAACAGTTAATTCTGTCAATTCAGCGCCGATATGAGCCAAGTGCAACTTAGCAACCTTCTCGTCCAAATGCTTTGGCAACACATAAACCTCATTTTTGTAGCTGGCGTGGTTGATCCACAATTCCAACTGAGCCAAAGTTTGGTTGGTGAAGCTATTACTCATCACAAAACTAGGGTGACCCATTGCGCAACCCAAATTTACCAAACGACCTTCAGCCAATACGATGATTTCGTTGCCGTTCAAGTTGTAAACATCCACCTGAGGCTTAATCGTATACTTTGTATCGCCGTGGTTCTTGTTCAACCAAGCCATATCGATTTCGTTGTCGAAGTGACCAATGTTACAAACGATGGTCTTGTCCTTCATCGACTCAAAATGCTTCGCTGATACGATGTTACAGTTACCTGTAGCCGTTACTACGATGTTCGCCTGAGGGATCGCCTTGTCGATGTGTACCACATGATACCCATCCATCGCCGCTTGCAATGCACAAATCGGATCGATTTCTGTCACCATCACACGTGCACCTGCACCACGCAATGAATCGGCAGAACCTTTTCCTACATCACCATAACCACAAACAACAGCCACTTTACCGGCCATCATAATATCAGTAGCTCTGCGAATTGCATCTACCAAACTCTCTTTGCAACCGTATTTGTTATCGAACTTGCTCTTGGTTACGCTATCGTTTACGTTGATCGCTGGGATATGCAAAGTGCCTTTCGCCATGCGCTCATACAAACGGTGAACACCCGTGGTAGTCTCTTCGCTCAATCCTTTGATACCCGAAATCAACTCAGGGTAACGATCAAAAACCATGTTGGTCAAATCACCACCATCGTCCAAAATCATATTCAATGGGTTTTGCTCAGCACCAAAATGCAAAGTCTGTTCGATACACCAATCAAATTCCTCTTCGTTCTGACCTTTCCAAGCGTAAACAGAGATACCTGCAGCAGCAATTGCAGCGGCAGCGTGATCCTGCGTTGAGAAAATGTTACAAGAGCTCCAAGTTACCTCAGCACCCAACTCAGCCAATGTTTCGATCAAAACCGCTGTCTGAATTGTCATGTGCAAACAACCCGCGATGCGAGCTCCAGCCAATGGCTTAGACGCACCAAACTCAGCGCGAAGTGCCATCAAACCAGGCATTTCAGCCTCGGCCATTTTAATTTCTTTCCTACCCCATTCTGCCAATGAGATGTCTTTTACCTTGTAAGGAACGTATGTAGATTGCGTTGTCATTGTTAAATTTTGCGCAAAATTAGGCATCAAGAGCCATATTAACCCAACAATACACCAAGAAAGATGCATCGTTCACGATCAATTTTGTTGAACTTTCAACAATTTAAATCGTTCATCATCAATACGTATGATCAAAAACCGCAATTACAGCCGGTATTTTTTGCCTTCACGTGTCCTTTGGGCGAACCGCAAGCCGAAATCGCAATGCCTGCACAAACCATCATCAAAACCCAAAGGCTGATGCGCTTTAACCCAAGATTCACAACAATTTTTTGCATAAAACACAAATATACAAAATCAAATATCAATCCCCTCAAACCGATGTCGTAAAATTGTAGTCGATATGACCATCCTCTCCCTCCTCGATTTCGCCAAAGAATGGCTCTTACACCTCGATGAAAAATTGCAATTTCTAGTGGGCGAATACAAAAACCTCACCTACCTCATCCTTTTTGCTATCGTTTTTGTTGAAACCGGACTGGTTGTCATGCCCCTGCTCCCCGGAGATTCTCTTCTATTTGCCGCTGGCTCCATTGCCGCGATGGATGGACACCCCCTCAATATTTTTGTACTGATCCCTTTGTTGATTTTGGCTGCGTTGCTGGGCGACAATACCAATTATTTCGTTGGGTCAAAAATTGGGGTGCGGGTATTCGACCTCAAATGGAAACTGCTAAAGCGTGAATACCTGGAGCAAACCGAAGCCTTCTATGAAAAACATGGTGGCTATACCCTCATTATGGCGCGCTTTGTACCCATCGTGAGGACTTTTGCGCCTTTTGCAGCCGGACTTGGCTCAATGACATACAAAAAGTTCATCGGTTATTGCATCGCCGGAGCGGTACTTTGGGTGACAAGCATCACCACTTTGGGCTATTTGTTGGGATCTATTCCTTGGGTGCATGACCACTTTGAAACGGTAGTTTTCGGCATCATTGGCATATCGATTTTACCAATTCTTTTCAATGCCGTGAAAGCAAAGTTGAAAAGCAAATAATTAAATCCATCGCTCAACAACCCTGTTTTACGCCATGACGTCTACCAAAGCTTTTCGTTTGGGATTGATTGGCCACCCTGTTTCCCACTCCAAATCACCGGAGATCTTTCGGGAAAAATTTGATCGCGAGGGACTTTCCAACGCCTCATACGAACTGTTCGATTTGCCTACTTTAGACCATTTCGATGTTTGGATTCAGCAGCAAGCAAATGTCGATGTTCCTTTGATTGGATTCAATGTTACTGTACCGCATAAAACCTCTGTAATTACATATCTAACAACAATTTCCGACGAAGCCAAAGCGATACAGGCCGTCAATACCGTGGTAATTTCCCGCAACAAGATCGACCAAAAAATCGAACTCCACGGATACAATACGGATGTGGATGGATTTGCGAAATCGCTGGAAATTATTTCGGATTCAGCGTTCACTCAAGCCATAATACTAGGAAACGGAGGCAGCGCGAAGGCGGTACGACATATCCTAAACCAACAAAACATATCGAATTTCACAGTCCATCGGGGTAGAATTGTAGAAACTAACACGCCATTCGATGCCTACCAAATTCCGCCCAACACCCTGATAGTCCAGACAACACCCGTTGGCATGTGGCCTAACATCGAAGCGCATATTGAATTCCCTTTCAACCAATTAAATCCATCGCACGTCGTAATTGATTTGATTTATAACCCCAGCCAAACTACCTTCATGCAAAAATGCGAAGAACGGGGCGCAATCACCCTCAACGGACAAACCATGCTAAACGCGCAAGCTGAGACTGCTTGGCAATTATTCAAATCGGCCCTCTCAGCCCTTTAAGTAAAATCCACCAATCATGAATCCAACAACAAGCCAACGCAAACCTTACGGGCTATTTTTGTCAATCATCGCGGGTATTTTTTTGTTGCAATCCTGTGTAAGCAATCTGATTTACCGCAAAAAACACAGTGATTCTGAAGTCGTACCCGTTGCCGTGGACGACAACAATCCGTTCTATAATTGGCCGTTTCAAACCAGTGCGGAAAAGGTGTGGGATTTGATACATACCGATTTGGCATTGAATGTTCATTTTGATTCTTCCTCCATCGATGGATACGCAACGCTGACCCTCAAACCCCATTTTTATAGTCAGGACAGCTTGGTTTTGGATGCGGTAAACATGGAAATCTATGAAGTGTTGACGCATATCGAGGAGAGTAAGGGCGGCGTTAATGGATCAAACGTGTTTATCCCGCCGCCAACCCGACTTACATTCAATTATCGACAAAATAAAAAGCTGGTGGTATATTTCAACGAAACCATCATCGCAAACCAGCCGGTTTCCATTCGAATTCAGT
The DNA here is from genome assembly GCA_041192805.1 of Bacteroidota bacterium. Lineage (GTDB taxonomy): Bacteria > Bacteroidota > Bacteroidia > NS11-12g > UBA955 > UBA955. The sequence continues at coordinate 8,839 of JBEEMF010000044.1, read as the reverse complement.
ACAGCGCCACGCCTGGCAAAAAGGACACCACTTGGATAAACACGGAAAACGAAGCCATTTCGGATGATATTGGGATGTATTTCATCAACGCGGAAGGAAAAAACCCTACCAAACCCACACAAATGTGGACGCAAGGCGAACCCCAAAGCAATTGTCATTGGTTCCCCACTTTGGACGCGCCCAACCAAAAACATACGCAGAGAATCAGCATCACTTTTCCCGGGAATATGCAGAGTTTGAGCAACGGAGAGTTGAAGTCATCGGTTGACATGTATGGAAACAACGGCTCACATTCGCGAACAGATGTCTGGGTTCAAAACAAGCCCCATGCCCCGTATTTAACGATGCTAGCGGTAGGAAACTGGGTCCGCGTAAAAGATTCCTTGCCTTGGCCCATCGACCCGAACTTGAGAAAAAAAGAGACCTTGCCCATCGAATATTTGGTTGAGCCCCAATTCAAAGACGATGCGAAAATGATTTTTGGCAACACGCCGGAAATGATTCAATTTTTCAGCCAATACACCGGAGTAAAATATCCGTGGGACAAATACAGTCAGGTTGTGGTGAGAGATTTTGTGAGCGGCGCCATGGAAAATACATCGGCAACGGTGCATATGGAGCAGTTGCAGCACGACAAATACGATCACGTCGACGATACCTACGAAGATTACGTATCGCATGAGCTTTTTCATCAGTGGTTTGGGGATTACGTAACCGCCGAAAACTGGTCGGACCTCACCCTGAACGAGAGCTTTGCCACCTACGGCGAATACCTCTGGCGTGAACACAAATACGGCGCAAGCAATGCGAATGAATGGCTTTACAGCACGGAGAAGAGCATTTACTATCTAAGTAATTACAACCCGCTACTGAACCATCACTATTTTGACATCAACCAGCAATTTGATGGGGTTCGATACCAAAAAGGGGCCTGCATTTTACATCTTTTGAGGCAGTTTATTGGCGACGCTGCGTTTCGAACTTCGATGAAGCGATACCTAGAAACCTTTGCATTTAAGAGCGCTGAAGTGGATGATTGGCGACAAATCATAGAAGAGGTGACGGGCATGGACATGAAACCTTTCTTCAATGTTTGGTATAAGTCTGACATCAGAAAAGCCAACCTCAGCATTGGGTTAAAAGCGATTTCATCAGACTTGCAGGACTCGTCCTCCTTGCCACCGAACATAAACTATTCCATCACCGCATCAATTGGCACCCAAAAACCCGAAAGAAAATCTCAATTGGGCGGAAATCAAGAAAACGCATACCAGCAATATTTCCAACCGGGATTTAAAATCAGGGTCAACTATGTCACCAATGGCGAGGCGCATCAAATCGAAATACCTTTGGGATTCTGCGATGGCGAGCACGCGATCTCCGTGGGGAACATCAAACCCACCCAAATCATTGTAGACCCCACTGTTTATTTGCCTTTGGTTCAAATTCAATACGCAATTCCAGAAACCAGTGAATCACCACGATCCACTGAGGTGTACGAAATGTTCCTTGCGGCGGCCGGCTACTCCGCGGATGCGATTCGAGAAAAGAGCAAATCCATCCGCGCGGTCAATCTCTCTCACAATTATGATTTCGCCACTGTACCTACCAAACCAAACGATGCTACTTCGGCCATCAATTTAGCACGCATCACGAATCGACAATCTCACCCGGGAAATAGCCAGACATCATCTTTGACCGACACGAGTTTCACGAGGCCAATGTTGATTGACGTAATTGAGACATTATTGGCTTCCAATGACAATTCCTGTGTTCTAATTGGCAGGGAATTATTGAATAGTTTGGGCAGGTACGGAATTGAAAAAGTTGGCTCAGATTCCCGGAACAAACCCTCCAATTTGGTTGACGGCGCGCTTGATCAATCCACCGTTCTTCGGATTAGAAAAATTCTACTTCATCAATCGAACAATCCAAATTTGGAGAGTAAAACCCAGTGCTATTTATTGAGGCAGATTTTCAAGCCAGGTCCAGGTTTACTAACTAGCTCCGAAGCCGAACAAATTTGGTTAATGCGAAATACAGAAAGTCCAATGAAATTAGGCCTAATTCTCGATTATTTAGGCAGTCCCATTTCCAACCCAAAAAACAAAAATGAAATGGGATTTGGTGTTTTTCAGCGCGACCCTTGGCAAGCATGGACTCAAGAAATAACAAAGGCGCAAAGCCAAACCCATCGTCTTCTATGGGCCAACACCATTGCTCAAAGGATAATAAATCCCGAAGAATATTATTTTGATTTTTCTGGCGCTACGGAAACCCATATCATCAACAAACTCAGCAAAGAGGCCGAGTTAATCGAATGGAAATCTTTTACGCTAGCGGTAATAACAAAAGGACAATTTGATGTGCCAACGGCTATCGAATTCCTTAGGAAAGGGGATTATGAAAACCCAATTCTGGATTCATTGCTATTCCCAATTCTATGGGAAAACATGAAGCAAATTGCGGACAGTGAGAAAACTACCCAAAGCGATCCGAAGATCTATCAAAATTGGTTAACCGCCTTACGATGGTGCACCCGAAATCAATACGATGTACTCATCACCATGGAAAATGTGGCCAAAGACTTGGGATCAATACTATCGGAACAAGATTATCGCAGCAATGGTTATTCCATGGCAATGGTGAACTGCCTGAAGGAAATCCATAGCCCCGTGGTTGCTCCGAAGGAATAACCAAGGCCTGTTTTTCATTCAATGATAAATGTCAGCATTTTTGACATCCCTACCCATTTATTTCGCGGTAGAACCAATGAAACAGGCCCGTTTTTCATCGGTTAAACTAAAACTTGTTTGTTATTTAAAATCATTCTAAATTTGTAGCACATGGAAGCCACCGCCGACTTGTTAAAAGAGGGACAAAAAGCCACAATTGCGGGTCTTAAAGACGGCGATTTTTCCCAGAAATTGGCGGAAATGGGCTGCGTTCCAGGAACCGAAATCGTTAGGCTGTATCAGTCGTCTGGTGGAAATACAATTGCTTTTCGAATCGACACATACCTATTAGGTTTACGTAAGGAAGAGGCGAATCAAATTGAAGTAACCATCTTGGAATTGGATCCCGCATGAGTTTCCCTAGCAGTTTCACCCTCGTTGGTAATCCGAACTGCGGAAAATCCACCTTATTCAACCGCCTAACTGGCCTCACCCAAAAAACCAGCAATTTACCGGGCACTACCGTTGAGGCGATGCAAGGTGAAATCAAGGTTGGGCAGGAAACCATCCACCTTTTGGATTTACCCGGCATTTATAGCCTCTACACCAAATCTGAGGATGAAGGATTGGTGGTTAAGCATTTGATTCGGACAGACAACGACAAGCCCGAGGCAATCATTTTTGTGATGGATGCTTCCAATCTTCGTCGGAACCTCCTCTTGTTTAGTCAAGTCGCTGAACTGCAAATCCCCTGTGCTTGTGTTTTGACGATGACGGATACGGCGGTTCGCAGAGGCATCGACATCGACCTCCTCGCGCTGCAAGCAGCGCTCGGAGTCCCTTGCATCGCATTTAATCCCCGGAAAGAAAAAAATATAAGCAGCGTATTATCACTGTTCAGTACTACGGCAAAGCCCAATATCATTGGCGCGCCAACCCAATTACCACAACGACTTCAAGAATATCAACAAGGCACAAAAATTCCCGGCCTGAGCGAAGAAACCCTCCGCCGTTATATCTCCATTGAAGAAGTAATAAAAAAATGCACCACCAAACGGCCCGTGGGACTCAAAAGTCTGACGTTGAAAATCGACCGTTGGACAACCCATAAATGGGCGGGGTATCTCATTTTTGCTGGCATCATGATGGTTCTGTTCCAAGGCGTTTTTAGCCTGGCCAAACTACCGATGGAGGCTATCACAGTCGTGTTTCAAACCATCAGCAGCACCATCAAATCAATATTACCCGATGGCCTCGTCTCCAATTTTATCGTGCAAGGCCTCATCGGCGGCATGGAAGGCGTAGTCGTATTCGTCCCCCAAATATTCATCCTATTTTTCCTCATCGGCCTGCTCGAAGACAGTGGCTATATGGTCCGCGCGAGTTTCATCACCGATAGAATCATGCGCAAATTGGGACTCAACGGCCGAAGCATCATTCCCCTCGTTGGTGGTTTTGCCTGCGCCATCCCTAGCATCATGGCCACCCGAAGCATCAAAAGCAAGCGCGAACGCCTCGCTACAATGATCGTGGTTCCGTTGATGAGTTGCAGCGCACGACTTCCTGTATACGTTTTACTGGTCTCCGTAGCCATTCCCTTTGCCCAGTTTTGGGGACCCTTTCACGCCCAGACCTTTGTCATCACCTCCGCCTACATGGCCGGCATTGTTGTCGCCGTGATCCTAGCCTTCATCTTTCGATTGTTCCAAGGCAAGCAGTCGTCCTCAGAATTCATTCTCGAATTGCCCGCCTACCAAATACCCCGCATTCAAACGGTTTTGCATCAAGCGTGGCTTAAGTGTCTGTCGTTCCTATCCGAAGCCGGTAAAGTAATTATTGTCATTTCGATGATTCTTTGGTTCCTCTCCAACTTCGGCCCTAGCGAAGCGATGAAAACGGCAAAAACGGAGGCGTATATTTTATCACAGCTCGACCCATCGCACAGCGAGGATATTAAGACTACATTGCGCTTAGAGGCCAGTTATGCCGGTCATTTGGGCAAGTGGATAGAACCCGCCATCGAACCTTTGGGCTACGACTGGAAAACGGGAATCGCACTGATTACGAGCTTTGCCGCCCGCGAAGTTTTTGTCGGAACGATGGCTACCCTCTTCCAATCCAGCGAAGACAACACCCAGGGCATTATCGAAAAGATGCAAGCCGTTAAAAATCCGAAAACGGGAAAACCCTTGTATGGCCTGCCTTACGCACTCAGTTTGATTGTGTTTTATGCCTTCGCATTGCAATGTATGAGCACGATGGCGGTGATGAAAAGGGAGACTGGCTCGTGGACATGGCCCATTGCTTTGTTCCTGATTTATGGAGTCATTGCATACATCGGCGCTTATATGGTCTACCATATCGCTAACTAAAAACTACCAAGTAAGTACCGATTTGCGTAAGTTTTTCTGAACAATTTGACGATTATTTTGTATTTTTGCAAGGCTAATTATACATTACTTAGTATATTACCCCAATTAGATCAATAAGAACACATGAGGCAGTTAAAAATATCAAAACAATTTACCAATCGCGAAAACAAATCGCTCGACAAGTATCTGAATGAAATTTCAAAGGTTTCCATGATCGACGCCCAGGAGGAAGTTGAATTGGCCCGGAGAATCAGGGAAGGCGACCAAGCTGCATTGGAGAAATTGGTAAATGCCAACTTGCGTTTCGTTGTCTCTGTGTCTAAGCAATACCAAAACCAAGGACTTACCCTCGGAGATTTGATCAACGAAGGAAATATGGGCTTAATTAAAGCCGCTAAACGTTTCGATGAAACCCGTGGTTTCAAATTCATCTCTTACGCCGTATGGTGGATCCGTCAGAGCATTTTGCAGGCTTTGGCCGACCAAAGTCGTATCGTGCGTTTGCCATTGAACAAAGTAGGTAGCTTAGGCAGAATCACCCAAGCATCAGCCCGCCTTGAACAAGAATTGGAGCGCGAACCAACACCTCAAGAAATTGCAGAATCGTTGGAGATTTCTCTATCTGAAGTGGAAAATGCACTTCGTTCTTCTGGTCGTCACTTAAGTATCGATGCCCCATTGGCCGAAGGTGAAGACAATACTTTGTTGGGTGTTTTGGATCAAAACGATGAGCCAAATCCTGATATGTTGCTATTGAACGAGTCGTTGCAGAATGAAATCAACCGTGTTATTTCTACTTTGAGCGATAAAGAGCGTGATGTATTGAAATATTACTTCGGATTGGATGGCAACGCTGCACACACCTTGGAAGACATTTCTGAAAAGGTAGGTCTTACCCGCGAGCGTGTACGTCAGATCAAAGAAAAAGCACTCCGTAGGTTGCGCAAATCAAGCAAGAGCAAAATCCTTAAGACCTATTTGGGATAATCACGAATTCCATTCACAGTGGTAACTGCGATTGCTGTCTTGATATTCATTGCGTTCCTCATTTGGAGATTGCGCAAATAATTCATAAAGACATTTAGTTCCCTATAAACGAGAAAAGGGGCGCCATGGCGCCCCTTTTCTCGTTTATAGGGTCAGACACTCAACCTAACCCCAATCGTTTTTATTTTATGATCATTACCGTACCCTTGTAGGCATGCATCGCACCATCCACATAACGGAATGTCACCGCGAACGCATAGACACCCTCCATCACTGGCTCACCTTTGCTATCTAAACCCTTCCATCCAATGTTTGGATCCTCGGAATAGAACAAAATCTCACCCCAACGATTCATGATTGTCATTCTGTATTTACTAATTCCAAACGATTGATAAGGCTTAAATTCTTCATTCAATCCATCAATATTGGGAGAGAACGCATTTGGCAAATAGAATAACAATTCTGGTTTTAAGAAAATGTTCTTACTAAATGTATCCGCACATCCTGAACTATTGCTCGCAATCAGCATCACCTTAAAATCTCCAGTCCCTTTAAATGACATAAAGAAAGGATTCGATGAAGTTGATGTCTGTCCATCTTGGAACATCCAATTGTAAGAATCGGTATTTTTACCAGTGAAAGTAAACTTCCAATCCGTTTCAAGTCCGCGCGACAACAGGTACTCAGCATCAAAATTAGCGACCGGTTTTGGCAGCACAGTAATTGGATAAGCCGCAGTGGTGGTTACACAACCCTTACCCGACGTCACCGTAACCGTAACACCATAGCTACCATCCGTTGCATAGATGTGTTTAGGATTCGAAATATTCGCAGTTCCGCCATCGGCAAAATTCCAACTATAAGATGCAATTGAACCTCTATTTACTTTCGCTGCAGCATTAAACTGAATGGGTACCATCGCACAAGCATTGGCTCCAGAAACAATCACCGAAGGATGCTCATTCACTCGCAACACCAACGTTTTCTCTGTGGCACATCCTTTATCCGATATCACTTTCAACTTCACTGGATAATCGCCAGTATCAGGCATAGTCTGCGCCGATACGGCCTTTGTATTTGCCACTGCAATCCCCTTAACGTACCAAGTATACGCAGCACCGGTTGCCGAATTCTCCTGCGTAATATTACTTGCCACAAACGAATTACCTACCAAACACTGCTCCAGGTTATTCATTGCAAAATTCGCCACCGGCACCGGCCAAACGTTCACCGTCTTGGTGATGGAATCAGAGCATCCGGCGGAGGTTGTAATTACTAGTTTGACATCAAATTTCCCAGCGGATAAATATCCTTTGCCAGCAATATTCTTCACCGTACCCGTTGTACCATCTCCCAACGTCCACTTGCTAGTATAGGTGCTGCCGAAAACTGTATTGTCCGTAAAGGCAAACAAATGACCACCCAAACAAGCGGTGTCCTTACTTGTGGTAAACGATGTTACCGGTGATGCAACCACATTCACAACCTCAGATGTTGAATCAAAACAACCTTCATTGGATTCAATGCTGTGGACGACGCGGAAAGTACCAATAGAAGTAAAGGAATGAACAAAGGAATCACCCGCTCCACTCGCGCCATCACTGGTTTTCCAAACGTGAACACCCGCTGTTTGTGCAAATGGATACTTCTGTTTGAAAATATATTTATTCCCTTTTAAACACTGCGTTTTTCCGTTGATTGCAATATCGGCCTGTGGCATTGGATACACTTGTACATCACGCTGGAAAGAATCCAAACATCCATCGGTAGTACTTGCAATAATTCTAATCCAATATTTACCGGGACTGCTAAATTTCTTATTCGGTACAGTCTTAGCAAAATTCATCGTACCATCTTGGTACTTCCAAACTGCTCTTGTCTCCAATGTCGCATTTTTTGGCGCAGTACTCGCATCATCCAAATCAAAGAAGTTACCCGCGAAACAGGTACTACTATCCGTGACCACAAAATTGGCCGTTGGTTCCGGATTGATGCGCACCTTGACAGTATCAATATCTATACAACCAAGGGAAGATGTGTTTTTCAAAATCACCATTTGCAAACCTGTATCAGTAAACTTCACACCCTTGATCGACGAATTGGTTGAAGTACTCGGGGTTTTGCCATAAGTCCAACCAGTTGTATATGTACCCGATGTAATAGTGGATTTATCAGTAAAGTCAAATAGATTCGTTTTCAAACACGCACTGTACGTCTTTACGTCGATTACGTTTATGGGTGATGGCTGAACCACATAAGTAGAATCTATCGTATCCCGACAACCAAAAGGCGTTTCAGTAATTAACCGGACTTTAAAACTTCCTGATGTCTTGAACCTATACTTCACAGTAAATGGAGGAACTGTATCGCTATCGCCATTTCCGAAATTCCAGTACGACTTGCCAACACCTTCTTTACTAACCGATGAATCCGTCAATGTGATTTCTTGGTTCTGACAGAAATAAGACACCGTGCTCGTCATCTTTGCCGTTGGATAAGGGTATACCACCAAAAGGGTATCTAGGGTATCGCGACATCCTTTCCGCGACTCAACCATATATCTCAACTTGTTGACACTAATCGTATCGAATTTGTACTTGTATGCGATACTGTCCCTTGAAACAAACAAGCCTTTATAGGTATCATAAATACGCCAGTTTGACCATTTCCAGCCATCATTGGTGTATTTTGTTCCATCACGCATTGCAAAAAAGTCTGTCTTGTAGCACTGGTCTAATGAATCAAATTTGATTGCTGCAGTAATCGCATCCGCTCTGCGAACCCATGTAGAATCTAAAGAAGTAC
>JBEEMF010000043.1:0-9066 GCA_041192805.1 Bacteroidota bacterium | reverse complement strand
ATGTCTTAACTTCCCAGTATTTGCCCAATCTGCAAGCCACGGAACCACCAAATCCCCCACCCGATTGTCCGCCCGGACGAATACTCTGTATAGAATCGGTGCGCTGCCAAAAAACTGGATCCAACTCCATTTTCATTTTGGCGTAGGTACCAGCAAAGGCGATACCCCAAAAGAAATGCTTGCGATAATCCCGATTGTAATCGCGGGGCTGGGAAAACGACTTTCCCGCCACAACCAATAACAATATGAGGACAATTATTTTACGCATGTATACATGGTACAGATACCAAATGTAAGGGGCTTATAGGTAACGTGAGAAAACCCCACAGATTTTGCTTTTTCTACAAATTCTTCGCCTTCTGGAAATGCCGCAACACTCTGAGGCAGATAGGTATAGGCATTGGTACTGCGCGAAAGCATCTTGCCCATTAATGGCAAAATGTTTTTGAAATAAAACCAATATAGTCTAGAGAAAATTGGGTTTGTTGGCTTGCTAAACTCCAACACCACCATCGGTCCGCCCGGCTTTAACACGCGATGCATTTCTGCCAACCCGGTCAACAAATTCTCAAAATTTCTTACGCCAAAACTCACCGTAACCGCATCAAAATCACCCTCTTGAAAAGGCAATTTCTCTGAATCCGCCTGGGTCAAACGAATGCGCGATGTTAGATTTTTTTGATTCAGTTTGATCTGACCAAAATCAAGCATTCCTTGACTGATATCCACGCCAACGATGTTAGAACCTTCGATTTTTGTCATTTCGATAGCCAAATCCGCCGTACCCGTTGCCACATCCAAAATGTGCTTTGCGGCGAAGGAATTGACGTTCTTCCTTACTTTGGTACGCCAGGAGTAATCTACGCCCAACGACAAAAAGTGATTCAAAAAATCATAGCGAGGAGAAATGTTATCGAACATCTCTTCCACTTGCTGCTTCTTGGAAGCATCAGAATTTGGGTTAGGTTTTACTTGGCTTGACACGATAAAGTTACAAATATACGCAATTTCGAGGGCAGTGACCGACGAATCGAAGTGCAAACACACCGATATTTGCAGACGCAAAATCGCAACAAATGGACATCAATACCGCAGAATACATTGGAAGTTGGCAAAAGAATGCGGACATGCCTCATACAGAATTGCCCGAATTCGCCTTCATTGGTCGCAGTAATGTGGGAAAAAGCAGCTTGATCAACATGCTCACGCAGAGAAATGGGCTGGCCAAAACGAGTTCAACACCGGGCAAAACGCAGAGCATCAACTTGTTTTTATTGAACAAGAAAATCCAATTCGTGGATTTACCGGGCTATGGCTATGCAAAACTCTCCAAAGACAAACGCGAGATTTTTGGCAAAATGATCAAGCATTATTTGCACGAAAGGGTGAATATGTATTGCTTATTTGTGTTGATCGACCTACGGATTAAGCCGCAGCAGATCGACATGGACTTCATCAATGAATGTGGCGAGCACGATATCCCGATGGCTTTGATCGGAACCAAGGCCGACAAACTCAAACCGGCAGAATTAGAGGCCAACAAAGCAGCGATTGATGCAAAATTATTAGAATTCTGGAATGAAATACCCCCGTTTTTTATCAGTAGCGCTGAAACTAAGGTGGGTCGTGATGAGGTTTGGAACTTCATCAAAGGCACTTTGCCGAAATAATACTGTATAGTCTCCCCCGATCCAGTACCGATCAAAAAGAGACATTTTTATTTTTTGTTGTCAGGTCAAAATTAAAATTAGCGTTTATAATAAGTCCATTGTTATCTTGAAATACATTTCTGTTGTTTACCTCACGTCCAAGTTGAAGTGTCTGGTTTAAATAACCTGCTTCAATTCTTATTGATGGACTAAATCTGTACCCAAGCAATATACCAACTCTATTTTGGTCAAAAATATTTTCATTAATATTTTCACCAAATCCTACAAAAACTTCATCGTAAATTGCTAGGTATGCTGTTTTATCATTAATTTCTTTGCCTTTCAATGGCATTTGCATACGGAACATATATCTAACTCTATTCAATAATGGGAACTCATCTTCAATTGTGAGATTATCGTTTGAATATCGTCCTACCCAACGTTGTTCCAGCACAAAGCGGTGGGACAAATCAACAATAGAAACTTTATCTGTTATGGTTGCCATTTAAAATAAACGATGTTCGGTAAAATCTTTGCCCATTCCGTTGATAGGAATTTCTCCATAAGGAAATGTTTCTATCCAAGCATAACCAAGTCTAAATTGAATTTTAGAGTTGGGTTGGTAATTAACTCCAACACGTAATAAACTCTGTTGCCATGCAGTAATTATTTCAGTTCTACGAAACTGATATTCTGTATGGATACCAAACTTTTGCGAAACTTTGAATGTCCCAAAATAATTAAACCATCCAATAGTATTAGAGTTGTTTAACCTAGTATTTTGAGCATTTATTGAGCTTGATATTAAACTTAATAAAGCTATAATGTAAAAAGCTATTTTTTTATTCATCTTTATGTTTGACTAAGGTCTTGTCAAAATTGCCACGAACGGCTTGCGGTTATGCGAATGGCCAGCTGGATTCAATCAACCCAACTTAGGAAACAACCAACCCTTGGCCGAAGCAATCAACTCCTGCATCGGAACCACCTTGTGATTGATATCGTAGGCAGCCAAAAATGCATCCACCTCATGTTGTAATTCAGGCGCAGTTTGAATTTCACGTTGCTTTAAAGCAGCTACCCCGCACAACCATTCCACCGCCAAAATGTTCTCAACGTTCTCAATAACCCTCAACAACTTGGTCGCCGCATTCGCCCCCATACTCACGTGATCTTCCTGACCGTTCGAACTCATAATGCTATCCACCGATGCCGGCGTACACAACTGCTTGTTCTGCGATGCCAAAGCCGCCGCACTGTACTGAGCAATCATATAACCACTGTCCAACCCTGCTCCATCGGCCAAATAAGGGGATAAGCCCCGCTGTCCGCTCACCAACAAATACGTCCTCCGCTCACTGATGCTGCCCAACTCCGACAGTGCCATCGCAGCGTAATCCAAAGTCAAAGCCAAGGGCTGACCGTGAAAATTCCCCCCGCTCAACACACAATCTTCCTCTTCAAATACATTGGGATTATCCGTTACAGAATTCAACTCCGTTTCCCACACATCCAAACAATGATCCAAGGCATCGTAAGAGGCACCATGAACCTGGGGAATACAACGGAAACTATAAGGATCTTGTACCTGTTTTTTCGGTTGCTTTGCGATGGGCGAATTCTCCAAAATCGCGCGCATTTCAGCAGCCGCCGATATCTGTCCAGCATGAGGCCTTACGCGATGTATGGGCGATTGAAAGGGATCCATCCGACAGTCAAAAGCATCCACGCTGAGGGCGCTCACCTTTGGCAATTGTTTGAAAATTTGTCTAATTCTGCGATAGGCTTCCACCGCATGGGCCAGCATAAATTGGGTTCCATTGATCAATCCCAATGCCTCCTTGGGTCCGAGTTGCAAAGGCTTCCAGTTGTTTTGCGCCAACCATTGCTCACCTGAAATTTCACCGTGCTGGGGATGTCTTAAATATCCTTTTCCAATCAGCGGAAGCACCATTTGGGAAAGGGGTGCGAGGTCGCCGGAGGCACCGAGCGATCCCTGCTCCGTTACCACCGGAAACCAACCTTGGTTGTACATCGCCGATAGTTTTTCGAATATCTCAGGTCGAATCGCCGAATACCCTTTGCTCATGTTGAGCATTTTGAGCCAAAGCATATTTCGAACCAGCTCAAACGACAAGGGTTTACCCACGCCAGCTGCATGCGTGATGAGCAAATTTTCTTGCAGGGCCGACAAATCCTCTCTGGAAATTTCAACATTTTGCAAGGAACCAAAACCGGTATTTACACCATACACCGGTGAAGTTGCTTTATCTAAATAAGATTGCAAAAATGCCACGCTGCGATCCATCCGTTCCCGAACTTCCACCGACAACTCAACGGGCTGCTGTAATGCCTCAATGGCTTCCTGCAATGTATAAAATGATTTCATTTTGTGATATTAATCGTTTAATAAAAAGTCTGTTTGAATTTTAAATCGAAGTCGAAATTATATTTGCGATCTCCTCTACTGAGCCTGTCACCTGTTCACCCGATACCAAATTCTTGAGCGCTACTTTATTTGCTTGTAACTCTTCGTTTCCGATGATGACCGCAAATCCCATTTTTTTGTCGTTCGCATAATCCAACTGTTTTTTCAATTTGGGCGTGCCGGGATACATTTCTGCGGTAAGGCCCCGCGCGCGAAGCGCGCGGGCCACATCAGCCCCAAACGCCAAACACGCATCGTCCATCGCACAAACCAAAACCCCGCCCACCGCTTGCTCCATCGCATCAAGCAATCCCGCCGCCTCCATCGTATCGTATACCCGATCCAAACCAAAACTCACTCCCACCCCCGAAACGTCTTTCAAGCCAAAAACACCCGTCAGATTATCGTACCTGCCACCGCCGCCAATGCTACCCAATCTAAAATCCGCGGGCAATCGACCATCTGTAGCCTCTACCTCAAACACCGCACCCGTATAATAACTCAAGCCCCTGGCTAACGTAAAATCCAACTCCACATTGCCCGCATCCGCCAACAATCCAAAAATCGTTTCCAACTCATTCATGCCCTTCAACAACGCGTCGCCTTGTAAAAATTCCGTACCCTTTATCAAGTCCATCTTGAGCGAATTGCCACTCACCGACTTGCTATCCCAAAGCCATTTCCAGGCACCCAACGACATCGACAAACCCTTCTCCTCCAGCTCTTTGGCAACGCCCTCAAAGCCAATTTTATCGGCCTTATCAATGATGATCATAAACGCATTCCAATTCTCTCGAGTGCCCAAAACACCCATAAAAGCGTCCAATATCCCACGATGATTGATGCGAATCTTCACGCCCAAATCCAACTCCGCAAACACCTCCTGATACATCTCCACCAATTCCGCCTCCGATACCACCGAATTGGCACCCACCACATCTATATCGCACTGCCAAAACTCACGATACCTGCCCTTCTGAGGTCGGTCCGCCCGCCAAACCGGCTGCATCTGATATCGCTTAAATGGAAACACGATTTCATTGCGATTCATCACCACAAAACGCGCCAAAGGAACCGTTAAATCATAACGCAACCCACGATCCGAAATCTGGGGTGTGAGACCTTTGCTGTCTTTAGCCGACAACAACGATGCATCTGCCTTCGACAAAAAATCGCCTGAATTCAATACTTTAAACAACAGTTGATCCCCTTCATTACCGTATTTGCCTTGCAAAGTGCGCAGGTTTTCCAACGATGGAGTTTCCAATGCCCCAAATCCATGAGATAAAAAAATACGCTCCATCACCGAGGTGATGTATTTTCTACGTAGCATCACTTTGGGTGAAAAATCTCTGGTTCCGGACGGCAAACTGGGTTTTTCCATGATGCGAAGTTAACATTCAAGTACCAAAGGGATAAATCTGTTACGAATTTTACAAAAATCAAATCCGCTTTGGCACCATATTTGGAATACTTTTGCTGAAATGAAAAAACACATTACCGCATTTTTAATCTCTGCGTTGGCCATTGCCCCTAGCCTATTTGGCCAAGACGCCACCCAAGAAGCACCCTCTGTGAATGTCAAAAATATCGATGGCGCCCCCATCAACTTTAATTCAACTGTAGAAAAAGGAAAGATAACCATCGTTTCTTTCTGGGCGACATGGTGCGGACCTTGTATTAAAGAATTACAAGCCATCGACGAGCATTATGCCGATTGGCAATCAAAATACAATGTCAAATTGGTTGCAGTGAGCATCGACGATGCAAGAAACAGCCGCAAAGTGAAGCCAAAAGTATTGGCCGAAAACTGGCAGTATCAAATCATTTTGGACGAGAACATGGATTTGGCGCGCGCGATGAATGTAAATAACCCACCAATGACCTTCATTTATGATAAAAATGGAAAGTTGGTTTTCACACACCAAGGATACACTCCTGGCGCTGAAGAAGAAGTAGAAGCCAAATTGGCTGAATTGTCGAAATAACAATTACCTCATCGGGATTTCCACGACGAGAACATCCGCTCCCTCTGAAGTCGTGAAATCCAATTGATCAAGTTCCCAAAGTCCAATCGCATCGCGACGTTCTAATTTGTGGCCATTCACCTCCACAGATCCCTCAATCACAAAAATATAGGCACCTTGGTATTCTCCGTGTAATTCATAATCCGCATGGGACATGCTCGACATTAATTGTCGAACAAAATAGGTCTCCTGCTGCGCTTTTATGGACTCTCCGCCATTAGGTGTCACCAAATATTGCCATTTGCCAGTTCTACCCTCTACATCAAAAAACCGTTGGTCATAACTCGGCGTTAGGTTGTGCGCACGAGGAAAAACCCAAATCTGCAACAACTTACTCTCCTCTGTTTTGCTGCTATTCACCTCGCTGTGCGTAATTCCCGTTCCGGCGGTCATGTGTTGCACCTCCCCCGCTTTGATTACCTCTGTATGTCCCATCGAATCCTTGTGCTGCAGCTCACCCGACAACATAATGGTCACAATTTCCATATTGTCGTGTGGATGCATACCAAAACCCATATTGGGTGCAATAATATCATCGTTCAAAACCCGCAAAGCCCCAAAATGAATCTTCTCAGGATCGTACCAATGCGCAAAGCTGAAACTAAACTTGGAATCGAGCCAAGCCATTTTATTGACGCCTCTTTCGTTTGCTGGGTGGAATTTATATTTCATAGTTAAAATCAATATTTGTTACAACAAAAGTACGTCAAATCTCATCACATCTCGAAGTAAAAACGCCAAAATCAAGATCCAAAAACCTCTTCCGGCAAAGGAATTTTATCATTGGTTTCAATCAAAACCCCGCCAACCCCTGCTGCGGCTGCGGCATCCAAATCGCGCTGTCTATCGCCGATAATTAAACATTGCGCAGGATCCAAATTAAATTTATGGAGTCCCTTTTCAACCATCAGACTACCGGGTTTGCGGCATAAGCATCGACCAGAAAAATCGGGATGATGGGGACAGAAATAAAATTGAGCGATGCTAAAACCGGCTTGAACGCAAAGACCCTGCACATATTGATGGATTCCATGAACCGTTTCTTCCGTATACAAACCCTTGTCGATCCCCGCTTGATTCGTCACCACAATCAACAAATACCCCGCGTCGTGCCATACTTTTAGCGTTTCGATCACCCCTGGCAACACCGTAAATTCGGCCAAGCTCTTGGTATAATCGCCTGGATCATGATTGATTACACCGTCCCGATCTAAAAATAACGCCTTTTTGCCGACAACTGATTCGCCCATTTTTTTCATTTACCTGCAAAATAACTTATTTTCGTTCACTCAATCACATGTCGAAGTATCTAGTTATCATCCCAACCTACAACGAAATCGAAAATATCGAGAGAATGGTCCATACGGTGATGGCGCTAGAGAAGGATATTGACCTCCTTGTGGTTGACGATAATTCGCCCGATGGCACTGCAAATCAAGTGGATTCGATGATGGCGCAATACAATGGCGAACGATCAAAATTAAACATCCTGAAACGCCAAGGAAAAAACGGGTTGGGCACTGCCTACATCGCGGGATTTCATTGGGCTTTAGACAAAGGATACGAATACATTTGTGAGATGGACTGCGATTTTTCTCATCCGGTGGATCAGCTGCCGAATTTGATTGCGAAGTGTGAGGCGGGTGCCGATGTTTGCGTTGGTTCTAGATATTTTGGTGGCGTTGTTAACGTTGTCAACTGGCCCATGGGTCGCGTTTTGATGAGTTACTACGCGAGCAAATATGTCAAATTAATTACTGGATTAAATATTGCCGACACCACAGCGGGTTTTGTGTGTTACAAGCGAAAAGTGTTGGAGACCATTGGCATCGACGATATCAAATTCCGTGGCTATGCTTTCCAAATAGAAATGAAATTCCGCAGCAATTGCAGAGGATTTATCATTCAAGAACATCCGATTATTTTCACAGATCGTACCGCTGGGACTTCAAAGATGAGTACCAAGATTTTCCGTGAGGCCTTATTTGGCGTCATCGAATTAAAATTGAAACGTATTTTCGGCAGAATTTAATTGATGCGATGATGTTGAACCGAACGAAAGGCGTTTCGATACTTCAGCATCCGATTTCCTTAGCAATTTTATTTTTCTTCTTGTCGATGGGTATCCACCTCATTGGGCTCGACGCGCTCAGTCTAACCTCCGACGAGTGTTTTAGCATTTATCACGCTCAGATGTCGCCCCGCCTCATCTACCAGCACCTTTCCACCGGCAACAACCCACCTCTTCACGAATGGATTTTGCATTATTGGATGCTTTGGTTTGGCGATAGCCCTTTTGCTGTCCGATTTCTTTCTCTGATTTTCAGTAGCCTAACAACGGCTTTGATTTTCGTCTTGGGGACACAGATTTCTGCGGCACGCTCGGATGAAAATGCAGCAAATTCAAACATTGGAATGATTGCCGCGATTCTGTTTTTATCGAGCAATTACTCCACCTTTTTGGCCCACGAGGCGAGGACATACAACCTCACTTTGTTTTTGGGTGTTTTAAGTACGATTGCATTTATTGGCGCTTTGAAATCCGGCAAAATCAAGCATTTTCTCATTTACGGACTGATCGGCGGACTCTTATGTTTGTCGCATTTCTTTGGCATTTGGATTTTACTCGCCCAGGGAAGTTTTTGGCTATTGTGGAACAAAGAAAGTCGACCAGCATTAAAAAGCATGATTTGGGCTGCTTTGGGTTTCGGAATTGCATTTGGATGGTACATCCCCAATTTGTGGTATCGATTTGTGGATAGCGCGTCCCAGGGCACCTGGGTAAACCCAGCGCCCTGGGACGCTCCCTATCTGACACTCTGGAAATACTTAAACACCCCCGTTGCGACAATCCTAGCAATGATCTTACTGGTATACGCTGTTGTAAAACTTGTCGCTCACCAACCTAGCACAGACAAACCCGCTGTCCAAAAACAAAACGCCCATCTCCTGCTATGGCTTT
>JBEEMF010000042.1:0-22197 GCA_041192805.1 Bacteroidota bacterium | reverse complement strand
CCGAAACTTCGGAAACCGATAATCGGGTTGTTGAGTTCGGTATTTACATCCACGGAAGGGGTGAAATTGATGTGAATGCCCAATCGTTTGCATTGCGCAGCCATCGATAGGCCCATTTGATTGACTAATTGACGGTTTCGCGTGGCGCCAAGGGCCAGTTGGAAAGGGAACTTCTCCATTCCTGTCAACCGCATGGCCGGCCCCCATTCACCATCGATCCCGATCAACAAGGGTATGGCAGATTCCTGTTGGTAATAATTTGTTTGATATAATTCGTTAAGTGGATTGCCTTGGAAGAAAATGATGCCTCCAACGCCCAACGCTTTAATTTGATACAATAGTGATTTTTGAAACTTGACCGAATCAAGGGGTTCATCGATCAGTGCCTCTCTCGACCAGGCTGGAACCATGAGGGTTTGAGCCAATTGTTGCTTGAATGTTAGCGAGGCTGTGAGTTTTTCAGCGTAGGCAAGACCTTCAGCGCTGTGGTAAAATCCATTTCGGAAATCTGTTCTTGATTGCGCATGGATTTCTAGGGGATTAAATCCTGCCAAACATAGCAATGCCATCAACAAATTCCTTACCATCATACAAATCAACGAAATCGGAACCATTGTATTTTATTATTTTCTCCCGCGGGTTGTGGAAAACAACGGTTTACTTTGCGATATTGCGCATCGATAAAAAAAGTAATTGCCAAGCCACGAAATAGATTATTAATATGTCTAAAGGGGGCATCAAGCAATTGACAATGTGTTTATGGATATCGAATGACGGAG
Source organism: Bacteroidota bacterium (assembly GCA_041192805.1). Taxonomy (GTDB): domain Bacteria; phylum Bacteroidota; class Bacteroidia; order NS11-12g; family UBA955; genus UBA955. Next base: position 21,418 of record JBEEMF010000042.1, on the reverse strand, counting down.
AAAGAACTGGTAGAAGGATGTATTCGCGAGGATCGAATTTGCCAGCGCGAACTTTGGGATCGATACTCAAAAAAACTCATGTCGTTGTGTGTGCGATATTGTAATAGCCAAGAAGAAGCTGAAGACGCCCTCATGGAAGCCTACGTAAAAATATACGACAATCTTAAGAATTTCCGGTTCCAAAGTTCATTGGAAACTTGGATGCGTAGGGTTTCGGTAAATTTATGTATCAATAAAATCAGGGCACGAAAGCACATTTGGACGTCGATCTCTGACGATGAATATCGAATAGGATTTAAGGACGATGCATTTGATAATTTACAGGTTCAGCACATTATGAAAATGGTTGAGGCTTTGCCGGTAGGGTATCGAACCGTATTTAATTTATATGCTATTGAGGGGTATAGCCATAAAGATATTGGTGAGATGTTGGGGATTGATGAGGGGACAAGTCGTTCACAGTTTGCAAAAGCCCGCAAAGCATTACAGATTCAAATTGACAAATCAGAAGGAGGGGCTCAGGCCTAATCGTTATGGAAGAAAATCGTTTCAATCAAACGTTGAGAGATAAATTTCAGGATCTCGAATCGCCTTTCAATGATCGTGTGACTTTTGAGGCTGTGATGAAGAAGCGTGAGAAGAAAAAACGTCGCGTCATTTTCTGGTTGCCATCGGTTGCGGTTGTTGCTGGATTGTTTTTGTCGGCTGGCTTAGGTTACATGTTCCTTTCTGATTCAAATTCAGCGGTTAAACTACCTCAGGTCGCATTAAAAAATGTAGTCGTTAAGCCAAGTAAAAAGGCATTTGCCAAGAATCAAAACGAAAAGTCTGAATCGCTTGATGGGGCTGGGATTAAAAGTGCAGTAATTTCATCGAAAAACACTAGTTCTAAATCGCTTAAAGTATCCAGTCCTGTCAATAATCAAAATCTTACGGCCAATAATAAAATCATTACAGCCAATACGTTGGTAGGTGATTTGTTGAAGGCTGAACTACCATTTGTAAATGCTCCAGTTCATGTCGTTGAAGAAGCCGCTGCGACGAACTTGGTCGACATGATTAACAATGCCGAGAACCAATTGATATTCTGCGATCCGCGTGGCATTTACCCTGTTTCGATAGGGATGAGTAGGATGAAAGAAGAATTCATCGAAATTCCTGAGGGAGAATATGAAAAGGCTTGGGACCCTGCAAGATATCGCTCTAAGTGGTATGGTGAAATGGGGGCGACTACGGGCAGTAAAGTCATTGTTGATTTCGACAATAAAAATGCGTTAAGTGTTTTGGGTACCATGTACCATGCCAATTATCAAGGCCTGATTTTGAGGGATTTGGGCAATGGGATTATGTTGGGCACTGGAATTAGCTACGGAGAATGGATAGGGAATGGAGAGTGGCAATTGACTCAAACCGAGCGAAAGACGTTCATTGATTCATACGATTTGGTTGTGATGATTCCTCCCGTTCAAACTGTTAGAGTGTACGATACCTCCGAAGTTATTCATGTAAAACTTACTACAGGCGATATTCAATATAAAATAGACAAGGTGAGTTTGCCTTTGGCGATGCGATATAATTTGATGTTAGGCAAAGTGGCTTGGCGATTGGCAGCACAATTGAATCCCGGTATCACCACAAAAACAACGGGCGACTACTTCACAAAAACCGAATATCATTCAATTTCACAACAAAGAATGTTTTGTATGGATGCGAAGTTGGCATTTGGACCAACTTTCGCACTTTCTTCCGATTGGACATTGGTACTTGAACCCAATGCGATGTTGCATTCGTTCTACGATAAATCAGGGAAGCGCACTTACAGTAAAGTACTTACGGGTTTCGGGATGACGATAGTGCGCAAGTTTTAATAGTATCAAACGAACACCCCAATTTATTCAGGGTTAAATAACTGGTAGATATCGGATTAAACCGATTCGTTCCATTCAAATACATCTTCTGATTCACCCAATCGAACAGCATCGAGCCAGTTTTTTATGCTGTCTGATACAGCAGTGTTGCCTTGGTCGAGAACTTCGAAATAGGTGCCTTGATGTCCAAAACCTTGAATTTTCATTAAGGTAGCAGCCGTTCCGGTAATAAAGATCTCTTTTAGAGTCCCCGAGTGCAGTTGCTCTTTAAGTTCATTTACTGATAAGTTTCTTTCGGTTACGGGATAGCCTAAATGCGTGAGTCCTTTAATCACGCTATCTCTTGTGATTCCGGAGAGCAATGTATTTCCCAAAGCGGGCGTTACAATTTCGTTTTCGAACACTGCAAAAAGATTGGTGGTTCCGGTTTCTTCAACCAACGTGTGGGTCAATGGATCGGTCCACAACACCTGGTCATAACCTACTTTTTGGGCTTGAAGGGTAGGATACATCGCACCGCCATAATTTCCTGCACATTTGGTAAAACCTACACCGCCGGGCGCTGCTCGAGAGAATTCTTCTTCTACTTTAACCTTTAGTGCCTTGGTGTAATATGGGCCAACTGGACAACAGAAGATGGCAAAAATGTAATGCTCAGAGGGTTTCACACCAATAAAATCGTCCGTGGCAAACATGAAAGGCCTGATATACAATGAACCCCCGTCGGTATTGGGAATCCAAGCAGAATCTAGGGCGATAAGCTTTTTTAATCCGTCCATAAAGAGATTCTCTGGAACGGTTGGCATCACCATTCTTTCTGCGGATCGGTTTAATCTTCTGGCATTTTCCCTTGGTCTGAAGAGCATGGGCTTGCCGGTTTTTTTGTTGACAAATGCCTTCATTCCCTCAAAAATCGATTGGCCGTAATGGATAGCACTTGTTGCTGGGCTCAATGATAGCCGTCCATAAGGGACAATTCTAGGGTTAGTCCAGGAAGTGCCATCCCAATCTGCCAAGAACATGTGGTCGGTGAAAATTTTACCAAAACCAATATTTTCTGGGTCAAATTGATCAATTCTACTATTTTGTGTTTTTTCAATTGTAATTTCGACACTCATCAAATACAAAATTAATCCAATTTCAATCGCTATGTCAGAAAATCGCCAATTTGTTGAAAATCCTTTGCATCTAACCGATATCTTTTCTGGAGGTGTGTACTATTTTAAAGAGGAATTGGCAGTTGAATCTGAGTCGTTGGTTGTTGGTGCATATGTAGATGTGAATCCCAATGTAGACGAAGGAATGATACAGTTATCAATTATCAATTTATTTTTTGATCAGCGCGATGAGCAATTTTCATCGGAAATCAATTTGGCATACACCAAACTTATGTCGGCCGTAAAAATCAATCAGGAATCTGTTATTCCGGAAGATATTGAGAAAGTGTATTCGATTGGGAGTGCGTCTTATTCCCCTGAGATTTTGGGAGATTGCTTGGCACCGGTAATTTTTGTTTGGACGGATCTTGAAATTGCGGGAGTGCCTGCCCTTTATGGTGCGAAGCCAACTGAAAGAGGTGTGATGCTAAGATTTCCTGCCTTTACAAGTATGTGCGATAGTAAAGAGCAAAAAATGAAGGTTTGGCAGACGATACAGCAGGTATTGAAATTCGGGAAATAATTCCGGCATTTTTTCTAATAATCGTGTGCAATTGAAGGCCACAAATGGCACTGAAATGTTGTCTTTGTATTTGGGGATCGCTTACTAGGACATTTTCTCAACTTCTTGTTGTGATAAATGCAAAAAGTTATTCTTGAAATCTTTCATTAAATAATTAAATTCGTAAAATACAATAGTATGGTAAAACGATTACTATCAATCCTTGGGACGTATAATGTCAAACATCTGTTAGTGTTATTGGTATTGTTTGTTTCTAGTCAGCAAACGCTGAAGGCCGACCACGTAATGGGGGCAGATATGAGCTACGTTTGTTTGGGTAGTGGGAAGTATAAACTGATCATTAAGTTTTATAGAGATTGTAGGGGTGCAGCGGCTCCAACGAGTTGGAGTTTGTTGTATTGGTATGCTGGTAATAATCAGGGTATGTCGACAAGTAGATATTCTCTTGCTATGACGCGTACGGGAATCAGGGATATTACCCCGCGTTGTTCCACTGCAAATAGTCCTTGTAGTCCAACAAATACCAGTTATACAGGCGATGGAGTGGAGGAGCACACATATGAAGCCAGCTTTGATATTTCAAAAGCCCCTTTTACGGGTTTAGGGATTGGTACTACATACTGTGATCTAACGTTTGCTTACAATCAGTGCTGTAGAAATGCAGCGATTACAACGGGTGCTACATGGGCTGATTTTTGGACAACAGCAACAATAAATGTTTGCAACGTAAATAAGTCCAAGAATAAGTGTAATACTTCGCCTACGTTATCGAATGTGCCAGTTGGATATGCATGTTGTAACCAGGCTTATTATTACAACAATGGTGCGATTGACACAATTGATTATGATTCATTGTCGTATTCAATGGCGGCGGCGTTGAGTGCAGTTCCCAATACTTCAGTGCCTTATACGTCACCATATTCATATCAATATCCCGTTACGCCTTATTGCGTCCCGCCTACATCAATCAAATGTGCTCCCAATACCAAGACGAAGCCGCCACGTGGGTTTTCGATGGATACGGGTACTGGGGATTTGATTTTTACGCCCACAAAATGTGATGAAGTTGCCGTATTGGTTCTAGTAATTACGGAATGGCGGCGAGATACCAATAATGTCTGGCGATGGGTAGGAAAAACGCGGCGTGATATGCAGATTGTCGTCAAAGACGACTGTGGTTACAACAATGCACCTACGGTGGAAGGCCCATATTCTTACAAAGTATGTGAGGGAGAAACGATAAAGTTTAAAGTATCATCCGAAGATGAAACTTTTAGCCCGTATCAAAAGGTGCCGGATACCACCACAATGAAGTGGAACAAGGGAATTCCGGGGGCTAAATTCACTCTAGCAAAGAAGGCCGATTGGCCGGAAAAGAGGAAGGCTTATGCTGATTTTGAGTGGACCCCCTCAGTTGGTATGGCGTCGGATGTGGCGTATTCATTTACCGTTACCGTGTCTGACGAACATTGTCCAAAGCCATCGACATCAATTCGCGCTTTTAAAGTAAAAGTGAATCCTAGGGCTTTTAGTAAGCGTACATACACAAAGTTAAAGTGTGGAAGATTTGCAATGGCGGCTACCGTAGGCGCATCATTCAAAGGAGTCCCATCGTTCAAATGGAGTGTGCGCGACAGTATGGGTAAAGGCGAAATTTTCTACAGTACCAAAAAATCGGATACGATGAAATTTTACCGGGGTGGTAAATATATCATTGTTCATACCGTAAATAATGCCGAAAACTGTCCAACCATCTATCGTGATACTGTTATCATTCCTGATCCACCACAAGTGATAATGGCGAAGGCAGATACGTTTGCGTGCTTCTCCACTACAATGAAGTTGAATGCGAATGTATTGTTCGGCAATGCGCCTTTTAAATACTATTGGACGCGCATCGTAAAGGACACGGGATCAAAAGCAGCGTGGAAATCTGAGACACACGTATCTGGCGATACATTGCAGGAGTTGTCAATCCCAAACATTAATCGTGACTCTACATTGAGAATTAAGATCACGGATGGCGATGGTTGTGTATTTTATGATACCGCATCGATTTATGTCAAACCATTACCCAAAGTAAGCTTGGGCCCTGATCAGCGAATTTGTACCTACGAAACAGTCACATTTGATGGTCAGAATGCGGATTCTGTGAAATATCTATGGAATTCTGGTGATACTACGCGTTTTGTAACCAAGAATGTGAAAGGAAAGTACATCGTGCGTGTGATGGAGCAAAAGTGGAAGTGCACAATGACAGATACCGTGGAATTGTTTGTGAATGATACAGTGATTAGTAGGGCAGGTAATGATACCGTGATCTGTCATCAAAAGTCAATCGAATTAACGGCATCTCACAAACCTGCTGCTCTGACAGGAGATTATACTTGGGTCGATATTACCGGTGCTAAGACTCTCGGAAATAATGCCAAATATTTGGTCACCCCGAAAAATACCAACACTCCAAGTGGATTTGCTCAGTATTTTACTTATTCCTTGATGACCAAGGTGAAACAAAGTGGACATGAATGTCAGCAAATTGATACAATCAGAGTAAAAGTAAATACATTACCTGCAGTGAAATGGGATCCAAAACCTTTGAAAGCCCAGTGTTTTGTCTACGGTGATATCGAAGTGAACTCGTTCTTTAGTAAAGGAAAAGAAGTAAAAACTCGAATTTGGGCTTTTGAAAATAAAACACCAAACAATGTAAATTCGAAACCAACGACTTCTACTGCCCCGGGCCCTGGATTTGCTAGAAACTATGTTGATTCGCTTACAACCGGACGACATTTGTTTAGAACGACGTTCTTGAATAATACTCAACTTCAGAATGGAAATAGTTTCCAAGCTAAAATTTATGCGGCCTTTACCGATACCAATGGTTGTGTGAATATTGATAGCGTAATTCAAAGAATCAATGGTAACCCGATGGTTGATATTAGAGATAGTATTTTCTGTCAAGATTTGGGCTCAATCAAAATGGATCAAATCACGCTAAGGCCCAAAGTGAAAATTGGAATCAAGTTGGATTGGACTGTTTTGAAAAACGGAACACCTGGTGGCGTTGATCCTTCTAAGATTATTTCAAATGACAATCCCTTTGGTACTCCAGATTGGGTCTTTAGATTTGGTGATCCTACCGAAGATTATTATCAAGGAGATTATAAATTCCAGTTGTGTGTGGAAGACCAGTTGACAGGTTGTTTGACATGTGATTCTGTGGATATTAAAATTATAGCAGAACCAACAGTAAAAGTGACGTCGCCGAATCCTGTGTGTGTCAATTGGGATACCATGGAGTTGTATGATTTCATTAAAGTAAATGGAACTCAAGCGCGTGACAACGATGGTTCAAAGTATCAAATCATTGAATACAACTATAACCGTCTAGATCCCAAGGTGACAAGTACAACCTTGATCAAAGGACACAGATTCTTGCCTTCATTTGGAACCGGTACTTGGTTGATAAAATATGGCAATGCGGCAACGGGATGTTTGAAGGAGGATAGTTTTTATATTTACGTAAACGATACGCCAAATGCAGTTTTATTGGCCCCTACAACCATTTGTGCAAGTGGTACACCATTGGATTTGAATACACGAATCAATGCCACACAGACCAAGCCCGCGAGCGCTACGGGTATTTGGACAGGCACGAGTGTTGGCGTTTCAGTAACAGGTACTTCTACATTTAAACCATTCTCTACCAAAACGGCTAATAATATTGAAGGCCCACATTCATTTAGATTTACCTACACCGATAATAATGGATGTTCTGATACTGAAGTATATCAGGTATTTGTTCGAAATCAGCCAACGATTGGCATTACCACTAGCAAACCCGCAAGTGCTTGTGAAGGCAGTCCATTTGCCATTCAAAGTAGCTCCAAGTATTGCGATACAAAAGTGTCTTGGACAATGCAAAAACATCTAGACGGATCGTTGAGTGATGGTACTTTTGGTAGTGGAAGCACTTCAGAGAATGTACTTTATGTTCATGGTTCCGTTGATAAGATTCAAAAGGGTGCTTTCTTGAAAGTGACAACCACTCCAATTGCGGGTGATGTTTGTCCACCGGCATCTGATAGTATCGAAATTATATTGCATCAGTATCCTGACTTGTCAGTGATTAATAATCAATCGGGTTGTATTCCATTGAATACTACGTGGACGGTTTCCGACAACAGAGGAATCCCAGCCAATCAAATGGCTTATCGTTGGGACTTTGGAAATGGAGATACTTCCAATGTTCAAAATCCTGCAGATGTCAAATATCCAATTCAAGGAAAGCATAATGTCCGCGTAATTGCTACCAATACTTCGGGTAATTGTAAAGATACGAGTGCAGCCAACGTAGAGGCTTATCCAATTCCGGTGGCATCGTTCAATACGGATCCAACCAAGACAACGGTTGCCTTGCCTAAGTTTAGAATGTTGAACAGTAGTAGTATTAATTCTAGTGTTTTTGGGGCCAATTTGAACTATGCATGGGATTTTGGCGATCCAACTAAGCTAGATGATACGTCAACTTTGAAAAATGCATTCTACTCTTACGGAAAAGATACGGCAACTTATACTATTACGTTGATTGTGAAATCAGATAAGGGTTGTGCGGATACTGCTACAAAACTGGTTTACATCGGTCCGGATATTATTGTATTTATTCCTGATGCCTTTACTCCTGATAACGCTGGTCCAAACAAAAACAACACCTTTGCTCCGGTTGCAATGAATTATAGAAATGCAACCATGATGATATTCAATCGTTGGGGTGAGAAATTGTATGAAACCAACGATTTGTTAAAAGGTTGGGATGGACGTGCCAATGGTGTAGAATGTCAAGATGGGGTCTATATGTATACGCTTAAACTCTACAGCCTCGATGAGAAGAAGTATGAGTATAGCGGATCAATTTCCCTGTTGAGATAATTTCTCAGATTTGATTTTATCGGTTGGTAGGAAGTAGAGAATGCAGATACCAATGATAAAAAACACCATGAGCAGTAAAATGCTGTTCCTCATGTTTCCCGTTACGTTGTCGATCATGGCCCAAGCAAATGTGCCCAAAACGATAGCGAGTTTTTCGGTGACTTCGAAGAAGCTAAAATAAGAGGTATTGTCATGGTCTCCGGGGATGAGCTTAGCATACGTGGCTCTAGATAAACTCTGAATTCCACCCATTACAGTGCCAATTAAACAAGCCAACGCAAAGAACTGTTTGGGTTTCTGAGGTTCTAATTGGTACGCCAAAATACAACTCAGTGTCCAAATGCTTAAACTGATAAACAAAGCGGGTTTGTTTCCCAGTTTTTTGGCGGCCCAAGCAAAGAAGAAAGCGCCAGCGATTCCAATAAGTTGAATCAAAAGGATCGTTTTAAGCATATCCTCGGATTCCAATTTGAGTTCGTTTTTTCCAAAAAGTGCGGCGACGTAAATTACGGTTTGTACGCCCATCGTATACACAAAGAAGGAGCCCAAGAAGATTTTTACGGCTTTCATCTTTTTGACTTCCTGAAATACATTGCGAATTTCACGGTAGCCGTTCCAAATGCTCACTTTGGCTTTTGCTTCTAGTTTACCGGGGAGTTTTAACAGGGGCCAGAACGACCATCCCAACCACCAAATTCCAACTGTTGCGAAACCCACTTGAAAGGGCAGGGGGCTTGTTTTTGGCGAAGGCAATCCAAACCAATCGTGTTTGATTAATAACAGTAAATTGAAAATCAACATCAAAACGGAACCGATGTAACCCATCGTAAAACCGCGAGCAGATAATTTATCGAATTTGTCTGGCGTTGCAATTTCAGGTAGGTAGGCATTGTAGAATACCAAACTACCGGCAAAACCCAAGGTTGCAATCATGAAACTTATTAGGCCAAACGTGTAATTATGGCCGTTAAAGAAATACAAGGCACTACATCCCAAACTACCAAGAATTACAAAAAACCGCATAAAGGGTTTCTTGGCTCCGGAGGCGTCGCTGATACCTGATAATAGAGGCACCAGCAATACGTTGATTAGGAAAGCAAAACTCAAACAGTAACTGTATAGGGCTGTGTTTTTAAAGTCCATTCCCATCACTTCGATGTGTTTAGGGGTGAAGCTTTCGTAAAAAGTAGGGAAGATGGCAGACGAAATACTGAGTGAGTAAACGCTGTTAGCCCAGTCATACATGGTCCAAGCGGTCATGACGCCTTTGTTATTCTTTTCCATAAGAGGAACGCAATTTACCCAAAAATGTGGGAACTCAAGACGCGAATTTCTGGCTGTCCGCCCGATTCCATTTTTCTTCGGCGATGACTTTGGTAATGATCAATTCTGATTTGCCTTTGAGTGAGGGGGCTTCGTACATAAAATCTTGCAGTATCAATTCGCAAATACCTCTCAATCCTCGGGCGCCCAACTTGTTTTCAAAGGCCATATCGACAATAAAATCAATTGCATCATCGGCGATCGATAATTTGATATTGTCCAATGAGAATAGGTGCTGATATTGTTTTAACAAGGCATTTTTTGGGTCAGACAAAATCGACTTTAATGCGGGTTTATCTAGCGGTTCTAGGGCTGTTAGAATTGGTAAGCGGCCGATCAATTCTGGAATTAATCCAAAAGCTCTCAAATCGGGAGGTGATACCAAACTGAGCAATTTTTTGTCTTGGATTTCGCGATTTAGGCTGCTTTTAAACCCAAGTTCTTGCTTTTGAACGCGCCTAGAGATGATTCTCTCGATGCCATCAAATGCGCCACCACAAATAAATAGGATGTTGGTGGTATCAACTTTAATATACTTTTGGTCGGGGTGTTTTCTGCCACCTTCGGGAGCGACATTAGAAATCGTACCTTCCAAAATCTTAAGTAAACCTTGTTGAACTCCTTCGCCGCTGACATCACGCGTAATGGAGGCATTGTCGCCTTTGCGGCTAATTTTATCCATCTCATCGAGGTAGATGATGCCACGTTCTGCCAATTCGGGTTTGTAGTTAGCCACTTGAAGCAAACGACTAAGGATACTTTCCACATCATCGCCCACATAACCCGCTTCGGTTAAAACGGTTGCATCTGCAATACAAAAAGGCACATCAAGGATTTTCGCCAAGGTTTTCGCCAAAAGCGTTTTGCCGGTACCGGTTTCGCCGATCATCAGGATGTTGGATTTTTCAATTTCCACATCATCCGACTTCTTGCTATTTTTTTTGCTATTTAATCGTTTGTAATGATTGTACACGGCCACACTCAGCGTGCGCTTTGCCTGGTCTTGTCCAATTACGTATTGATCAAGGTGTTCTTTGATCTCGATAGGTGTAGGAAGCTTTTTGCCACCTTTTTCACCCGTTGTACTATTGATATCGGTGATTAATTCTGGAGAACCGCCAAGTTCTTTTTCTACGATATTGTTCGCTTGTTCGGCGCAATGGTCACAAATATGACCATCCAAACCGGAAATAAGCATCAACGATTCGCTTTTCTTGCGACCGCAGAACGAACAATTGGGGTCTTTGGCCTTCATGCGAGATTATTTGGTACGGCGTCCGAGCACTTCATCGATCATACCGTAGGCTTTCGACTCTTCGGCTGTCATCCAATAATCACGATCAGAATCCTTTTCAACTTTATCAAAAGGCTGTCCGGAGTGATTAGAGATGATATCGTACAATTCTTTCTTCAATTTACTGATTTCCTTGTAAGTGATCTCAATATCTGAAGCTTGCCCTTGTGCGCCACCCAATGGTTGGTGAATCATGATGCGAGAGTGGGGAAGAGCAGTGCGCTTTCCGTGGGCTCCAGCACACATCAAAACGGCACCCATACTTGCAGCCATTCCGGTACAAATGGTAGCCACATCAGAACTGATGTACTGCATCGTATCGTAAATTGCTAAGCCTGCGTAAACACTTCCACCTGGACTGTTGATGTAAATTTGAATGTCGCGGTTTGAATTCGCACTTTCCAAAAACAACAACTGACCCATAATGATATTGGCAACATCTTCGTAAATGGGAACACCTAAGAAAATGATTCTATCCATCATCAAACGAGAGAAAATATCGATGACACTTGCGTTCATCTGACGTTCTTCGATGATGTTTGGAGTTAATCCGTAAATACCACCACTCTGAGAAACCAGTTTGGTGTAATTATCCATTTTCAAGCTGCTAATTCCCAAGTGCTTGGTCGCGTATTTCTCAAATTCTTTACCGTAGTCCATGTTTTTGTTGTTATATAACAAATCTAATACAGAAAAGATTACTCACCATGCGCAGATTTATGCGCATTGACTTGGCTGAAATAATCTTCTACACTGATTTTCTTTGCTTTGATGGTAATTAATTCTTTTACTGCATCGTAGGCTTTGCGATAAATTACGCGGTCTGCCATCTGCATTACAAATTCGCGTTCTGCAAGTTTCTTATTGATGCTTTCGTCCAAGAATGCATCGTTCATTGGGATATTTAATCCGTACTGACGGTATAAACCGTGGAAATAAATGCGCGCTTCTTCTCTGATTTCTGCCTCTGTGCTCTTCAAATCTGTTTGGGCAGCAATCTTGTCGATTACCAAACGACGTTGCAATGCACTTTTCTCTTCCGCATATTTCTCGTCGATGTTTTCGAAGGTGTATTCATTTTCTTTCGTAGTGATTAACCAACGTTTTAAGAATTCATCGGGTAAATTGATGTTGTGTTTTTCCATCAACAAGTGACCAATTTGATGATCTAACCAAAGTTCAGATTCATTGCGGTAGTAGTTTTCTAAATTCGCTTTGATCTTCTCGCGATATTCTTCTTCACTTGATGGAATTTCTAGGTCGCCAAAAACTTCTTTATAGTACTCCTCGTTGATTTCTGCATCGATTCTGCGTTTGATTTCAGTTACGGTGACGCTGAAATTGCTACTAAGGTCGTTTACGCCCTCTTTTGCGATTCCCAACGTATTAGAAATAACGGTTTCATTGTTATTGAGCAATGTTTTGATATCGGCATTGAACTGCTCGCCCACTTTTTTGCCCAAAACAGAATCCTTCACTTTCTTATCTTCGATCAAAGACGATACGAAGCTGATGTTTTTATCGTTCAAACCACCATCCAAAACACTTCCGTCTTCATTCAACTCATTGACATTTGCGTAGATGATGTCTTCCTCTTCTGCGGCTTCGATATCAACCATTTTGCCATGACGCTTTCTAGAGTAATTGATATCGTCCGTAACTTCTTTATCGGTAACGGTAATATCAAATTGCTCCAAAGTATCCTTTTTAGAAACACTAAGTTCGAATTGAGGCGCCAAACCACAATCAAAAGCAAACGTAAAATCTTCGCTACCGTCGATATCAATTTCGCTTTCTACCTTATTACTTGCGATGGGGTAGCCTAAAATATCCAATTTGTTCTCTTCGATATAATCGTTCATCGCATCGGATGCCATGCGCTGAATTTCATCGGCTAGAATCCCTTTTCCATACAACTTATGAACCATTCCCATAGGGGCTTTTCCTGGGCGGAAGCCTTTGATATTGGCGGTTTTCTGAATGCGTTTTACTTCTTTTTCTACCTTTTCTTGGTAATCTGATTTGCCAAGTGCAATGATGACAGTAAGGTTAAGATCGTCGTGTTTTTCGAGTTGAATATTCACAATATTGCTTTTTTTCTATTGGGTGATGTGATTAAATGAAAATCCCCGCCACATTGCCTAATAGCAACAATTGGAGGGGAGTAGTGCACGCGGAGGGACTCGAACCCACACACCTTACGGCGCCAGATCCTAAGTCTGGTGCGGCTACCAATTACGCCACGCGTGCAGAAAGGATCCTAAAAAAGGACTGCAAAGGTAATGAAATAATAGGAATAAAGCAATTAGAACAACTCAGTTGAGTAGGTAAATACTTTTTTATTTTTTAGGGTAACCGTTGTTTTGACTACGTCGCCAGTTTCCCATTTGGGCATGCCTAGCGGAACGATCACCAAAGTTGGAAGCCCAAGCCCATTTCCCGCTTCTTCGCGCACGTCACATTCCACTTTGCCATGTTTGATAGATGTGATTGATACGGTTGCTTCTGCAAGCGGCTGAAGAATAGAAAAGCTCCATTTATCAAAAGCGAGCATGGTTGGAGCGGCACCCGCAGCGGGCCAGGTTACAAAGTGATCCTTATAATAGCTAGAATCTATTTTTAACAACGATTTATCGGCCATCCAAAAAACAGAATTATTGTCGGCACAACCATAACCATAGTTTGTTAATCCTGGGTGGGTGATAAGTCGACGATTATACATCTCATCACTTTTATTGTCGCTCATGAGCACAGTGACACTTTGCGCAGGATTTGATTCCAAAATGGCTTGACCATAAGCGGCGGCGTCGGCTGCAGGTTGTGAAAAGCACTTGTGTGTTTCGGGTTTGGGCTCGCGACTGAACACGCCAATGGGGGCATACATTGTGGCGGCAGCCAAACATGCAATTTGCTTATCCTCGTCCAATCTCACGGCACTAGGAATTCCGGCGTTCTGACGGAAGTAATTGATACGATTGGTGATTTTTTGATTGGTGCTGTCTGGTAAGGTTCCTGGGGTACAAGTCTTTACAACACCAGACCAACCGGTATTAGAAACCTGTTTGCCTTTGATTTTAGAGTAGGCGATTTTGCTGCCTTTGAAACGTTTTTCGAAATCCGCTTTTGCCAAACTGATCTGAAGTTTATTTAATGTTGCAAATTTGGGATTTTCTTTTTGAAGGCGGTAGTACAATCCCCAAGCCAAATCCATTTGGCCGTGCTTAGTTAATGAATCAATGCCCCTAGCCAAAAGTTGCTGTTGTTGGGGTTTTAGGGTGGTGTTTTTTGGGAAGTCCTTAACTACAGAATCACTTAAAGTTATGATGCGCTGCCAATCGTAATAGGCGATGGGTTGTTTGATCCATTGCGAGTAAATAGCCATGCGATGCTTTTTTAGGGTAGCATTTTTTGGGTACTTATTACCTGCATGATCCATCAGCATTCCAATCAAGCGGTGGCTAATGGTTTTTGGTGGATTGTTTAGCAGGGCTTCCATGCGTTTCTCATCGATGGCTCCCGTCTTAAACTGCGTAGGATACCATTTGTAGAAGAAGAATACAGTACCGCCGGGGGCGTTGTTGCTCAGATAATACTCTAAACTCTGGGTAATGAATTTGCTTGTATCGTTCAACGAGAATGGATCGGTAGCGTTTTTTGATTTTCTACCCAATAGATCGGCTTTCCGCTGAAAGAAATCTTGGTATGTGAGTTCTGCTTCAGCCCAATCGTTTTCCTGTGTAAGGTATCCGATGCGGTTGAGGTAGAAATTGTTTTGTTCGTGTAGGTAAAATGTATCGCTTGGGAAATAGATCAAGGCTTTTTGCAACCATTGGTTGTACATAGCGCTGTAGCCGGTGTTTGTTCTTGTTGATGCCAATTCGATATTCAACATTTGACGTTCCCAGCTTAACAATTTGACGTTGAGTGGGAATACAGATAGTCCCATTTCGCAATAATACATTGCGCTGTCTTTCATTTTGGCCTCATTCAAATAGTAATCGGTTAGGTCTTCAAATGCTTCTCTCACATACGTTTTCTTGTGTTTGTTTTCTGCATTGGCACCGTAATTCATTGTAGCAACCTTTCTAAGGGTTTTTACGGCATCCAAGTTTTGCTTCATCAAAAAATAACAATGTCCAGCCATGCCTAGAGCAATGGTATCTCCGGTAAGTTCATAACTCGTTTTGTAGGTTTGGAGGGCACGGGGGTATCTACCTTGACCGTAATTGCTGATGGCTTCTTTGTTGTTTGCAGCCACCAATGGTTTAAATCGTTCGCCGTATACTTTGTAAAGTATTAGGTCATCATCGTAACCAATCGCCTTTACGGCACTTTTCATGGATTCTTTAAAGTAATCGGTTTCTTCTTTGCGATATTTTTCTAGTTGATACATCTCAAACTCGGAGATGGCTTTGATATACCAAAGTTCAGTGGTGGATTTATCGTCTTCGAGGCCGCTAATGCAATATTTTCTTGCTTCAGGATATTTTCCATTGGCAAAATTTTCACGGGCTTTGAGTACAGGTTTGGTTTGCGCCGTGACTGCTTGAATACTTAAAATGCTGATAACGAGGAATAGGTTGCGTAGTTTCATGGGGTTTGATGATACCTATTACAAATAAAACGGAAATAACCCACAATTGGAAGGGTATGGTACATTCGGTGCATAAAACGCAATAAATCTTACCGAATCAGGGTGGTATTAACTTCTGCGATTTGCCAACAATGGGGGCGGGCCACCATCAAAGGGATTGTCTGACCGGCCGATACTTTTTACGTCCAGGCCGTTCGCTCTGCGAACGGCCTGGCTCCCAAATCGATTCCTCATGCGATCCATCGCCTGATACAAATTGGCCATCTCCTCCGAATCCTCAAACAAATTCATCTGAAAACCGCCGCTCACCAAATCGCTAAGTCGTACCCCCACCAAACGAATCAGTAATCGTCGACTATATAAACGGTCAAACAATTCCATGGTTTTGGCAATGATGATATGGTCTGCACTGGTGTAAGGAATCTTCGCCTGCAAGGTGTGCGTATTGAAGTCGCTGTATCTCACCTTTACCGTGATGCAAGCGCAGATTTTATCGCCCTTCCTGAGCTGGTATGCCAAGTTTTCGGCCATGGCGCTCATTAGGTTGCGTAATTTAACGACATCAATCGTGTCTTTCTCAAAGGTTCGCTCGGTGCCAATGCTTTTCCGTTCTTGGTAGGGTTCCACTTTGCGATTGTCGATCCCCTGTGCCTTTTTCCATAAGTCGATGCCGGGTTTTTGGAGTGTCTTCGATAGCAATTCCATGGGCATCTCTTGCAGGGTTTTGATGTATTGTATCCCCAACGACCTCAGTGTGCGATAGGTTTCGTTGCCAACCCCTGGTATTTTTCTCACCGAAAGTGGCGCAAGGAAAGGTTTTTCATCGCCGTAATCCACCTTTCTTTGTCCTGCTGGCTTGGCCGTTCCCGTGGCAACCTTACTCACCGTTTTATTGCTCGCCAATCCAAAGCTAATGGGCAAACCCGTTTCTTTTAAAATGCGATCCTTAAGTTCCATCGCCAACTTCCACGACCCAAAAAATTTGTCCATGCCCGTCATGTCAATGTAAAACTCGTCGATGCTGCTTTTCTCGTACAGCGGAACCGACTCGGCAATGATATCCGTCACGTCCTTAGAATAATCGCTGTATAGTTGAGAATCTCCTCGAATAATGATGGCTTCCGGACATAATAGTTTGGCTTGTTTCATCGGCATCGCACTGTGTACACCAAAGGCGCGAACCTCATAGCTGCAGCTAGCCACCACGCCGCGATCGCTGTTGCCTCCAATGATGACAGGTTTTCCGTTTAAGGCGCTGTTGCGCATTCGCTCTACGCTCACAAAAAATGAGTCGAGGTCCATGTGGGTGATAATCGAGGAGGGAGAAGGAGAGCGCATATTGAATTGATTAAAAAATTGACAAATTTTCGTCAATAAGTTAATCAAAAATATCAATCCAACAAGGGGGTGTTAAAATAATCTGAGTTGTTCGGGCAGCAATCGAAATGATTTGCGGTGGTGGGGTGTGATTCCATGCGTACGAATTGCATTGCGATGGGCCAAAGTGGGGTAGCCGGCGTTTTGATTCCAGCCGTAATGGGGGAATTCCTGGTGAAGCCTTTCCATGATTTCATCACGATGCGTTTTTGCGAGAATACTAGCGGCCGCAATGTGCAAGAATCTGCCATCGCCTTTTACTTCTGTTTGATGCGGGATATTGGGATAGGGCTTAAATCGATTGCCATCCACGGCAATAAATTCTGGAATCGTACCCAATTTTTTGATGGCTCTGTGCATAGCCAAAATACTGGCATTCAATATGTTGATTTGGTCAATTTCCTCATGACTGCAAACGCCCACGGCCCAAAAAAGGGCTTCTTTCTCGATCACATCACGCAAGGCATTGCGATGCGATTTGCCAACCTGTTTGGAATCGTTTAGCCAAGGATGGTGAAAATCGTTGGGTAGGATCACGGCCGCGGCCACAACAGGACCAGCCAAACAGCCTCTACCAGCTTCATCGCAACCTACTTCTATTAAATTGGGATGAATTTTTGATTGCAACATTTTTCCCGGAAGTTTATTTATTGCTTGCTTTTCCAAACAACGCAAATCCGTATTTATAAGATACTTCTACGCTTTGCCAAAAGCAGATCAACAATCCGTTGGAGCCAAATTTCCAACCGCCGTTGAGCAGGTAATTGCGGATAAAACGCGCAAAGCCAGCGGTGAGGAGCTTGAACAAAAGATAAAAACCTAAGCCTTGTCGCTGAATGAAATAGCCCGGATGATTCGTGAATTCATGCGCTAGTGCCTGTCCACCAATTTTGCCAAATTTCAGGGCTTGCTGCTTAACGGCGGTGAGATCGGTATAGGTAAAATGCAAAATATCGCCAGATATCGAGCCCAAGGAATAGCCTTTCTCTAGAACAAACTTATCGTGCGGATTTCTGCCCGACCAACAACCACACCGTCGGTCCCAAAGTCGCAATTTGGTGTCAGGATACCACCCACAACCACGAATGGGCTGGCCAGCTAAGTGATTTAAGCGCGAAAAGGTATATCCTTTAACTTTTCCGAACGTGAGACCATTAGCAATCGCCAACGTGAGTTGCTCTTGTAATTCTGTAGATAAGGATTCGTCGGCATCCAAGCTCAAAACCCAATCAAATGCTGCTTGGTCTTTGGCCCAGTTCTTTTGTTGTATATGGCCTTCAAAGGTGTGTTGAATGACTCGGGCGCCTTTGTCGCGGGCTATTGTAGGCGTATCGTCGGTGCTAAAACTATCAACCACTAAGACTTCATTGGCAATTCCAATCACGGAATCGATACAACGACCAATATTGTTGGATTCATTGTAAGCGATAATAACCACTGATATTCCAGCGCTGGGTTCCACGGTAGCGAAGATACAAAACTATCTTCAGTGGGGGATTCTTAGCTCGCTTTGTTGAAATGGTCTAGAATAACCTGACGGCCCGATTTGGAAACTTTCACTTGTTCGCCATTGTGAAGTAAAAGGGTATTGCCCACAGACAAATCGAGCGGCAAAAATATTATTGTAAAAAATACAATAATGATATACCTTCGCTTATAGCTCATCGTTCAACATATTACTTTTGAAATCTCTACAACGCTTTACTCATATAACTATGGCCACAATTATTGGCCTTTTTTTTATTGTCGCATCACAAGCCCAAACGGTAAAAGTTGGGAGCGGCAGTTATACCACCACATTCCCAGGCACTGATGTTGCAGGGAGAAATGGATACCCATCTGGCACGCCCTACCTCATCGATTCACTGAAAACCAAACCTGTTCCAACAAACGATTGGTGGTCGGCAAAATTGAAAAATGCCCATTGCGACAATCTTTTCAACTATCCCCTAACCATGAAAACTGTGAACAGCGGATTGGTGGTTTCTTACATCCCTTGGGGCGTGATATCAGACATCGAACCCATTACCGTTGGCGTCACTTCACTCAACCACAACGCGCCATACATTTCGCACTACAGCGATTGGCTCATCACCATGGAATGGAAAGACGCTTCACGCAGATTTCAAGCCACCGTGGGCATGGGCATGCCGTTTATTTACTTCCAAAAAGACGGCAACAACGAGGCTAGCATCAAAATAAATACAGGTACCGCCACCATATCAAACGAAAAAATCATCATCGAAAACGCATACAACGGTGCAGATTTCGTGGTGTATGGCCCTAAAGGAAGCAGCTGGACAAAAAACGGATCGCTGTACACATCATCTCTAAATGGCTCCAATTATTGGTCGATGCTGATGCTACCCCAAAACAGCACCCAACTTAGCGCATTGGCAGATTCCTTTCAAAGATTCGCCTACGTTGAACCCACCAAAACCCTCAGCAGCTGGGAGTTTAACAATCCAAAAAGTACGGTAACCACGAACTTTTCAATCCACAAACGCATTCACGAAGGGAAAGATTCCAATGTATTGTGTGGCATACTGCCCCACCATTGGTCGCACAGCAACGATTCCAATGCCAACTACCTCAATTACACCTATTCCACCGTTCGAGGCACACTGAAAATGAGGGCCTCAAACCATTTCTCAACCATTAATACATTCAGTGGCATCTTACCCACTTTACCCTTCGTTGACCCTTTGAGCGCAGGCTTCAACCCCATCGCCTTGCAACAGAAAATCAACGACATCAAAAATGAAGGTTTGGCCACCTGGACCGATTCATACAACGAAGGCCAGGTGATGAATCGATTGATCCAAACCGCAAGAATTGCGCACGAAATGGGCGATAAAAAAAGCGCATTAACCATTCACAAAACCGTCAAATCACGACTCGAAAATTGGCTCACCCACAATCCGGGTGAAATCGCTTTCTTGTTTTATTATAACAAAACCTGGTCCTCGTTATTGGGCTATCCCGCAGGCCATGGCCAAGACAACAACATCAACGACCACCATTTTCACTGGGGCTATTTTATCCACGCCGCGGCCTTTTTGGAGGAATTTGAACCCGGTTGGGCGAAGTCGTTCGGTGCCATGATCAATTTATTGGTGAGGGATGCTGCATCCACACAACGAGACGACCAAATGTTTCCCTATCTACGAAACTTCAATCCCTACACAGGCCATTCTTGGGCCAACGGTTTTGCTACCTTTCCGCAAGGAAACGACCAAGAATCGACATCGGAAAGCATGCAATTTAACTCTTCCCTGATTCATTGGGGCAGCATCACACAAGACAACAACATCCGCAACCTCGGCATTTATCTTTACACCACCGAGCAATCTGCCATTCAAGAATATTGGTTCGATACCAAACAACGCAACTTTTCCAAAACACAACAATACGCATTGGTTTCAAGGGTTTGGGGCAACTCATACGACAATGGTACTTTTTGGACCAACGACATTGCCGCATCCTATGGCATTGAGTTGTATCCTATTCATGGCGGCTCTTTCTATTTGGCCCACGATACCACCTATGCCAAGCGCCTATGGAACGAAATGACCAAAAACACGGGGATACTTTCAAACCAAGTCAATGACAACTTATGGCACGATGTATACTGGGAATTCCTTGCCTACATCAACGCCCCCAAAGCGATTGAACTATACAACAGCTTTCCCAATCGCAACCTAAAATTCGGGGTTTCTGATGCACAAACCTACCACTGGCTTCACGCGCTCAATGCCTTGGGTCGACTACAACCCAACATCACCGCAAATCACCCCTTGGCAGTGGCCTTTAAAAAAGGCAATCAAATGGTTTATGTTGCCAAAAACGATGGACCCGATACGCTCAAAGTAAAATTCTCGGATGGATATGTCATGACCATCGCCCCAAGAAAGCTCAAAACGAGTTTGGATCTCGACATCACTGCGCACATCACTACCGATTTTGGACAATTGTACAAAGGCACGGCCGCCACATTGTACTTCGATTCACTCAGCATCACCCCCGATTCTGTTCAGTGGTACATGGGATCAAATCGAATCAAAACCAACGTCTCAGCCCCATTTGCACTCTCTACCACAGCGCTCAATGCGGGGAAATACATCTTTTACGCACGAGTTTTTAAAGGGCAAAACCAGGTCATATCCAATCTTACAGAAATCATTGTTGGAGAACAAATCGCCTATAACAAAAGCATTGCAACCATCCCAGGTAGCTTTCAAAGTGGTCATTTCGACGAGTTTGAAGGCGGGAATGGTCAAAGCATTGCATACATCGATTTCAGCACCAAAAACCTAGGTAATTTCAGAACCAATGAATCAGTAGACGCTT
>JBEEMF010000041.1:0-7163 GCA_041192805.1 Bacteroidota bacterium | reverse complement strand
TGGGATGCAAGTATTCTACCAGACTATTACAAGTTCACTTTATACATCTATGATAGACAGGGCAAGCTCATATTAGACCTACCTAAATACAAAAACAACTTCTACGGTCTCGATACTGAAGATAATGATTTACCAAATGGAATTTACTTCTATCGATTTGTAAATCCAGACAATGATATGGAATTCAAAGGATATATTCAAATCATTAAATATTTTTAAATTCATGAAAAAAAAAATTTTTATTCTATTTTTTATTTATTCTAATTTCTCATGTGCCCAAAAAATCACTTATTTCTCCCCAAATAAAATCATTGGCGGCAAAGGAGATACGTTGATTATCCAAGGTTCTGGATTCGGGATTTCACAAGGATCCTCATTTGTGAGTTTTTACCAAGAAACAAACAAGTATTCTGATGAAAAAATTGGAAGATTAATTAAATATATATCTTGGAATAATTCCGAAATAAGATTAGAAATGCCCAATGCATTTTCCAACAAAATAAAAATAATTATTAACAACTCTGAAATCATATCGAAAGACACACTGCATGTCATGGCCAACATCGGCTACAGGCAATTAAACCCATTAATATCAGATTTATTAATAAATGGGCCCAACGACACCGGAATAACTTGGTACATACACCCTAACTACTGGAAAAATCCAGAAATCAAACAAGCAATTATTGATGTCGTGAGAGAATTTAGATGTAAAACCAATGTTAATTACACGGTCAAGGAGCTAAAGAAATGGATGCCTTTGTCAACTCAATTTGGCATCCATATGATAGGCCCAGATTCAAATTTAAACGTGGTTGGCTTCAATGAAAAAATTTGGTCCTCATGTATTGTCGGCTCCGAAACATTTTATTATAATAAAACCCAGCTCATTCGTATTAGCAGCAAGGAAAACTGGTACTATGGAATGGGTCAACCACAATCAGGTCAATCGAAATTCAGATATGTTTTAATGCATGAAATGGCACACTCCTTGGGTTTGGGGCACGTAAATGAACTGGGCCAAACAATGTATCCAAGTGTAACCTTACTACCATCGGATAATTGGTCATCAAGAGACTCAATTACATCCGATGAACAAACAACGATGAAATGGCATGTCAAAAAATCGCAGGATTTTAAATTCCGAGGTTGTGGTGTATTACCGTTACCCTTAGTTAAAAATTGTAACGAGGTAGAATCGCTGCTTTCTATAAATGATCAACGAGTATCAAATAGAATTGATTGGATTTATCCTAATCCATGTTATTCAAATCAATTATTTTGCAAATTACAGTTAAATACAAAATCAGAATACAAAATTGAATTATTTAATCATCTAGGACAGTGTATTCAACCAGAAATCGACATAAAGGAAAATAGGATATCACTTCCAGATAACTTACCCAATGGTACATATACCATCATTTATCATACCCATGATACCAAATTACATCAAATCATACATGTCCTATTTAACTAAATGTGCGGCAGCACTCTTTTTTTTACTGCGATTTACTAATCTAACTTCGGTTGTCTAATAAATGGGGAGGGGTCAATATCCCTGAAACTCTAACTTCGGTTGTCTAATAAATGGGGAGGGGTCATAAAATTGAAAAGTCGAATCTAACCCAGTTCGAAAAATGGGGTACTTACAATCGTAAGCGCCGAGCAATGCAATATCAATGGCGTTTTTCCTACCTGAATAAATGCGCATACCTGGACCGCCAACAATTAGATTTCCCACATACCAAAACTCACTCAATCCGAGTTTGCAGGGATGAACCAGTTCAATCTAGTTACCTTGAAGGTCACACCAATACTTTTTATAATCCGAATGACATTTGAGGGAACAAAACTTACGCTTTGAATTCAACATGTAACTTTTCCCATTTGGGCAGTCAATATCATAAATGTCAATTCGCTCACTCATTATAGAATTTTTACAGTGATCACAAGTATTGTCATTTTTCTTCAAAGCTTCTAGTAATATCATCATGGCTTGCGTTTGACGATCTTCAAGTTCTTTTTGTGATTTATTGTACAAAGCCATATACCTTTCACTCAAAGGAAATTCATTTACAGTTGACTTACCAATTTGTTCCCCATATTCGTTTAAACCTAAATTCAAACTGTCAAAACATACCCCATCGGGCAGAAAAACATACAACGCCATCAATTTTCCATTTTTAAAAAGTGCCTTTTGGGCGAGGTGATCAGCTGTTCGATCAACAAAAGCTGGGCTACCCTTAATTGTAATTTCTGTACCCAAAGGACTTGTAGCTAGAGGCATCAGGTTCGTGTATAGGTATTGCAGGCCGATGGTCTTATTATCGTTTGGACTAAAATCAGCCAAATTCACTAAAGAGCTGAGTGAAGATGTATACTCGTTTTTTATCGGTACAAACGAGAGTGAAATTTTAAAAATCGCATTTTGTTTATCTTCGGCACTCTGCCGAGACGTTCTGTATCGTTTTAATAACGGACTTGATATTGAATATATCTTGGCAACACCCACAATTTCAGACCTGGTGTTCATCATAGCATCAAATAACAATTTGCCGTTGTACGAATACATAACGTGATAAAGTGAATCTGAATGCCTTTTTGTGGACACTGCCATCGGTATGTGAGCTGATGGGGTCGTTGATTTCCATTTATTTCCCGCTATCTCATGCTCCGAGTATGTTGAATCAACCCTCAGGTTGTGATAAAATTCTTTCAATAAACTACCTTTTGTGAAAACATAGGTCTGTAGATACTTCTTGCCACCGTTCAATTCTCCTATTCTTGTAACGGCTGCAACACTGTCATTTGTACGAAAATCAAGGTGAAAATAGTCATATTCTGAATTGCTTTTATTTTTGTATTTAACAGGAGAAGTCTTGCTCAATAAAAGGTCAGAATTTGACAATTCATCCGTTAGTTCAGTGTGCGTAACAGACGACAACCATACACCTTGGTAGGTTTCATTTATTCCAGAATCAAACCAAGAAGTAATACCTTTCTCGATTAGGTGCTTCACACTGTTTCTATCCGCATCATAAACAAACAGATGTTTCCTTATTTTCTTAATGTTATGCAAATCTTGTAACACACTGGAGCTGGGGACTGAGCCTTCACGGTATGTCCACCAATTCAAATAGTCGACATAATATATTGCCTTGTATTTGTTTTCGGTAAAGTCAATTGTTAATTCGCCTGTTGGCGAATTATAAGGTCTTTCATAAATCCGTATCGCTGAAACTACTGAATCCACTAATTTATATTCCGTACACAACACTCCTTCTCTTCTGCACTGAAGTATTCCCGTCACAGGAGATATGGAGCCAATATATTTCAAATCAATGTCCTCAAATTCTTCGTCATAAAAATAATAGGATCGCTTTTTAAATTTACTTGTTAATTTCTTATTAATATTAGTTAAAACTGCTCCAAGCTTAGCGTTTTGACTATTCAAATCTCCATTTCGAATTGCTTCTTTTATTATTGACAAAACGCCCAGTGAATCAATAAATTGTTCGTATTCAGCTTTTTCATATCTACGCATCTCTAATTCCTTGGCTTTTTTTATCAATTGTTCACGGTCGTATCCATCATATAAAAGTTTTTTGAGCATTAATTTCATGCTATCTGAAGGTTCGCAATCATTGCATTTCATGATGCCGTTGGGATTATAAAATTCTTTGCTTTGAAATGGCCCTAGATATAACCACCTCAAACCATTGTCGGATTTGAACACAGTGCCAGTTGAACTCTTAGAAAAATCACAGCTAAATGGAGTCAATATGTAAAAATAGACTCTGAATTTTGACGTTTTCTTTTTGCCCGTTTCAATTTTCTCTTGATACAAAAACAACCTATTTTTATCATCCCATTCCTCGTTATTGAATTTAGTAATTTTCACACTTGAATTTAATAAATCAGTTGAGTCCTCAATAAACTGAAGGATTTGTAGCCTGGAAATACTATTTATATCAATATCCTTTATTGTAAAATCCAATGTGCACCAAAACCATCCATTGTCGTTCTCATTTAAGCTTGTAATTTTTACATTACTCTTGGTAATCTGAGCTGACAGTTCAGATGTGAACAACATTAAAACCAAGACAAAAATGTTGAGTATTTCATTTTTTCTCATAAGAATATTTTTTCCGTGCAAAATAAAGGCGGATAATTAAAATTGCAAACTTGTTGAATTTTTGACGTTGCTATGATGGCTTCAAGTTGCTAACGCAAAAATTAGCACTTCAATATTAGTGAATTATTCGTGTCTTCTATTTGGGCTTACACAATCCTCTCCAATTTATTAGACTCAATCATCCAATCAACATCTGGTCCAGGATTCGGGGAGTATTATATTAATTCAATCGGCAATTGCCTAAAAGAATTGAGATTTAATGCTGACTTTGTCGGGTATGAAATCAACAAGTCATATTTCCTACAAAGCATAGAAAGAACTAAAATCGTTGGAAACAATCACTTTGACTTAAAACAAGTAGCATAAAATGGAACAAAATGTAATCTTCAGCATTCCCACAGAAATCACAATCAGGGAAATCTTTAGGCAGGAACTCAAGGAGTTCTTGACTCTGTTAATTATCAGTATTCGTGAAAAAGACAAACCCGTTTACCTCACCAGCGTGGAAGCAGCAAATCTCCTTCACATTTCTCTTCCCACAATCCGCAGATGGACGAAAGATGGACTGTTGCCAAATTATCGTTTTGGGAACAGCAGAAGGGTTCTGTATAAGTACGAGGAAGTGAAACAACTCCTTGAAAGAAAGAATCTCATGAAGTGGAAAATTGCTTGTTAACTCCCCAAGATTGTTAACCAATTTGTTAACTCCTCTCTCTTGAAACAAAAAACCCCTTGAAAAACAAGGGGTTTTCTTTTTACCTTCGTGGTATCGGGCGGAATCGAACCGTCGACACAAGGATTTTCAGTCCTTTGCTCTACCAACTGAGCTACGATACCAACATGTAAGACCGGATTTTCCGAAGAGTTTCCTGTCAAACGGGCTGCAAAAATAAGAAATCTTCTGAACTTCCCAAATGGAAATTGAAAATTAATGTCCGCCTGACGCCTGCCCTACCTCTATACCCTCTTTTTTGAAGTGTGCCTTCATGCTCACTGCATAATATGCCAAATAAGCAAAACACGCTACACCCACCCAATAACTGTTCAAAATTCCCAAGAGCGATTCCGAAGCCAGCTTCCCCTGCAATACGCTCACAACCCCGCCGCCCATGATCATCATGATCAAATAGTTCGATGCTTTCGACATTTTATTACCCAAACCCGCAATGGCCAAGGTGAAAATACAAGGCCACAAGGTTGAACAAAACAATCCCACACTCACAAACGCTATCGCCGCCAATGAACCGCCATTGAAAATACCCACCATCAGTGCCACCATTCCGCATACACTGTAGATCAGTAGCTGTCGGGCAGGATTCCCCTTACTCATATAATCCACACCAATCAACACACCCACCATCGCTACATAGCCATAGAACTTCTCCACTGCCCCGAAATCCAGAGACAACCCACCTTCTTTGTATCGCACCGAATTCACCAACAAATACACACCAAAAGCAACCAAGGGCAATACAAAACGAAGGGCCTTCTTGGTACCCACAGCCACATTGAACGACCCTGCAGAGCTCGCCCATCGACCAATCATCAAACTCGCCCAAAACAAACTGATATACGGTGCCGCATCCTGCGTGCTAACCATCAAATTCGACTTCAAATATTCACTCAAGTTGCCTGCGGTACTCACTTCAACACCCACATACAAAAAGATCGCAATCATACCCATCCATACTTGCTTGTAGGAAAGGACCGATTTTCCATCATCGTCGGAAGCATGTACCGTTTCATCGGCATCCACTTGTACGTCTAATCGATAAAAAATCGCTGCAAACAATACGAACAAACCACCCAAAACAAGGTATGGCACTTTCACGGCACTTACATCTAATTCTGCACCAGAGCCTGAACCCATCGCCCCGTAAATGGCTGCGGTAACAAGCAAAGGTCCGATTGTTGTACCAAAATTATTCACGCCTCCAGCCATACTCAATCGTTGAGAGCCAGTTTCGCGTGAACCCAACGCAATGGCCAAAGGATTGGCAGCGGTCTGTTGCAATGAGAAACCCAATCCCACGATGATCAATCCGCCCAACAACATCGGAAAGGAAGCCGAATCCGCCGCTGGGATAAACAACAAACTTCCAATGGCGCTGATGATCAAACCCAAAGAAATGCCCTTGCCGTAACCCAAGCTACCCAACAAATCGCGCTTCAGCACAAAGCTCACCAACATATAGCCCAAGGCACCCAACGTGTAGGCCACGTAAAACGCAAATGAAATCATCTGACTCTGCCATTGCTCCAAATGCAATTTGTCTTTAAATACTGGAATCAGGATGTCGTTACTGGCCGCTACAAAGCCCCAGAAAAAGAATACACTCACCAAAGTGGCAAATGCGCGTGTGGTATTGTTCTGCTTCATCAAAATGTGGATTAGTTGAACGGCAAAAAACAACATTTTCGCGGCAAATCCAACCATCTATAGGAAATCGTGAATAAATATTGTAAATTTTACAATATTACTTGGGTGCTTGGTTTTCAATCAATAACTTTTATCTTGCACGCTTCTATGGATACCCTTTCAATTGCCGATTCGGCAGGCATAGCTGCAAAACCACTCGACCTCAACCACTATCACCATACCGTTCCCTTAGGTTCACCCGATTGGATGTATATGAATGGCATTTTCTGGGGCCTATTCCTTCTGGTCCTGATTGTTTCAAAAAACCAAACTGAGAAAACCAGAAAAATGCTGGGTTGGTGTATCGGCGCGCTTTCCTTGATCAATTTCGCGGCCAGCAATATCAAAATGTACCTCGACCACACCTGGTACATCGAAAACAGTTTGCCCCTGCACCTCTGCGGAATGTCGGCCTTCATCGCTGCCTACCTCCTCATCCGCGGGTCTCAGATCAGTTACGAATTCCTGGTTTATTGGGGCGCCGGGGCGATCCACGCTTTTCTAACGCCTGAAATCACCAACGGCTCATCGCTTTACAACCACATCGAATACAGCATCTCCCACGGTATCATCATCCTGGGTTCTGTTTACGCTACGATGCGATTG
>JBEEMF010000040.1:0-3455 GCA_041192805.1 Bacteroidota bacterium | reverse complement strand
TGTCACCGGAATCAATTTCTCCGCTGCCGCCTTCGCCACAATCTTACCCAAAAACGGTCCGCCCGTAAAAAAGATATAATCCCACTGCTGCTGCAACAACCACTGATTCTCTTCGATGCTGCCTTGCGCCACAAATACTTCTTCGTTTGTAAATGCCTCAGCGACAACTTTTCCAATCACTTCAGCCACGTGGGGCACTTCCGGCGATGGTCTCAAAATCGCTCTATTTCCTGCCGATAACGCTCCAATCAAAGGATTCATTAACAACTGAAACGGATAATTCCACGGTGCCATGATCAACACCTGTCCAAACGGCTCCGGAATCACCTTACTGCTCGATGGCAACAAAAAATAAGGCGTTTGTATCCTTCGATGCGCACTCCATTCCTTTACGTTTTTGATATGAAAATCAATTTCTTGATAGGTAACGCCCACTTCGGTGAGAAAACCCTCATAATTCGACTTACCTAAATCCGTTTTAAGAGCCTCCAATAACTCAGCTTCGTACTTGGCGATGCTTTTTCGAAGTCGCTTCAACTGTTCGATGCGCTGCTTCGGCGTATTAATTACGCGCTGATTACTCAGCAAACGCTGCTGCTCATAAGCCTTCTGTATTTCAGAAATTGGGGTAAATTGCAAAGTCATAATGTTTGAAACAAAGATGAGGACATTTTGGTTCGCGATGCGAATAATTCCATTTACCCTCCTACAATTATTGACTAACTCAAACCTTCATCGCTCTAAGCATATGTCGTTTATGCGGAGGACCATCCAACCTCTCCAACACAAAACCCACTTGCTTCAGGGCTCGTTTTACATCGCCGGCTGACGAATAGGTAACAAAAACACCTCCCTCTTGCATCGCATGAAAAATGGGTTGAAACAATTCTACCCCCCAAACGCCTTCCTGTTTCTGAGGTCCAAATGCATCCCAAAAAACCACATCAATATCCTTAGGAATTACCGCGTCCTGTATGTCGGATTCGTGCTTAAATACTTCAAAAGCCCCATTCAACAATGGAATCTCTATCCATTGCTCCCAAGGCGAGGAATGCAGTGCATCGCTGCGCCACGATACATTTTGAATACCTAAGTCATCGCCCTTAACAAGCCCTGTGAAACCCCAATATTCCCTCATCAAATCCTGCCCCAACGGAAATTTCTCTACCGAATAATATCGCATTTTACAATCATTGGCAACGCACCAATCCATCGCCAACATCGCATTGGTACCCGTACCCAAACCCATCTCAAACACTCTCAACTCCCTGGCCTCGGGATGCGCCGCCCTCCAAAAATCTAAGCCCTTTTCAATATAAACATGACGTGATTCTGTGACAGCCCCATGGGTGGAATGATAGGTCTCATCCAGCCCTGGCAAATACAAAGTCCTACTCCCATCATCTGTCTCAACCACCCGAACCTCAACACTTACTTTTTGCTCCGTTGATGGATCGTGAGCCGCGTCTTGACTTTTAGCCTCCTTTTCTTGATCCATCATCTCACAAAATTAACCCGTTTTTTTACATCGATCACTGCAATATTTCACCGATTCCCAGTCACGCTCCCATTTCTTTCGCCATACAAATGGCCGACCGCAAGTCACACAGATTTTGCTCGGCAAGTGCTGCTTCTTTACCCCCTTCATTCGCTGCCTCCCCCTTCCTTTTTCTTGTTAATTCGCGATTTGGGCGTTACAGATGTTTTGGGAGCTTTCGGCACTTTCGGCGCTTTGGGAGCATTCGATACTTTCGGCGATTTCGGTTTCGCGGGCCGACTGTGTTTCTTCAAAACCCTCGCCTTTTCCTCCCTGGCAAACTCCGATTTCCGCATCTCATAAATCCGCGCAACCATAGCAATCTTCCGTCCCTGCAACGCCACAACCGGCTGCGGATAATCCTCGCCCAACGTCACCCCGTATAATACACGCTCCATATCCGTCATCGTCCATGGCTGATGAATCAAATGATTCGGTAACCCCGCTATCTCAGGCACCCACCGACGTACAAACTCACCGTCCGTGTCGTGCTCCAACCCATTCTTCACCGGATTATAAACCCTCACCGTGTTCGCCCCTGTGGTCCCCGCCTGCATCTGAAACTGCGTGTAGTGAATCCCTGGCTCGTAATCCAAAAAATATTGCGCCAAATGATATACCCCCAACCGCCAATCAACGTCTAAATGATGCGTCAAAAAACTCACCAACATCGCCCGCATCCGAAAATTGATCCAACCGGTAGTCGCCAATGCCCGCATGTTCGCATCCACCAACGGATAACCCGTTTTGCCCTCCTTCCAAGCCTGCAATAACTGCGCATCGTTCTCCGCACCCAAATCCTCAAAAGCCCTGTTCACCGCCCGATACTCGTAAGTGCACTCCTGCTCAAACTTCTGTACAAAGTGATCATGCCACTTGATCCGCGATAAAAAAGCCGTAATCGCCCTGCCATTCTTTTGCTCCTTCGACAGCGATTTCGAGGCCTGATAAATTTGCTTGATCGACAAATTGCCCCACGCGATGTACACCGATAATCGACTACACGATTCCCTGCTTTGCAAAGGTTTCGAAATATGGTAGTGGTATGATTTATGTCGTTCCGACAAAAAACCCTGCAAATACCGCCATGCCATCGATTCACCGCCTATTTGCATGCCCGCCGACGCCGATTCTAAACTCTTAATACGGTCCTCTGGGATCGCGAATTCCCTGACCATAGGCCCCTGAAGCGCCTCCACAAAAAATCCCAACTCCTCAGGATATAGCTGTTTTCGATAGCTATTTTCTATCACCGGCTCATACATCGTCACAAACCACCGCTTGTCCCAATCCACGCGATCTTTGATACCCCGCAAAACCCCATTCCGCTGATATTCTTGCCAAATAACCCCTTTGCCTTTCAACAATTGGGCGATGGCTTTATCGCGCCGAAACGACTTTTCGATGCCCGATTCCTCGTACGAAAGCACCCGTGTAATCTCATAAGCATCAAACAGGGTCGAAAACACCGCCTCCGCCTCACCCCAAAACACATCTACCTGCCTAGCCTCAGAATCCTGCGACAGCCGCAACCATGTTCGATTCATATCCATCAAGGACTGCCACTGAAAACGTAAATGTCGTTCCGAACAATCCGGATGCGCCACCAAACTCGGCTCAAAAATAAATATCACCCGATATGGCAAACCCGATGCCTCCGCTTCTGCCAGAGGCGCGTGGTCGCTGACGCGCAAATCACGTTTAATCCAGACAATCTGCATTTTGGGCTTTTTCATCAGCAATCCTTAATAACCACGAACTTCTTTATACTCTCTGCGCAACGATTTCTCAACCTTCTTCCAGTAAGAGAAAAACGACGGAAAACTTCCTTCCACTTCAGGGGCCAACCAATCCCTGGGAATCTCATTTCCCCGATAATGTTGGTTCAACGGGTGCTCTTGATATACAATTTCTACAT